>WREP01000017.1 GCA_009779265.1 Betaproteobacteria bacterium
GCCCTTTCGTAGAAAAGACAACTCAAAAGCAAAAGGTATACCCGATTGCCCGGGCCGGCAGAAAAAACCCAACCAATTCACGTCGCCAATTTATGCGGTACGGGTTGTGTGTAAGGGAATGGGTTTTACTGTCGGGGAGTATGGTTGTAGGATACGCGCCGAATCGATGTCAGGAACTGTCTCCAGAAAAACCCTTGGCTATTAGAGTTTTCTGCGGTGGGAAATCAACTTGCTTGGGAAGAAAAAGGATATACAGATAGCGTGGGACTAACCAAATTTTTCTCTGGAAGTCCTGGTGACTGCGGCTGTGGTCAATGATTCATATGAATACACCATTGAACCCTGGGTTGGCTTGGTTAATAATTGGCTCCATAGTGTTGTGGGTTGTCGGTTGGCGCATTGTAAATAACAAGGTAAAGACTGAAAACGGTGATCGCCCATCAAAACTTAAAAGAATAGCCAATGTAGTTAGTAAGATTAACATGTGGGTTGGGCTAATTTATCTTATCGTATGCATAGTTTCTGTGTTAATTTTTTTGGGTATCCGGAAATTTTTGTGGGGGGTTGGTCAGAAGTCGTCTGAGTCCAACCAAGCAAGAAGTGTGGGGAGGTCGGTTCCGACGTTCGCCATCCGGGTCTTAATCTTGATATCGTATTCGTTGCCAAAGGTGCGGGACATCATGAGATAGACCCTGTGGCCCATCGAGATGTCCTCGAAGCGCTGCTTCTTCACCTTGACTTTCTCCTGGATGGGAATGCGCTTTTGCAACCGGTCGTTGAATAGTACCTTGGCCCGCAGGCGCTCGAACGTGTAGCCGTGCCCGTTGCGATAGACACGCCGTACCTTGGCGTTGAATGACTCGGTGAAGGCGTTCGTCACGCGCTCATCGTCAAAGTAGTTCAGGATATAGGGCCTCCAGTTCCGAAAGGCCGTTTTCACCGGCTTGAATGGCTTGGCAAGCTCGGGCGGGATACTCGCTTCCCAATTCAGGTACGCGGCCCATGCTTCCTCCTTCGTCTCCACCTCGTAGACCACATACAGCCGTTCCTTGAGGTCGTAAGCTGCGGCCAGCAGCGGGAAGCAATTCAGCCAGCCGGAGACGGTCAGGTATTGCTCATCGCTCAGGTCGGCAGCTCGTTTGTCGAACAGCTTGTGGGCCTTCTTCAATCCTTTGCCCCGTTTTTTCTGATCAGCTTTGGCAATACTGCGGCGTACAGCATCCACAGCCGCATTGGCCTTGCTGACAACGTGGAACTTGTCGGCGACCAGCTTGGCATTCGGCAATACTTTCTCGACTGCCTGTCTGTAGGGCCGCCAGAGGTCTGTTGAAACGTACTCGATCTTCTCCCTGTTCGGTAGCGACTCCAGGAACTTCACGATGGACGTGTAGTAGCGGTCGGGCAGCATATCGACCAGCGTCTTGTCCTGAAGGTTGGTGAAGATGGCCCGGAACCGTCCGAGCTTGATTTCGTCAATGCCCAACCAGGCCGGCGTTTCGCGCCGGAAGTCTTTTTCCAGCTTGGCCACGTAGGCATCAAAGATGCTGCGGACGGTTTTCTCGTCGATGCCGATTTGCTTGGCGAGTTCGGCGTAGGTGTATTCGAGCGACTGTCGCCTAATCCAGCGCACCAGGCGCTCGGTCATCTGGTAGTTTTCATCGAGCTCTTGGATAACCGCCATGAAGGTTTTTCGGCAGACCATGCAAATCAGGCGGGGCGAGTCGAGATGAATCATGACCCGCTTCCCATGGCTCGGAAGGTCTCGGACGAACATGGAGCGGCTGCCGTGCCGTTGGACACGGCGCATTTCGCCGCACTGCGGGCAGAGACGGGAAATGGCCGCAGGTTCCGCTTTGACGTGGTATTCGTCCTCAAGCTCCTTCCGGTCAAGTTCTCGAAGGCCGGGGAGATTCAGGATGCCGGTCATTTGCGGATTTCGGATGTAAAAAACCCTCGCCGGCAGAACAGCGCGGGGGTTAGTGAGCGTTACTGAACCGACAACTGAACGTGCTTGCCTGTCCGCGCCAGCATGTCCACCAAGGCGTCAATGGTGAATTTAATGGCCTTCTTGTTGATGACGTCAGAAACACGCGGACGTGTCACGCCAAGAATCTGTGCCGCTTCAGCTTGCTTGAGCTTCTTCGCTTCAATCCACCCCGCCAGTTCGGTCATCAAGGAATCCTTGATGGTCAGCTTTTCGGAGATGATGCGTTGCGACTCAGCCTTCAGCGCTGCCGCCTCTTCCGGCTCAAACCCCAAGTCGGCGAACACGTTGCCACCGACAGGGGTAACGTGCATGGATTGGGTCTCGATGCTCATTTCTTGCTCCTTTCCTGGGTCACGGCTTTGTAGCGAGTAGCCGCAATATCCTTGTCGTGTTTGCTGGTCGAAGTCGTCTTCTTCTTGAAGCAGTGCAACACATAAACTGCTTCCGGAAACTTGGCGACGTACATCACGCGGAACCAGCCATCGTCGAGATTGATGCGGATTTCCTTTGTTCCCGCGCCAACCACGTCAAACGGCTTCCAGTCGTCGGGTTCAAGTCCTGCCTGAACCTGGCCGAGCTGGTGTCCGGCCTCCTTGCGAGCATTCGGTGTGAAGATGTCGTCATCCTTGATGTCTCGTAGCGAAGACCCTCGCCAGTCAATCGGTTTCTCGCTCATACGCCTCCCTTGCGCCCAAGTGTATCAAATTTTATACGCGACGCAAGGGTTACCCGCTTTTCTCAGCAGCCTCCAAGGCAACCGTATGAGCAACACCGACACGCTCAATGAGTTGCGCATGGTTGGGGGGGCAGAGACGCGCTGCACGAGGTAGTGATCGCAGAACCCACAAGAATTTCCGGAGAACAAAGTTGCGGACTGGAGGCCGTCAAACCCAAAACCCACAACTTTTTCCGGTTACCCATTTTTTTATATATGGGTGGATTCCCTGAGTAGCGGGCAAAATAGGGAAAGAGCGCGTAGGATGGGTGGAGCGCCAGCGAAACCCATCGGTGCAAGCCTTGGCGGTATGGATTGATGGGTTTCGCTACGCTCTACCCATCCTACGGCCCTGACCAATTTCGCCGCCGAGGAAGAACTCCGCCTCTATCTGGCGGCCCTGCGCGCGCGTTACAAGGTCGAGGTTAATCAGAGCGCGTTGGAGAGCCATGGGCGTCATCCCGCATCCAGGCTTGCAAGGTCGGCGTCAGAAATCGGGTTACGAGCGGTTGCGCGAGGAACTGATACACATCTGGCGTGCGCGTGTCAGCTTCCAGAATTTTGATGACGGCTTGCCGGGCAGTGACGTTGTCGAACGCAGAGGCCACGATCAGAAATTCTTCGAGCTTGGCAAGGGCATCGCGGCGCAAGCCTTGTTCGCGCAGGCGGCAATAACCCGCGAGCATGTTCAGGTCTGCGTCGGCCTCGAATGTTTCCGCCAGTTCCAGCAGCCCGGCAAAAGATTTGTCGTAGTACATGGCGCTTACTCGCTGTGCGAAAGCCCTAAAAAAACACGGCAGCCGCGCCGCGTCTGCCGTGAGAGTGCTTTCCGCGATTGTGGCGCGGCCCCGCGCGTTTCAGCCCGGCAGTGGCTCGGTGTTGCCCAGGGCGGTGGTGTTCATGCCGCCGTCGACGTAGAGTATTTCGCCGGTGATGCCGCTGGCGAGGTCGGAGAGCATGAAGGCGGCGGCATTGCCGACTTCCTCGATGGTCACGTTGCGGCGCAGCGGCGCGTGGTGCGCGTTGTAGGCCAGGAGCTTGCCGAAATTGCCGATGCCGGAGGCCGCCAGGGTTTTGATCGGGCCGGCGGAAATGGCATTGGCGCGGATGCCTTCAGGGCCGATGCAGAAGGCCAGGTAGCGCGTGGCTGCTTCCAGACTGGCTTTGGCGAGGCCCATGGTGTTGTAGTTGGGCATGGTCTTCTCGGCGCCCAGGTAGGTGAGGGCCAGCGCCGAGCTGTTGCGGCCGCGCATCATCGGCCGGGCGGCCTTGACCAGCGCCGGGTAGCTGTACGAGGAAATCTCGTGGGCGACGCGGAAAGCCTCGCGCGAGATGCCATCAAGGAAGTCGCCCTCGATCGCCTCGGTCGGCGCATAGGCGATGGAGTGCACCAGGCCATCGAGGCCGTCCCAGTGTTTGCCGAGTTCGCTGAATAGCGCGGCGATCTGTTCGTCGTTGCTGACATCGAGCGGAAATATCTGGCTGCTGCCGAATTCGCCGGCGAATTTGGTGATGCGGTCGAGAAAGCGTTCGTTCTGGTAGGTGAAGGCCAGTTGCGCGCCTTCACGATGACAGGCTTTGGCGATGCCATAGGCGATCGAATGCTTGGACAGCAACCCGGTAATCAGAATTTTTTTGTCGGCAAGAAAGCCCATCCATTATCTCCCAAGGATTTTTAGCCGCGCGATTATACCGCTACATGTTTGGATAGGTTGGTCCTTCGCCACCTTGCGGCACGACCCAGGTGATGTTCTGGGTCGGATCCTTGATGTCGCAGGTCTTGCAGTGCACGCAGTTCTGCCCGTTGATTTGCAGGCGCGGGGCGTCGTTCTCGTCGCGGAGAATTTCGTAAACGCCGGCGGGGCAGAAGCGTTGTTCCGGCGCGTCGTACCTGGCCAGATTGACCGCGACCGGCACGTTCGCGTCCTTCAGATGCAGGTGGCAGGGCTGATCCTCTTCGTGATGGGTCGAGGAGAGAAAGACCGAGGACAGGCGATCGAACGTCAGCACGCCATCCGGTTTCGGATAGTCGATTTTCGGGCACTCGGCGGCCGGCTGCAGCTTGGCGTAGTCCGGCGCGGTGTGGTGCAGCGTCCACGGCGCCTTGCCGCGCAACAGCAACTGGTCGATACCGAACATCAGTGAGCCGAACTTCAGGCCCTTGGACATCCACGGCTTGAAGTTGCGCGTCGCATGGAGTTCGGCGTACAGCCAACTGGCGCGGAAGGCTTCCGGATAGGCGGTCAGCTCGTCCTGGCAACGGCCGGCCTGCAAGGCCGCGAAACAGGCTTCGGCGGCCAGGGCGCCGGTCTTGAGGGCGCAGTGCGAACCCTTGATGCGGGCGGCGTTGAGGAAGCCGGCGTCGTCGCCGATCAGCACGCCGCCGGGGAACACGGTTTGCGGCAGCGATTGCAGGCCGCCGGCGGTCAGGGCGCGGGCGCCGTAGGCGATGCGTTTGCCGCCTTCGAGGAATTTGCGGATGGTCGGATGCGTCTTGAAACGCTGGAATTCCTCATAGGGAGAGAGGTGCGGGTTTTCGTAGCCGAGGCCGACGACGAAACCGACGGCGACCTGGTTGTTTTCCAGGTGATAGAGGAAGCCGCCGCCGTAGTTTGCCGTATCCATCGGCCAGCCGCCGGAGTGCACGACGAGGCCGGTCTGGTGTTGATCCGGCTGGATTTCCCACAATTCCTTCAGGCCGATGCCGTAGGTTTGCGGATTGGCATCGCGGTCGAGGTCGAATTTTTTGATCAACTGCTTGCCGAGATGGCCGCGGCAGCCTTCGGCGAAAAAGGTGTATTTGCCCAGAAGTTCCATGCCCAACTGGAAATTCGGGCCTTCGGAACCGTCGCGCAGGCGGCCCATGTCGCCGGTGGCGACGCCTCGGACCGCGCCGTTGTCGTCATACAGCACTTCGGCGCCAGCGAAGCCGGGGTAGATCTCGACGCCCAGCGCCTCGGCCTGTTCCCCCAGCCAGCGGCAGAGGTTGCCGAGCGAAATGATGTAATTTCCCTCGTTATGGAAGCAGCCTGGTAGCAGGGCATTGGGAATGCGCAGGGCGCCGGTCTCGGAAAAGATGTAGAAGCGGTCTTCGCTGACTGGCGCCTTGAGCGGCGCGCCGTCGGCCTGCCAGTTGGGCAGCAACTCGCTCAAGGCGTGCGGATCCATGACGGCGCCGGAAAGAATATGGGTGCCGATTTCGGCGCCTTTCTCGATCAGGCAGACGGAGATTTCACAGCCCTTTTCCGCTGCCAGTTGCTTGAGTCGGATGGCTGATGCTAGTCCGGACGGGCCGCCGCCGACGATGACGACGTCGAATTCCATGGCTTCGCGTTCCATGCGCTGTCCCCTTCCTGGATTATTGTTGGGCCAAAGGCGATACGCTACTGTACGGAAAAATATAGATCAAGCCCTATGGGAACTCAAAATGGCGCATGAATGCAAATCGGCGGCGCTTTCCGATCACGTGCGGGCGGTGCTGGAAGCGGAGTAAACTCGGCGGCCATCGACTCCTGCCCCACGCTGCCATGAGTAAACGAAAAATCTGGGAAAAACTGCTCTCGACTGAACGGCCGGGGGCCGGCAAGGCGCCTGGCTCGCCCGAGCGCACCGCCTTTCAGCAGGACTACGACCGCATCGTCTTCACCTCGGCCTTTCGCCGCATGAAGGACAAGACTCAGGTTTTCCCGCTGTCGAAAAGCGACTACGTGCGCACGCGCCTGACGCACAGCCTGGAAGCCAGTTGCGTTGGCCGTTCGCTGGGCGCCGTGGTCGGGCGCGAGATCATCGCCCGGCACGGTTTGCGCCATGTCGAATCCGGCGATTTCGGGGCGATTGTCGCCGCTGCCTGCCTTGCCCACGATATCGGCAATCCGCCTTTCGGCCATGCCGGCGAGGAGGCCATCCGCGAGTGGTTCCGCCATTCCGGCCTGCTCGACCGTCACCCCTTCAGTCCGGCGCAGCGCGCCGACTTCGAGCGCTACGAGGGCAATGCCCAGGGTTTTCGCATCCTCACCCGTTTGCAAAGTCCGGCCAATCCCGGCCTGCAACTGACCAGCGCGGTGCTGGCGACCTTCACCAAATATCCCCGGCCCTCGCACCTCGATGTGGAACTCGACGGCAAGAGCGGCAAGAAATTTGGCTTCTTCCAGCACGATGCCGAATCCTTCCGCGCTGTCGCCGCTTCCGCCGGCCTCGTCGAGCGCCTGCCCGGCAGCGCCTGGCGCCGTCATCCGCTGGCCTTCTTGGTCGAAGTGGCCGACGACACCTGCTACCTGATCGTCGATCTGGAAGATGCCGCCCGGCTCGGTTTCGTGCCTTATCGCGACGCCGAATGCCTGCTCGGCGACCTGGCCGGCAGTTCGGTCAGCGGCGGCCGTCTGGCGCGCCTGCGCGACCCCAAGGAGCGTCTCGAATACCTGCGCGCCAAGGCCATCGGCCGCCTGCTCGAAAGCGCCGCGGCGGTGTTTCTGGAAAACGAGGCGGCCATTCTCGACGGCGCTTTCGACGACGATCTGCTCGACCGCTCGCCGGCCAGCGTGCCCTTGCAGGCGGTGTTCAAGCTGGCTAATGAAACCATTTACACGGCGCGGCCGGCGCTGGAAATCGAAACCGCCGGTTTCGAGGTGCTCGGCGCGCTACTCGGCCTGTTCGCCGACGCTGTCGAGGCCGGCGCCGGGCATGGCCGGATGACCAGCCGCGAGCGCATGCTGCTCAAGCTGCTGCCGGCGCAATTCCTCGGCCACGAAGGCCGGCCCGATCCCGATCCCTACGTTCGCCTTTTACAAGTTGCCGATTTCGTCGCCGGCATGACCGATTCCTACGCCGTGGATCTCTACCGCAAACTCAAGGGCTTCGATCTGCCGGCCTGAAAGCGGGGTCTTACTGCGGGCCGGCCGTGTTGTTCAGCAGGCTTTTCGTGGCGACTTGCAGGTAGGCGTCGAGTTGTTCCCGCAAAGCCTGTCTGGCGTTGTCGTCGTTGATTTCGGTGACTTGCGGAGCGGCCCACAAGTGATAGCGGTAGAGCCTGGACGCTTGCCCCTTGGCTTCGATCAGAATCTCGTTGTCGCGGATGAGGGCGACGATCTGCTCGGAGCCTGAAGGTTTGATGACGCCGAAGCCGGGATCGTCGGCGGGCAGGGTCAGCAGGTCGCGGCCCCAGCACTGGTGCCGGGTCGGCCCGCCGAGGCGGCCCATGATGGTGGGCACGATGTCGACCTGGCTGCCGACGGTATCGCGCACGGCGCCGAACTTCTCGCGGATGCCGGGGGCGAGCAGCAGCAGCGGCACGTTGAAGCGGGCCAGATTCATTTCGGTCAATTGCTCGCCGCTGCCGAAACCGTGGTCGCCGACGATGACGAACAGCGTTTCCTTGTAGAAGGGCTGGTCGCGGATTTGGTCGAAGAAACGGCCAAGCGCCCAGTCGGCATAGCGCATCGCCGTCAGATGCTGGTCGAGGCTGCCATAGCCGCTGACCGGCGCCACCGGCAGTTGGGCCGGCAGGGCGTAAGGCGTGTGGTTGGAGATGGTTTGCAGGATGGCGTAAAAAGGCTTGCCGTTCTGGCGCTGGCGCAATTCGGCGGCGGCGCGGTCGAACATGTCCTGGTCGGAAACGCCCCAGGTCGGATCGAAGACGACGGGATCGACAAAATCGAAGCGGCCGATGAAATTGCTGACGCCTTGCTTGCCGAAAAAGCCCGACTGGTTATCCCAGGCGAAATCGCCGTTGTAGACGTAGAGATTGTCGAAGCCGCGCGGCTTCAACAACGCCGGCAGCCCGGAGAAGTCGTTGTTGCCTTCCGGCGTCTGCATCAGGTATTCGAAGGCCGGCAGGTTGGGAAAGCAACTGATCGAGGCGAACATGCCCTGGTGGGTGTGCGTGCCATTGGAAAAGAAGCGGGTGAACAACAGCCCTTCGCCGGCCAGCCGGTCGAAATTCGGGGTGATGTCGCCGCCGCCGAGGACACCGACATGGCGACCGGCGAGGCTTTCCATGATGATGAGCACGACGTTCTTCACCGCCAGCGTCTTTTCGGTTGGCGGCGTGGTGGTGCGCAGCACCGCCGCCCGCTCCTCGGCGAGCAGCGTGTCGTGGCCGGTGAGCAGCATGTGGCGGACGATGTCCAAGGCTTCGGGGTAGGCTTGGCTGCCCTGCCAAGCTTGGTGGCGGCGACCGAAAAATTGCGCCTGCGCGGCGGAAATCAGCGACAGCGTGCCGTTCAGACCCAGTTGATTGGCGAATACCGACTCGGTGGTAAAGGCGTCGCCCCAGCGCAGCGGCGGCCCTTGGCGCAGGGTGCCGCGCGCGCCAAGGATGGCAAGCAGCAGGCAGAGCGCGAGGACGGCAAGGCGGATCGGCAGGCGCTCGCTCAGGGGCGTGACAAACCTCACCCCCGGCCCCTCTCCACTTGTGGAGAGGGGAGGTATTTGCCCCTTCGGGGGAGAAGATTGATGGCGCTGGCTGATCCACCTAAAAACCCAAGCCAGCGCGGCGGAGGCCAAAGCCCAGGCAAGCAGGTAGCGAAGTACCGGAAAGCCGTACCAGAGCATATTCAGCACCGTTTTCGGGTCTTCCTTGAGATACTGGAAAACCAGTCCGTTCAGACGCTGGTTGAATTCGCGATAAAAATCGAGTTCGATCAGGCCGAGGAACAGCGTCAGGCTGGCGGCCACGGTCAGCCAGCCGCACATCAGCCGCCGCGCTTGCATCGCCCGGCGGCTCGCCAGGACGAGCAGCAGCGGCAGGCAGATACAGACGGCCAGACGCAGGTCGAAACGCAGGCCATTGAAGAAGGCTTCGGCCAGATCGCCAAGCGAGGCGCCGCCGATCTGTTCGTGGTTGTAAACCAGCAGCGCCAGACGCAGCAACGAATACATCAGCAGCAGCGTCAGCAGGCTCAGGACGGTGAAGGAAAGGTGGTTCTTGAGGCGGATGCTGGGGTGCTCCGTGCCGGCGGTGGCGGGAGCGGGCGGTTGGTCATGAGTCATGGGGTTGATTTCGGAAATGCGGTTGCGGCCTTGTCCGGTCAGCGGCAGTCCGCCAGCAGGTCGAGTTGCGGATTGTAGGCGACGGTATCGACCGCGAACAACTTGAGCACGGTATGGAAGAGGTGATCGTGGCTGGCCGGCTGCGCCGCCCGGCGGGCCAGGCAGCCCGCCGGCAGGCCGGCGGCGACAGCGGGGGAAAGCCAGAAAATCATCGGCACCCGGGTTTGCTCGGCCGGGGCGATGGCATACGGCATGCCATGCAGGTAGAGACCCTTTTCGCCGAGCGATTCGCCGTGGTCGGAAACGTAGAGCAGGGCCGTGTCGTGCGAGGTGATTTGCGCCAACTGGTCGATTGCCTGGGCCAGCACATGGTCGGTGTATAGCACGGCGTTGTCGTAGGTATTCACCAGCGCCTCGCGGGAACAGCGGGCGAGATCGGTGGTGTCGCAGGTCGGCGTCCATTGCCGGAAGTTTTCCGGGTAGCGCCGGAAATAGGCCGGGCCGTGATTGCCGAGCATGTGCAGGATGACGATGATGTCGCCGGCAGCGTTCTCGATGATTTGCGGCAGGCCGTTGAGCAGGACTTCGTCGAAGCAGCGTTCGCCGTCGCACAGGCCGGGAATCTTGGCATGCGCCAGATTGTCTACGGGCAGGCCGTCGCAGACGCCCTTGCAGCCCGACTGGTTCTCCCGCCAGCGGACGCTGACGCCGACGCGCTGCAAGACGTGCAGCAGGGATTCCTGGCGACGGATGGCGCTTTCGTCATAACGCTGCCGGCCAATAAGGGAGAACATGCAGGGCAGGGAAATGGCGGTGTCGGTGCCGCAACTGGTGACTTCGGGAAAATTGATGACCTGGCGGGCGGCCAGTTCCGGCGTGGTTTGCCGCTCGTAGTCGTTCAGTCCCCAGTTGGCGGCGCGCACCGTTTCGCCGACCACCAGCACCAGGGCCAGCGGTTTGCGCGCGCCGTCGCCGCGCTGTGCGTCCGGGGCGATGCGTTCGCGCGCCTGGGCTGTTCCGGGTGCGGCAACCTGCGCCGTCAGCACCCGCCCCAGCGAGTACAGGTAGTTGGCGGGCGTGACCAGATAGCGCAATTCCTTGTGCTCGCGGATCGCCGGGATCAACTCGGCGGATGCCAGCCACAGGCCGGCGGCACTCATGCCCAGAGCGGCGAGCAGGGCGGCGGCGCGGGTCAGCGCGGCTTGCCGCCAGTTTACCCGGCGAATGTCGAAGCGACTGATGAGGCCGATGGCGATCACGGCATAAAGCACGTAGAGCAGCATGCCGGGTGCGAGCAGTTCGCCGGCTTCCTTGATATCGGTTTCGACCAGGTTGCGCAGCATGGGCGGATCCAGATGGACCGCATAGGTATTCATGAAATAGACCGCCGCCGCCGTCGGCAGGGTGAGTAACATGAGCAGTGGCTTGATGATCCGGCGGCCGGTGACGAGCAGCAGCATCAGCCATTGCAAGCCGGTCAGCAGCAGTGCGGCGCAAAGCGGTAGCCGCCAGTCCGCCCACGAGGCTGGCGGGCGCAGGGTTAACAGGGTGTGCCAGAAAGTTGCGTTGCACAGTAGCGTGAACACGGCGCTGGCCAGCAGGGCCAGGGTTTCGCCGCGCACCGTTGGTCTCATCGCCAGTAGTCGTCGCATGCTCAATGCCGCACCGCCGTTTGCAATTCCGGCCGCCAGGCGAGCAGACCCTTGCGGAAGGCGTAGCTGGCGCCCTCGTAGTAGGCGATGTTGCGGCGGATCAGGGGGTCGGTGAGGGAGGCGGGCAGTTCGTGGCTTTCGCCGAGGGCGTCGTCATGGCGGCGGACGATCTGGCGCGGGCTGAGAATAGCCAGATCGCGGCTATCGAACAGGCCGAGATGCTGGTAATTGCCGATCAGGGTGCGGCCCGGCCGGTTTTCGTCGAGCAGCGCGTTGCGGCCGAAGAAGGTCGATACGTAATCCATGCCCAGGAGGCCGAGCAAGGTCGGGGCGAGGTCGATCTGGCTGGTCAGCGCCGTCACCTCGCGCGGGGCGATCCAGCCGGGCGCGTAAATGAAGAGCGGGATGTGGTAATTGGCGACCGGCAGGTTCTCGCGCCCGGCGCTGCCGGCCGTGTGGTCGGCGACGAAGAAGAATACGGTATCGGCGAACCACGGCTTGGCGCGCGCCTGTTCGAGAAAGCGGCCGATGGCGTAATCGGTGTACTTGACCGCGCCATCGCGTCCGCTGCCGGAGGGGATGTCGATGCGGCCGGCGGGATAGGTGTAGGGGCGGTGATTGGAAGTGGTCATCAGTTGCAGGAAGAAGGGCTGGCCGGCGGCATGATTCTGATCGGCGATTTTCAGCGTCTGGGCGTAGAGATCTTCGTCGGACATGCCCCAGGCGTTGCGGAACTGCATTTCGTCATCGGCGACGCTGCTCTGGTCGACGATGCGGTAGCCGTTGCCAGCGAAAAAGCTGTTCATGTTATCGAAATAGCCGCGCCCGCCATAGACAAACACGCAATCATACCCCTTGGCGGCCAGTTGCTGGCCGAGACTGGCGTAGCCGCTTTCGCGGCCGATGCGCTTGACGATGGAGCGGCCCGGCGTCGGCGGAATCGACAGGGTGATGGCTTCCAGCCCGCGGTCGGTGCGCGTGCCGGTGGCCTGAAAGTTGGTGAAGAACAGGCTCTCCCGGCGCAGCGCGTCGAGATTGGGCGTCAGTCCCCGGTCGTTGCCGAAGCTGCCGAGATACTTGGCGCTCAGGCTCTCGATGGTGACCAGTACGATATTGCGGCGCTGTTCCGGCCCCCGGTTGGCGATGACCCGGCGGATGTCGAAGGGAGCGTCGCCGATGAAGCGGGCGTTCGGCTCGGCCACCTCGGCGCGCAGCAGCGTGGCCGCCTCGCTCTCGGGCAGCGTGGCGTAAAGCTGGCGGTAATCGAGTTCGTTGTTGCGAAAGGCGGCGAAAAACTGGAACGGCCCGTTGCCGGCCAGTTCCGCCTGGTAGCGATTGCCCTCCTGGGGACGCGGGAAATCCTGGCCGATCGCGGCCATGTCGAGCAGGGCGGCGAGCAGCAGGAGGGCGGCAAGGCGCCAGCGAGCGGCGCCCGGCAGCGCTGGCGCCGCCAGAGCCGCCGCCAGCGGCCGGCGCAGCGCCAGTGTGGCGATGGCGGCCAGCACCGCCAGCAGGGTCAGCAGCGGATAGATCGGGTAGGACTCCATGATGTTGTCGACGACTTCCTTGGAATAGACCAGATAATCGACGGCGATGAAATTGAAGCGGACGCCGAATTCGTCCCAGAACAGCCATTCGGCGGCGGCGACGAAAAGCATGGCGAACAGGCTGATGCCCGTTAGCGCGACGAGGAAGGCGCGGTGCGCGCGGCTTTGCCAGAGTCTTTGCGGACACAGCGCCAGATAGAAGGCGAGCGGCAGCAGCGCGTAGAGCAGGAAAGCCAGATCGTAGACGGCGCCGAGGGCGTAGAGACGCAGCACGGCGAAGACGCCGGCCCCGGTTTCCGGCAGGTTGGCGAACAGCAGCGCGCTACGGGTCAGAAAGAAAATCGCCAGCCAGCAGGCGGCGATGAGGCCAAGATAGCGGACTTGGCCGTGGCGAAAAAAGGGCATCGGGTATCTGCGGCGTCGGGGAAAAGCACAGTTTGGGCGGCGCCGCGTCAATGAAACGTCAAAGGATCGCAGAGGCAATCGCGCGCCGCGGAAAACGGGCGTATCTGTGCAGGCCGGTGGCGAGAGCTATACTGCCGCCACCGTTCCAGAGAAGCCAACCGCATGCGCCTGCTCGTCATCGAAGACAATCCCGATATTCTGGCCAATGTCGTCGATTTCCTGGAAGCCGCCGGCCACATCGTCGATTGCGCGCGCAACGGGCCGGGCGGCCTGCATCTGGCGCTGACCGGGCAGTACGATCTGCTCGTCCTCGATGTGATGCTGCCGGGCATGGACGGCTACCAGCTCTGCCGCAGCCTGCGCGAGAGCGGCAGCCAGATGCCGGTGATCATGCTGACCGCGCGCGATACCGTCGACGACCGTCTGCACGGCCTGCGCACTGGCGCCGACGATTATCTGGTCAAGCCCTTCGCGCTGGCCGAACTGGAAGCGCGCATCGAGGCGGTGCTGCGGCGGACGTTTGGCGCCCGTCAGCGTTTGCAGGTCGCCGATCTGGCGCTCGATCCCGACACCTGGCATGTCATGCGCGGCGGCCAGACGCTGCGCCTCAGCCCGGCCTGCTTCAAACTGCTCGAAATCCTGATGCGCCGGAGTCCCGGCGTGGTCCGCCGGGAGACGCTGGAATCGGCGCTCTGGGGCGACGATCCGCCGGCCAGTGACAGCCTGCGCAGCCACCTGCATTTGTTGCGCCAGGCGGTAGACAAGCCTTTCCCGCAGCCCCTGCTGCATACCGTGCATGGCGTCGGTTACCGGCTTGCCGAGGACGATCGTGACGATTAAACAACCGCTCGCCCGCCGCATCCTGCTGTCATTTACCCTGCTCACCGCGCTGGTTGCCGGTGTTTACGCCGCTGCCCTCGTCGCCGTCATTCATGTCGTCGAGGAAGATCTGATCGGCGAGGAACTGCGCAGCGAGATGGCGGTGGTCGAGGAACTGTATCGGGGCAGCCGGCAAATTCCCGACATCAGCGGCAGCAGCAGCCTCTATGTGCCCGATCTGGATGGAAAAACACTGCCCCTGAATCTGTCCAATATCCATGAGGGCTACCAGGAAATTGTCACCGCCAGCGGTGCCTGGCATGTGCTGGAAACAAGCATTGACGGCCACCGCTTCATCCTGGTTCGCAATCAGGATGCCTTCGAGGCGCGTGAGAGGCTGATGGTCAAGGTGGTCGTGGCCGGGCTGGCGCTGGCCATTGCGCTGGCCTTCGTGATCGGCCGCCTGACCGTGCGCCGGGTGATCGACCCGGTGATCCGCCTGGCCGGCCAGGTGCGCGAGCGCGACCGGATGCCGGCGCCGGCCCCGGCCCTGGCGGAAGATTATGGCGATGACGAACTCGGGCAACTGGCGCGCGCTTTCGACTTGGCCTTTGGCCGGCTGGGCGCGGCGATTGAGCGCGAGCGGCTATTTACCAGCGATGTCAGCCACGAATTGCGCACGCCCCTGATGATCGTCGGCACCTCGGCCGAACTGCTGCTGGCGCGCGGCGACCTGCCGCAACAGGCGCGCCGTCAGGTCGAGCGCATTGGCAAGGCGGCGGCGGAAATGCGGTCGCTGGTCGACACTTTCCTGCAACTGGCGCGCGCCCAAGGTATCTCGCCGACGTGCGTGGAAACGACGACCCTGGCGGCGCTGGCCGAGGAACTGGCAGCCGCCTGGCGGCCGGAAATCGCCGCTCGCGGGCTGGGCTTCGTGCTGCGTCACGATGGCGAGGTGGCGGGGCACTGGCACGCGACGCTGCTGCGCGTGGTCATCGACAATCTGCTGCGCAACGCGCTGCATTACACCGAGCGCGGGGAAATCCGCCTCATCGTCGGCGCTGGCGGCTTTTGCGTCGAGGACAGCGGGCCGGGCATTCCCGCGGACGAGATCGACAAATTGTTCGAACCCTTCGTGCGCGGCCAGTTGGCGCGCGGCGAAGGGCTTGGCCTGGGCCTGTCGCTGGTTCGCCGCATCTGCGAGCAGCAGGGCTGGCGCATCGCCGCCGGCAATCTCGACGGCGGCGGCAGTTGTTTCTCGGTGCGGCTCGGCTGAGAGCGGACCGTCAGGCGCCGCGATCGTTTAGCAGTGCGTGGCGGCGGGCGTACAGGAAATAGATGGCCAGCCCCAGCGTCATCCAGATTGCGAAGGCGATCCAGGTCGTCTTTTGCAGATGGGCCATCAGGAACAGGCAGAAGGCCACCGACAGGAGCGGCACCAGCGGCACGCCGGGGCAGCGGAAGGCGCGCGGCAGATCCGGATGGGTGCGGCGCAAGACCAGCACGGACACGGAAATCAGCGTGAAGGCCGTCAGCGTGCCGATATTGATCAGTTCGGCCAGCGTTCTGAGCGGCACGAAGGCGGCGACGGTGGAAAAAACCAGGCCGACGATCCAGGTGGCGGTCCAGGGCGTGGCATGCACCGGGTGCACCCTGGACAGTCGCCGGGGCAGCAGGCCGTCGCGCGACATGGCGAAAATGATGCGGGTCAGGCCGTAGGTCATTACCAGGATGACCGTGGTCATGCCGAGAATGGCGCCGAGGTCGACGAAGCCCGCTATCCACGTCTGGCCGGCCAGTTGCAGGGCCAGCGAAACCGGATGGTCGACCCCGGCGAATTGCTGGTAAGGCACGATGCCGGTCATGATCGCCGCCATCGCCACATAGAGTACGGCGCACACGACGAGTGAACCGATGATGCCGATGGGCAGGTCGCGGCTTGGATTGCGCACTTCCTCCGCGGCCGAGGTTACGGCGTCGAAGCCGATGAAGGCGAAGAACATCAGCGCCGCCGCATTGAATATGCCGCTTGCGCCGAAGGGGGCGAAGGGCCGCCAGTTGGCCGGTTCGACGTGCCAGACGCCAACGGCGATGAAGAGCAGCACGACGCCGACCTTGATGGCCACCATCAGGTTGTTGAGGCGGGCCGATTCACGCATGCCGTGGGCGACCAGGGCGGTGATGGCGAGCATGATGAGCATTGCCGGCAGGTTGATGAAGGTATCGACGCCCGGCAGCGCGCCGGGGGCAGCGGTCAGCGCCGTTGGCAGGCCGATGCCGAAACCGGCTAGCAGCGACTGGAAATAACCCGACCAGCCGACCGATACCGCCGAGGTCGCCAGTCCGTATTCCAGAAGCATGTCCCAGCCGATCATCCAGGCGACGATTTCGCCCAGCGTGGCGTAACAATAGGTATAGATGGAGCCGGAAACCGGGATGGTCGAGGCGAATTCGGCATAGCACAGCGCGGCAAAGCCGCAGGCCAGGGCGGCGATGGTGAAGGAGACGGTCAAGGCCGGGCCGGCGGTCAAGGCGCCGGTGCCGGTGAGCACGAAAATGCCGGTGCCGACGATGGCGCCAATGCCCAGCAGAATCAGGTCGAGCGGGCCGAGCACCTTCTTCAGCCCGCCAGTGCGGGCCGTCGCCAGCATGGCATCAATGTTCTTGGTGCGGAATAGATTCATTGTCGATTTCTTGCGGCATCCTGTGCCGGATGCCACGGGCAAGATACCGTGCTGTCCGAACGTAAACTTATAATTCTAGCAAAATCAGCCGGATATGGTGTCCAGTCAACAGCGGGGTGGACGGTCCTGTGGCATCATCGCTGCCTTGCCGACGAGGAAACGACCATGTCCGATCTGCACGCCCTGACCACCGACTTGCTGGCTTTCCGCGATGCCCGCGACTGGCGGCAGTTCCACTCGCTGCGTAACCTGATCGTCTCGCTCAATCTCGAAGCCGCCGAACTGCTGGAATTGACGCAGTGGAAAAGCGACGCCGAAATCGCCGCGCTGCCGGTTGAAGCGGCAGGCGGCAAGGCCCTGCGCGACGAATGCGCCGACATCCTGCTCTATCTGCTGCTGATCGCCGACGCCGCCGGCATCGACTTGCTGGCGGCGGCCCGGGACAAACTGGCCGAGAACGGCGAAAAATATCCGGTGGACAAGGCGCGCGGCTCGCGCGCCAAATATACCGAATTGGAGCGGTTTTAATTCAAGACTGTACGAAACTGGATTGCTGCGCTCGCAATGACGGCTACTCTTGCACCGTCATTGCGAGGAGCGAAGCGACGAAGCAATCCAGAAATGACGCCACTTGAATAAAATTGCGTTAGCTTGATTCGCCGACGAGCGTGAACTTCGCCCCGTCGCCCTGGGCGAGCAGGGCGGTGATCGCCGGCAAGGTGTCGTGCAAGGTTTGCTTCAGCGTCCACGGCGGATTAATGATGAACATGCCGCTGCCGACCATGCCGAAACCGGCGCGGGGCGGCGCGCTGATCTGCAAGGTGGCGTGCAGCCAATCGGCGGCGCCAAGGGCGCGCAGGCGCTCGGGCAGCTTTTGCGCTTCCGGCTTCGCCAGCAGCGGGTGCCACAGGGCGTAGATGCCGGTCGGGAAGCGCTTCAAGGCTTCCTGCAAGCCTTTGACGACCTTGGCGTAGTCGTCGCGCGTCTCAAAGGACGGGTCGATCAACACCAAACCGCGCCGTGGCGGCGGTGGCAGAACGGCCCTGAGGCCGGCGAAGCCGTCGCCCTCGCTGATCGTGACCTGGCGCCCGTGGCCACGGAAGCATTCCTGCAACAGCTTGGCATCGCTGCTGTGCAATTCGAACAGGCGCAGACGGTCGCCCGCGCGCAGCAACTGGCTGCTCAACCACGGTGAGCCGGGGTAGTGGCGCAGACGGCCATCCGGATTGAGCTGGCGGACGCAATCGACGTAGTCGGCGGCGGCTGGCGGCAGATTTTCGGCTTGCCACAGGCGGCCGATGCCGTCGCGGTACTCGCCCAGTTTTCTGGCGTATTCCCCGTCAAGCGCGTAGCGGCCGGCGCCGGCATGGGTGTCGACGACCCAGAAAGGTGTCGGCTTTTCGCCCAAGTAGCGGACGATCTGGATCAGGATCAGGTGTTTGAGCGCGTCGGCATGGTTGCCGGCGTGAAAGGCATGACGGTAGCTGAGCATTGAATCTGGAAAGGGCAGTTGGATGCGCCCGCCCGTGCCGTGATCGGCGTGCCGGGCAAGGCGCGAGGACGCAACGGGCTGATGCCCGCAGGAATGAGCAAGGCCGCATGGCGCAGGCGGGCGCATAGCGTTGTCACCCAAGCGATGAAACGGATCGGAGCCAAAAACGGCTGCATTCTATAAGACTTGGCGAGGATTGCAGTCAACTGCCGTTTCCAGCTTGAATCAGCCGGACAAGGGTTCGAGCGTGACGAATTCCAGTTCCTCGTTGGCTTCCAGAACCCGCCCGATCCGCCGTTCGAGCGGCTGGCCGAGCACTTTCAGATGCAGTTTCTGGCGACCGCGGAGCGCGCCCTTGGCGGTGATCAGGCCGGTGTAAGGGCCATAGGCCGGCAGACTGTGGAGGAAGATGGCGCGGCCGCCGTCACCCGGCAGCGTGACGATACTGACTTGCGGCGATAGCAGTTGCAAGCCGAGTTCCAGACGCTTATGCGTCGTGATTATGCGGCGCACCAGACAGACATAGACGCGACTCGATTCGCGCGGTTGCAGCGCGACCACTTGGCCGGCGCCGAAGTGATGTTGGCCGCCGCGGATGAAACGGACCATGAAGCCGTCCGGGCTTTCGTCGATCAGCGACCATTCGCCGCTGGCCAGGCGGCGTCCGCCCTGCATGTCCGGCGGCGCATCAAGGGCGCGCCGCGAAAGGACATGACCATCGAGAAAGCGGATTACCGCATTGAGACCGCCGATCAGGTCGGCGCGCGGGCGGAACTTGCTGCGGCTGAAGCGGCGGGCGCTACGTCCGCCCAAGGTCAGGCGCAGGCATTGCAACAGGGCCGGTGAAGCGGCTAGCTTAGGCTGCACCGGCTTGCCCGGCTGGTGCGTGAGATTGCGGTCAATGGCCGCCAGCACCTGGCTGCAATCGATCAGCATGCCGCCGCTGAAGGGCGTGTCGGCGCTCAGGCGGGACAAGGGCTGGCCGGGATGCCCCTCCTCGGTATGCAGCAGGAAACGGGCATCGCTTGTCGAGCGGGCCAGCGCCTCGGCGCTTGCTTCGCTGATTACGGCATAGGCAGCCAGTTGTTGGGCGCAGCGATGGATGGTTTCGAGATCGCCGCGCGGCTGGCGCGGCGGATCGAAGTAAGCGAGCAACAGGGCGGCGAGATATTCGTATTCGATCGGCGCGGTATCGCCATTGAGCGCCTGCAAACTGGGGTCGCAGGCCATTTGGTAGAGGACGTGTAATTGCCGCCAGGAACTCGCCGATGGCAGCGTGCAAGCGCGGTGGGCCAGCACCTGGCGGCGGGCGAGCATGGCCATGGCGCGCTGGATGGCGCGGTAAAACAGGGGCGCCGGTTCGCTGCCATGGCGTTTGATGATGCCCTGGACGATGTGGTCATAGCATTGGGCCAGGTGTTTGATCAAATTGTCGGCTTGCAGCGCGGCGGCAGTGGCGGCCGGCGGCAGCGGCAGGGGGGCGGCGCTGATCAGGCGTTCGAGTTCGGCCAGCGCCGGCTCGACCTCCTGGCAAGTCGCTTCGAGTTGGCGGAAACGCTGCAACATGCCCCGCTGGCGGGCGATGCGCGGCAATGCCTCGGCGCAGACACGCGCGATCACGCTGGCCGGCGACATGGCGGTCGCATCCGGCGGGTTGTCGCCCGCCGATACGGTCTCGGCGCCGGCAGGCGGCAGCGAGAAAGGCAGGAGATTGCGCAAACGATGCAATGAGAGATTCATATAGCAGTCATTCAACTATGGGGGGATTGTCTGCCGTATGGCGCTGGGTTTCCGTGATCTACATTACACTTTCGCATATTTACCGGCCTGGAATAACTCAGGTCGATCGGGCGATGGTCATCATGCTGCGCAGGGCAAAGCGCAGCGGCGTGCGCTCCCACGGCGTGAAGCGGGGTAACTGGAAGGGGTCGGAAGTCGCGGTCGCGCAGGCTTGGCGGGTCGATACGGCCGCCGCGAATCCTGCCTGGCGAACCATGTCCGCATGTCTTGGCGAATAATCGCGGCCGGGAGCGCCGTTCGGGTAGGCGAAAACCTGTACCGGCGCTGCCAGTAGGGCTTCGAGTTCCTCTTTCCCAGAAACGATCTCCTGCCGGGCCGCGCTATCGTCCATGCCTTCGAGTATGGGATGACTGCGGGTATGGCCGCCAATCTCAGCGCCTTCGGCGTGCAGGAGACGGAGCTGCCGGTGACTCAGCATCAGTTCCGGGGGCTCCGGCACGGCGCAGCGCGTGGCGATTTGCCGGGCGGTTTCGGTACGTAACGAATGCTCGAAATACTTGAGTTTGCCCAATACCGCTTCATAGCCACGCACACGCGACGCAGCGTCGGTCAGGCGATGGATTCCCAGGCCGAACTCGCGCAGATCCATTGTTTTATCCTGGGCGAAGCGAAACGCCTCAATCACGTCGTCATTCCACATGCGGCCACCTTCAAGGAAGGCGGTGGCAATGAAGAAAGTCGCCGATACGCCGTGGCGCTTGAGGATCGGCCAGGCAACCAGCAGGTTATCGGCATAGCCGTCATCAAAGGTAATGACGGCTGCCGCCGGCGGCAAGCTACCCTCCCGCAACCGGCGAGCGGCTTCGCCGAGCGGCATGACATGAAAGGTGCGGGCAATGAAGCGGACGATCCACTCAAACTGCTCGGCCGAAGGTTCGAACGGTAGCAAAGGGTCGGCCGCCGGCAGCGCGCGGTGGAAGATGAAGATGTTGAGCTTTGCCGATGGCCCGGCAGGAGATAACAATCTGAAAAGCGGCTTCATCATCCACATGTCTGATATGACTGCTTTTTAGTCATGCCATTTTCCGGCGCGTTCCAGTTTGTTTCTCAAACCGGGGAGTTGATAGCCGAGTGTATAAGCCTGTTTCGCCGCTGCCAAGGATTTATCGAACTCCTTTATTTCGAAATAGGCGAATGCGGAATATACTGCTACATCGATAATTCCGCTATTCAGCGCCTCCGCTTTGGCAAGCTGCGCCATGGCTTCTTCCTTTTTTTCTCGGCGGGCATAATAATAGCCGTACAGAGATCTGACCAGGGGATCCTCAGGAGTGAAACGAACCGCTCTCTGGAAATAACAGTGTATCCTCAATTGCGCGCCAGGCGGGGTGTCGCTTTTATGCTTGATCGCCAGATCCTCCATGGCAGCCAAGGCGCGCGCGTGGTTTGGGAATGCCCATAGGGTGTAACTGAATTCGGCGGCGGGTGATGAAACTACGTCACCATATATTAATTTGGATCTGTCTTTGCCAGCGAGATATGTCCGATAAATTTCATTGAAATGTCGGGCCTCAACCAATTCGCGTTGATCTTGAGGCGCCTTGTTATAATCGAACGGCCCATACCTGGCGCCTTGCTTAAGTGGCAGGCAATCTGGGTCATAGCGCTCGGATGATTCTTGGGTGTGCCCGGGAAGCATTATCAGATACAGGAGGCAGAGAGACATCCGTAACAGGACTGCCGCGGATTTGTGCGGGCATGTTGGATTCATACTGTTTGACCGGTTATTCATATCAATTGGGAATGGGGGTTTTTCTATTTGTCAATTCTCGCTCTACAAGGTATTTTGCAAGAATTATTGCAACCATAATATTATAAGGCAAATCGAAATACGAGAGACTGAGGAAAGCGCCGCCTACGGCATAACCCATCATGCTGGCGTGAGCCATGGCGCCCAGATCGCGGGTCCAACTGAGCGAAGGATCCTGCTTGCCGATTTTCATCAGATTGTCGGCTGTTCTCCAGGTGGTGACGCCAATCAACAGAAAGATGGCGAGGCCGATGAATCCTTGCTCCCCGAGTATCTGGAAATAAATGCTGTGGGCGGCATGAACGTCGTAGGGATCCGGGGCGTACAGGCCAAAGACTGTGAGATTGTAGATGTCGAAACCGCCGCCAAGGAAGCGATCCTTGGCCAGATTCCAGGCCATCCACCAGGCATTGATGCGGCCCATGGCGGAAGCGTCCTGCTCGTAGGTCTGAATGGTTCCCATCCGCGCCCACCATTCTTCCGGCATGAATGGGAGAGCCAGAAAGGCGAGGACGATTGCCATAAATCCGAAAACAAACTTCTGCCGGCCGCGTATCCAGATCAGGAAGGTCATCGCGATCAGAGCCAGTAGCGCGCCGCGTGAATGGGTACCGAGCGCCATGACTGCCGAGAGAATCATCGCGACGGTCATCATGTGCTGCTGCCATTTGATTGTCATTTGCAATTGCAGATAGCGCATCAGGGGGATGACCATGATGACCGCCAGAGCGATTTCATTATTGCCGCCGATGAATCCGCCCGGCCCCCATACCAAGTGGTTGCCCCCGGTCAGCAGTGTGAATAACCCGCCCTTGACGCCATAAAAGCCGATGGAAGCAGTGAGCGTCCAGATGTAGATATTCATTTTTTTCGGCGAGTCGATCAGGGCCAGCGTGACGAATAACATCAGGCAGGTTTTGATCGTGCGCTCCCACAGCGGCAGGCTTCCCTGCAAATACATGGAAAACGGTAGCGTAAATGTAATCCATGCGGCAAAGACGGCGAGTAACCATACGGCCGGTGAAATGAAGGGGTTTTGCTTTTCCCGCGAGAATAGCAGTCCGATCAGTATCGATATGGCGAGGATCATGGCGATGGGCATTGAGGCGGCGGCATAGCCCCACTGTTGATGCGGGTTCATCAAACTGATCCAGGTCCACAGGATGACGCCGATCCACGGTTTGCGCAGCGCCACGAGCGCACCGCCGAGGATGATGGCGAGGATCAGCAGGTCGCGCATGCGGCGCTCCGGTGGCAAATGGCGCGGAACAGTTCGAGTTGCCGGTCGGTGGTTTCCTGCCAACTGAAACGTTCGGCATGGGAGCGAACGGCGCCGCGGGCGGGGTAGTTGCTGAACAGTTCGGCATAGCTCTCGGCCAGGGCCGTGGCCGAACGCTCGCGCAGGAGAATGCCGGCCTCCGGCGAGGAGACGACTTCCGGGGTGCCCCAGATGTTGGTGGCGATTGCCGGCGTGCCGCAGGCCATCGCTTCAAGCAGGACGTTGGCCCAGCCTTCGCGGCTCGAACACAGAAGCAGGGCGTCGGCGGCGCTGTACCAGCCGGGCAGTTCGGTATTCGGCAACTGGCCGGTGAAACGCACGCGATCATCGACACCGAGGCGCTTCGCCAGGGCTTCGAGCGCCGGACGTTCCGGCCCGTCGCCGACGATAGCTAGTTCGACATTGGCCGGCAGCATGGGCAGAGCCTGGATGGCGATGTGGTGACCCTTGCGTTCGACCAGATGGCCGACCGACAAAAGGATGACCGGGGCTGTAAGCCCGAGCCGGGAGCGCGCCTGATCGCGATCCTCTGGCTGAAACCGGACGAGATCGACGCCGTTGCGAAAAACCTTGAGCTTGCCGGGATCGGCGCCCATTTCCGCCAAGATGTCCATCAGTGCCCGGCAGACGCCGATCGAGGCTTGGGCGGCGCTGGCGGTTTGCAGGATCAACCGGCGCGGATACGGGTATTGGGGAATCAGATTGAGATCGGTGCCGCGCGCGGTGACGACGAAGGGCTTGTTCAGTTGCCGGGCGATGAAATGGGCGGCAACGCCGTCGGGATAGTAATAGTGGGCGTCGATCAGGTCGAAATCGAAACCGTCGGCGATGATTTTGCGGATCACCGGCAGGGCGGCGCGGGCGAGGGTGTGTGGCGCCATGTTCATGCCGATTCTGGGCGGCAGGAAGTAGCGCGGGTGAATCACCTCGATGCCGTTCCGGAGCTCGCAGCGGGGCGTTGCCGCGAAGCGGGCGTATTGGCCGAACATCTTGTGCCGGAAAGGAAACCAGGGGACGGGCGCGACCACCTTGGTTTCGACCTCGCCGCTACGCAGCAACTCGCGCAGGCGCGTTTCGACAAAAATGCCGTGCACCGGCCGCGCCGTGCTGGGAAAGAGGGTCGAGAACAGCAGGGTCTTGATGGGGCGGGGCATGGTTCAGATTTTGCCGGTGAGCCGGGAATACGGGAGGCGGTAATTGGCGACGCTGTTCCTCCAGTTGCGCACCGATTCGACGAAGTGGCGGCCATTGGCCTTGAGTTCGGGCCAGCGCTGGCGGTCGTCGAGCAGGGCCAGCAGGGCGTTACGCAGGGCGTCACGGTCGCCGGCCTTGAACAGGATGCCGGTTTTGCCATGCTCAATCAATTCCTGGTGGCCGCCGACATCGGAGGCGACGAATAACTGCTCCTGGGCCATGGCTTCCAGCGGCTTGAGCGGCGTCACCAGTTCGGTCAGACGCATCGGGTGGCGCGGGTAGGCCAGCACATCGATCAGATCGTAGTAACGATTGACTTCCTGATGCGGCACGCGGCCAGTGAAAATTACCTGTCCGGCGATGCCCAGGCGCTCGGCCTGCTGGCGCAGATTGGCTTCCTGCGGACCGCCGCCAACCAGCAGCAGGCGCGCCTCGGGGCGCTGTCGGAGCAGTTCGGGCAGGGCGTCGAGCAGCAGATCCAGACCTTCGTAGGCGTAGAAGGAGCCGATGAAGCCGATCACGGTTTTGCCTTCCAGCCCCAATTCCACTAGCAGTCGCGGATCGGGCGGACGGGCCGGCTGGAAGGAAGCGACATCGACGGCATTGGGGATCACCGTCACCTTGTCCGCCGCGACGCCGCGCCCCAGAATGTCGGCGCGCAGGCCCTCGCAGATGGTAAACACATGGTCGGCGCGGCGGATGGCGCGGGTTTCCAGGGCGCGCGTGGCGCGGTAGCGCAGGCTGCCCTCACGGGTGCTGCCGTGGTCGACGGCGGCATCTTCCCAGAAGGCGCGGATTTCGTAGACGACGGGAAGGCCGAGCCGGCGGGCGACCTTGATCGCCGGCAAGGCGTTGAGCACTGGCGAATGGGCGTGGATGATGTCCGGGCGAATTTCGCGGGCGACTTCCTCCAGCCGGGTTTCCAGGCGTTTCATCAGCGCCAGTTCCCGGAGCAGGGGCAGGCCGGCGAGAGCGCCATCAGCCAGCGGTGTGCGGTAGAAAGAGAGGCCGTCGACTTCCTCGAACGGCGCGACGGTTCGCCCCTGCTTGGGCGAGGTCAGGTGGAAGGTTTCCCAGCCCAGGGCGCGCTGTTCGCGCAGCAGGGCGGCGCTGCGGAAGGTGTAGCCGCTGTGCAGCGGAATCGAGTGATCGAGGACGTGTAGAACGCGGATCATGCCGGCGTTTCCCCGGCCATGACATTACGCAGGAAAGCCTCGAACATGAGGATGGTCCAGATCGAGGCGCTGTAGTCGCGGCGGCCGTTGTCGTGGTCGCGCACCAGTTCTTCCAGATAATCGCGGGCGAACCAGCCGGTGTCGGCCAGCCGTTCGCCGAGCATGGCCTCGCGCACGCGTTGCTTCAACGGCCCGCGGAACCAGCGCGCCAGCGGTACCGAAAAGCCCATCTTGGGGCGATACAGTACCGCCTCGGGCAATAATGGTTCCATCGTCTTTTTCAGCAAATATTTGCCTTCCCCGCCGCGAATCTTGTGCGCCGAGGGCAGGGTCGCCAGCCATTCGATCAGCCGGTGATCCATCAGTGGCTCGCGCACTTCCAGGGCATGGGCCATGCTGGCGCGGTCCACCTTGGTGTTGATGTCGCTGACCAGATAAGTTTTGAGGTCGATGTACTGGATCAGCGCCAGCGGATCGTCGGTTTCGGCGCGGGCGGCATGGCCGGTGAAAACCTGGAAGGCGTCGTAACCGCCGAGGGCGGCCTTGAATTGCCGGGTGAACAGGCGCTGGCGCATCGGCGCGCGCAGGATCGACACCGAATGGAAGTAGCCTTCGACTGAATCCCGAGACATTCCCTCGAAGGTGGTCTTGGCGCGAAACACGCGCGGCGCCCAGTCGGCCTTGGGATAGAGCCGACCGAGCGCGCCAAAGACTGGCCGGCGCAAGGCGAGCGGCAGCGCCGCGCGCATTTTTTCTTCCATCAGATGCAGGTGGTAGCGGCGGTAACCGCCGAAACTCTCGTCGCCGCCGTCGCCGGAAAGGGCGACGGTGACGTGCCGGCGGGCCAGTTGGCAGACGCGGTAAGTGGGAATGGCCGAACTGTCGGCGTAAGGCTCGTCGTAAAGCTGGGCCAGGGTGTCGATCAGGCCGAAGTCGTCGCTTTCGACCTGATCGAGATGGTGGTCGGTACGGTAGCGCTCGGCCACCATGCGGGCGAATTCCGATTCGTTGAAGGCCGGGTCGGCAAAGCCGATCGAGCAGGTATTGACCGGATTCGCCGAGAGGCCGGCCATGACCGCGACCACGGCGCTCGAATCAACGCCGCCGGAAAGGAAGGCGCCGAGCGGCACTTCCGAAATCAGGCGCAGCCTGATGGATTCTTTCAGGCGATGCAGCAGTTCGGCGCGCGCCTCACCGTCATCGAGCGGATTGTCCAGCGAAAAGCGGACATCCCAGTAAGGGCGCGGCTCGCCGAGCGCTTGGTCACGGCGCAGCAGTAGCGTGCACGCTGGCGGCAGCTTCTTCGCCTGCCTGAAAATGGCGCGCGGCTCGGCGACGTAGCCGAGGGCGAAATATTCCTCGACGGCGCAGGGGTCGATATCGCGCCTCAGGCCACCGTGGGCGAGCAGGGATTTCAACTCGGAGCCAAACAGGAACATCCCGTCGTCGAGCAGGGCGTAGAACAGGGGCTTGACGCCGAGGCGGTCGCGGGCGAGGAAGAGAGTGTCGCGGTTACGGTCCCACAGGGCGAAGGCAAACATGCCGCGAAAACGGTCGACGCAATGCTCGCCCCAAGCCTCCCAAGCATGGACGATAACCTCGGTGTCGCTGCGGGTGTGAAAGACATGGCCGAGCGCCTGCAATTCCGGAATCAGTTCCTGGAAATTGTAGATTTCGCCGTTGAACACCACCCAGACGCTGCCGTCCTCGTTGTGGAGCGGCTGCTGGCCGGTGGCCAGGTCGATGATCGACAGCCGGCGATGGCCGAGGCCAACGCCGGGTTCGAGGTGCAGGCCGCCTTCGTCCGGGCCGCGATGGAACTGCGATTCGTTCATGCGGTGCAGCACGGCGCGGTCGATGTCGCGCCGGCCGCGGGTGTCGAAAATGCCGGTGATGCCGCACATGGCTGTTTCCTGTCAGGGCCGTGAAGTCGCACCGCTGCGGTGCAGGAGTTGATCGTAAGCGCTCTGGTAGGCAGCCACCATGGCTGGCAGGCTGAAGCGCTCCTCGGCCAGCCGGCGACCGGCCTGGCCCATGGCGCGGGCGGTTTCCGGCGCAGCGGCGAGGCGGACGATGGCTTGGGCCATGCTTTCGGGATCGGCGGCGGGAATGATTTCGCCAGTTTCGCCGCTAACCACCAGCTCGGCATTGCCGCCGACAGCGGTGGCGATCACCGGCAGGCCGCAGGCCATGGCTTCGAGAATGGTGTTGGAAATGCCCTCGGCCAGGGAGGGCAACACGAAACAGTCGAAACCGCGCATTACATCCGGCACGTCGCCGCGCTCGCCGGGCAGCCAGGCCAGATCGGCGACGTCGGCGGCAGCGAGAATATCCTGACAGACGGCGCGCAATGGGCCATCGCCGATCAGCGCCAGACGCAGGCGCGGCCGTAGTTGCGGGGCGATTTCCAGGGCGCGGACGAAAGCGCGGGCCAGGGTCGGCTGATCCTTGACCGCCTGCATGCGGCCCACCGTGCCGACCAGCCAGTGACCGGCGCGCGGAAAGGGGCAGCCCGGCGCGGAAAAATCCGGCGAGGCGGGATGGAAACGATCGGTGTCGACGCCGTTGTAAACCTGGAGCAGTTTGTTGGAAGGAACGCGAATCATGACATCGAGATACTGGGCGAGGTCGCGCGAAAGGGCGAGGTAATAGCTCACGAAGGGCTTGTAAAAGCGGCGGACGCGCTGATAGACGACATTGCTGCCGTCGAGATCGCCGACATCGCGACCATGCTCGCCGTGAATGCGTACCGGCACGCCGGCGGCCCAGGCCGGCAGTTGGACTTCCAGCGCCGCCAGATTGCGGCTATGCACGATGGCCGGGCGCAGGCGGCGAAACAAGCGCCAGAGGCGCGGAAACTGCCACAGCGTCTGACCCGGTGGCTTGTTCAGGGCGATGAATTCGACATCATCGCGGCGGATGCGCTGGCGAAAATCGGTGATTTCAGTCAGCGCGATTACCGCATGCCGGTAAGACTCGGGCGGCATGTGGTTGATCAGGTTGACGATGCCATTCTCCAGCCCGCCGGTGTCGAAGCGGTACATGACATGGGCGACGAGGGGGCGGCTGTCGGTGGTCATCGACTGTCGCGGGTAGCGGCCAGTAGCCGGTCGAGTTCCGGCGCGGCGGCGGCGGCGAAGGCGGGCAGGGCCGTCGTCGCGCTGGCGGCCGGGGCGTAAAGGATAATCACGGCGGCATCGTCGCCGCGTCCGGCCAAACGGGAGAGGGCGGTATAAAACTTGGCCAGGGCGTCGGAAGCGGTCAGCCGGCCGTCGATCCAGTACCACCGCCAGACATGCAGGCGGACTTCCGGGCCACTGGCCAGCAGATCGGCGCTGGCGACGCTGGCCGGCAGGCCGGAAATCTCCGGCGCCGCGCTGCCGCGAGCGACCACGGCCCACAGACTGTTGTCGCTGGCGGCCAGGGTGTTGGTCGAAGTCACCAGTTTGCGCTGGTAATCCTGATTGCGGTAATAGCCGATGTAGAGGCCGACGCGCTGGCCGTCGCGCACGAAGACTGCTTGCAGTTCGTCCGAGGCGTTGGCGAAGTCCGGTTTCCAGAGCGGCGCTTCGGCTTCTTCTTGCCAGCCGGCGGGTGCCGGCAGCTTGGCGAGGGCGACCGGCCCGGCGCGGTCGGCGCGGTCGATGGCGATGAAGGCGAGCGGGCCGGCGGCGGCGACCAGAGCGATGGCCAGCGCGGCCAGCGCGGCCAGCCAGGTTCTGCCGGCGTTGCCGCCCGCCTGCTCGTCTGGCGGGACGGCGGACGGCGGGGGAACGGCTTCTGCTTCGGACCAGCGGACGCCGATGACGAACATGATCATGATGACCACGCCGAAGAACACCCAGCCGTAGATCAGGTGATCGACGCCGGTGGCGATCTGGTTGTCGGAAAGATGGCCGAGCATGACGATGATGTAGGCGCGCAGCCAATTGGCGATCAGCGGCACGATGAGGGCGACGGCGATGAAGGCCAGCCGGCGGCGCCAGGAACGGTAGTTGAGGTAGGCGAACAGCGTGCCGACGGTGAGCGAGGCGATGATGTAACGGATGCCGCTGCAAGCCTCGACGACCGACCAACTGCCGGAGGGGATGACGAATTGCAAGCCTTCCTGGTACACCGGAATGCCGGTGGCGCGCAGGGCCAGAACGGTGAAGGCGGCGGTCCATTCCATCAGCTTCGGCATCATGAAATCGCCGAAGGGCACCGAGAAAAACAGGAAGGCCAGCGGAAAGGCCAGACGCTTGCTCACCGCCGGGCCGAGCAGGGCCATGACGGCAAGCGCCAGCGTGGCGACCAGCGCGAACTGGGTCAGGGCGTTGACCGCAGTCAGTTCACCGAACAGCCAGGCCAGTGTGGCGCAGGCCACCGGCGCGACGAGGGGCAGCGAAGTGCGCGGCGGCACGGCGAGCAGCGCGGCGCGCTGGCGCCAGATCAGCCACAGCGTAATCGGCGGCACCAAAAAGGCGTGGGCGTAGGTTTCCGAGCGATACCAGATGCCGACCATGGCGGCGGCGGTGTCCCAGTAGCAGTAGAGCAGCCAGGCGAGCAGGGCGAGCAGTAGCGGCAGCGCCTGTCGCCAGGCGGGCGAGAGAGCGTCGGCAATGATTCTCATGGCGACTGGGTGGTGCTGCGGCGAAGCAGATAGGGGTCGATGCGGCGCAGGTGCGCCTTCCAACTGTAGCGGGCGACGACGCGCGCGCGCGCGGCGTGGCCGATGGCGGCAGCGGCGGCGGGGTCTGCCAGTTGGGCGGCGATGGCGGCGACGAATTCATCGGCGCTGTCGGCGGCGAGGATTTCCTTGCCCGCTTCCGTGTCGATGGCGGCGACGCAGCCGGTGGCGGCGACCACCGGGCGCTGCATGGCCATGGCTTCGAGAATCTTGTTCTGGATGCCGCGGGCGACGCGCAAGGGCGCGACGACGACGTCGGCATGTTGCAGGTAGGGGCGGACATCCGCCACGGTGCCGGTGACGACGACGTGCTCGCTGGCCAGAGCCTGGACTTCCGGCGTCGGGCTGCGGCCGACGATATAAAAACGCGCGTGTGGCCGCTGCGCCCGCAGCGCCGGCAGCATCTCGGCGACGAACCAGGTGACGGCATCGACATTCGGCCAGTAATCCATGGCGCCGGTGAACACCACGGCTTCCTCGCCAGCCGGGAAGGGCGACGGGCGTTCGATTTTCGGCGCGAAGCGATCGGCATCGACGCCATTACACATAACTTCAACATAAACGCTGCATTCCGGAGCCAGCTTGCGGAACAGTTCGACCTCGGCTTCGGTGACGAGAAAGGAACGCACCGCCTGGGCCGCCACTTTGCGTTCATAGTCAAGCAGCAAGCGGCCCTCGCGGCGGTAAATCCAGGACATCGGCCAGTGGTGCCGGGGCGCGTACTGCGTCCACTTGGCCGAATCGACGTCGACGAAATCGACCAGCACTTGCAGGCGAGTCTTGTCCTCGACGTACTGGGCCATCGCCGAACTGAAGACGACGGCGGCATCGATTACTCCCGTACTGCAGATGTTGTCGACCCAATCCTGCAAGCCGGAATCGCGGTAGTAACGCAAGGTCAGCGGCTCGCCGACGAGCAGGCCATTGAGGCTGCGCAGCTTGGCCAGGCTGGGATGGAGGCGGGCGATATGAAGCCCGGCGCATTTTTTTTGCAGGATCGAGACGTGTTCTGCGTCCTCGGGATCGTCGATGAAGGTGCCGAGAAAAACACGATGCGATTTCAGCAAATGGCGCAGCAGATGGTAAGAGCGAACCTTGTCGCCCTTGTTCGGCGGATAGGGCAGGCGGTGGACGAGATAGAGAATGTTGGCCATGAGTTGTTTGCCTGACGACTACCTGATCGGCGCGCGTGATTTTTGCACGCACCCGGTCAAGAGGTGCGCTGGAAGTCGTGAGAAATTGCCATGCAAGGTGCTTCGAGGAAAACAGGACGCCTCTTTTTGCGTGCAGGATGAAGAAAATGCTTAGGATACCGCAGAAACAGCATGACGTTTCCCTTGAGCGAAGGATAGCGAGGAACGGATGCAGCGGAGAAACCAGACTTTCGGCGCTGTCGACGAAGCGCTGTTTTTTTATCTTTCAGGACGTTGGCATATTCCGGGCAGCGGGTGACATATTGAATTTCCGGCTTAACACTATCTGGAGCATTACAGTGCCAGTCGCGTAAAACAACGGTTGATAATGGGAAAGTGTTCACGCAAAATGCAGAAAAGCCAAGTGAGTGTAAGGGTGCATATGATTAGGAGGCAGTAATAATATGCAGGGGAAAGCAAATTGTTGCCGAATAGATTCCACATAAAATTTAGTCCTTGGATAAATACCCGGTGCATGATGAATGAACCTAGCGAGAATTTTCCGATAAGCCCTATCATGGAAGTCATTGGAAAGGATTGGAAGCGGGTCAGTAAGAGCGCGAGTGCAAATACCCAGGAAAATTTCCCTATTGCCTCGAGAGAAGAAATCAGTAAGAGCCACGGAGATGCTGTCGGATTAAAACTGGAAAGGTAGACTATAAGCTGTATGAGCATGAGTGCGGCAAAAATAACAGACGACGCCGAGTTGCTGAAGCGCTTAAATATCCCCAGCCAGACTCCAAGGCACCCGTTAATGACGAAAGGGAGGACGGGAAACCCGCCGAATCCCTTGAAAAGCAGCAATTGGAAAATCCAGTAATCCGCGTAGTCGGTGCTTGCCAGTGAGGATGACAGTAGGGCAATGATGATTCGAGCGACAATCAGGGCGGCCAGCGTCTTCCAGAGGGCGCGTTGACAGAAGCGGATCATGGCTGGGCCGCAAAGAAGTACCAAAGCGGTAGGAAAAAGAACGCCAGAAATGGTCCATTCGGTAGTCAATGTGAAAAACCCGATCCACCACTCGGGGGCCAGGATGGTTGAAACATGTTTTTTGAGCAACTCTTGCAGTGCACTGAATACGAAATTTGATATGAACATGACTGCAAGGATTTTCTTGCTTCGGCTAATCAGCGCAGCATCTCGTCCTGCTTGTTCGCGTATCGAGAATATATAACCAATGCCGTAGCCAGATAACACGACAAATGCTATTGTTGCCCAGCCATTAGGCAGCCAGTAATCCGAAAAAAGCCAGTGATCTTTCGGAACGGAAGCGATGGTCAGTGCATGCGTATTGATCATCAAGAGAAACAGCAATCCCCGGCATACGTCGATTGCCTTGGAGCGACCTGTTGTCTGTCTTCGAATAAATTCCATGCCAATAATATAACGGTGATGTTAGGGAATCTCTGATCAATTCAGGCATGACAAAATGCTGTGATCATAAATTGATCTGCTGCGCTTATGAAACAAACGGCCTTTGCCGCGCAGGCATTCGAGAAGAAGAAGAAGCAGACGCGTCGTGAGCGCTTTCTGGCCGAGATGGAAGCGGTGCCCTGTACGAGATCGAGACGATGCGCCGCTTTGCGGGCCTGGATTTGACCGATGACGCGATGTCCGACGAGACGACGATCCTGAAGTTTCGTCATTTGCTGGAGACGCATGGGCTGACCGCGCGCATGATGAACCTCATCAACGACACGCTTGAGCAACGCGGCTTGCTGCTCAAGGGGGCGCCATGGCCGATGCAACTATTATCCATGCGCAGCCCTCGACGAAGAACCGGGACAGGAAGCGCGATCCCGAGATGCATCAGACGAAGAAGGGGAATCAGTGGTATTTCGGCATGAAGGTTCATGTTGGGGCGGATGTCAATTCTGGCCTTGTGCATACGGTATTGGTCACGCCAGCCAACCGGTCGGACATCAGTCAGTTGCCCCGCCTGTTGCGCGCGGATGACCGAGCGGTGTTTGGCGACAAGGCTTATGTCAGTAAACCGCTCAAGCGTCTGGCTCGCCAAGCCGGCGTATTCTGGGGCGTATCGCTCAAGGCGAGCCGGGCGCATCCGCTGACCGGAGCCAACAAGCGCTTCAATCACCGGATGTCTGCGATCCGGGCGCGAGTCGAGCATGTGTTCCGTGTCATCAAGCGCCAGTTCGGTTATACGAAGGTGCGCTACAAGGGGATGGCGAAGAATGCCGCACAGGTATTTTCGCTGATCGGATTGACCAAGCTTTATCTGGCGAGGCGAGCTTTGGCGAGTTGATGGGCGAAATCCGTCCGTGGCGCCCCGAAATGGGTGCTCGGTGCCTGAAAAGCGTCGAGAAATCGCGGTAGAAGCGGAAAAATTGATCATCGGAGCTACCGAAAAATGGTTGGCTTGGGTGAGCATGCTCGGTATGTCAATTGATCAGGGGTTCCTTAGGCGATCAGTGTGAACGATGCGGCATCAGCGCTTGCTTCGAATTTGTTTGCATCACAGTAGAAATGAAAGACCAATGAGTATCCATCTCGCTTTGTTTACGCAAAATATTCCCGATACTCGGGATCCTCCTTGAAATTTGCCAGGGTCACCTTTCGACAGAATCGAAAATAGCGAAATCTCCATCGCTTGTCTCCCTCGGTGGCGTACATCTTTGCGAGACGCTTGGCGCCATGAGGCTCCGGGAACGAGATGAGCGCATTGACGTAGGCCCCCTTGGCTGGCCCCCAATCGGGGTGAGGATCGATGGTGCAGTTTTTAGTCGCGGTGACTACGAGGGAAACAAGCCACATGATAGGCGCCTCAATGACGAAAATCCGTGGCAGCCGTGCAGGGCAACTGGCTGACTGCACGCTGGAGCGGATTGTTGGGCGAAGTGCAATGTATTGGCCGCATTTCAACAGGATTACACATGCGGCGCTTCATCGCGGACAAGCCTGCACCCACACGCGCCAAGCCAGCCGAGAAGAGCGGCGGTGGCCAACCGCTGGGCAATGCCAGCAGGAACGAACGAATGGCCGAGAGCAGCAACGGAAGCCATTGCTGCAAGAAAGCCCCATGAGGTGACTCGCCAGAGCGTGTTTTGAAACCGGAGGACGGAAGGCAACAGATACATGGCGAGGCCCGCCGTGACGAAACCAAGAGCTACGGCTGCCACATGAAGCTCGGTCGCGACTCCCAGGGGGAAAATTCCGGCCACGAGGAAGCAGAGCGCGCAAAGTATGAGAACCGCCCTCAACAACGGATTTTGCGCCGGCAGCCCCAGCGCAAGAGCGGCTATTGAAACAGCCAGCGCCGAGAAAGCCGCCAGCATCATTTCGCCATGCGGCCCCAGGGCCAGCTCGCTCATCAGTTGAGCCGCCGGATCATAGGCAGTTTGTACGGTATGTAGCCCAATGACAATGACAACGAACGCCAAGGCGCCGGCCATGGAGGCAAAACCAAAAAGAACTTGCCTGTGCATGTGGCGGCCATTTCTATCCTTGGACAGGTAGGGCGACTTGGGCATTAGCGGTCTAACCCAGATTACGGACGATCGACGGCCCGAGCCGGTTGGCCAGGGCGAGCGGCAGGCGCCGCCAGGCGGCGATGAAGAGCTTGTATTTGGCATTGCTTGGATTGTTCTGCGGGATGCTGTCGCGCTTATAGAGGCGGTATTCGTAATGCAATGGCTGCGGCTCGAAGCCCCAGTTTTTCTTGAAGGCGTAGGGGCCGGTGCCGACCTTGCTGCGGCCGTAGTCGAAAAGGCACAGGCCGCGTTCGCAGGCGCGGCGCATCAGTTCCCAGTATTTGAAATCGTTGGCCGCGAAATCGCGCGCCGCCGTGTCGTCACCGGCGTAATAGGGCAGCACCTGATCGCGGAAATAGAATGACAGCACGCTGCTCAAGGGGCGGCCGTCGGGCGTGGTGACGGTGAGAATTTCGCAGTCCTTGCCAAAAACGCGCAGCAAGGTCTCGAAGTAACGCCTGGGCAGAGCCGGCGTGCCGTGGCGATGGACATTGTCGGCGAAGAGCGCGAAAAAGCGTTCGACGTTGCCGTCGCGGTGGCCGATGAGGCCGTTGTTGATGCCTTTGCGCACCATCGCCCGCTGCTTGCGCGGAATGGCCAGCAGGTTGGCTTCGACCTCGGGCAGGATTTCCTTGCGGAAGGTCGCGTACAAATCCTGCGTCGGCCAGTCGGTGTGGCGCGGGGCGAGATTGCGGAATTCGAGGTGGCTGACGCCGAGGCGGATGGCCAGCCGCTCCGCTGCTTCTTCCAGAGCCGTCACGGTCGCCGCGCTGTCGGCGGCGATGCCGCCATAGACGGCGAAGGGCAGGGCGATCAGGGCGTTGCCGAAAAGCCAGCTATTGACGTGGGCGAGCGGCAGGACGCCGCGAATCTCGCCGCCTTCCTGGGCGTAGAGGAAATAAGTCGGGTGGCGGAAGACCGTGTTGATGATGCCCTGCCACGCCGCGCGGTGGAAAAATGTAGCCTCCGGAGAGGTCATGACGAAGGCGTCCCAGTGGGCGGCGGCCACGCTATCGGCAGGGTCGAGGCGGTGGATGTGCATGGCAATCAGGCGCTGCCGAGAAATAGCTCGTCCATCCGGCCCCAGGAAAAATCGGCCAGCAGACGGTGCAAGCGCTGCTCCATGCGCCCGAGGTTGAGGTAATGGCGAAAGCGCGTCTTGGCGCTGATGCCGGGGATGCGCGGTTGGTCGGCGTCGATTTCCCAGGGGTGGAAATAGAACACTGCCGGCAGGCCGTCCACGTTATTGATGCGGCGGAGCATCCAGCGCGATACGGGATAGGGCAGCAGGCGGAAATAGCCGCCGCCGCCGGCCGGCCAGTTGCGCTGGAAGAGGCGCAGCGTGGTCGCCGGGATTTCGAGCACTTGGCCGATGCGGTGGGCATGGCGCGGCGCCTCGGGCATGCCGTAGTGGTCGTGGCGGATCGGGTAGATGCTGGAACTGTAGCGATAGCCGGCCCGTTCCAGACACTCGAAAGCCCACGGGTTGCCAGCGCCGATGGAGAAGCTCGGCGCCCGGTAGCCGCGCACCTCGCAGGCGCAAAGGTCTTCGAGAAGCCGCTTGGCGGCGGCGATGTCGGCAAGGAAAACGTCCGGTGTCTGCTCGCTGGCCCGCTCGTGGCCGTAGCCGTGGCTGGCGATTTCGTGGCCGGCGGCGGCGATGCGGCGAACCATCGCCGAATAGCGTTCGGCGATCCAGCCGAGGGTGAAGAAGGTGGCGCGGATGCCGCGCGCGTCGAGCATGGCGAGGATGCGTTCGATGTTGCGCTCGACGCGGCATTCCCGGTTCGGCCACTCGCTGCGGGCGATGTGGGGGGCGAAGGCGGAGACCTGGAAATAATCCTCGACGTCGATGGTCAGCGCGTTGCGCTGCGGCGGCGCGGCCATGATGCTTACCCGCCGCCGTGGCGGGCGAGCAGCCAGCCGGCCAGATCGGCGGCGATGCGCTCGGCGGCGCGGCCATCCCACAATTCCGGCACGCGCCCGCTCTTGCCGTGGCCGGCCAGGGTTTCCGCCGTCCGTTGGCGGATCGCCGCGATATCGCGACCAACCAGGGTATTGGTGCCCTGGTTGACGGTGATCGGGCGCTCGGTATTTTCGCGCAGGGTCAGGCAGGGCACGCCAAGGGCCGTGGTTTCTTCCTGCAAGCCGCCAGAGTCGGTCAACACGATGCGTGCGCCGGCCATCAGGCCGAGCATTTCGAGATAGCCCTGGGGCGGCAGCAGCAGCATGCGCGGCCTGTCGATCAGGTTTTGCAGACCGAAGCGTTCGATATTTTGGCGGGTGCGCGGATGCAGGGCGAACACCAGCGGCAAGCCGGTGGCGATTTCGCGCAGGACGCCGAGCAGCGCGGCGAGAACAGCGGGATCGTCGACATTCGATGGGCGATGCAGGGTGACCACGCCATAGCCTTCGGCGGCGGCGATCAGAGCCGGGTCGCCGCCGCCGAGGGCTATGGTGGCGGCCGGAGCGCGGGCGTGCTGGCGATTGCTCAACAGCGAATCGATCATCACATTGCCGACGAAACGCACGCGCTCGGCGGCGATGCCTTCGCGCGCCAGATTGGCGGCGGCGCTGCGTTCGGTGGTGTAGAGCAGGTCGGCGATCTGGTCGGTGAGGAGGCGGTTGATTTCCTCCGGCATGGCGCGGTCGTAGCTGCGCAGGCCGGCTTCGACGTGCGCCACGGGAATGCCTTTTTTGACGGCGACCAGGGTGCAGGCCAGGGTCGAATTGACATCGCCGACGACCAGCACGCAGGCGGGCTGGCGCTCGTCGAGCACCGGCTCGAAGCGTTTCATGACTTCGGCGGTCTGCACGGCATGCGAAGCGGAGCCGACTTCCAGATTGATGTCCGGGCGCGGCAGACGCAGATCCTCGAACAGACGGTCGTTCATGTCGCGGTCGTAATGCTGGCCGGTGTGCACCAGCAGGGCCGGAATGACCGGCGTATGGGCGGCGAAGGCGCGCAGGATGGGCGCCATTTTCATGAAATTGGGCCGGGCGCCAACGACGCACATGACCGGACCAAGGTCGGAGGGCCAGGTTTCAGACATCGGCTTTATCTTTCTCGTGGGTTTTTCGGGTCAGTCGCCGGCCATCGTCAACCAGACGCTGCAACAGGGAAAGCGTCGCGCTGTTGATTTTTTCCAGTTGCAGCAGGCTGTGTTCGAGCAGGGCCAGGCGCTCGCTGAATTGATACAGGTTCATGCCGGCCAGCAGCGCCTCCGGTTTGTCGCGCTCACTGTCGATGAAAGACTGCAGGCTGCTCCCCTGGTACGGCGAGATGTTTTCCTCGATTTCCGGCGTGCTGGCGAGGTTGAGCTTGGTGCCGCCGCCCATGGTTTCCTCTTGTATTTCGCGGGCGACTTCCTCGACGTCGGTTTCTTCGAAATTCTTGTTGTTGCTCAGGTAGCCGAACAGCAGCAGGCGGTCGCAGAGTGAATTGATGCGCCGTGGAATGCCGCTACTGGCCTTGAAGATGGCCACGTGCGCCGAGTCGCTGATGCTCGGCGAGCCGGAGAAGCCGGAGCATTTGAGCCGGTGCTCGATGTAGGCCCGGGTTTCTTCGGCATCGAGCGGCCCGATGTGGCAGGCGGCGATAACGCGCTGGCGGAACTGCATCATGTGCGGGCTTTGCAGAATCTGCCGGAATTCGGGTTGGCCGATCAGATAGCTTTGCAGCAGGGCGCGATTGCCAAACTGGAAATTGGACAGCATGCGCAGTTCCTCGACGGCGCGCGCCGTCAGGTTCTGTGCTTCGTCGACGATGAGCAGGCAGCGCTTGCCCTTGCTGGTGGCGCTGATGAGAAAGGCTTCCAGCGACATCAGGACGTCGGCCTTGGAAATGTCCTTGGTCCGCAGGCCGAAGGCCGCGCCGACCAGGCGCAGGGTATCGTCGGCATCGAGTTGGGTACTGACCAGATGGGCGGCGATCACTTTTTTCTGGTCGAGGCTGTCGAGCAGGCTGCGCACCATGGTGGTCTTGCCGGCGCCAACGTCGCCGGTGATGACGACGAAACCTTCGTTCTGGTGCATGCCGTAGTCGAGATAAGCGGCTGCCCGGCTGTGCTGTTTGCTGCCGAAATAGAACGAAGGGTCCGGGTTGAGCTGGAAAGGCTTGCTGCTCAAGCCGTAGAAAGCTTCGTACATAGAGTCAGTACGTATAGAGGAAGGTGGCGATCAGGGCATTCTCGGAATACGAATTGCTATTGCCCTCGTATTTCGCGTGGCGCGCACTGAGCGAGCCGGTGGTTTTCTTCCCTAGTTTGGTCGCCAGACTGATCTGGTAGAGCGTCGTCCGGCTGTCCAGATTGGCGGTTCCGGTGTAGTTGCCGCTGCTTTTCTGGCGGCTGGCCATGATGTTGAGATTGGAGAGGGGCGTCAGGCGGTGCGAGAAATTGAGGCTGACGCCTTTCTGACGGATCTTCGAACTGTGCGAGAAATCGTCGGCGCCCGGCGTCAGGGCGAGGGCGATGGCCGAATCTTCATTGCGCTGGAGTTGCAGGGTTAGCGAGTTGCGCGCGCCTTGCAGGACGTAAGACAGTTGCTGCCGCCGCTGGTTGCTGGCTCGCGACGAGAGGAAGCCGCTCACCACTTGGCGGTTGGGATCGATGCCGGAACTGGTCAAGAGGGCGTTGACGAAAGCGGCGCGCAGGAGCGGATCGGGTATCTGAGCGGCGAAGTAGTCGAAATACATGTCATATATACTGCCCATGCCGCCCATGGCGAACTGGTTGGGCAATACCGAGACATCGCGGCTATCGCTATAGCGGATGCTGCTCATCGGAAAGCGGTGACTGATGCTGAAACGATGGCCATGGCCGAAGAAGCGGCGTTCCCTGAAGGCGGAAATCTGGGTGCGCGGCGTCGGGTTCCAATCGAAACCGTAGCCGTAGGTGGTAGTGTTTTCGTCGTTGAGCGCGGCGTAGTTGTTGCGTTCCCAGCCGCCGCTGGCGGAAATGCTGAATTGCGGGGTAATCAGATAGGTGGCCAGGATGCGGGCCAGATCGGCATCGGTTTTGCGTCCATTGGCGTAATCGGCCGTCTGGCGGTTGCCGTCGAGAGACCATTGCAGGTTGTGGAAGGGCGTGCCGCCGCGCAACTGGGCGATCCATTGGGAGACATCCAGGTTCGAGGCTTGTCGCGAATCGTCCGCCCGCGTTGCCGAGGCGTTGTAGCGCAGTGTGTAGTCAGCCAGACCACCGAAGGTTCCGCGGATATAGGGCGAGACGCGCCAGGTTGCGGTTTCCGTGCTGTTGCTGTTGATCGAGGTGTCGCCGGGAGATTGTGGGCCGAAGGCGGAAATGCTCTGCTGCGCGATGTTGCCGCTGACATCGACGAAAAACCAGTTATCGACGGCCTCCAGCGTGACGAAGCTGTTGAGGCTGTTCTGATGCCGGCTGCCACCGTTCTGTGTGTAGATCTGGCCGCGCAGCGAGTAATCGAAATAGCCGCGCAGGCGGGCGGTTTGCGTGTCGATGCGGATGCCGGGCGTAATTTCGGTGATCAGGTCACTCTCGCCGCGGTTGTTGTAGCCGCTGATATTGGCGTGATCGGTGGCGGTCAGCGACAGGCCGATGCGTGGCGAGATCGCCCAGGCCCGGCGGTTTTGCTGCGTGTCTTCTGTATCGTTGCGATTGGCATCGTCCATCTTGGCCGGGGTGCCGATGCCCTGTGTCGGCAGGGCGCCGGTGACATTTTGCTGCTGGGCCGTCGCCGGCAGTGCCAGCAGCAGAGCGAGGGCGACCGTCAGCGGACGCGGAGACGAGAGCCTATTTTTTTTCATGACGGTAGCCATATCCGTAGCCATAACCGTAACCATCGGAGGACGCTTGCCGTACCTGATTGAGAATCACCATTTTGAGCGGGCAGGCTTCGATACTATCGACAGCCTGTTTGACAGTCGCCTGGGTGGTGTTTTCGGCCTGAACGACGATGACGATCTGTCCCATGTGCGCGGCGAGGGCGGGCGCTTCGGTAGTTATCAGCAGGGGCGGGGAATCGAAGATGATGATGCGGTCGTTGTAGCGGCTGGCCATGTCGTCGAGCAGGCGCACCATGGCATCGCTGGCTAGCAGTTCGGTGGCACGCTCATGCTGGGTGCCGCTGGGCAGGATGGACAATTTTTCGATATTGGTGCGCAGCAGGACGCCGGAGATGTCGACTGAATTTTTGTTCACCACGTCGAGCAGACCCGGCGCCGGCGGCAGGCCGAGCATGCGCAATATCGACGGGCGAGCGACGTCGGCATCGACCAGCATCACCGTGTTGTCGAGTTCCATGGCAATGCTGATGGCCAGGTTGATGGCGGTGGAACTCTTGCCTTCCCCCGGCAGCGCGCTGGTGATCATGATCAGGTTGCCGTTGGCGATCGGCTCGCTGCCCTTGCCCATGGCATTGGCGATCAGGGGCCGCTTGATGACGCGGAATTCATCCGCCAGCAGGCTGCGGGAAGCCTGCGGCACGAGCAGGCCGGAGGCGGCGAGGGCGTCGAGTTTGAGTTCGACGCGCCGGGATACGGTCGCCGCTTTTTTTGCCTTGGGCGCGATGACAACTGCATCTTGGTCGACATTTCTGCCGTCGTGCCGAAGGGGCGCGGGCGAAGTGATTTCCTCGGGCAGTTCGACGCCAGCCTGGCGCAGTTGTTCCAGGCGCTTGGCTGCTTGTTCGATCAGGCTCATCGCTATCTTTCAGGCGGCGCGTTGAAGGAAGAAGATGGCGGCCATGCCCATCCCATAGACGGCGAACAGTCCGGCGGTGGCCAGCGAGAAACGGCGCAGGCTGGATCTTTCCTTGAGCCGGCGGGCCTCGCTCGGGATCAGCGAAACGCTGCCCAGCAGCGGCAGGCCGGTGGCGTCGCGCAGGGATTTGCCCTCGAAGAACACTGGGCGGATCTGGCTGGCGACGAAGGCGGCCGCCAGGCCGGCCGCCAGAGCGAGCAGCAGGCCGAGCGGGAAGAGTAGCAGGCGGTTCGGCGCCACGGGATTTTGCGAAGCCCGCGGTGGGTCGATCAGGCGAAAATCGGCGACCGAGCCAGCGGCATCGAGATCGCTGGAAAGCTCGGCCGACTCGCGGCGGGCGACCAGTTGCTCATAGTTCTTCTTGTGAATGTCGTAATCCCGGTTCAACTGGGTGAATTCAGCCTCCAGGCGAGGCTGCGTCCGCAGCAGGTCGTTCAGATTCTTGTAGCGTTCCTCGTATTCGGCGACACGCGCCTGGAGCGAGGCCACGTTGGCTTCGGCCTCGGCCAGGGCGACCTTCAATTGCTGGTATACCGGGTTATTGCTGATCGAAGAACCGGGGTTGCTCGCCGCGAATTTCTTGCGCGCCTCCAGTTCCTGGCGCTTTTGTTCTTCGAGATCGCGGATCAGCCGGCGGGTGCCGATAACGTCAGGATGCTGTTCGGTATAACGTTGCAGCAAGGTGTCGAGATTGCGCTTCTGGGTATCGATGCGACCATCGATTTCGGGGAGCAGGATGCCGGAATCGACGCCCGGGGCTTCCGGTAGCAGTACCGGATCCTCGCCGACGATCTGGCGGCGCAGGGAATCGCGGGAATTTTGCGCTTCACGCAAAGCCAGGCGCGAGGTATTGAGCTGCACGGTCAGATCGGACAAGCGATCGATACTGGTTTTGCCATCGCCGGTATGCAGGTCGATATTGCGCAGTTTGAAGTCCTTGAGGCGATTTTCCGCCTCCTGCAATTTGCCCTCGTAATTGCGAATCTGTTCTTCGATGAACTTGCGCGCCGAGTCGGTGTTCTGCCGCTTGCTGCCGAGACTGGACTCGACAAAGATCGACACCAGCGCCTGGACGACGCGCTGCGCCTTAACCGGGTCGGCATGCTGATAAGACAGCGTGTACAGATTGTCGCGGCCGACGCTCTGGATTTTCAAGGTCTTGGTCAGTCCGTCGATCAAGGCTTCCTGTCCCGCTTTGTTATTGATATCGAGGTCGAGATCGGCCATGCGGATCAGTTTTTCGACATTCGGCCGGCTGATCAGCGTGCGGCTCAACATCATCACCTGCTGTTCGATATTGGGCTGGATGGTCAGGCCGGACATCAGCGGCTTCAGGATGGATTGCGTGTCGACGAAAATGCGGGCCGATGCCTCATAGCGATCCGGTATGCGCAAAATGACACCGGCGGCGATGGCGCCCACGACCCATGCGACCACCATGCCGAGGTGGCGATGTTTCCAGGTCGCGCGCAGGATGGTCAGAGCCTGGCGAAGAATTTCTTCCATGATGAATCCGAGTTTGCTGCCGCCCGGCCGTCTGGCCGGGCTGTCATGACGCCGACGATCAGAACCAGCTCTGCGGGATGATCAGCACATCGCCCGGTTTCATCTCGACATTGGCCGAGACATCGCCGCTCTTGATCAGATCCTTCAGGCGCACGCTGTACTGCGTGGTGGCATCGTCGCCCATGCGCAGGATGGTGGCGCGATTGCCATCGGCAAAATCAGTCATGCCGCCGACGGCGATCATTACGTCGAGCAGAGTCATCTTCTGCTTGTAGGGAAGCGTCTGCGGCTTGGTCGCTTCGCCGACGACGCGAATCTGCTCACTGTAGGGGCCGACGAAACTGGTCACGATGACCGTTACCACCGGATCGCGGATAAATTTCGCCAATTCCTGCTCGATATCGCGGGCGAGGCTGGTCGAATCCTTGCCCAGAGCATCGAGATCGTCGATCAGCGGCGCCGAAATCTTGCCATCCGGGCGGACGGGAACCGACATCGACAACTCCGGATTGCGCCAGACGACGATATTCAGGGTATCGCCCGGGCCGATCTTGTAGTTGTACTCCGTCGAAGCCACCGACTGCGGCGCTGGCGGCAGGTCCGAAGCGCAGCCGGCGAGCAGGGCCGCGAGGGCGGTTGCCAATAAGACAAGGAGATTTGCGGGAGCAGTGCGTAAGGTACTCATCTTCGAGCCTCTCTTGAGCAGGAACGGTTTCCAGAATGCCGCACATCATAACCAAGAGCCGGCTGGAAAGGGGCATGGCCATACCGGGAAAATGGAATTTTTCACGAATGCCATGCAAAGATGTCACATTCGCCACTACCCGTTATTCATCCGTCGGCGGAAATCCAGCAGTCGCGGGAAGCTGAAACAGGATTCCTGTCGGCGTGGGAGCAGGGCAATCGCATGAATGCCGTTGTCGTGGCCGACAACCCCTCCCCGACTCTCCCCTGCTGTGCAAGGGAGGGAGAAAACCGGCGCGCGCTGCAAGCTTGACCCCCTCCCTTGCGGGCGCAGCCCGGAGGGGAAGGTCGGGGAGGGGTGGTTTTTATGGCGTCAGCATTCATGCGATTGCCCTGGGCGGGGGGGGGGATGGATGAAGCCCCTTTTCCCGTATCATGGCGCACCACTTGGCTTTTACTGAAAATGAGCTTGCAGGAAGAAATCGAATTACTGCCCGCCGGCCTGAGCGATGAATTTTTCATGCGCGAAGCCCTGTCCCTGGCGCGTGCGGCGGAATGTCTGGGCGAGGTGCCGGTCGGCGCCGTCGTGGTGCGCGACGGCGCGATCGTCGGGCGCGGCTTCAACTCGCCAGTCGGCGAGAGCGATCCGACCGCCCATGCCGAAATCGCCGCCCTGCGCGACGCGGCGCGCAATCTCGGCAATTACCGTCTGCCGGGCTGCGAGTTGTTCGTCACCCTCGAACCCTGCGCCATGTGTGCCGGCGCCATCATGCACGCGCGCATCAGCCGCGTCGTCTATGGCGCCCGCGACGCAAAAACCGGCGCCCACGGCAGCGTCGTCGACCTCTTTGGCGTCGAACGCCTGAACCACCACGCGCGGGTCGAGGGCGGCGTGCTGGCCGCCGAGTGCGGCAACCTGCTGTCGCAATTCTTCGCCGAGCGGCGCAGGAAAACCCAGTGAAGTTGCTGGTTTCGATCGCCAAACAACGCCTGTTCGTCAGCGACGATGCCGGCGGCGTGTGGCGCGAGTACCCGGTATCGACGGCCAGTGCCGGCGTCGGCGAGGAATACGGCAGTTTCCGCACGCCGCGCGGCAAACACCTGATCCGCGCCAAGATCGGGGCCGGAGTGCCGGCCAACACCATCTTCGTCCGCCGCCGACCGACCGGCGAAATGTGGACGCCGGCACTGGCCGAACAATATCCCGGCCGCGACTGGATACTGACCCGTATCCTCTGGCTGTCGGGTTGCGAGCCGGGACGTAACCGCCTCGGCTGCGTCGACACCATGCGCCGCTACGTGTACATCCACGGCAGTCCCGACCCGGCGCCGCTGGGCGTACCCGGCTCGCAGGGCTGCATCCGCATGCGTAACGCCGACATCATCGAGTTGTTCGACCGGGCGCCGTGTTACACGGCGGTGGAGATCAGCGAGGACTGAAGCGTTTGGTCCCACGGCCCGAAGCGCCGCTCGCGCAGATGCACCTCGCCGTCGCGGCGCTGCCAGGCGATGGTCGAGGCGCGCGTTCCGTAATTTTCCGACTTGACGAAAATCGCTGACAACAGGCGTTCCCATTCCAGCGGCACGCCGGTGGAGGGCAAATCGGCGTCGGGTGCGATTTCGTCGTCGGCCAGCAGGGAAAACAAGGCCGCGTCGCCGGGCAGGGCGGCCAGGGCCGCGGCGAAGCGTTGGCGGGCCGTCAGCAGCTTGGGCCAAGGACTGTCGAGCCGGTCATTGGAAAGGCCGTAAATGCCCGGCGGCAACAGGCGCGGCGCGGCGTCGCGGTTGGAGCAATAGACGAGTTGCCCGCCATCGCTCAAGAGCAGGTTGAAGCCCGCGTACAGCTGGTCATCCACGCCTGCCGCGTAGTCGAGCGCCGCCGCGCCGCCGAGCAGGAAATCGCGCGCGAGCAGGCCACGCGAACGTTCGCCCTTGCCCATGCCGGGTTCGCGGACATTGGTGACGGCGGCGAAACGGCCATCGCGGCGGATACCCAGCCAAGTGCCTCCGGCTTCCAAGTCGATGCCGCCGAAGATGTCCGGCGCGTCAAACCAGGGCGCGGCGTCGGCGGTCGGCCGGGCGTAAAACTCGTCACGATTGGCGGCGACGACCAGCGGATAATCGGGATGCGCCTGCCAGCCGACGACGATCAGGCACATGCTACGCCGGATGCACGGCCACGGCTTCGACCGGCGGCCCCTGATGCGAGCCGATGTGGAGATGGGCGGCGAAATTCGACTGCACCACGGCGAGCGCCGCGAAGCCGCCGTTCGGCGCCGGGGCGGCGCTCATCACCTTGCCGCTGCTCTGGTCGGGGTTGTCCGGCGAGAACAGATCGTCGCCGGCTTGTAGCGGCGCGGCGCTGGCAAGGCGGTAGAGATGGCGCTTGACCTTGCCCAGGTACTGGGCGCGGGCAACGATTTCCTGGCCCGGATAGCAGCCCTTGTGAAAACTGACGCCGCCGATTTTCTCGAAATCGGCCATTTGCGGCACGAATTCCTCCTTGGTCGCCAGCGTCACCAGCGGCAAGGCCGCCCGCACGTCGAGCCAGCGCCAGGCCGGCGTGCCGGCCGGACGGGCCTTGACGGTGAGTTTCTGCCACAGGTCGGGCGCGGCGGCCACCGGCGCGGCGACGATGAAGCGTTCGCCATCGAGACGCAGCGTGACGCAATCGCCGTCGACGGCAATTTCCAGCGCTGTAGCGGGTGTTATCAGACCGGCATCGGCGAGGGCTTCGCCGGCTTGCGCGCCGGCCAGGCCGAGCAACACGAGGTCGTCGCGCGCCGCCAGTTTGACCTTGGCGCGCAGGATGAACATGCGCAGGCGTTTTTCCGTCGCTTCCAGCAGATCGGCGGCCAGCGCCATCCGGTAGCCGCCATCCGCGCGCCACAGCAGGAAGCTCGCCTGCATCCGGCCCTTGGCCGAACACCAGGCGGCGTGCTGCGCCTGGCCTTCCTGGAGGTGATTGACGTCGCTGGTGAGTTGATTGTGCAGGAAGGGTTTGACTTCCTCGCCGACGGCCTCGATCACGGCCAGATGGGTGAGCGGCACGACGACGGTTTGCCGGGCGGCCGCCTGCAATTCTCCGGCGGCATCGCCGAAGCTGTCGATGAGCGGGGAGTCGTCGCTGAAGGCGGCATCCGCCGCTGCGAGAAAGCTGCGCCAGTTGGGATTCATACAGGCTCCTTCGGAGGGTGCGCTATTATATCGCCCGAAATCGACCCGCTTGCCGCGGGCGAGAACAGCCCGCCGCCCAATCCCCTTGCGCCTCCTGACCAAACTCCTACTCCTTGCCGTCCTCTCGCTCGCCGCCGCCGTCGCCGGATTCGGGTGGTGGGCGGGGCAGCCGCTGGCACTGCGCAGCTCGCCGGTCGATTTCCACATTGCCGACGGCAGCAGTCTGCGCGGGGCGATCACTCAGATGCGCGAGGCCGGCGTTGCCGTCGAGCCGTCGCTGTTGCTCCTGCTGGCCCGCCTGCGCGGCGCCGACACCGGCATCAAGGCCGGCAGCTATTCGGTCGCGCAGGGCATCACCCCCTGGCAACTGCTCGACAAGCTGCTCAGTGGCCGCGTCACCCAGAGCGCCATCACCCTCGTCGAAGGCTGGACTCTGCGCCAATGGCGGGCGCGGCTCGCGGAACATCACGACCTGCGCGGCGACAGCCGCGGCCTCACCGAAGCCGAAATCAGCCAGCGTCTGGGGCTTGAGCAAAGCAGCCTGGAAGGCTGGCTGTTCCCCGATACCTACCTGTTCGACAAGCAATCGAGCGATTTCGATCTGCTTGCCCGCGCCGCCCGCGCCATGCGGCAACGGTTGGCCGAAGCCTGGGCCGGGCGCGCCGCCGGCCTGCCTTACCGCTCGCCCCATGAGGCGCTGATCATGGCTTCCATCATCGAGAAAGAAACCGGGCGCGATGCCGACCGCGAATTGGTCGCCGCCGTTTTCGTCAACCGCCTGCGCATAGGTATGCCCTTGCAGAGCGATCCGACGGTTATTTACGGCCTTGGCGAGAGTTTCGACGGCAATCTGCGCAAGCGCGACCTGCTCGCCGACACCCCCTACAACACCTACACCCGGCGCGGCCTGCCGCCGACGCCCATCGCCATGCCGGGGCAGGCATCGCTCCATGCGGCCTTGCATCCGGCCGCTTCCAGCGCCTTGTATTTTGTCGCCAGGGGCGATGGCAGCAGCCATTTTTCGCAAACGCTCGACGAGCACAACCGGGCGGTGAACCAATACCAAAGGAGAAGAAAGTGAAAGGCAAGTTCATCACCTTCGAGGGCATCGACGGCGCCGGCAAGAGCACGCACGTCGACTGGCTGGCCGAGCGTCTGCGCGCATGCGGCCTGACCGTGCATGTGACGCGCGAGCCGGGCGGCACGGCGCTCGGCGAGAAACTGCGCGAATTGCTGCTCAACCGCAATATGCACCTGGAAACCGAAACCCTGCTCATGTTCGCCGCCCGCCGCGAACACTTGGCGCAAGTCATCGAACCGGCGCTCGAACGCGGCGAATGGGTCGTCTGCGACCGCTTCAGCGACGCCACCTACGCCTACCAGGGCGGCGGCCGCGGCCTCGAACGGAACAAGCTGCGCCAGCTCGAACACTGGGTGCACGGCCACCTGCAACCGGATCTGACCCTGCTCTTCGACCTGCCGCTGGAAGTAGCACGCGAGCGCATCGCCCTCGCCAGCCGCAGCCTCGACCGCTTCGAGCAAGAGCGCGCCGATTTCCACGAGCGCGTCCGCCAGGCTTATCTGGAACGAGCCTCCGCCTGCCCGGAGCGCATTTGCCTGATCGACGGCAACGACAGCCTGGAAAATATTCGCAAACGACTTGAAAAAACGCTTGTAACTATTTGTTAAAAAATGAATTACCCCTCCCCAACCCTCCCCTTCGGGCTTCGCCCGCAAGGGAGGGGGCAAAAGCGGCGGCCCGCGCGCGCCGTGGCTTTTCTCCCTCCCTTGCGCCGCAGGCGGAGGGGAGGGCCGGGGAGGGGTGCTTCTTCGGCACGACGTTCATCTTTCATGTTTGAAACAACCCTGATGAATCGCCCCCCAGCCTCATGACCGCC
>WREP01000018.1 GCA_009779265.1 Betaproteobacteria bacterium
ACTTGAACCTGCGACCTTCGGGTTATGAGCCCGACGAGCTGCCAACTGCTCCACCCCGCGTCCGTTTGGAGGCGCGCATTATCCAGACACTTCCTGGATTGGTCAAGGGGGAAAGGCCGAAAATCCGAATCTCCCGCTACGCTTCCCAGCTCCCGCCGCTGGCGGGCTGGCGGTAGAATTCATTTGCTACTTGACCCTGCACCCGAGACACCCATGCCCTCATTCGCTTTTGACGTATCCCTCCAAGATTTTGAAACCAAGGTATTGCTGCCGGCCGACACGGTGCCGGTGCTGCTCGACTTCTGGGCGCCATGGTGCGAGCCGTGCAAAACCCTGAAGCCGCTGCTGGAAAAACTGGCCGGGGAATACGCCGGGCGCTTCCTGCTGGCTCGCGTCAATGCCGACGAGAACCCGGAACTGGCGCAGCATTTCGGCGTGCGCAGCATCCCCACGGTCAAGGTGCTGTTCCAGGGCCGGCTGGTCGACGAATTCGCCGGTGCCCTGGCGGAAGGCCCGTTGCGCGCTTTCATCGAGCGCGTTGCCCTGCCGGGCGGAATAAACAACGCCGCGCCGCGCGAGCAGGCCGCCGCGCTCGCCGCCGAAGGCCAGTTCGAGGCCGCGCTGGACATCCTCGTCGAAGCCAGCCGGCAGTTACCCGAGGATGAAGCGATCCGCCTCGACGCCAGCGAATTGCTGCTGCAACTGGGCCGCAATGACGAGGCGGCACAAATCCTGGCCGCCGAATATAAACAGGAAGGCGACCGCGCCGCCGCCCTGCGCGCCCGTCTGGCGCTGACCGCCGGCGCCGCCGAGACGGCGCCGTTGGAAGCGAAGCTCGCCGCCAATCCGGATGACCACGCGACGCGCCTTGAGCTGTCGCGCGCCTACGCCGCCCAAAACCGCTTCCGTGAGGCGCTTGAAGCGGCCCTTGAAGTCGTCCACCGCAACCGCGCCTTCGCCGACGGCGCTGGCCGCCAAGCGCTGCTGCAACTGTTCGAGGCACTGGCCGGCGAGCAATACGACGACCTGATCCGCGAATTTCGCCGCAAGCTCTCCGCCGCGCTGAACTGAGGCAATATCTTGAGCGCAATAGACATCTTCTGGCCGGTCATGGCTTTGGTGGGATGGACCGTTGCAGTATTGATCCTGATCCCCTACCAAAGGTTCAAGGCCGCAGCTGCCGGCTTGGTCACGGCCGCCGACTTCAAATATGGCGAATCGGGCAATGTCCCGGTCGCGGTCAGCGCGCCCAACCGGGTCTTCATGAATCTGCTGGAGGTTCCGGTTCTTTTCTATGTGCTCTGCCTTGTCTCGTATGTAACGCACAGCGTATCCACCGCCATCATCGTGCTGGCATGGGTCTTTTTTGGCTTGCGCGTGGCGCATAGCCTCATTTACCTCACCTACAACCATGTCGCGCACCGCTTCCTGGTTTTCGCAACGAGCAATATCATCCTTGTCGTCATGTGGTTATGCTTACTGCGAGAACTTGCCCAATGAATACCGACCTCTACCTCGGCCCCTCCCTGCGCGCGCTGGAGCAGCGCCATGCTGAGGATGATCTGATGCGGCGCGCCGGCACGGCAGCGGCGGACTGGGCTGGCGAACTGGCGTTGCCTGGCGGCTTGCCGGTTCTCGTCGTCGCCGGCCCCGGCAATAACGGCGGCGATGCCCTGGTGGCCGCCCGCCTGCTGCGCGAGCGTTTTTTCGCTGTGACCGTCGTTTTTGCCGGCGACACTGCCCGCCTGCCGGCCGATGCCGCCACCGCCTGGCAGGATTTCACCGCGGCTGGCGGCAGCACCGTCGAGGTGATTCCCGAGCGGCAGCGCTGGGCGCTGGTCATCGACGGGCTTTTTGGCATCGGCCTTGGCCGCCCGCCGGAAGGCCGTCACGCCGCGCTGATCGAGGCCATCAACCACATCGCCGAACGCGACCGCTGCCCGGTGCTGGCGCTCGATTGCCCTTCCGGACTGGATGCCGAACGCGGCGCGGCGCCGGGCGTCGTCGTCCGCGCCACACATACCCTGACTTTCATCGCCGGCAAGCCGGGTTTGCTGACCGCCGACGGCCCCGATTACTGCGGGCAGATTCGCCTCGCCCGCCTCGATCTCGATCCGCCGGCCGAACTGCCGCCCGATGGCCGCTGCATTACTCCCGCCACCTTCGCCGAGCATCTGCTGCCGCGCCAGCGCAACAGCCACAAGGGCAATTTCGGCAGCGTCGGCGTGGTCGGCGGCGCGCCGTCGATGGTCGGCGCTGCCTTTCTGGCCGCCCGCGCCGCCTTGAAGCTCGGCGCCGGCCGCGTTTACGCCGGCCTGATCGACCCGCAGGCGCCGGATTTCGATCCGCTACAACCGGAATTGATGCTGCGCCGGCCACAGGCGCTGCTCCAAACGCCGCTGACGGCGCTGGCCTGCGGGCCGGGCCTGGGCATTTCGCTGGAAGCCTCGGAACTGGTGGAAACCGCCATCGCCCTCGATCTGCCGCTGCTGCTCGATGCCGACGCCCTCAATCTGGTAGGCAGCGAGGAAAATCTGCAACAAGCCTTGGCCAAGCGCCGCCTGCCCGCCCTGTTGACGCCGCATCCGGGCGAGGCCGGACGCCTGCTTGAAATCGGCGCTGACGAAGTGCAGGCCGACCGCCTCGCCGCCGCTCGCGAAATCGCCCGCCGCTATCGCTGTCATGTCGCGCTCAAGGGTTGCGGCACGGTAGTGGCGACGGTGGATGGGCAATGGTGGATCAATGACAGCGGCAATTCCGGCATGGCCACGGCCGGCATGGGCGACGTGTTGAGCGGCTTGGTACTGGCCCTGCTCGGCCAGGGCTGGCCGCCAGTGCCAGCCCTGCTGGCCGGCGTTCACCTGCATGGCGCCGCCGCCGACCGCCTGGTCGCCGCCGGCATCGGCCCGGTCGGCCTGACCGCCAGTGAAATCGCCGACGCCGCCCGCCTCCTGTTCAACGACTGGCTGCGGCAACCTCCGCGCTGGCGCCGCCGTCGGCACGCCGTGCGGACGGTATACAATGCCCATCCTCCCATTCGCCAATCCCTCGCGCCATGACCCTCGACTTCGCCATTCCGCTCGCTTCCGAAATCGACCGTAACGTCACCGCTGCCCTGGAAGAAGATCTCGGCCCCGGCGACCTCAGCGCCGATCTCGTTGACGCTGGCCGCCTGGCGCGGGCCACGGTCGTTTCGCGCGAAACCGGCGTGCTCTGTGGTTGCGCCTGGTTCGAAGCCTGCGTGCGCCGCCTCGACCCGCAGGCCCGCATCGTCTGGCAGGCCGCCGACGGCGAGCGCATCGCCGCCGGGCAGACGCTATGCACCATCGAGGCCAAGGCGCGCGCCCTGCTCTCGGCCGAGCGCAGCGCCCTGAATTTCCTGCAACTGCTGTCGGCGGTAGCCAGCAAGGTGCGCCGCTACGCCGACGCCATCGCCGGCACCGGGGCGGCCGTGGTCGATACGCGCAAAACCCTGCCCGGCCTGCGCCTTGCCCAGAAATACGCCGTCCGCTGCGGCGGCGGCGGCAATCACCGGCTGGCGCTGTGGGACGCCATCCTCATCAAGGAAAACCATATCCACGCCGCTGGCGGCATCGCCCCGGCGCTGGCGGCGGCGCGCCGCATCGCCACGGCGGCCGGCGAACGCTGCCAGTTCATCCAGATCGAGGTCGAATCGCTCGACGAACTCGACGCCGCGCTGGCCGCCGGGGCGACGATGATCCTGCTCGACAATTTCACGCTGGAAATGATGCGCGAAGCCGCCCGCCGCAACGCTGGCCGGGCCGTGCTCGAAGCTTCCGGCAATGTCAGCCTGGAAAGCATCCGCGCCATCGCCGAAACCGGCGTGCAGCGCATCTCGGTCGGCGCGCTGACCAAGGATGTCAAGGCGCTCGACCTGTCCATGCGCTTCGTCGATTAACCCCGCTGGCGAGGCGGCGTTTTTGTCGGCATAATCCGGGCAGCCATCCGATAACGAGAGTTCATATGCTGTTCGCGCTGTTCTATGCGGCCGCCATCGCCATCCTGATCCTGCACTTCACCGGCTTTCTGGCCCGGCACAATCTGGAATGGCTGGTGCTGGTTCTCGCCATCGCGGTCTTCCCGGCCGTCATCTACCTGTAGCGTCGCATCCCGCGTATGGGCGGGATAACGGCCCGCAGCGCTTGAGAAAAGCGCCGCGGGCCTTTTTCATTCCCGCGCCGCGCTGCGCGGCTTGTCGAGCTGGCGCGCCAAGATCCAGGCCATGCCGCCCAGCGCCAGCACGCCGGCCAGGAGAATGGCCCACAGAGTCCAACTGCGCAAGTCGCGCTGCGCCTCGACGACCGTGGTGGTTACGGCGGCGGCGGACGCTGGCGGTCTGGCCGCTTCCGCTGCCAGGCTGGCAACGGGCAGCTTGCCCTGCGCGCCGGCTTCGTAGCCGGGAATCAGGCTGTTCAGCGGCAGGCGGGCGAGCGGCGCGTCGGCGCGGCCCACAGCCAGCGTAAAGGGCGGCGGGCCGCTGACGACGAATACCAGTTGCGCCGGTTCAAACCAGGCCGTGACTTGCGGCGGCTCGGTGAAACCGGGCGAAGAATCATCGGCCACCACCCGCCATTCGCGCCAGGCGGCCTGACCCAGTTCCAGCGCCGGGCTGTGCCGCATCTGCCCATCCTGCGTCAGGCTGAACACGACGTGGCGCGCCAGCGGCGTCCACGGCTGCTCGCGCTGCTGGCGGGCCAGCACGCGCACCGGCACGAGGGCCGCCGGCCCGGCGGCGCGGATATCCAGCGCCGCCAGCGGCGTGGCGAAAGGCAGCCGCCATTCGAGCACGCGCGCGTCGCGCGCCGCGCCCTCGGGCAGCGCCAGCGGCGCCGCCACGCGGGCGGGCGCGGCCTGCGGCGGCTCGGGCAGCAGGCGCACACCGCGCAACTGTACGGTGTCGTCGGGCACAGCGTCCCAGGTCAGGCGCAAGTAGCGCCCTTGCAGCGTGACGCTGTGCAAGGCCACATGCGGCGGCGCCGTCAGCACGCCGTCGGCGCCGCGGTAGGCCGTAACCTCGCCCAAGGGCTGCCACTGCCGCAGGTCGCTGCCGACATGCAGGCGGAAGGTGAAGGGGCGCGCGGCGGGCCAGTCGACGTCCAGTTCGATGCCTTGCAGCGCGATTTTTTGCTCGCGCGCGTCAATCAGTGCGCCGACCAGCGCGGGCGGCGCACTGGCGGCGGCGGACGGGTCGTCGAGCCGCACCACGCGGCCCTGTGGCCCTTCTTCAATGCGCAGCGACAGGCCGGCGCTGACGGCGCTGACGGTTTGCCCAGCGGCCATGATCGGCAGCGCCGGCAGTTCGATCGCCGCCGGCGCGGGAGCGCGGGTATCGGGACTGGAACGGTCCAGCGCCAGCGGCACCGGCTGACCGGCGGCGTTGAATACGCGCAGATCACGCAGATCGGCGGTCTGCACCCGCGTCAGCACCTCGGCGGGCAAGGGCAGCCGCGTCAGGCTGGCGTCGGCGGGCAGTTGCAGCGGCCAGCGGGCGGCGTAGCCGTCCGGGGCATCGCTTGGCGGCGCGGCCAGCGCCAGGGGCGCGGCAGCGATGGCGAGGATCAGTGCGAAAGCGGCGCGCTGCGGCATCACAATTCCCTTTCTGTTGCTTGCTTGGGCGGCAGGGGCGCGAAGTAGCCGACGACCAGCATCAGCACGCCAACGCCGATGAAGGCGACGATGCGTTCGCCGCCGCCACGGTTGGACAGATCGACCAGAATCAGCTTGGCCACCACCAGCGCCAGCAGCGCCGCGCCGGCCAGCCAGGCCGGGCGCAGGGCGCGGCGGTGCGCGGCGACCATCAGCGCCAGTGCGATCAGGGACCACAAAATGGCGTAGCCGGTCTGCACCACGAAACTGTCAAACAGCGCGTGGGCGCGCCACGGCACGGCGAAGAAGTGATGCGCCACGCGCAGCCAGACGGTGCTCAAGGCCACCAGCGCCAGCAAGCCGATGACGACCCAGAATACCGGTTGGTTTAGCGGCTCGGCGCCGGTGGGACGCGGCTCGGCCGCCAGCATCGCGCCGCGCCAGAGCAGCAGCGCGCCGATGGCGAGCAGCAGCATCAGGTCGGTCGGGTTGAGCAGCGGGATGTAAGGTAGCGGCTCGGTATCCCCGGAGGAAGTCAAGGCCAACGCGAACGCGCCAAACACCAGCAGCAGCGCCAGCGGCGCGGCAGCGCGCCAGTAGTAGGCTTCGGCATGCGGATTGAGCGGCCAGGCGAAATGCGCGCGCGTCTCGGCGCGGTTGGCGCGGCCCGCCCAGAAGGTCAGCGCCAGCAACACCGCCGTCGCCGCCAGCACACCGACGACGCTGGCCCAATCCGTGTCCCACAGATCATTGCGCCAGGCCCAGTCGGACAACACGTCGCCGATGAGCAGAACCGCCAGCCACACCGTGCCGGTGTGCTGCCAGCCCAGCCAGCGCCGCCACGCGGCATTGAGCAGGCCGTCGTCCGCCTCGTTGCGGCGCAGCAGCCAGGCGTGCAGACCCAGCGCCAACGGCCAGCCCAAGGCGGCCGGCCAGTCGCTGACGCGCCAGCCGTTGCCCCACTGCGTCAGCAACACCAGAGCCAGCACCGGCAGAATCAGGCGGCTGGGCCAGCTCGCCGCCGGCCAGCGCGCCCGCTGCCCCCAGAGGAACAGCGCGGCGGACGAGAGCAGGGTCATGCCGGTCATCAGCCAGAGCGCGACGAACTTGTCCCAGACGGGCACGCTCCACTGCCCCGCCTCCACGGGCGGCAGGCGGCGTTCGAACTCCATCCACCAGGCCAGCAGCCACATGGCAAAGCCATAGAGCAGCAGCAGTGTCGGCAGCCGCGCTTCCAGCGCCGCGTAGCCTTGCGCCCAGCGCGAGCCGCTGTGCGGCAGCGGCGCGCGCGTCCACCGGGCCAGCGCCACGGCGGGCAGCGCGATCAGCAACGCGCCGAGAAAAGCGGGATGCGCCAGCGGCCAAGGACTGACCGGCGTAGCCCTGACATCGAGATGACGTAAGACCACCAGCCAAATTTCGGGGTCCGTCGGCAGTGCGAGAGCGCCGAAATAACTCAACACCGCCAGCACTTGCAGCAACAACCCGAAGGCGCGCGGCATCCAGCGCGCCTGCCGCATGCCGACCCAGAACGCCGCCGCGCCTTCCAGCGCCCAGACCGCGCTGGTCCAGTTGGCATCCAGCGCCAGCGGCACGGCCAGCGTGGCGAAGCCGACGCCGAGCGCCAGGAAGCACTCGGCCAGTAACCGGTAGTTGCTGCTCCGGCGCAGCAGCAACGCCGCCAGCACGAGATAGACAGCGCCGAAAACCAGCGCCGAAAACGCCGCGCCGTACTCGAACGGCTGCACCAAGCCCGCTTGCAGGCCGAAGCCGAGCAGCGGCGTACCGAATACCAGCGTGCTGTCCACCGCCTGACTGATACTCCGGCCCAGCCGCAGCGGCGTGGCGCGGGCGTAGAGAATCGCGGTGGCGATGAAGATGGCGATGAAAGCGATGAGGAAAGGCTGCGAACTGGCGTAATGCTCGACGCTGTAGCGCGTCCAGCCCCAGATGCCGGCGACGCCGAAGGTGGCGATAAAGCCGAGCAGGTTCAGTTCGCGCCAGGCGCGGCGCGTGGCGATGAAGAGAATCGCCAGATTCAGCAGCGTGTAATAACTGAACAGCGCGACATGGTTGCCGCCGCCGGTGGAGAGCAGCAGCGGCGTGGCGAAGCCGCCGGCAAAGGCGGCGAAAGCCAGCGTCCGCGAATTTTGCAGCAGCGCCAGCGCGCAACTGAAGGCGCACACCAGCAGCATGACGGCAAACGCCGCCAGCGGCGGCAACAACTGGTAGAAGCGGAACGCGGCGAACACCGTCAGGTACAGCACGGCCACGCCGCCGCCTTGCAGCGACAGCCCGAAGGCCGGCTTGACCTCGCGTCGGCGAAAACCCATTACCAGCAACATCACGCCGACGGCGCCGATGGCCGTCAGCCGCAGTTCCACCGGGAACAGGCCCGACTGCGCCGCATAGTGGACAAGGAAGGCCAGGCCGATGAACAGGATCACCAGACCGGCTTGCACGATAGTATTGCCTTGCACGAACCAGTTGCGCACGGCGGCGGCAGCCTGATCCAGCGCGCCGGGCGGGGCGGGCGGGAGCAGTGGTGGCGCGGAGTGGCGTGGCGGCGACGCGGCTTTGGCGGCGGCGGCCAGGGCCTCGACTTCGGCCAGGGTTGCGGCCAGGGTTTGGGCTTCCCGCTCGACCAGCGGCAGATCGTCCGCCGCCGCCGGGATGGCGGGCGAGAAGGCGCCTGGCGACTCGGCGCCGCGTGTCGGGATCGGCGCTTTCAGATCGGCCGGCGTTCGGGGCGGCTGTCCATCGGCCTCGCGCCCCCACGGCGTGGAAGCCATTGGCCGGGATGCGGAATCCGCCGGCCGAAGCGTGGGAGCGACTCGCGCCGGTGAATCCGGCTTGGTCCCCGCCGCTTCCAGCGCCGCCTGCCGCTGCGCCGCCGCGATTTCATTCCGTATCTGCCGGCGCACGGTTTTTTGCAGCGTTCCGCCGGCAAGCAGCCCGAGCAGGGCGCCCAGCGTCATGCCCGCGAAACCTTCCGTCAGAACCCCGATCAGCGCCCCCCAAACCGCTCCCCAGATCAGCATGACCCCTCCCCCACGCGTTGTGTGGCGCCCATGCGCGCCCCGATTCAAATCTCGTGTGCCTCAACTTCCTTTGCCATGTTCATGGCCTGTTCCACCCCCCAGCGGCGCTCGGCGTATTCCTCGGCGCTGAGAAACACCGGCTCGCGCCCGCGCGAGCGCAGCCAGTCGGCCAGCGCATAGCCGGTGCCGGTCGGCCAGCATTTCAGATCGTGCAGGTCGACCAGACGGTAATCCGCCAGTTCGGGCGACAGCCGCACTTCGCCTGCGGCGACCGCGTGGTAAGCGATGATGACCTGATTCATGCGCTGGAAGTCGTACACGCCCACCAGATCGAGCGCGGCGGCATCGAGGCCGGTTTCTTCCCTGATTTCACGCACGATGCCTTCCTGCGGCGTTTCGCCCGCTTCCATGAAGCCGGTGATGAGCGCGAACATTTTCCCCGGCCAGGCGGCATTGCGCGCCAGCAACACCTGACCGCGGTACTCGACGATGGCCGCCAGTACCGGCGTCGGATTATTCCAGTGCGTGAAGCCGCAGGCCGGGCAACGCAGCCGTTCCATCTGGCCGCTGTCCTCCCCGGCGGTCATCATGACCAGCGGCGCGGCGCAGCAGGGGCAGAAGTTCCAGTGCATTTTTCTCTATTCAAACTCGCTCGGCGATGAAACGCTTGACCGCCTCGACATCCGGCGCCATGACGGCGACCCGCTGCGGCAATTGCTCGATGCCAGCGAGGTCGGCCGGACGCGGCGGCTCGCTGCCCAGGGCCTCGCGGATGGTGTCCTCGAACTTGGCCGGCTGCGCCGTTTCCAGCACGATCATCGGCACGCCCGGCAGGCGGTGTTCCAGCGCCACCTTGAGACCGTCGGCGGTATGCGGGTCGAGCATCACGCCATAGCGCCCCTGGGCGAAGCGGATGGTGTTGATGCGGTCGCCGTGGGCGCTCTTGCCGGAAACGAAGCCGAAACGCGCCACGTCGGCCCAGTGCGGCGTGGCTGACAGGTCGAAAGCCAGGCCCTGATCCACCCTGGCCCACAATTCGCGGACGATGGCCGGATCGCGGCCGACCAGATCGAATACGAAACGCTCGAAATTGGAAGCCTTGGAAATATCCATCGACGGGCTGGAAGTCACATGGGTTTCGACCGAGGCGCGCGGGCGATAGACGCCACTGCGGAAAAATTCGTCGAGCACGTCGTTTTCGTTGGTGGCGAGCGCCAGGCGGGCGATCGGCAGGCCCATGCGGCGGGCGATGTGGCCGGCGCAGATATTGCCGAAATTGCCGGAAGGCACGGCGAAGGCGACCTGCTCGTCGTTCGTTTGGGTGGCCAGGAAATAGCCCTGAAAGTAATAGACGATTTGCGCCAGAACGCGCGCCCAGTTGATCGAGTTGACGGCGCCGATCTTGTACCTGGCCTTGAAGTCGGCATCGTTGGAAACCGCTTTGACGATGTCCTGGGCGTCGTCGAACATGCCGCTGACGGCGATGTTGAAAATATTGGCGTCGGCCAGCGAATACATCTGGGCGCGCTGGAAGGCGCTCATCCGGCCCTCCGGCGAGAGCATGAAAACCTTGACATTGTGCTTGCCGCGCATGGCGTATTCGGCCGCCGAGCCGGTATCGCCGGAGGTGGCGCCGAGAATGTTGATCGACTCGCCGCGCCGTTCCAGCACATACTCGAACAGATTGCCGAGCAGTTGCATGGCCATGTCCTTGAAAGCCAGGGTCGGGCCGTTCGACAATTCCAGCGTGTAGAGATTCTCGTCGAGCCGCGTCAGCGGTGTGATGCGCGCCGCGTCGCTGCCGTTGCGCGCGTGACAATAAACATCGGCGGTATAGGTGCGGGCGATGATGGCCTTGAGGTCGGCGGACGGAATGTCGTCGATGAAGCGGCGGAGGATTTCGTAAGCCAGATCGGCATAGGACAGTCCGCGCCAGGCATCCAGCTCGGCCCGGCTGATTCGCGGATAGCTTTCCGGCAGATAGAGACCGCCATCCGGCGCCAGGCCGCCGAGCAGGATGTCGCAGAAAGCCTGCGGCGCGGCGTGGCCGCGGGTCGAGATATAGCGCATGGCAAAAACCCTGAAAAGCAAAGGGTTTGATTCTACCGCGCCGCGCCCCGGACAAGCGCGGCGCGCAACAAGGCCACGGCGAATAACAGAAGGCCCGCCGTGGCGAAAATCACGCCAAGATGCGTATGATCGGCCAACGCCAGCAGGGCGGCGGCAAGAAACAAGAGCGCCCGCCAGCCGCCGCCAACGGCCAGCCGGCGGCGCATTTCCAGCCGCACCGGCTGTTGCGGTCCCGGCCAGCGCCACACCGGCAGCAATTGCGCGAGCGCGCCGGTGACCAGCGGCAGCAGGAAACCGAACAGCCAGGCCGACAACGTGGGCCGCGCCAGATCAGGGCTGATCCCGTGCACCAGACCGCCAAGCAGCGTCAATATCAGGCCAGCAACGGCGGCCAGCAGGGAGACGGCGACGCCATCACTCAACAGCAGCCGCCAACCGAAAGCGCGCCCCCATTGCCGCAACAGCGCAAACAGCGCCGCCAGTAGCAGGCCGCTCCCGGCGGCAGCCAGCAGCCAATACCAGGTGCTGCGCCAGTGCCAAGTGCCAATGGCGATCAGCAGCACGCCGCCAAGAGCAGGCCACAGGTAACGCCGAAGCCAGTCAGCGGCAGCCGGATCGGGCTTGCCGCAGGCGGTCGGCAACAGCACCGGCAAGGTGGCAAGCGCGGCCAGTCCGACCAGTCCCAAGGTATTCAGGTGCAGATGGAAATAGCGCAGCGGGCGCAGCGCCAGCCAGTGTTGCGGCCAGATCGTCATCGCCAGCACGGCGGCCAGCGCCAGAATCAGGCAGGCCAAGGCAGCCGCGTACCAGCGCCAGCCGGGATGCGACGGCCCCAGCGCGGCGCGGGCGCGGGCGGCGATCCACGCCAGCAGGACAAGGGCCAGCAGCAGGTCGGCCAGAGCCGCCGGATGCAAAAGCCAGTACGGCAGCAGCCCTTGCAGCGCGGCCACGAGCAGGAGGCCGGCGAGGCGGGCCGCCGCCGGCAAGAGGCGCGGCCAGCGACCGGGATTGCCGGTGCGGGTCAGCACCGGCACGAAATGCAGCATGGCCGCGAAAATCAGCGGCACGATGCCGACGGCGAAAGCCAGATGTTCCACCGCCAGCGGCGAACCCCAGCCGGCCAGGGTCAGGGCAACACTGGCGAACAGGGCAAGCAGGGTCAGGCCGGCGGTAGGGAGCAAGGTTCCGTGGGAATCGGGGGACTTTTCATGGATTGCTTCGTCGCTTCGCTCCTCGCAATGACAGCGTAAAAACCAAGGTCATTGCGAGCGCAGCAATCCAGTTTTATAGAGCCGTGAATCAACCGACAACGGAAAAATCAATGACGATGGCGCCCGGTTCACGCTGGCGGTACTCGATCGCCAGATGGTCGCCATAACGCTGCTGCAACTGGGCGAGTAGCGGCAGCGGATCGTGGTCGTTGCAAAAGCGCATGGTTTCGCCCGGTTGCAGGGCGTCGAGGGCGCCGAAAATGGCGGCATGACGAAAACGCTTGGCGACGCCGCGCGCGTCGAACGGGTACAGGGCTTCGGGGGTGGTGTGGTTGCAGGCCATCGTTCTTCTCCTTGCAGGATTGCGCCACAATCGTGGCGTTCGCGGATTCTGCCGGGCGGCCGACGGCGATTCCTTGATCGGTATCGCCATCGGCGAAATGAATTGGCCGGCGCCCGCCTGCCGTCGATCCCGACGGTGCGAAAAGGAGGTGCTGCATAGCGATTTAGAGCCGCACCAGCACCACAAGCTTTAAATCCTCGCGGTGTGCCGGCTTGAACGTGATCTGGTCGCAGACGATGCGGCCGTGGCGCGGGTGATTGAATTCGCGCCGTCCACCCTCGCGCTCGAATACATCCTGCAAGCCCCAGAAGCGCGCAAAGTCATCGCTCGTCGCAATCAGCGAATCGATCAACGCGCGCGTCGGCGCGTCGCTCAGATGGCGGATCGAATCGGCGCGGAATTCGGCGGCGAGGCGCCGCGCACGTGTTTCCCAGTCGACGATCAGTTCGCGAGCACACGGCTCGGTAAACGTGAAGCGCAGCAGGTTGCGATCGTTCCCGCCGTCGAGCCAGCCCGTGAACAGGTCCGCCGCGTGGCTGTTCCAGGCGAGCGCCGTCCACTGGCGGTCGAGCACGTAGGCGGGTGCATCCACGAGTTGCACCGTGCGCAGCAGCGCAGCGGGCGCATCGGCGGCATTGGCCGGATCGGGCTCGGCGGGATCGCGCTGCGCGGCCAGTTCGAACAGATAGGCGCGCTCGGCGCGCGAGAGTTGCAGTGCGACGGCAATGCGCGCAAGCGCGTCAGCCGATGCCGACACGGGCCGTCCTTGCTCGATCCACGTGTACCAAGTCGAACTCACGCCGCAAAGCTGGGCAACCTCCTCGCGGCGCAGCCCTGGCGCGCGGCGGCGCAGGCCAGGTGGCAAACCGACGGCTGCTGGCGTCAGACGTTCGCGATGAGCACGGATGAACTCGCCGAGCGCACGTGCGGGCGTGGTGTCGAGCGGACTGGCGGCGGCAAAGGAGCGGACATCGATAGGCATGAGGACGAAAGCAGGTGTTGTTTATACCAGTATGTCTGCTTAACTTGTACCGGTACAAATGGACCTCTATTGTAATGACGGCGGGCGCTGTTTTGGCGCCCCTATCACCGACGGAGGAATTAATGAAGCACCATGATCAGGTTGCCGAGGCATTCGGCACAAGCGCTGCCGCTTATCTCACCAGCAAGGTCCACGCCACGGGCGCCGATCTGGAGAACCTTGCTGCGACATTCGCAGCCTCCGGTGGCAACGCCACGGTGCTGGACATGGGTTGCGGCGCCGGCCATGCGAGTTTCGCGGTCGCGCCGCATGTGCGCGATGTGGTTGCCTACGACATCGCTCCTCAGATGCTCGCCACGGTCGAAGCCGTAGCGAAGGAACGCGGATTGACGACGATCCGCACGCGGCAGGGCGCGGCGGAAACGTTGCCGTTCGCCGATGCCTCGTTCGATTGGGCGATCAGCCGCCTGAGCGCGCACCACTGGCGCGACGTGCCCAAGGCGCTCACCGAGGCGCATCGCGTGTTGAAAAAGGGTGGGCGGCTGAAATTCATCGACATCGCAGGCATCGACGACCCGCTTTGCGACACGTATTTTCAGGCGGTCGAAGTGCTGCGCGATGCGTCGCATATCCGCGACTATCGCGCTGACGAGTGGATCGCCATGCTCGATGCGGCGGGTTTCGACGCCAAGGTGACGCAGCGCTGGCGCCTCGACATCGAGTTTGACGGCTGGGTCGCTCGGATGCACACGAGCGCCGAGCGCGTCAGCGCGATTCGTTCGCTGTGGCGGCATGCGCCCGATGAAGTACGGCAGTACTTCGGCGTGCAGAACGATGATTCGTTCAAGCTCGATGCGTTGATGGTGGAGGCAGTGCGGCGGGATTGAGTCGAAAAACCTTTACAAAAACGGAGGCCACGGCCCCCGTTTTTGATTCGCCGCCGTCACCAGCTTACTGGAGTTCTTCCAGGCGGATGCGCTTGACCTTGCCTTTTTGCGCCGCCAGCCCCTCGATTTTGGCGATGGCGGCGTCGGCGGCGCTTTCCTGGCAGACGTGGGTGAGGATGATGATGTCGGTTTCGCCCTCGCCTTCCTCCGGCTCGCGTTGCAGGAGGGCGTCGATGGAGATGCCCTGGTCGGCCAGGATGCGGGTGATGTCGGCGAGCACGCCCGGTTTGTCCTCGACGCGCAGGCGCAGGTAGTAGCCGGTTTCGACCTCGCTCATCGGCAGGATGGGCAGATCGGACATGGCGTTCGGCTGGAAGGCGAGGTGCGGCACGCGATGCTCGGGGTCGGCGGTGGCCAGGCGGGTGACATCGACCAGATCAGCGATCACCGCCGAGGCGGTCGGCTCGGCGCCGGCCCCCTTGCCATAGTAGAGCGTGGCGCCGACGGCGTCGCCATTGACGAGGACGGCGTTCATCGCGCCTTCGACATTGGCGATCAGGCGCTTTTCCGGAATCAGGGTCGGGTGCACGCGCAGTTCGATGCCCCGCGTTTTGCCCGCATCGCGGCGCTTGGCGATGCCGAGCAGCTTGATGCGGTAGCCGAGTTGTTCGGCATACCTGATGTCGGCGGCCTCAAGCTGGGTGATGCCTTCGACATAAGCCTTGTCGAACTGCATCGGAATGCCGAAGGCGATGGCCGCGATGATGGTCGCCTTGTGCGCCGCGTCGACGCCCTCGATGTCGAAGGTCGGATCGGCCTCGGCATAGCCCAGGCGCTGCGCTTCCTTGAGCACTTCGGCGAAGGACAGGCCCTTGTCGCGCATTTCCGAGAGGATGAAGTTGGTGGTGCCATTAATGATGCCGGCGGCCCATTCGATGCGGTTGGCGGTCAAGCCTTCGCGCAGCGCCTTGATGATGGGGATGCCGCCAGCGACGGCGGCCTCGAAGGCGACCATGACGCCACGCTCGCGCGCGGCGGCGAAAATTTCGTTGCCATGCACGGCGAGCAGCGCCTTGTTGGCGGTGACGACATGCTTGCCGTTGGCGATGGCCTTGAGCACCAGTTCGCGGGCCACGCCGTAACCGCCGATAAGTTCGACGACGATATCGATATCGGGATCGGCCACCACGGCGAAGGCATCGTCGCTGAGCTTGACGCCGTCACCGGCGACGCGGCGGGCGAGTTCGAGATTCTTGTCGGCCACCGTGGTGATGCGGATCGGACGCCCGGCGCGGCGGGTGATTTCTTCCGCGTTGCGCTTGAGGACGGTGAAGGTGCCGCCACCGACGGTTCCGATGCCCAACAGGCCGACATTGATCGGTTTCATCATTGAATTGTTTCCTTGAAGCAGAACGAGGAAATGGTCATCCCCTCGCGAAAATAAAATTTGTGCGCCTGCTGCCGCTGCACGCCCGAATCGAGCGCCAGCACGTCACAGCCGCAGGCTTCTCCCGTAACGCGCAGCGCAGCGAGCAGCCGCCTGCCGACGCCTTGCGAGCGATGCTTCTCGTCAATGACGAGATCGTCGATATACAGGCGCCGGCCTTCGTAAGTGTTTTCGATCAGGCGCCACAGCGCCACGCCGCGCACCGCGCCGCCTTTTATCGCCAGCAGCATGCGGCCGCCATTGGCGAACACGGCGCTCAGGCGGCCCATATAGTCGGCCGGCAGTTGCGGGCGCAATTGCCGGTGCACCGTTTCGGCGCGGCCCAGCCAGCCGGGTTCGACGATGGCGCCCGTTGCGTCGGTCACGGCGATCAGTTCCACATCAGCCACTTCAGGCGCCGCCATGGCGCTTGCGATAATTTTCCAGAAAGCGGGCGACGCGGCCGATGGCTTCGCGCAAATCGTCCTCGTGCGGCAGGAAAACCAGGCGGAAGTGGTCGGGATGCGGCCAGTTGAAGCCGGAACCCTGAACCAGCAGCACCTTCTCCTCCTGCAAGAGTTCGGCGATGAAGCTCTGGTCGTTCTTGATCGGATAAATTTTCGGATCGAGCCGGGGGAACATGTACAGCGCCGCCTCGGGCTTGACGCAGGTGACGCCGGGAATGGCCGTGATCAATTCGTGGGCGAGGTCGCGCTGGCGACGCAGGCGGCCGCCCTCGGCCACCAGGTCGTCGATGCTCTGATAGCCGCCCAGGGCCGTCTGGATGCCATACTGGCCCGGCGCATTGGCGCACAGGCGCATCGAGGCCAGCATGTCGAGCCCTTCGATGTAATCCCTGGCATGCCGCTTGTCGCCGGAAACCACCATCCAGCCGGCGCGATAGCCGCAGGAGCGGTAATTTTTCGACAGGCTGTTGAAGGTGATGGTCAGCACATCCTCGGACAGCGCGGCGATCGAGGTGTGCCGCGCGCCCTCGTACAACACCTTGTCATACACCTCGTCGGCGTAAATGATCAGGTGGTGCTGGCGGGCGATGTCGATAATTTCGTGCAGCAGGTCGTCCGGGTAGAGCGCGCCGGTCGGGTTGTTCGGATTGATGATGACGATGGCGCGGGTATTCCGGTTGATCTTGTCGCGGATGTCCTGCAAATCCGGTAGCCAGCCCTTGTTGCCGTCGCACAGGTAATGCACCGGCTTGCCGCCGGACAGGCTGACCGCCGCCGTCCACAGCGGATAGTCCGGGGCCGGCACCAGCACCTCGTCGCCCGCGTCGAGCAGCGCGTTCATGGCCATGACGATCAATTCGGAGGCGCCGTTGCCGACATAAATATCCTCCAGCGTCACGCCCTTGATGTGCTTCTGCTGCGTGTAATGCATGATCGCCTTGCGCGCCGCGAAAATGCCCTTCGAATCCGTGTAGCCAGCCGCGTTCGGCAGGTTGCGGATCATGTCCTGCTGGATTTCCTCGGGCGAATCGAAGCCGAAAGCGGCCAGATTGCCGATATTCAGCTTGATGATCTTGTGACCCTCTTCCTCCATCTGCTTCGCCATCTGCAGCACGGGGCCGCGGATGTCGTAACAGACATTGGCAAGTTTGGTAGATTTCTTGACGTGCTTCATGGAGGCGATTCCGTCTCGGCGCAATGGGGCAAAAGTTATAATCCTACTTTAACCCTTGGTGCGCCGCAATTTTGGCAAGCGACGCCAGAGTCCGGCTCTTTGCCGGACGGCTATCACCGTGACCAGCGTTGCATGTAACAACAGATGCGGCTATATTGTTTCATGTAACAGACAAGAGGCGCTTCGCATGGCAAACACGCATGTCAATGTACGGGTTCAAAAGCACCGCAACGCACTGCGAATGGCAGGACTTCGTCCGGTACAAATATGGGTGCCGGATACGCGAAAGCCGGATTTTGCGGAGGAATGTCACCGCCAGTCTCGTCTTGCCGCGCAGGCAGACATGGCCGACCCGGATATGCAGCATTTCATGGATGAAGCTCTGGCCGATGTGGAGGGCTGGGCGTAATGATCCGGGGCCATTTCGTGACCATCGCCATGCAAGGCGACTTTGGCAAGCCAAGACCTGCCTTGGTAATTCAGTCCGATCAGTTCGACGAGCTCGCGACCGTAACTGTGTTGCCAGTGACAAGCATGCTGGTTGCTGCGCCGTTGTTGCGCATTACCGTTCAACCCAGCACAGAGAACGGCTTGCAGAAACCCTCGCAGGTCATGGTGGACAAGATTATGACCGTGAAACGCGACAAGGTAGGGCAAGCCTTCGGGCGCATTGATGCGGATGCGCTGGTGGCGGTTGAGCGATGCTTGGCTGTGTTCTTGGGAATCGCCAAGTAAACGTCCTTCCCTTCATTTCTGGAACAGCGCGACACGGCCGGGAAAATGTACGAAAACCATGTTGTATAGCAGGATTGACCCCAAAGTCAGTCAGACCTAGCGAATTTTTCAGGACAATTGCCCAGTGAAACTCCAGCTTGCCAATACCGCCGGAATCAACCAGTTCACCGCCCACGGCGAAGGCTATGTCGCCGTCAATAACGAGCGCCACTCGGGCAATCTGATCGTGCTGCCGGCATCCATCATCACCGGCTGGACCAGCGCCACCGCCGCGACCCTCACTCCCGGCGACCTGCAAGGGCTGCTCGGGCTGGGGGCCGGCATTGTCCTGCTCGGCACCGGCAGCCGCCTGCGCCTGCCGCCGCCGCAATGGCTCAAGCCCTTCGCCCAGGCCGGCATCGGCCTGGAAGTCATGGATCTGCCAGCCGCCTGCCGCACCTACAACATTCTCGCCAGCGAAGGCCGCCCGGTCGCGGCGGCGCTGCTTTTCGACTGATTCAGCGCCGGCCGTAGGTATCGTCGAAGCGAACGATGTCGTCCTCGCCGAGGTAGCTGCCGGACTGCACTTCGATCATTTCGAGCGGGACGATGCCGGGATTTTCCAGGCGGTGGCGGACGCCGAGCGGGATGTAGGTGGACTGGTTCTCGCTGACCAGGAACACCTCGTCGCCCTTGGTCACGCGCGCCGTACCGCTGACCACGATCCAGTGCTCGGCGCGGTGGTGATGCATTTGCAGCGACAGCGCGGCGCCGGGATTGACATTGATGTGCTTGACCTGGAAACGCCCGCCGGTATCGATGCCGTCGTACCAGCCCCACGGCCGATAGACCTTGCGATGCCACTGGGCCAGTAGCCGCCCCTCGGCCTTGAGGCGATCGACGATTTTCTTCACCTCCTGCGTCGCCGTTTGATGGGCGACCAGCACGGCATCGGCGGTTTCGACCACCACCATGTCGCGCAGCCCGACACAGGCGACCAGGCGGCTGCCGGCAATGGCCAGGGTATCGTGGCAGCCTTCGAGCAACACGTCGCCGCGCCAGGCATTGCCGTCCTCGCTCTTGGGCAGGATTTTCCACAAGGCATCCCAAGCGCCGACATCGGACCAGCCGGCGGCCAGCGGAATCACCACGCCCTTGGGCAAAGCGGCGGCGCCCCCGGCGAGCCGTTCCATCACCGCGTAGTCGATCGAATCGGCGGGACATTGGGCAAAAGCAGCCGGATCGACGCGGACGAAATCGCCATCCTCGCTGCCACCGGCCAGCGCAGCGTGGCAGGCGGCGAAAATATCGGGCCGGCAGCGTTCGATGGCGGCCAGCCAGGTTGAGGCGCGCAGCACGAAAATGCCGCTATTCCACAGGTAATCGCCGGCATCGAGATAGGCCTGCGCCGTCTGGCGATCCGGTTTTTCGACAAAACGGGCCAATTCATGGGCCACGTCATCGCCGGCCAGGGCCGGCCCTTGCTGGATGTAGCCGTAGCCCGTCTCGGGGCAATCCGGGGTAATGCCGAAGGTCACGGCCATGCCCGCCTCGGCCAGGACCACGGCGCGCTCCACCGCCGCCCGGAACAGCGGCGCATCGAGAATCACATGATCGGCCGGCATCACCACCAGCACCGGGTCGGCTCCCTGTTGGCCCGCCCATAGCGCGGCCAGCGTCAGCGCCGGCGCCGTATTGCGCCCGACCGGCTCAAGCAGCAGCCGCCCGCGCTTGCCGAGCAGGCGCATCTGCTCGGCAGCGGCGAAGCGATGCTCCTCGTTGCACACCAGCAGCGGCTCGGCCAGATCGCCCACGCCATCGAGGCGGGCCACGGTGGCCTGCAACATCGACTGCGTGCCGACCAGCGGCAGCAACTGCTTGGGATATTTCTCGCGCGACAGCGGCCACAGGCGAGTGCCGGAACCGCCGGAAAGGACAACCGGAAGAATTTTGTTCATGTTCCAGACCAATATGATGGGAAACGAAGCATAAGCCACGCGCCCGGCATGGGCGGCACACGGTTGGCGTGCCGTTCTGTCCTCGCCGAATCAGTCAGGCCGGCGCATCGCGGCGTTCCATTCTATGCGCCTTTTTGAACACATACATTTTTTCATCCGCCTGGGAGAGGATATCGCCGGCCGGCAGCGCATTGTCCTCGGCAACTTCAATGGCGCCATAGCTCAAACTGCCTTGGTAGAGCTTGCCGTCCTGCGTCGCCAACGCCTTTGTGACCAAAGCGTTCCGCAAGATTCCCAAACGATCCTCCGCTTCTTTCAGAGTAATGCCGGCAGCCAGAATCATGAATTCATCCCCGCCCAATCGGCAAAGACAGGAATCATCTGAGAATGTTTGCAGTAATTTCGCCACTTCCAGAATGTAGCGATCGCCTTCCGCATGGCCGAAAACATCGTTGACGTATTTGAGGCGGTCGATGTCGATAAAACAAAGTACGAAATGAAGGTTCCGCTCGATCCATTCATTCAGCAAATTCATGCCGTAATGCCTGTTGCACACACCGGTCAGCGCATCCCGGTAGGCAACGCCTTCCAGTTTGTCGATCTCGGCCTTGCTGGCGGTGATATCCGTCAATACGGCGGCCAGGGCATCGTATCCATGCCAGTGCAGGGGATAAAAAGTAACCGAAAACCACTGAATCACGCCCTCACCGGCCAAGGGAAATTCCTCGGACGTCTGGACTTCGTTTTCTTCTTTTTTCCGGGCGTGACTCAGCAGGACATCGTAAAGTCTGGACTCGAAGCTGGCGTCAATCAAGAAGTTTTCGACGGGGTGATTGATAAAAAGCCGCTCCCCCGTATCCCGGTCGATCACGACGATCCAGTCGGGCAGCCGGCTGGTAATGATTTCAAAAAGATTATTACTGTATTCCAGATCGCGCCGCTGCTTCCGGATTGTCTCGATCTCTCCCAGCAAGGCATCCCGCTGTTCATTCAACTGGACGACCATCTGATTGAAGGATTCGGAAAAGTCGCCCATGAATGTGACGCGCTGCTTGTAGTCACCGTTCGCTACCTGTTTGGTCTGCCAGGCCAGGTGTTTCAGCGTGGCATGGAGAGATTTCAGATTGGAGGCCAGCTCATTATCGGGTTTGGGCAGCGAGCAGGAAAGATCGCCGCGAGAAAGCGATGTGGCCAGTATTCTGGTTTCTTTCAGCATATCGGCGAAATAAACCAGTCCCTCCCCGAGTTCCCGGAAGTCTTCGGGGAGAGAGGCTACATCCAATTGCGCACGGTTTGGATAGTACAAAACATCGCGCAAATAGGTAAAGAGTTGGTCAGCGACTGGATGTAAAATCTTGTCCGCCCTCTCTGTTCTGCTTTCCGCCTGGCAAGCCTTGCGTCATGTGACGACGGAGCCGTGGAAGCGGCAAACCCGGTCGCCGTTGGCCCAGCAGTCGACTTCGTTCACAAAATACTTGTTGCCGGTGTAGGTATACAAAATACCCGCGATAAAGCCTTCGTCGTAATTGCAAACGGTTTCATTGGTAATGGGCAAACCGCTGCAATCGAGATCCTGGCCTACCGTGAGAACGATATTGCCTGTTTCCGTATCGAAAGCTTCCATGCGCAAAATACCAATTCTGAGGTCCTGAAGCGCCTTTTGAAGATTGGCAAGGAATGTATCGAAATCCACCGAGGTATCCAGGACATTTCTGGTGAATTCTTCACCAGCCAAGTGGCCCGCGCGCACAAAATATTCGTTGGCCTTGTCGGCGCCGAAATCCTTGGTGAGAATATCAAGCATCGTATACTGCATCAGCCTGTACACCAAAACAGGCATATCCTCACCCAAGTCGCCACGGCCTTCCTTGATATCTCCCAGATTTTCCCACTGGAAATCATGCAGGGAAGCATCTCTCTTGAAAATATTCATGTCATTTCCTTTCCCATAATGCATAGAACTCTCACCACCAAGGCGGCGGTGGAATCGTTGACAAGAAATGGAACCGCCCGTTTTTCGGCATATGATATACGATTTTGCTGGATCATGGGAAGCATTTGACAGCATGGTCATTGCACTCGATTTCCGTATCCCATAGCCAAGACTATTATGCGGCTTGTTTTTTCCGGGCAGCAAGTCATGTCCGGCAACCTGAAAACCGCTGTTGGATGCGCTCGAGCAAGTCGTTCCGCACTCCCAGGGCAATCGCATGAATGCAAGCGTCGTAGAGGATGCCGCCCTCGGCTTGCCCCCCTCCCCAACCCCTTCGGGCTTCGCCCGAAAGGGAGGGGGTAAAACCCAAAGCGTGCGCTGGTTTTCTCCCTCCCTTTCGCCGCAGGCGAAGGGGAAGGGCGGGAGGGGTAAAAGCGGTTCAGCTGGAGAGGGCTTGCCGGTCACGACAATGATATTCATGCGATTGCCCTGTCCGCACTCCCCATGCGGGGTTCTGGGACAAGGGCAATGCTAGAATCCGCCCTCGCCCCTTCCTGAGCATGTGACGTGCCCTTTCCCCAATACAATGCCATGAGTTCCGCCAAACGGCGCCTGAGTGCGCGGCTTGGCGGCTTGGCGGCGCTGCTGCTCGCCGGATTGTTCGCCCCCGCCCCCGCCGTCGCTACCGAAGCCCTGCCTGCCTTCACCGACGATCCGGCCGTCGTCGATTTCGCGGGCGATCTCGAATTGCGCCACGGCTTCGACGCCGTCGATCTGCTCGGCCAGTTCGCGCAGGTCAAGCCGAACCCCCGCGTGCTGCAACTGATCGCGCCGCCCGACTCGCCGCAGCAACGCTCCTGGGAACGCTACCGGCAGCGCTTCGTCAACGAGCGGCGCATCGCGAACGGCATCCGCTTCTGGCAAGACCACCCGACCGCCCTGGTGCGCGCCCGCGTCCTCTACGGCGTGCCGGAGGAAATCATTGTCGCCATCATCGGCGTCGAAACCGAGTATGGCCGCAACACCGGCGGCTTCGGCGTGTTCGAGGCGCTGGCCACGCTGGCCTTCCGTTACCCGCGACGGAGCGATTATTTTCGCGGCGAACTCGAACAATTCCTGCTGCTGGCCCGCGAAAACCGCTTCGATCCGCTGGCGGTCAAAGGCTCCTATGCCGGCGCCATCGGCATCCCGCAATTCATGCCCGGCAGCCAGCGGCGCTTCGCCATCGACTTCGACGGCGACGGGCGCGTCGATTTGAGTCGCAGCGTCGACGACGCCATCGGCAGCGTCGCCCGCTTTCTCGAACAACACGGCTGGCAATCCGGCCAGCCGATCGCCGCGCCGGCCCGCCTCGCCGAGGCGCCGGAGGCGGCGCTGATCGAGGCCGGCATCCGCCCGAGCCTGACGGTCGAGTCATTGCAGCGCCAGGGCATCGCCGCCGTTGCCGACCCGCAGGCACTCGCGGCGCTGATCGACCTCGTCTCGCCCGGCAAGGCCACCGAATACTGGCTCGGCTTCGAGAATTTCTACGTCATCACCCGCTACAACCGTTCCAGCTTTTACGCCATGTCGGTGTTCCAACTGGCCGAGGCCATCCGCCAGCGCCGATCCGCCGACGAAGCGGCAGGTGACGACGAGCAGGTTCGATAATGAGCCACCCCAAGCTGAAGCTTGGGGCTTCCTTGCCATGAATGGCGGGGCTTGCGCTCAACCCGTGGTCAGTCGCGGAAATTGCCCTGCCGGATCGGAAAGTCGGTAATCGATTTTTTGACCAGCGCGATACACGCCTGCAAATCGTCGCGCTTGGCGCCCTGAACGCGCACCGCGTCGCCCTGGATCGAGGCTTGCACCTTGAGCTTGGCATCCTTGATCAGCTTGACGATCTTCTTGGCCATTTCAGTTTCGATGCCGAGCTTGATCTTCAGTTCCTGCTTGACCTTGTTGCCCGACACTTTCTGCACCGGCTGCAAGTCGAGGCGCTTGGTGCTCTCGGCTTCCTTTTTCTCCATCGCCGGAAAGAGGATGTCCTTGATCTGGTCGAGCTGGAAGTCCGAATCGCCCCACAGGGTGATGAGCTTGTCCTTCTCGCTCAACTCGACCTTGGCGCTGCTGCCTTTGAAATCGTAGCGGTTGTCGATCTGACGGGCGGCCACGTCGATGGCATTTTTCAGGGCCACCATGTCGGCTTCGGAAGTGAAATCAAAAGAGGGCATCTTGGGCTCTTGGCAGGGGAAAAGCGCGCGCAATCAGCCGAAGTGGCAGACGTAGTGATACGCCTCGCCTTCAGCAACGGCGATCTCGAACGAGGAATTACCCGGCACCTTGAAGGACTGCCCCGCGCCATAGCTCGTCCACTCGCCCTCGCCCGCGAGCCGAACGCGGCAGGAGCCATCGACGCCTTCCATGATTTCCGGTTCCCCGGTGTTGAAAGTCAGCGCCGACGGCAGGATCACGCCGAGCGTCTTCTTCGTGCCATCGGCCAGCAGCACGGTATGGCTGACGCACTTGCCGGCGAAGTACACGTTGGCCTTCTTGACCACGGAAACATTGTCGTATTGCGACATTTCAGGCATTTCAGATACCCCAGATTTTCTGGATGACAGACTTGGCGACGAAGCCGAGCATGCCGAAGGCCAGTACGAAGAAGAGTACGAAGGTGCCCGTCTTGCCGGCCTTGGAGCGCCAGGCGATCTCGCCAATGATAAAGAGCATGAAGAGAATGAAGGCACCGACGCCCCAGGTCGAGAAAAAATCGCTGATCTGGGCCTCGGTGAAGCCGAAGACGGTGCCTTCTTCCATCACGCCATCACTCAGAGCTTGCCCTTGCGCGCCCGCAGGTTGGCGGCGATGCGCATGCGCAGCGCGTTAAGTTTGATGAAGCCGCCCGCATCCTTCTGGTCGTAGGCGCCGGCGTCGTCCTCGAAAGTGGCGATGGTCGAGTCGAACAGTGAATCGGTCTTGGAATCGCGGCCGACGACGATGACATTGCCCTTGTAGAGCTTGAGGCGAACGGTACCGTTGACGTTCTGCTGGGTATGGTCGATCAGGGTTTGCAACGCGATGCGCTCCGGGCTCCACCAGTAACCGTTATACACCAAGCTGGCGTAGCGCGGCATCAGATCGTCCTTGAGATGGGCGACTTCGCGGTCGAGACAAACCGACTCGATGGCGCGGTGGGCGCGCAGCATGATGGTGCCGCCCGGGGTTTCGTAACAGCCGCGCGACTTCATGCCGACATAGCGGTTCTCGACCAGATCGAGGCGACCGACGCCATGCTTGCCGCCCAGTTCGTTGAGTTTGGCGAGAACCTGGGCCGGCGTCAGGCGCTGGCCATTGATGGCGACGATGTCGCCCCCGGCATATTCGAGATCGAGGTATTCGGCCTGATCCGGCGCCGCTTCCGGCGATACGGTCCACCGCCACATCGACTCCTCAGCCTCGGCCGCCGGGTCTTCCAGATGGCGGCCTTCGTAGGAGATGTGCAGCAGGTTGGCGTCCATTGAGTAGGGCGAACCGCCCTGCTTGTGCTTCATCTCGACCGGAATACCGTGCTGTTCGGCATAGGCCAGCAGCTTTTCGCGCGACAGCAGGTCCCACTCGCGCCACGGGGCGATCACCTTGACGCCCGGCTTCAGCGCGTAGGCGCCCAGTTCGAAACGAACCTGGTCGTTGCCCTTGCCGGTCGCGCCGTGCGAGATGGCGTCGGCGCCGGTCTGGTTGGCGATGTCGATCAGGCGCTTGGCGATCAGCGGCCGGGCGATCGAGGTGCCGAGCAGGTATTCGCCTTCATAGACGGCGTTGCAGCGGAACATCGGAAAGACGAAGTCGCGGACGAATTCTTCGCGCAAATCGTCGATGAAAATGTTTTCCGGCTCGATGCCGAATTTCAGCGCCTTGGCCCGCGCCGGCTCCAGTTCCTCGCCCTGCCCCAGATCGGCGGTAAAGGTCACCACCTCGCACTGGTAGGTATCCTGCAACCACTTGAGAATGACGGAGGTGTCCAAACCCCCGGAATAGGCCAGCACTGCTTTCTTGATGTCGCTCATCGGTAATTCCTTGGAAACTGTCTTAAAAAAATTGGTCGGGGGGGTAGAACGTGGCGAAACCCACCGCTTTCATCCCTGCACCCGCCCAAGCAGCAAAAATTCCATCAGCGCCTTTTGCACATGCAGGCGATTCTCCGCCTCGTCCCAGACCACCGATTGCGGGCCGTCGATCACCTCGGCAGTCACTTCCTCGCCGCGATGCGCCGGCAGGCAGTGCATGAACAACGCCTGCGGGTTGGCGGCGGCCATCATCTCGGCATCGACGCACCAGTCGGCGAAAGCCTTCATGCGCGCCTCGTTCTCGGCCTCGTAGCCCATCGAGGTCCACACGTCGGTGGTCACCAGATCGGCGCCCCGGCAGGCCGCCATCGGATCGGCGAAAACCTGGCAGTGGGCCGGGTCGATTTTGCCGACCAGTTCCTGATTGATCCCGTAACCCGGCGGCGTCGACACATGCACTTTGAAATCAAGCACTTCGGCCGCTTGCAGCCAAGTATTGCACATGTTATTGGCATCGCCAACCCAGGCCACGGTCTTGCCCTGGATATCGCCGCGCTGCTCGATATAGGTGTAGATGTCGGCCAGAATCTGGCACGGATGGTATTCGTTGGTCAGGCCGTTGATCACCGGTACCCGCGAATTGGCGGCGAAGCGCTCGATGATGGCCTGCTCGAAGGTGCGGATCATCACGATGTCGCTCATGCGCGAGATAACCTGGGCCGCGTCCTCGACCGGCTCGCCGCGACCCAGTTGCGAATCGCGGGTATTGAGGTAAATCGCCGCGCCGCCCAGTTGCTGAACGCCGGCCTCGAACGACAAACGCGTGCGGGTGCTGGCTTTCTCGAAAATCATTACCAGCGTCCGGTCGTTGAGCGGCCAGTATTTCTGGTAGGACTTGAACTGGTTCTTGATCCAGCGCGTGCGTGCGAACAGATGATCGAACTCGTCGCGCGTGAAATCCCTGAATTGCAGAAAGTGCTTGATCGCCATGACTCAGGCCGCCAGAAAGTCCTTGATCAACGGCGCCGTCCGCGCCACCAGTTCGCGCGCGTCACCGTCGCTGAAAATGAGCGACGGCAAGAGGCGCACCACGCAATCCGCCGTGACGTTAATCAGCAGGCCGGCCGCCAGGGCCTTGCCGACCAGTTCAGCGCAGGGCCGATCCAGCTCGATGCCGATCATCAGGCCGTGGCCGCGAATTTCGCGCACGCCCTCGACGCCGGCCAGGGCCTCGGCAAACAACTGGCGAATCAGGGCGCCGATGCGCGCGGCATTATCCAGGAGACGCTCCTCTTCCATGACCTGGAGAGTCGTCAGAGCGGCGGCGCAAGCCAGCGGATTGCCGCCGAAGGTCGAGCCGTGGTTGCCCGGCCCGAACAAGCCGGCCGCCCGACCGCCGGCCAGACAGGCGCCGATCGGCACGCCCGAAGCCAGTCCCTTGGCCAAGGTAGCGACATCCGGATTCACGCCGACCTGCTGGTAGCCGAACCACGTGCCGGTGCGACCCATGCCGCACTGCACCTCGTCGCAAATCATCAGCCAGCCCTGGCTGTCGCAGAATTCGCGCACGCCTTGGTAATAGGTCGGATCGGCCAGATGGATGCCGCCCTCGCCCTGGATGATTTCCAGCATCACGGCGACGATATTCTTGTTGTGCGCAGCGATGGCGCGGATCGCCTCCAGATCGCCATACGGCACCCGGACGAAACCCGACACCAGCGGCTCGAAGCCGGCTTGCGTCTTGCGGTTGCCGGTCGCCGACAGGGTCGCCAGGGTGCGCCCGTGAAAAGCCTTTTCCATGACGATGATGGTCGGCAATTCGATGCCTTGCCGGCGCCCGTAGAAACGGGCCAGCTTGATCGCCGCCTCATTGGCCTCGCAGCCGGAATTGCCGAAAAAAACCTCCTGCATGCCGGACAGTTCGCACAACTTGTCCGCCAGTTGCTCCTGTTCGCCGATGCGATACAGATTCGAGGTATGCAGCAAACGCCCGGCCTGGGCGGCGATGGCAGCCACCAGCCTGGGATGGGCATGGCCAAGGGTGGAGACGGCGATACCAGAGAGCGCGTCCAGATACTCGCGCCCCTCGCCATCGAAAACCCGGCTGCCCTGACCATGACTGAAGGTAACGGGCAAACGGGCATAGGTGTTCATGACATGCGACATCAGGCAACCCCATAAAACGAAAACGGCGGCTATTGCCGCCGGAAAACGAGCCGCTCCGCAAATCCCTCCAAGTCATGTTCCTTTTGCGGAAGGGTTGCAGAAACTGGGATGTTAAGTGAAAAATAGAGGCTTGTATAGGATGACAAAAACCATGCGCATCGCCATTTTCAATCAAAAGGGGGGCGTCGGGAAAACGACGACTGCGCTCAATCTCGGCGCCGCCCTGTGTCGGGCGGGCAATCCGGCGCTGCTCCTCGATCTCGATCCGCAGGGCCATCTTTCCAGCATCCATGGCCAGGCGCCGGTCGACGCCGCTCGCAGTTTGTTCGCCTTCTACCAGGACAGCCGCAGCCTGAGTGAACTGGAAATCGAGTGGGAACACATCGGCCACCTGATCCCCGCGCACCAACAATTGATCAAGGTCGATTCGATCTTCGGCAAGGGGCCGGCCATTCTCAACAAGCTGCGCCTCGGTCTCGACGCGGCTCTGGCCACCCGCCCCGCGCGCCCCTGCATCATCGACTGCTGCCCCTACATCGGCGTGCTGGCCATCAACGCCATTTTTGCCTGCGACCGGCTGATCATCCCGGTGTCGACCGATTACCTCTCACTGCAAGCCGCCGACCACATCACCCGCACCTTGCAGGTATTGGAGCCAGTCATCAAGCGCCGCCCCGAGCGCCGCTACCTGCTGACCCGCTTCGACCGTCGGCGGCGCATGAGCGAGGATGTGCGCAAGAAACTGCGCGAACGCTACGGCGACGAAGTGCTGGACACGGTCATTTCCGAGAACGTAACCGTCGCCGAAAGCCCCGCGGTCAATCAGGACGTGTTCCGCCGCAACCCATCCAGCGCCGGCGCCCACGACTATCAGAGTCTCTTGGCCGAACTCGTCGCCCGCGGCGACATGCAGCTCACGTCGCCGTAATCAGGTCGACGACATCCTCGTAATTGAGATGCCCGCGCCCGCCCGGCGACAGGCGCTCCTCCCGGTATTGCAAGACTTCGCAATTACGGTAGATGTTGCACAACTTCTGCCGTGCCGCCGCCTCATCGTGGCCGAAAAAACACAAGTTATCCACCACCGCGCCGCTGCGCGTCCGGATGCGATAGTGATACTTAGTAATCATCGCAACATGCATGAAACACCCTGTGGATCATTTGATTAGCGCCAGTATATGCAGTGAATTCTACAAAAACAATCCAGATCGCTCATGCCAAAGAAGTTTTATCTCACCTGACTGGTGAAGCCGCCACGGTACATGCCCTTCTGTTAAAATACATAAGCGCTGGTCGACCCCTCCGCCCTCGCAGAGCAGAACAATGACAACGCCCGAATCGACCACCTTCATCATCATTGGCATCACCCGGGAAGGCAAGAAATTTCGCCCCAGCGACTGGGCCGAGCGGCTTTGCGGCGTCATGTCGGCATTTGGCGCCGAACGGCGGATGAAATACTCCCCCTATGTCGGGCCGGGTCATTACGAAGGCGAAAAAGCCGTCTTTGTCGATGGCCGGCTCGGCGAGATCGAACCGATGGCCTATCGCTTCATGCGCCACTTCGCCCAGGACAACGACTTGCAAACCGTCGACGGCGTCTGCCCCATCGACGGTAGAGGAAAGTAATTTAACGCACAAAAAAATGGCGCCTTCCGGCGCCATTTTTTTGTGTCGCTTCCGCGATCAGGCAGCAGCAAGCGCCTTGATCTGGGCAGACAGGCGGCTCTTGGTACGAGCGGCCTTGTTCTTGTGCACAATCTTCTTGTCCGTGATGCGGTCGATAACGGCTGTAGATTGCTGGAAGACGCCTTGGGCGGCGGCTTTGTCGCCCGTCTGGATCGCCTGACGCACACGCTTGATGGCGGTACGCAGGGTCGAACGCAGGCTGGCGTTGTGGGCGCGCTGCTTGTCAGCTTGACGGGCGCGCTTGCGGGCTTGTGCGCTGTTGGCCATTGAATTTCCGGTTACGTTGAAAAACGAAATATTTTACCAAAAAACAAACGTCTTTCAAGCGCAAAATAAAATTACTTCAGGGTAATCGCATGAAACGTTGGGGCGACCGTCCCGGGTCGCCCTACAACGCTTGCATTCATGCACCCACCCTGAAAATCACTTCCAGCACACGGCCACACCGCCAGCCGCGCCTCGTTCGCCAGTGTTCGTGAGGGTGAAGGCACCGCATTCGTCACTGGCCTGCGCTCCCCCCGGGGTAGCGGTCAATGTATAGGCCGCGCCACCGCCAGCCATGCCGATGGCGTAGCGCCCGCCTTCCGTCGATAGCAGCGCGTTGGGCAGCGCATCCGGGTAGACCCCGGTGGCGGTGGCTGCCCGCTCCAGCCACTGCTGGGCTTGCAGCAGGCCGGCGCGGGCATCGGCCCGGTGGGCGCGCCGTATATAGTCATTGTAACTGGGGAGGGCAATGGCAGCGAGGAAAGCGACGATAGCCACCACAACCATCACCTCGATCAGCGTAAAGCCCCGGTTCTCATGCTTCATGTCTCGTGTCCTCATTCGGATTACCGCAGTTGCCGCCAACTCGGACGCAGGGGATTCCTGGGAAGGCAGTTCAGATTCGTCGTAGTGCCATCAGAACCGACGTTCTGGTTATTGCAGCCAAAGTTTCCGTTGCCGAGATCCTTTATCCCGGTGGATAGAATATTCCCGCCCGGACTTACCCGCAAACGCGAGGCGTTCTGGTCGCCGGCGTTGTACAGGCCGTCGCCATTCATATCCACGATCTGTATCGTGGAGCGCTTGCCGTCCATGATATTGACGAACGTGAGGTATTGACGCTCCGCGCCGGCCGTGACGAAGTCGCAGCTTTCCCCACTCACGGTCTCATTCGTGCCCATGGCGGGAACCTGCGAGTACACGGCCAGGATATTGCTGCCATCATAGAAGGACATGGACTTGAGCAGGCGCTCTCCGACGGATGGGAAATCCAGGAACCAGCCTTTGTAGTTAGCCCAGTTATTATTCAAGCCCAAATCGTTGTTCGCATCCTTGGGAACAATGGTGGCGAATTCTTTGTCGTCTGTGGTGATAGTCACGATCTTCTGCTCGGCCAGTTGGTCATTCGCGCTGATTGGATGGGGAACCGGGTTGGTGGTGTTGATTTCCAGGCGTTTTCCAATGCCCTGGACGACAACCACTTTGTAGCGGGTGTTGTCCAGCACCGAATACAGGGTTTGCGTCGGCGTATATTCCGGGTCGTTGGTAGTGATGTTGCGACCCGTGCCGAATGCCACCATCATGCCGTTTGCCCCGCGGTTATTGGCGCGCACCGTCGGCGGAGCGGTGATGGGCTGAGGGATGTTGCGCGGCGTCTGTCCCAGCGCGGCCGGCCCCTTGGCCTTATATAGCGGCGTTTTGTTGAAGGCCACGTCCCATTTTGTCGGATCGTGGCTGGTCAGGTCGAACTTCCACATATTGCCCAGATTGTCGCCGGCGTAGACCACATCGGGCGTGCCATCACCATTGAGGTCCACCAGACGCGGCGCGGAGAGGCCATTGTCGTTCGCTATGCTGAGATCCATGCCGGCTCCCGCCAGATTCCCGGTCACGGGAATGCGCACCAGCTTCTGATCGCCGTCCAGATACTGGATCAACAACACGGGGCGCTGATTGGCGCTGTTGTAGCCATTGCCCATGACCACGGCCCAACGATTGTCGTTCATGCGCACGATCTGCGTGCTGCGCAGCGGGTTGTTGTCGTCCACCACGGGTGGCACCGTGATGTTGCCGATATCCTTGTCCTCCTGCACGGTATCGAGACAGGCGCCTTGTTCGGCGCCCGCACAGCTGAGCAGCACCTCGCCGGCGCTGCGGGTACGATCCAACCTGACCGTCGTTTGCGGGTTCGGAAAACCGCCATCGGGATCGGTCACATCCAGCACGAAATAGCCCTTGCCGCCCGCGCCCAGGGTGCCCACCAGCAACGTGCGCCAATCGGGGGGGCCAGTAACGCCGCCCAGATCCACATCGCCGGTCATGGGCGAGCCATCCACGAAATAGCGGTGCGCATCGTTGTAACCGCATAGGGTCAGCAAGTGGAGAGAAGGAATCACGCCTCTCGGCACATAGGCGATTTTTTCGCTGCCGTCTTCCGCCGAGAAGCCATGCAACATGCCATCGTTGCCGCCGACATAAACCATCGGGAGCCGGTTTGCCTTGTTCTTGACAAACTGCAGGTAACCATTGAGCGCATAGCCGCTGACGGGAGTGGCCGTATACCAGACCGCGGAGTTGACAATGTCGCCCTGACGGCTGACGCGTTTACGGAAAGGCTTGGCGGCGTTTATGGCAAAACAGGCCGTGGCGTCGTCCGCTTCATAGGTTTTGTCGCCACGGATGTAGTTCATGACATTCGCGCCATTGGTGGCTACGGTAGCGCCTGGGGCGTTGGAATTCAGGCCGAGCTTGGCCTGCTGCTCTATACTCAGATTGCCTCCGCCGCTGTCCCACTGGAACAGCACGCCGCCCTTGTAGTTGGAGCCGGTCCACGTGTCGCTCCAACTCATGATTTTGCGGCTGGCCACGTTCATCGCATCCAGCCTGGCGGCCGAGTCCCAGTTGGCGGTAATATTTCCGTCAGCCCCCAGGATCGAGGCGATCACGGTGCCTTTCCATGCGTCGTCGGGCCAGTAACCGCCAGAGAACAGACCCACGTCATTGCGCGAGTTGTTGAAGCCGCTGGCGGCCATGGAGTTCGTGGCCGGCTCGCTTTCGGTGACGATATTCCCGATGATGTCCCTGAAGGCTGTTTTCAGATCGTCGCCGCTTTCCACGGAATAGAATCCGCCCCGGCCATTGATGGCGGCATGCCACATATCGAGGCCCTTGCTGTTGACATTGCTACTAACGCCAAAGCTAAGGACATTCCACTGATAGGTGCCTTTGGCATAATCGGCAAAGCTGCCGTCGAATCCATAGGGCAGTATCGTTGTTGGCGCTGTGATGGTGCCCTTGTCGATGTAGTTGATGCCACCGTTGTATTGGTAGTTTTTCTTGGGAACCGCATCGCCACTGAAGCCGATGGTATAGGTTACCAAATGCGGCCAAGTCGCCGGATCATAGCGGGGGTTCCAATAGCGATTCAGTTTAACAGCACTCGCGCCCGTCCCGAATTCTTCCTCGTCAGGCGCCGAGCGATACGCTTTCGAGGGCTGCACCGCGTTGTAGTTCGTCCGGCCAGCCGGACTCATGTTGGCTGGATTTTGCAACGCGGTAGACCAACTGTAGAGCGCCCAGTCGGCAATCGTCGAACACTTAAAGTAACTGGATACGGTGGGTGCGGTACCCGTGCCCGCACCCGTTGAGCATGTGCCGTTGCTGTTGGGGTCGTTGTCGCGGAAAATCCGGGTAAACGCATTATCCGGTTCGTTGTTGCCAGGATAGAACGTGCCGTCGGGCAGATATCGCGAGCTGCCATCGTAATTGGCGGGAATGTCGGCAGCATTGGTCACGGTAGCAGGATTAGGCACATTGACCATGGAGTCGTTCCATCCGCCATCGGTCAGCAGGATATGGTAATTGCGGCGGCAACTCAGATAAGGGGCGCCGATTGTCCCCGGCACGGATGCCCAGGGTCCATTTACGTGGAGGGCTTCGGTCAGGTACTTATGGGCACGCTGAACCATCGCATGCGTCGGCGTGTTGCCGCTTGGTGTGAAGTTATCCAGGTACTTCAAGAATCGTCCGCGCGTCGTGTCGCTGCGGCTCCCTGCCGTGCCGGGAGCACCTGCGAGCACCCGCATCACGTTCTTGTTGGTGGACGAGGTGGAAGCGCCAGCCAGCGACACAGCCCATTTCTCACTCGTCGCACCCGTGGTGATACTCGTGTAGTTGTTCAGTGTCTGCCAAGCCAGACGGATTTTTCCGTCGGGCAACAGGGTGGTGTCGCTGATGACATCGATGAGCGATTGCCGAAGTATCGTGTAGCGGCAGGCATTGGAAGCCCAAACGCCATTGATTACCGTATTGGAGCAGTTTGATGAAGAAGCCATCGTGGCGGACATGCTGCCGGAATCATCGAGCGAAATGATCACATTGGGCGCCACATATGGCTCCTTGGTGCCGGGCGGCGATTGCGCCAGATCAAGGGCCTGCGATATCTGGGGAGCCAGAGCCGTGCTGACGGCCAAGGCGAACAGGGTCTTGCGAAAACGGGGGGGCGTGGTGTGATACATGGCGTCCTCTCCTAAATCAATTCAATACAATAAAAATCCCGCGTCTTAGTCCATGATCGGTTGCCGCATATACGTCTGCTGCAAAACCACCATGGTGCTGGGCTTGCGGCCTAAGGCCAGCGCGGTGATGCGAAATATCACGTTAGGGTCCGCGGAGAGAGTCAACAGGTTGGGGGCGCCGGTATCTCCGCTGTCGATGAGCGTATCGTTGTTGTTGCCCCCCACTCCGGCAAAATTGTTCATGACCTCAACCCAGTACCAGCCGCCCTGGCCGGCAGTCTTGTCGGCCAGGATGGGATTGGCCGCTTGCGTGTCGCTGCCGGTCACGGCGCCGGTGTACTGGCCAAAGCGCGCGCCTGCGGCCTGCATCGCGCTCAACGTGGCGGGGTCGTTCCAGAAATCCTGCGCCTGGTCGCTTGTGCGTTTGGCGCACAGGGCATCGGCGCATTTAATATCCTTGTCATCAAGCCGGCCCAACAACCCGGTTATATCACCACCCTTTGGCTGCGGCATTTGTTCGATGCCGGCACCAGAGCGGCACACGCTGCCATTGCCAACACAGTAGGTGCCATCGTTCCGCGTGCCGCTGATATCCTGCTCCGCATCCTGCAACAAGGCTTGGGCGGCTTCAAAGGCGCGTTGATAATCGACATCGTTGCCGACCACGATTTCGTTGAACAGCGCGGTGCGTGAGGCCCATAGCGCCAACAGCATGGAGAGCAGAACGAAAACGACAACGATGAACAAGGCGATGCCGCGTTGGGTCTTGTGATGGGGAGCAGATGAGATACGTTGCATTTTTGAATCCACCGGTCAGAGTTCCAGAGTGCGTAACTGAAAAACGTTGCGATAGGTGATGTGCATGCGATTGGCGCGCACGCCGGGAAGGGAGGTCATATCAATCGCGGCGCCGTTACAGCCGGTATAGGAGCTATCCGCGGGCATATCGATGCTTTCATTGCCATAGAGTTCCAGGCAGACTTCGACGGCTTGCAGCTTCTTCCAGTCAGCGGTGTTGGTTATGGCGCTGAGATACCGGATTGTGCTGTTGCCCGCCGTGGCGTTGTTCTGCAACAGATAGCGCACCTGGAACGCGGCAACGTTCTGTAGCATGACCTGACCATTGCACTGCAATGTGTTGGCACCACTGTTGAAGGTGAAGGCGCTGATTGCCCCCTCCTCGACGCCCGTGGGGCCGCCCAGACAGTCAGCCATCAAATATGCCATGCCGTCGACAACGGTTTCACTGTAGCGGCGGTAGCCGACGCTAATGCTGTTGCCGGTTCCGCTGATGGTTTGCGTTTTCGGGTCGAAGGAGGAGGTATCGGTGGGTCCAGACTCGAAGCCAACCACCCCGATAATTTCGTTCGCGGGCACGCCATCCTGGGCGTCGAGATTGAGGTAGCGCGAGCCGGCTTGGCGCAGTTGCATGCCGATGGTGCGCACGGCATAGGCCGCCTGCTGCTGGATGCCACTGGCATCGCTGACGGTACCCGAAATACCACGTGATGCCAGAAGCCCGACGCCGGCCACGATTACCACCACCATGCCGACGGCAAGACCGACCATCAACTCAATCAATGTGAGGCCGCCCTGGGTGTTTTTCAGGCTTTTTGTCATCATCATTTCAACCCCCGGCGCAGTAATACTGGACGGTGCCGCTACCTTGATCGGGAATGCAACGGCCCGCAACCGCGATGTATTGCAGATGGCAGGTGAAGTCGGCTGGACAAGCGGTCGTCACATCGCCAAGGGTGACGTCGATGGGCGTTTTGTAATCTGCCCCCGTGTCCCGCTCGTTTTCGCGCCAGGCAACCATCACGCCCAACTGGCGGCGGTTGGGATTGGGTGTAACAACGTTATTTTCGCCGGGCGCCAGAAAAATCGCAGCCTGGCCCAAGGGAAGCATGTTGCCGACTGCCTGTTTCCAGACACCCACGTCGTAGGTCGCGAGGGCGGTATTCGAGCATTCGCCTCCCACGCAGTCCCCAAAACCGCCAGGAACATTGCCGAAACCCGATACATAGGCCTGGATGTTGCCCAGCCCACTGGGGTTGACGCGCAGGCGCTCGCTCAGGTCTTCGATCAGGCGGACGGCCTGGGCGCGGCGCACGGAGGTCTGGGTATCGGCCAAGGTACGCACCTGCATGCCCACGATGCCCAAAATACCGACGATGGCAACGGCGAGGGCAACCATCGATTCGATCAGCGTCATGCCGCGCTGGCGGGTAGCTGTTTTTCTCATCAGCACGGATCTCCCGAGATATGGACACGTCCGGCGGCGCCCAGGCAAACGTTTTTGATAGAGGAACCCGCCATGACGCTGAAACTGGAACCACCATCCACCAGCCCCCAGCGGTTGAATACAATTGCGGAGGCACCGATATTCAAGCCAGCTGGAGTCACATATTGCTGCAATACCGTATCATCGGTACCGCACGCATTATTGACGCAAACAACCTCCCAGCCGCTGCTCCCGCCACTGTCGAGGAATTTGACGGCCACATTGCCGCCGCGCTTGATGGCTTCGGAACGGGCGTAATACAGCGTGGAACTGAGCGTTTCGCTGGCTTGACGCACCCGCCAGCTCTCTATCATCCTATTGAAGTTCGGTGCCGCAATGGCAGCCACAATGGCCAGAATGACCATGGTCACTACTAGTTCGATGAGAGTAAACCCGCGAGAGCGCATGGCGTGTCTCCGTTCGATAAGAGTCCGGTTTTTCATGCCCTTATGCTAGGCGCAAGCCTGCCGCTTGGGGCGGCGTACCAGATGAGCGGTGAGCTATCGTGGATGAGCGGCTCGTAATGGCCAGCGCCGGGAGCGGAAAACTCAATCCGGCGCGGCCAGTTCCTTGGGCAGGGGAAAGGCGATGCCTTCGTCGACGGCGGCGAGTTGCCGCACAGCGTCCGCGCCGAGCGCGCGGATGTGGGCAATGACCTGCTCGACCAGCACTTCGGGGGCGGAAGCGCCGGCCGTCACCCCGACGGCGTTTTTCCCGGCAAACCAAGCGGGATTCATCTCCTCCGGCCCATCGACCAGATAAGCCTCGACCCCGCGCCCGGCGGCGACTTCGCGCAGGCGCCGCGAATTGGAGCTGTTCGGGCTGCCGACGACGATTACCAGGTCGCATTCGTCGGCCAGCGCCTTGACCGCGTCCTGGCGATTTTGCGTGGCGTAGCAGATGTCGTTTTTCTTCGGCCCCTGGATGGTCGGAAAGCGGGCGCGCAGGGCGGCGATGACGCTGCCGGCATCGTCGACCGAGAGCGTCGTCTGGGTGACGAAGGAGAGTTGTTCGGGGAATCGCGCTTCAAGGCGCGCGACATCGGCGGCAGTTTCGACCAGATACATGCCGTCCGCGCTCTGGCCCATCGTGCCTTCGACCTCGGGGTGGCCCTTGTGGCCGATCATGACCACTTCGCGCGCCGCCTTGCGCATCTTGCCGACCTCGACATGCACCTTGGTGACCAACGGGCAGGTGGCGTCGAAAACCTTGAGGCCGCGCCACGCCGCTTCCTCGCGGACGGCCCGGGAAACGCCGTGGGCGCTGAAAATCACGGTGCTGCCGGGCGGCGCTTCGTCGAGTTCCTTGATGAACACCGCCCCCTTGGCGCGCAGGTCGTCGCAGACGAACTTGTTGTGCACGATTTCGTGGCGAACGTAGATCGGCGCGCCGAATTTCGCCAGCGCCCGCTCGACGATGGCAATGGCGCGCTCGACGCCGGCACAGAAACCGCGGGGATTGGCGAGGACGATTTGCATGGATTGCTTCTCCAAGGCCGTAGGATGGGTAGAGCGCCAGCGAAACCCATCGTTACAAGGCTTGCGGGTTTTGTGATGCGTTGCGGGGGTTTTTGATGGGTTTCGCTTCGCTCTACCCATCCTACCCGCGCCGGAAATGGAATCACATGATGCCGATGATTTCCACCTCGAAGCGGATGGTCTTGCCGGCCAGCGGGTGGTTGAAGTCAAACAGGGCGTGCGTCGCATCGAGTTGGCGCAGAAAGCCGGCGAAGCTGCCGCCGTTGGGGGCGGTGAATTCGACGAGGGAATTTTCCTTGAGTTCCATATCGGCGGGCAGGCCGCTGCGGGCGATGCGTTCGACCAGACGGGGATTGTGCTGGCCGAAGGCGGCGTCGGGTTCCAGTTCAAAGACGAAGCGCTCGTGCGCCGGCAGGCCGAGCAGCGCCGATTCGAGCGTGTCGGCCAGTTGGCCGCCGCCCATTTGCAGGGTCGCCGGACTCATGTCGAAGGTGGAGAGAAATTCCTCGCCGTCGAGCGTGGTGATACGGTAATGCAGGGTCAGGTAGCTGTCGGCGCGAACGGTAGTCATGATTTGCGATGGCTGATGAATAACTGCTCGATGACGAGCAACACGGCGCCGACGGTAATGGCCGAGTCGGCGATATTGAAGGCCGGCCAGTAGTAACCGGCGGCGTGCCACTGGATGAAATCGACGACGGCGCCGAAGAACACGCGGTCGATGACGTTGCCCAGAGCGCCGCCCATGATCAGGGCCAGCGCCAGTGAGGCAAGTTTGTGCTGCGGTTGCCGATGGAGTTGCACGGCAATCCAGGCCGAGACGGCGAGCGCCAGAATGCTGAAAAACCAGCGCTGCCAGCCCGGCTGATCGGCGAGAAAGCTGAAGGCCGCGCCCGTATTGAAGGCCAGCACCCAGTTCCAGAAGGGCGCGACATAAATGCTCTGGCCGGGGCCGATGAGGTTGAGCGCCAGCCATTTGGTGAGTTGGTCGAGGATGATGATGAGGGCGGCGAGGGCGTACCAGCGGGCAGCGCCAGCGTGTTTGGGATTTGCTTGCATGGCGTTACAGCAGCTTCAGCGCCGTAGGCTGGGATGAAGCGTAGCGCAATCCCAGCGATTGAAGCTGGGATTCCACTTCGTTCCATCCCAGCCTACGGCACTCAATCCGCGCCCTTGAAGCCCCTCCCCCCTCGCGGGGGAGGGGTTGGGGAGAGGGGGAGGCGCAGCCGGGCACAGTGGGCGGACTTATCCGCCTCCCCCTCTCCCCCGGCCCCTCTCCCGCGAGGGGAGAGGGGAGAGCATGGGCAATCCGCATCGCTGCAAATTTCCGCCAAGCCTGCTCCAAGAGAGTGCGGCAATTTTCAGAACAACTTTTAAGCACAGCGCCTCACCTCGCCAGAACCGAACAAATTGCTGACGCAGCGGCCGCAGATTGTGGGGTGTTCGCTGTTTTGCCCCACATCTTCGCGGACGTGCCAGCAGCGCTCGCATTTGGCGTGTTCCAGGGGCGTCGCCACGACCTGCTCCGCCTCGTCGCGAATCAGGGTCGTGGTCGAGCAGATGAAGACGAATTTGAGATCGTCGCCAAGCGCCGCCAGGGCGTCGTATTTCTCGCCGGTGCAGCGGATTTCGACGGCGGCTTGCAGGGCCGCGCCGATGCGACCGGCTTCGCGCTGGGCTTCGAGCGCCTTGGTGACATCGTTGCGCACTTCGCGGACGAGCGCCCATTTCGCCAGCAGCTCACCCTCCCCGGCTTGCGCCGGCAGTTCGTGCCAGAGCTGGAACATCACCGAATCGTCGGCCTTGCCGGTAAAGACAGCCCAGGCTTCCTCGGCGGTAAAGGCGGCGATCGGCGCCAGCATGCGGACGAAGGCGTGGACGATGTGCCACAGCGCCGACTGCGCCGAACGGCGGGCCGCCGATTTGGGCGCCGTGGTGTACAGGCGGTCCTTGAGAATGTCGAGGTAGAAGCCGCCCAAATCTTCCGAACAGAAGGTTTGCAGCGCCTGGACGACGCGGTGGAATTCGTATTGGTCGTAATCGGCGCGGCAGGCGTCCTGCAACTGGCGGGTCAGCGCCAGCGCGTAGCGGTCGATTTCCAGCCATTCGCCGGGCGGCAGCATGTCGCTCGCGGCATCGAAGTCGGAAACATTGGCGAGCAGGAAGCGCAGGGTGTTGCGGATGCGGCGATAGCTTTCGACCACGCGCTTCAGGATTTCGTCGGAAATGGACAGTTCGCCGGAATAATCGGTGGCCGCCGTCCACAGGCGCAGGATGTCGGCGCCCATTTTGTCGGAAACCTGTTGCGGCGCGATGACATTGCCCCGCGACTTCGACATTTTGTGGCCCTTGCCGTCGACGACGAAGCCGTGCGTCAGCAGGGCCTTGTACGGCGCCCGGCCGTCGATGGCGGCGCCGGTCAGGAGCGAGGAATGGAACCAGCCGCGATGCTGGTCGGAGCCTTCGAGGTAAAGGTCGGCCGGCCAGGCCAGTTGCTCGCCGTGCGAGCCGCGCATGACGCTCATATGGGTCGTGCCGGAATCGAACCAGACATCGAGGATATCGGTGGTCTTGACGTAGTCGGCGGCATCCGCGCCGAGCAGTTCGGCGGCGTCCAATCGCGTCCAGGCTTCGATGCCCTCCTTCTCGACGCGGCGGGCGACGGCTTCCATCAGTTCGAGCGTATTCGGATGCAGTTCGCCGCTCGCCTTGTGGGTGAAGAAAGGCAGCGGCACGCCCCAATTGCGCTGGCGCGAGATGCACCAGTCCGGGCGATTGGCGATCATCGCGTGCAGGCGGTTCTGGCCCCAGGCCGGGTAGAAAACGGTGTCGGCGACGCCGCGCAGCGCCGCCTCGCGTAGCGTATGACCGGCTGGTTCGGTGGCGGCGACGCCCTGGCTATCGACATCCGGCGCGTCCATGCGCACGAACCACTGGCTGGTGGCGCGGTAGATGAGCGGCGTCTTGTGCCGCCAGCAGTGCATGTAGCTGTGCTCGACCGGGGCGTGTTTGAGCAGCGCGCCGACCTCGGCCAGTTTGTCCACGATCAGCGGATTGGCTTTCCACACATTGAGGCCGCCGAAGAAAGGCAGATCGGCGGCAAAGCGGCCGTCGCCCTGCACCGGCGTCAGGATGTCCTCATTGTGCATGCCGTAGTGCTTGCACGACTGAAAATCCTCCAGGCCGTAGGCCGGGGCCGAATGGACGATGCCGGTGCCGGCGTCCAGCGTCACGTAATCGCCGAGGAAAACCGGCGACAGGCGGTCATAGAAAGGATGGCGGAAGGCGATGCGCTCCAGCGCCGCGCCCCGGCAACTGGCGAGCGTGACGCCGGCCAGGCCGTAACGGGCGAGGCAGCTTTCCTGCAAATCGGCGGCCAGGATCAGGCAGCCCTTCTCCGTTTGCACCAGGTTGTAGGTGATTTCGGGATGGGCGTTGAGCGCCTGGTTGCCGGGGATGGTCCACGGCGTCGTCGTCCAGATCACGGCATAGGCTTCACCCGCCGGCAGCGCGGCGAGGCCGAAGGCGGCGGCCAGCTTGTCGCGTTCGGCGGCGGCGAAGGCGACGTCGATGGCCGGCGATTTCTTGTCCTGATATTCAACCTCGGCCTCGGCCAGCGCCGAGCCGCAGTCGAAGCACCAATTCACCGGCTTCAGGCCGCGATAGACGAAGCCGCGCTTGATCATCGCCGCCAGCGCCCGGATTTCGTCGGCCTCGGTCTTGAATTCCATCGTCTGGTACGGGTTGTCCCATTCACCGAGCACACCGAGGCGGATGAAATCCTTTTTCTGCCGCTCGATCTGCTCGCCGGCATAGGCACGGGCCAGCCGCTGCACCGCCTCGCGGGCGATGGCCTTGCCGTGCGTTTTCTCGATCTGGATCTCGATCGGCATGCCGTGGCAATCCCAGCCCGGCACATAGGGCGCGTCGAAACCGGACAGGGTCTTGGCGCGGACAATGATGTCCTTGAGGATTTTGTTCACCGCGTGGCCGATGTGAATATCGCCATTGGCATAGGGCGGGCCGTCGTGCAGGATGAATTTCGGCCGGCCGGCGCTGATTTCGCGGATGCGCCGGTAAAGTTCTTTTTCCTGCCAGGCGCCGACCCACTGCGGCTCGCGCTTGGGCAGATCGCCGCGCATCGGGAAGGGCGTGTCGGGAAGATTCAGGGTATCCCTGTAATTAGCTTTTTGCTCAGCCATTTTGCCTGCTCGTGAAAAAAGCCCGGGCCGCCGCGGCATCGGCCGCGATTTGCGCCTTCAGGGCATCGAAAGTGGGAAAGCGTTGCTCGTCGCGCAATTTTTTGACGAAGCGCACCGCGATATGGGCGCCGTAAATGTCGCGGTCGAAATCGAAAAGATGCACTTCCAGCAGCGGCCGCGTGCCGCCGACACTGGGCCGGATGCCGAGATTGGCGACGCCGGGCAGCGGCCGTTCGCCAAGGCCGCCAACCTCGACCGCGAAAACGCCGGTCATCGGCAACGGATTGTGCTTGACGCGGATATTGGCGGTGGCGAAACCCAGTTGCCTGCCGATCTTCTCCCCATGCACCACCTGCCCGTCCATGCCGTAAGGGCGGCCAAGGAGCCGCGCGGCCCGATCCATGTCGCCGGCAGCCAGGGCGCGGCGCACGCCGGAACTGGAAACGCGCTCGTCGCCCAGACTGACGGTGGGCATGGCGGTGACGCCAAAACCCAGGCGCTGGCCGGCTTCCCGCAACAGCGCGAAATCGCCCCGGCGGCCCTGACCGAAGCGGAAATCGTCGCCGATGATCAAGTGCCGCGTGCGCAGCCCCCGGCACAGCACGTCCTCGATGAAACCCTCCGCCGACAGCGCCGCGAAGCGCGTATTGAAGGGGCAGATCATGGTCTGGGCGACGCCCGCCTCGGCGAGCAATTCCAGCTTTTCGCGCAGGGTGGCGAGACGGGCCGGGGCCGAAGCCGGGGCAAAAAATTCGCGCGGATGCGGCTCGAAAGTCAGCACCGTCGGCGTCAACCCCGTCTGCCGCGCCGCTTGCGTCAACTGCTCAAGCAGCGCCGCATGGCCGCGATGCACCCCGTCGAAATTGCCGATGGCAAGAACGACCGGAGCGGGAACAGGACGCGAATGACCGCGAAAAACGCGCATGGAACAAGAAGCCGGAAAAAACTTTGGATTATAACGGCTTACGGGCAAGACGGGCCGCGTCAGGCAAGCGCGCGGGGCAGATCAACCGAAAAGTTCGCTGTGCGAACCAAGCCGCGCCAGCCGGAGGATGTCGTGATTCACTTTGCGGTAAATCAGAAGCAAGTCGGGCTTTACGTGGCATTCACGGTAGCCCGCCCAATTGCCGGAAAGGTCATGATCGCGGTGGCGAGGTTCAAGCGCCTGATCGGTCGCCAGCAAAAGCAGCACTTCCCTGAGCGAATCATCGAGCGCGGCACGGTGCAGCCCCTTGGCCTCGCGCTTGTAGTCGCGCCGGAAGGCGGACGAACGGTCAGTCGTCCGCATGCAAATCCGCCATCAGGTCGTCTATGCTGGCGAATTTCTTGCCCTTGCCCGCTTCCAGTTCGGCAATAGCCTTGCGCGTGGTGGCGTTGGGCGCTTTGATCTCAAACGGCAGGCGGCGTTCGTCGGCGATGCGCAGCATCAGCAGGCGGATAGCGTCGGAAATCGACAAGCCCATCGCGTCGAGGGCGCTGGCGGCGCGTTCTTTGGTGTGCGTGTCGATACGGGCGCGAACGTAGCTGTCGGCAGTGACTCTCATGGCGTACCTTCCTGCGGGTAGTGTGGCCTTACTGTAGTCACAAACAGGCGGGAGTGCAAGGCAACAGCAGGCGGTCAAAAATTCCCGGCCGGGACTATCTCTTAACCCAGCGCCGCCAGCCCCGCCTTTGGCCCCGGCGGGTGTTTGATGAAGTACTGGCGGATGCCGCGGACGATGGCTTCGGCCAGTTTTTCCTGGTAGGCCTCGTCCTTGAGCCGGCGTTCTTCTTCGGGATTGGAGATGAAGGCCGTCTCGATCAGCGCCGAGGGAATGTCCGGCGCCTTGAGCACGGCGAAGCCGGCCTGCTCGACCTGGCTCTTGTGCAAGGTATTGACCGCCCCCAGTTCGCCCAGCAGGTAGCGGCCGAGTTTCAGGCTGTCGGCGATGGTTGCCGTCTGCGACAGATCGAGCAGGGTACGGGCGAGGAAGGGATCGCGGGTGCGGATATTGACGCCGCCGATCAGGTCGGACTGGTTTTCGCGCTGCGCCAGAAGCCGCGCCTGGGTACTCGACGCGCCGCGCTCGGAGAGCACGAATACCGACGAGCCGCGGGCGTCGGGCTTGACCCAGGCATCGGCGTGAATGGAGAGAAAGAGATCGGACTTCACCCGCCGCGCCTTCTCGACGCGGACATGGAGCGGCACGAAGAAGTCGGCGTCGCGGGTCAGCACGGCGCGCATGTTCGGCTCGGCGTCGATGCGCCGCTTCAGGCGCCGGGCAACTTCCAGCGTGACCTTCTTTTCGTGCGTGCCGCGCTTACCGACTGCGCCCGGATCCTCGCCGCCGTGACCGGGATCGAGGGTAATGGTGACCAGGCGGTCGACCACCGGCTTGCCGGATTTTTTCGCCGTCCGCACCTCCGGCGCCTCGACTTTTTCCTCGCCGATCAGAAAATCCCACTCGTCCGGCAGCGGCTCGACGTCATCCTTGCGCCCTTGCAACAGGGCCATCAGCGGGTCGGGCGGATTGTCCGGGTAAACGTCGAGCACCAGGCGGTGGCCGTATTCCCCGACCGGCGCCAAGGTGAATACCTGCGGATTGACCTTGCCCTTCAGCTCCATGACCAGGCGCACGACGCCCGGCTTGAAGCGGCCGGCGCGCAACAGCTTGATGTTCGGATCGTCGGCGCTGACCTTGCCCGCCAGGCTGTCGAGCACATTGTTGAATTCGACGCCCTCGATGTCGACGACCAGACGATCCGGGCTATCGACGAGAAAATGGTTGAACTTGAGCGGCGCGTCGCATTCGAGCGTGACGCGGGTGTAATCGGCGGCGGGCCAGACGCGCACGGCGAGCACCGCCGACTGCCTGGGGGCGGCGGCGGCCAGCGGCGTCAGCGAAAGAATCAGCGAGGCGCCGGCGTAGCGCAGGAGGCGTCGACGTTCCAGACTGAGATCAGGCCGTCCAGGCATCGCGCTCCTTCCGGCGAATCGGCAATGGTTTCGAGCACCCGGCCCGCGCCTTCGTGACGCAGACAGAGGCGGATATCCGGCTTGGGGACGCAGCCCGCGGCGCGTTCCGGCCATTCGACCAGACACAATGCGCCTGCGTTGAAGTACTCGCCGAATCCCGCATCGAAAAACTCCTCTGGCGACTCGAAACGATAAAAATCAAAGTGATACAAGTATAAGCTAGAAACCACGTAAACTTCAACCAGAGAATAGGTCGGGCTTTTGACCGGGCCGGCATGGCCGAGGGCGCGGATCAGCGCCCGCGCCAGGGTCGTCTTGCCCGCCCCCAGGTCGCCTTCGAGGTAAACGACCAAGCCGGCGGCGAGACGCGGCGCCAGCAATTCACCCAAACGCCGCGTCGCGGCCTCGTCGGGCAGGCGGTAAAGGGAGGTAGAGGGATTTTGATTCATACGGGGGCGTCCCCTCTCTCCCCGCACCTACCCAAGAACCGACCCAGTGAAGCGAAATGCAGTGACAAGGCGGGTTGCCTGTGCTCTCCCTCCCCCCTCGCGGGGGAGGGCCGGGGAGAGGGGGAGGTTGAGGCGGGTTCAAGCCTATCCTTACAGAGGATACGTGGCGTATGCAAGCACGATGGGCGAACCAGCCGCCATCTCCCTTGCCGCCTCCCCCTCTCCCCCGGCCCCTCCCCCGCGAGGGGGGAGGGGAGCGTCTGGCTTTCGCGGCGGCCTTCGCTTCCGGGGCGCAAGCTGGCAGCGTGGCGCTGCATCTGTATTTGAACCAAAACCGCTCTAACATCGAGGCTATGCACGATCAAAACTCCACGGTGGATTATCGGGCGCTACGCGAAGCCATTCGCGCCGCCGGGCAACAACTCGGCTTCGCCGCCATCGGCGTCGCCCGCGCCGAGCCGGGGCCGGCCAGCGAACGACTGCATGCCTGGCTGGCCGAGGGCTGCCACGGCGAGATGGATTATATGGCCCGCCACGCCGAACTGCGCGCCCAGCCGCAGCAGTTGCATCCGGGCACCCTGACGGTGATCTCGGCGACGCTCGATTACCTGCCGCCCGGCGGGGCCGCGCCGCAGCCGGAACAAGCGGCGGTTTCGCGCTACGCCCAAGGCCGCGACTATCATAAGGTGGTGCGCGGCCGGCTGCAAAAACTGGCCGATGCCATCGCCGCCCTCGCCGGCCCGTTCGGCTACCGCGTCTTTGCCGACTCGGCGCCGGTCATGGAAGTCGAATTCGCCCGCCAGGCCGGCCTCGGCTGGCGCGGTAAGCACACGCTACTGCTTTCGCGGCAAGGTTCGTGGCGCTTTCTCGGCGAAATCTACAGCGACCTGCCGCTCCCGCCCGACGCGCCCATCGCCGAACACTGCGGCCAATGCAGCGCCTGCCTGACGGCCTGCCCGACCGGCGCCATCGTCGCCCCCTACCGGATCGACGCGCGGCGCTGCATCAGCTACCTGACCATCGAACTGGCCGGGACGATTCCCGAAGCACTGCGGCCCCTGCTCGGCAACCGCATCTACGGCTGCGACGACTGCCAACTGTGTTGCCCGTGGAACCGCTTCGCCCGCCCCGGCGACGGCGAATTCGCGCCGCGTCACGGGCTGGATTCGGCAAAGCTCATCGACCTGTTCGCCTGGAGCGCGGAACAATTCGCGCAGCGCCTCGCCGGCAACCCGATCCGCCGCATCGGCCATGAACGCTGGCTGCGCAACATCGCCGTCGCCCTCGGCAACGGCCCCGCCAGCGCCGCGGCAACGGCAGCCCTGAGCGCCCGCGCCGACCACCCCTCGGCCCTGGTCCGCGAACACGTCGCCTGGGCGCGGCAGCGGCTGGCAGGACGTGTCCAAGGCAATCGCATGAATGTGCCTCATGCCGAAAATCTCCCGATACCCGGATCCCCTCGCCCCGCTCGGCGGGGAGAGGGTTAGGGTGAGGGGTGCGGTTTATCAAGCGTAGGGGCGAATAATTATTCGCCCCTACTGCCCCTCACCCCGGCCCTCTCCCCGCAAGCGGGGCGAGGGAGAGCGCAGCCTGACGCGCAAGGATCTGGAGCCTTTCATCGGGCCGCGAGGCCGGGTGTCGGACATTCTGAACCGCGTTCGTCCATTGACGCTGGAGATGATACGCAAGCTGGCAGAAGGCTTGAAACTACCCGCCGAGGTATTGATTCGTCCCTATCGGCTGCGGCAAGCAAACGAGAAGCTGGCAGCCTCTCATCGCCAACCCGTTTGCGTATCCGCGTAGCCATTCGTCATTTCTTTCGCCGCAGCGGCTGCATTCGTCGGCAGCAAAGCATCATAGTAACGATTGACGATACTATCGGCTCGCGTTAGCATTCGCTCGTGATCTCGAATTTCACCTGTCCCGATACCGAGGCGTTGTTCGCTGGCCGGCGCGTGGCGCGGTTCGCCAATATTGCCGCGAGCGCCATGCGCAAGCTCGCCATGCTGAACCGGGTGCGAACGCTCGATGATTTGCGCGTGCCGCCCGGCAACCGGCTGGAAAAACTCACCGGCGATCGGGAAGGCCAATGGAGCATCCGCATCAACGATCAATGGCGCGTGTGCTTTCGCTTCGCGGCAGGCAACGTGGGCGATGTCGAGATCGTGGATTACCACTGAAGGAGCATCGTCATGCCGCGCGAAATTCCCTACCCCCATCCCGGCGAAATCCTGCTGGAAGAATTCCTGAAACCGCTTGGCATCAGCCAGTACCGGCTGGCCAAGGAAATCGGCGTGCCGCAGCGGCGCATCGGTGAAATCGTGGCGGGCAAGAGAGCCGTTACCGTCGATACGGCCTTGCGCCTGTCCGCCTTCTTCGGCATGAGCGATGGTTTCTGGAGCGGGCTGCAAACCGACTACGACATTGCCCAATGCCGCGAGGCGCTGGCCGAAACGCTGGCGCGCATCCCACGCCATGCGCTGGAACCGCGCGCCGCGTAAGGCACTGCGGCTGCCCTGCGATACCCTCCAATCAGCTTAAGGGCAGCTCGATTTCGCGCATGATGCGGTCGGTTTCGCTGAGGATTTTGATGATCTTCTGGTAGTGGCGAATGTCATCCCAGGCGAGCGCGCGGCCTTTGCGGTCTTTCAGCCATTTTTGCGCCGGCTGGTAGCCGCCGATGGGGAAATCCCAAGCGATGACGGGCACGTTCTCAAAATACTGGCTGGCGTTGATCCAGACGCGCCCCTCGGCGAAGCGCGGTTTGTCCACCACGCTGTCGCCTTCGCCGTGGAAGGGATAGGGCGTCTCGCCAATGGCGGCGTCTTCCATCAGGTGCAGGCGGCGCAACGCCTCGCCCTTGGCGCTCACATCCGCGAACACTTCCGGCGATGGCGGAAAGGGGATGCGCGGGAAGTCGATTTTCAGGAATTCTCCGTAGGTCTGGCGATAGGCCGGGCAGTACAGTGCGCCGTAGATGTAATCGAAAACCTTGATTTCGTCCGGGCGTGCGTCGCCCGTCGACTCGGCACTCGGCACTCGGCACTCGGCACTCGGCACTCGGCACTCGGCACTCGGCACTCGGCACTCGGCACTCGGCACTCGGCACTCGGCACT
>WREP01000019.1 GCA_009779265.1 Betaproteobacteria bacterium
AATAGGCAAAAAACTGTTTGTCAGTCTTTTAAAAATGGTTCAAGATAAATACAAATTAAAGAGCGCCATTTTACTGGTAAATAGCGATTGGGCGAGCGCCTATAAAATGTATCAAAAAGAAGGTTTTAAAACGATCGCCAAGATACCTGATTTCTTTCCGGTGTCCGAAAACCACAATGCCGGCAACGCGCTTTCCGGAACCGGCATTGTCATGAGAAAACTCTTGCGCAACGAATATGGGTCGGAGCCTTGGTAGGCTGGTGAGAAACTTGCCACTTTTGTTCTGTTGTGGTAATAGAGGACAGGTCACGGTTACCCAACAAGGGAAATCGTGACCGCCACCATTTTCTTCTACTATTTTTGAGTTTCACTATTTTCATATCTTTTCCGGGGAGCCTTGTTCATGCCTAAAGTGACTTATTTCAGCGGTGAAAACTTTCCATTGGAAATGCATAAGGTTCGCATCATTCAGAAACTCACCCTCCTCCCCGTGGAAAAGCGCCTCGCTGCCATCGAGAATGCCGGGTACAACACCTTCCTCCTGGAAAACAAGGATGTCTTTCTGGACATGCTGACCGATTCCGGGGTCAACGCGATGTCCGACCGCCAACAGGCCGCCATGCTCATCGCCGACGACGCCTACGCCGGTTCGGCGACTTATACGCGCCTGTTCGACAAGCTCGTCGAAATATTCGGGATGAATTATTTCCTCCCCACCCACCAGGGACGCGCGGCGGAAAACATTCTGTCCAGGTCACTGATCAAGCCGGGCCAGGTAACGCCCATGAACTACCACTTCACCACCACCAAGGCGCATATCGTGGCCAATGGCGGCAGGCTTGTCGAATTGGTCATCCCGGAAGGGCTTTCGGTGACGGGAGACCATCCTTTCAAGGGCAACCTGGATATCGCGGCGCTGGAAAAACTGATTGCCGACGAGGGCCAGGATGCCGTCGCCTTCGTGCGTATGGAAGCGGGAACCAACCTCATCGGCGGGCAGCCGTTTTCTATGGAAAACCTTCGTCAGGTGCGCGACGTGTGCGCCCGGCACGGCATCATTCTCATGATGGATGCCTCCCTCCTGGCGGACAACCTCTATTTCATCAAAACGCGCGAGGCGGAGTTCGCAAACACCTCCATCGCCGAGATTACCCGCGCCATGGCGGACTGCTGCGACATTATTTATTTCTCCGCCCGCAAGCTGGGCTTTGGCCGCGGGGGCGGCATCTGCATCCGCGACGAAGCGATGTACAGGCGGCTGCGTAGTCTGGTTCCCATGTATGAAGGCTTTCTCACCTATGGCGGCATGTCCGTGCGCGAGATGGAAGCCATCGTCGTCGGTCTGGATGAAACCATGGACGAGGACATGATCAACCAGGGGCCCCTGTTCATCGAGCACATCGTACAGACGCTCGACAAGGCGGGCGTTCCCGTGGTCACTCCGGCGGGCGGCCTGGGCGCGCATGTGGATGCCCTGCGCTTCGTGGATCATATCGACCAGCGGCAATACCCTTCGGCGGCGCTTACGGCGGCTATTTACATTGCTTCCGGCGTGCGCGGAATGGAGCGCGGAACCCTCTCCGAACAGCGCAACGAGGACGGCACGGAACCCCTGGCCAATATGGAATTGGTCCGCCTGGCGGTGCCGCGGCGCGTATTTACGCTCTCGCAAGCCAATTACGCCATCGACCGTATCCGCTGGCTGCACGCCCACCGGCGCATCGTGGGCGGCCTCAAGTGGGTCGAAGAACCGGAAATCCTGCGCTTTTTCTACGGCCGCCTGGAGCCGGTGGGCGACTGGCAGCACGAACTGGTTGCTGCCTTCCGCAAGGAATTTGGGGAAAGTCTCTGATCAGCAGCCCGGGTTGCAGGTTGGACAAGGCCAAAGGCCGCTGTCCGGCGTTTGTGAAGCCTCTGACGCGAAGCCTCACTGTCTTGCGCTGCTGCGCAGCGGACGGGGCAAGCAACCCGGGGCTGTATAATTAGAAGTTTACTTTTTTTCGCCGCTCCCTGCCCGTGTCCGATCGCCTCGCTGTTCTGCCCCAATACCTACTGCCCAAGCGGGCGCTCACTACGCTCGCCGGCAAGTTCGCCGGGGCCAAGGCGGGGCGCCTGACCACCGGCTTCATTCGCTGGTTCGTCGGCCGCTATGGCGTCGACATGAGCGAGGCCGCCGAGCCGGACATCGGCGCTTACAAGAGTTTCAACCAATTCTTCACCCGACCCTTGAAGGAGGGCGCCCGCCCCTTGGCCGAGGCGGATTTCCTCTGCCCGGTGGATGGCGCGATCAGCCAATTCGGCGTCATCGAACGCGACCGGATTTTCCAGGCCAAGGGCCACGCTTATTCGACGACTGCCCTGCTCGGCGGCGACCACAAGCTGGCGGCGCAATTCGAGAATGGCAGCTTCGCCACGCTTTATCTGAGTCCGCGCGACTATCACCGCATCCACATGCCGTGTGACGGCAAGCTGCGGCGCATGATCTACGTGCCCGGCGCGCTGTTCTCGGTCAACCCGACCACGGCGCGCGGCGTGCCCGGTTTGTTCGCCAGGAATGAGCGCGTCGTTTGCGTCTTCGATTCCGTCGCCGGGCCGTTCGTGCTGACCCTGGTTGGCGCCACCATCGTCGGCAGCATGGCGACGGTCTGGCATGGCGTGGTCAATCCACCGCGCCCCGGCGTCATCCGCGAATGGCGCTACGAGGAACAGAATGTCACGTTGAACAAGGGCGAGGAAATGGGCCGCTTCCTGCTTGGCTCGACCGTCGTCATGCTCTTTCCGAAGAACACGCTCGACTTCAACCCGGCCTGGCGGCCGGCGGCGGCGATCCGTATGGGCGAGGCAATGGGGAGCCGACCCGAGGCGGCTTGAACACCGGCGTGATCCGACTGGACACTCCCTCCTGAACTCCCGGATACTGTTATATTTTCATTCCGGAGAGATTCCATGACCGCCTCGCGCCTCGCCTTGTCCGGCCTGTTCCGCCGCTTGCTCGCCTGCCTGTTTCTGTTCGCTGCCGGTTTCGCCGCTGCCGAAGCGCCGTCGCAGAAGGCCCAGGCGCCTGGCTACTACCGCCTGATGCTCGGCCAGTTTGAAGTCACGGCCTTGTACGACGGCGCCATCGCGCTCGATGAGAAAAAGTTCAAGAACATCTCCAGCCGCGACATGCAACGCCTGCTTGCCCGTCAGTTCCTGCAAGGGCCGGCGATCCAGACGGCGGTCAATGGCTATCTGGTCAATACCGGCGCCAAACTGATCCTGATCGACGCCGGCGCCGCCAAGCTGTTCGGCCCCAGCCTCGGCCACATCGTCGACAATCTGCAAGCCGCCGGCTACCGGCCGGAACAGGTGGACGTTGTGCTAATCACGCACCTGCATGGCGACCATGTAAATGGTCTGGTCAGCAGCGATGGCCAGCGCGTTTTCGCCAATGCCGAGATCTGGTCGGCCAAGGCCGACAACGATTTCTGGCTGAGCGAAGAAGTCGCCGCCATGGCCCCCGCCGAGGCGCAGGGCTTTTTCAAGATGGCGCGCGATGCCGCCGCGCCTTATCTGGCGGCGGGCAAGTGGAAAACTTTTGCCAGCGACCAGGAACTGCTGCCCGGCGTCAACAGCATCGACACCTGCGGCCATACGCCCGGTCACGCCAGTTACCTGATCGCCAGCGGCGAGCAACGCCTGCTGGTGCTCGGCGACGTGGTGCACAATCATGCCGTGCAATTCGCCCGCCCCGAGGTCGCGTTTGAATTCGATACCGACCCGCGTCAGGCGGTAGCCACCCGCAAGCGCGTCTTTACTTATGCGGCCAAGGAAAAGCTGCTGGTCGCCGGCATGCACCTGCCCTTCCCCGGCATCGGCCATGTGCGCAAGGAAGAGAAAGGCTTTGCCTGGGTGCCGGCAGAGTTCGCGCCGCTACCGGCGCCGTAGGGGCGGTAAGGGAAATGGGGCGGGTTTTCCCGCCGTCGTTCAGGAAGTAATGACCTTGGCGCTTTCCGCAAAGCACAAGCTGCCCTCGCGCAGACGTTGCGTCAGCGTTTCGGCGCTCATCGGCCGGCCATACAGATTGCCCTGTAGCACCTGACAGCCGATATCGGCGAGGAAAGCCTGCTGCTCCGGCGTTTCGACCCCCTCGGCCAGCACCTCCAGATGCAGGTAGTGGCCGAGCGCCACCACCGTGCGCGAGATGGCGGTGTCGCTCTCATCGTGCGGCAGACCGCGGATGAAGGTACGGTCGATTTTCAGCCGGTCGAGGGGGAAAGTTTTCAGGTAGGAGAGCGAGGAATAGCCGGTGCCGAAGTCGTCGATGGCCGTGCGCACCCCCATCTTGCGCAGGTCGCGCAGCACGTCGACGGCGCTGCCGGCATTGGCGACCAGCGCCCCCTCGGTGATTTCCAGTTCGAGCAGATGCGCCGGCAGCCCGGATTCGGTCAGCGCCGTACGAATCATCGACAGCAGATCGCTCTGACGAAACTGACGGCCGGAGAGATTGACCGCCACCGTCATCTCGCGACCGAATTCGCCGATCCAGGCGCGCGCCTGGCGACAGGCTTCGTGCAGCACCCATTCGCCGATCGGGATAATCAGGCCGGTTTCCTCGGCGATGGGAATGAACTGCACCGGCGAAACGCTGCCCAGTTGCGGATTGCGCCAGCGCAGCAGGGCTTCGACGCCGAGCAGCCGGTTGCCCTGGGGGTCGATCTGCGGCTGATATTCGAGGCTGAATTCGCCGTTGGCCAGAGCCTGGCGCAACATGCCTTCAACGGTCAGCAAACGGACGCCCTCGACATTCATCTCGGCCGAATAGAAACGATAGGTAGCACGCCCATCTTCCTTGGCGCGATACATCGCCAGCTCGGCATTGCGTTCGAGCACCGCGACATCCTCGCCATCGTCGGGAAAAACGGCGACGCCGATACTGACCGTGACGTGCAATTGATGCCCGCTGGCGGTTATCGGCTTCTGGAACGCGCTCAACAGCTTTTCGCAGACGAGGCCGACATTCTGGATCAAGGCAATGTCCTCAAGCAGCGCCGCGAAGAAATCGCCGCCCAGCCGCGCCACCGTGTCGAAGGAGCGGACAGTGCGGTGGATGCGCTTGGCGCTGAGCAGCAACACCTCGTCGCCGACGGCATGGCTGAGCGAATCGTTGATCAGCTTGAAGCGGTCGAGGCCAATTTTCAGCACGGCGAAGCGCTTCTGGTTCTTGTGCGCCTGCGTCACCGCGTACTCGACCGCCATCCGCCAGGCTTCACGCGACAACAGGCCAGTCAGGGTATCGAAGGTGCGCAGGCGTTCGAGCAGTTCCTCGGCCTTCTTGTATTGGCTCAGATCAATGCCCATGATGACGTAATTGCTGATCGTGCTCTCCGGTTCGTCGCGCACCGCGACGATGGACAGCAGGACCGGATAGATTTCGCCATTGCGGCGGCGGTTCCACACCTCGCCCTGCCAATTGCCGTCGCGCTCCAGGCGATCCCACATAGCGGCATGGAAAGCGGCGTCGTGGTGACTGGATTTCAGATAAAGGGAAGCATGGCGGTTGATCAATTCGTCGTGCGAATAACCGCTGATCCGGCTGAAAGCCGGATTGGCCTTGATGATGCGCAAGCCCGCATCGGTGACGAGCATGGCCTCGATGCTGCTGGCAAACATCTTGTCGGCCAGATTCAGATCGGCCTCGGCTTTTTTGCTGTTACGCAGCATCTGACGAACCAGCAGGCCGATCAACAGAAAGGCGACGAGCGCCGAAACAATGTTGAAAATCAGCCAATCGCGGGCCTCACCCTGGCGTTCGGCGGCCAATTTGTCGATGGCCATGACCAGTTCGCTCTCGATCGCCTGCATGGCGTCGATCCGCTGCGCAGACACGGTGAACCATTGTTCGGCGCCGATCATCTGCATCGGCGACTGGGCAGCGCTCTGCTCGATGGCAACAATGCGCTGGCGGATCGCTTCGAGTTCCTGGATATAACTGCTACTGGCGAAATGTTGCTGCTTATCCAGCGCGTCGCGCACCAGGAAATAGAACTGGGTCAGACTGGACTCGCTGGCGCGCAGCCGATAGTAAGACGCTGCCTGCGAATAATGACCGAAATCGCCCACCGCCAGCAACGCCGCAATCACGGCCAGTTCCTGCTCGGCCGCCTCTCTGGCGCGGAGGAAGGAAAGCAGCGCCAGTTGCGACGCCGCCATGCGACCGTTCGCATCGACGCGGCCAAGTGGCAAGGCCAGCAACTGCTCGATCCAGACGCTATAACGCTGCACCACCACGTCGTAGGGGACGCGCCGCGCCTCGACCGCCGCGCGCAGTTCACGCAACCCGGTCAGATCCGGGTCGGCCGCCGGGCCAATGGGCAACGCGGCGCCCCAAACCGTGAACGCTTTACCGACCCGCCTCAGGACATCATCGGTTGTAGCCAATTGCCGGATCCGCGCCTGCGCGAAATCGAGGACACTAGGCGCCGCTCTCGTTTCAGCGCGATTCCGCACTGGCGTCAGGCGGTTGCCGGGCGAAACCAGATAGCTGCTCGACAAACCGCGCTCCAACTGCAACTGCCGCACGGCCCGGCTGATATCGGCGGTGGCCTCGATCCAGCCGCGCACTGCCGTCGCGTAGCTCAGTTCCGCCTGACTGCCGATCAAACCGCGTCCGGCGAAAACGATCAGGGCGGCGGAAAAGGCAAGCAACAGCCAATAGCGCCACCCGACTCTTTCATGCCAGCGCAGCCAAGCCGAAATTACCCGATCCGTAGTCATCGCAGCGGCTTATGCAGTACGAGGAAGAAAAAAGAAAAAGAAGAGCACATTTTTATGATATTTCAAAAAGTGCGGCAGCGCAGCAATATGTTATGATAACTAGATTGTTGAGATATTTGTTAACTATCGCAAGGATTCGCCATGCATATCGTCTGGAGTCCCGCCCTCGAAACCGGACACCGGCAGATCGACCTGCAACATCAGGAACTGGTCGAAATGCTCAATGAATTGCTTGTGGCACTGGATTCCGGTAGCGAATTCGCCGCGCTGAACGACATTCTGCCGCGCCTGAACAACTATGTGCTGTTCCACTTCGGCACCGAAGAAATGCTCATGCCCGGACTGCCTCCCGAAAGCGATCATGCCGCCAGCCATTGCCGTGCGCACCGCGATTTCACCGCCCGCGTCAATGCGCTGCGGATCAAGGTAGCCTCCGGCGAAAGACCGGATGCCGGGCCACTGGCCGATTTTCTGCGCAACTGGCTGATTGATCACATCCAGCAAACCGACCGCGAACTGATCACCCTGCTCGCCGCTGGCCAGCCAAGGCCCTTGTCCGGCTAGGCGGCATCCTGTCCGTTTTCGCATCAAGGCATGCGCGGGAGCGGCTGAAAGAAGGACGACCATGGCTGATTTCCTGCAAGCTTACGAGTCCATGATCCGCAACGAGGGCGGTTACAAGCTCACCAACGTGGCGGGCGACCGGGGCGGCATGACCTATGCCGGCATCGCCCGCAACATGAACCCGACCTGGCCGGGTTGGGCCGAGATCGACCAAGGCGAGATCCCGGATGTGAAAGTGGTGCGCCGCTTCTACCGGACCAATTTCTGGACCCCGGTGCGCGGCAAGGACATCGTCAATCAGGACGTGGCCCGCAACATTTTCGATTTCGCCGTCAATGCCGGCGTCACTACCTCGGTGCGCCTGGCGCAAACCGTGGCCGGCGCGACGCCGGACGGCAAGTTCGGCCCGCTCACATTGGCCGCCATCAACGCGATGAATCCGCAACTCTTCGTGCCAGCCTTCGCCCTGGCCAAGATCGCTCGTTACCGCGACATCGTGACCAAGGACAGCACGCAGCAGAAGTTCCTTTTGGGCTGGATCAACCGGGTACTGCGGGAAGCAGCCGTATAAACCCGTACAGCGCAGCCTTGCTATCTGTAATCGAATGGATACAATGGTGAGCATGTACACGATCCTGCAAACCGCCGAATTCGACGAATGGCTCACTGGCCTGAAAGACGGCTTGACGCGCCGCCGCTTGGGGCGACGTCTGGAAAAAGCCAAGAAAGGCAACTTGGGCGACATCGAGGCGGTTGGCGAGGGCGTATTTGAAATGCGCGAATTTTTTGGCCCCGGCTGGCGCATGTACTACATCCAGCGTGGCGATGTGGTGATTCTGATGCTGGGCGGCGGCGACAAATCCACGCAGAACAGGGACATCAAAGCGGCCAAGGAATTGGCGAGGACGCTGGAGGACTGAAACATGACCAAGAAAATCAAAATTTCCGAACTGCGCGAATTCGACATGGCGGAACATCTTCCCGACGAACAGGCCATCGCCGAGTACCTGACCATCGTGATGGAAGAAAACGACCCGGCGGCCTTGGCCGATGCCTTGGGAACCGTGGCGCGGGCGCGCGGCATGACCGAGATCGCCAAAGCCTCCGGCCTGACCCGCGAAGCCTTGTACAAGGCATTGCGCCCCGCCAGCCAGCCCCGTTTCGAGACGATCAGCCGTGTCTGCGCGGCGCTGGGCGTCAAGCTGGTGGCGGTGCCGGCGCGCTGAGTCCCTGCCTGCTTTCAAGTTCGCCACGCCAGTCAAAAAAAAACCCGCATCGGTAATGATGCGGGGTTTTGGCGATAAAGCCGGACTTTTCAGCCTTACATCTTCACGCTTTCAGCCACTTCGACAAAAGCCGGAATCTGGTCGAAGTTCATGTAGCGATACACCTCGGCGGCCTTGGCATTGACCGCCTGCACCTGCTCCTGGTACTCGGCGACGGTCGGCAGACGGCCGAGCAGGGCGGCGACGGCGGACAGTTCGGCGGAGGCGAGATAGACGCGGGTGTCGATGCCGAGACGATTGGGGAAGTTGCGCGTCGAGGTGGAAACGGCGGTCGACCCCTTGCGAATCTGCGCCTGGTTGCCCATGCACAGCGAGCAGCCCGGCATTTCCATGCGCGCGCCGGCCTTGCCGAGCACCGAGTAGTAACCTTCCTCGGTCAAAATCAGCGCATCCATCTTGGTCGGCGGGGCGATCCACAGACGGGTCGGAATGTCGGACTTGCCGTCCAGCACCTTGCCGGCGGCGCGGAAGTGGCCAATGTTGGTCATGCAGGAGCCGATGAAAACTTCGTCGATCTTGTCGCCCTGCACTTCGGACAGCACCTTGACGTCGTCGGGATCGTTCGGGCAGGCGAGGATCGGCTCGGCGACCTCGGCCAGATCGATTTCGATCACGGCGGCGTACTGGGCGCTGGCGTCGGCCTTGAGCAGCGCGCCCTTGGCGATCCACTCTTCCATCGCCTGGATGCGGCGCTTGAGCGTGCGGGCGTCCTGGTAGCCCTCGGCGATCATCCACTTCATCAGCGTGATGTTGGAGCGCATGTATTCGACGATCGGCTCCTTGTTGAGGGCGACCGTGCAGGCGGCGGCGGAACGCTCGGCGGCGGCGTCGGAAAGCTCAAACGCCTGCTCAACCTTGAGATCCGGCAGGCCCTCGATTTCCAGGATGCGGCCGGAGAAGATGTTTATCTTGCCCTTCTTCTCGACGGTCAAGAGGCCCTGCTTGATGGCCCACAGCGGAATGGCATTGACCAGATCGCGCAGCGTGATGCCGCGCTTGGCGGCATCGGCCAGCGAACCCTTGAAGCGGACCAGCACCGATTCCGGCATATCCAGCGGCATGACGCCGGTGGCGGCGGCAAAGGCGACGAGGCCGGAACCGGCCGGGAAGGAGACGCCGATCGGGAAGCGGGTATGCGAGTCGCCGCCGGTGCCGACGGTATCCGGCAGCAGCAGGCGGTTCAGCCAGGAGTGGATGACGCCGTCGCCCGGACGCAGCGCGACGCCGCCGCGGGTGGAGATGAAGCCCGGCAGTTCGCGGTGCGTTTTGACATCGACCAGCTTCGGATAGGCGGCGGTGTGGCAGAAGGATTGCATCACCAGATCGGCCGAGAAGCCGAGGCAGGCAAGATCCTTCAACTCGTCGCGGGTCATCGGGCCGGTGGTGTCCTGCGAACCGACGGTGGTCATCTTCGGCTCGCAGTAGGTGCCGGGCAGGATGCCCTTGCCTTCCGCCAGGCCGCAGGCGCGGCCGACCATCTTCTGGGCCAGCGAGTAGCCGGTACCCGGATCGTCCGGCTGCTGCGGCAGGCGGAACAGCGTCGAGGCCGGCAGGCCGAGGAATTCCCGCGCCTTGGCCGTCAGGCCGCGGCCGATGATGAGCGGAATGCGCCCGCCAGCGCGCACTTCGTCGAGGATGACCAGGGTCTTCAGTTGCCCTTCGGCGATCACGGCGCCGTTCTTGGCGGCGGCAACCTTGCCCGAAGCGCCATCGACGCGCAGTTCGATCACGTCGCCCATGTCCATCTGGCCGGCGTCGATTTCGATCGGCAGGGCGCCGGCATCTTCCATGGTGTTGAAGAAGATGGGGGCGATCTTGGAGCCGAGGCAGACGCCGCCGAAACGCTTGTTCGGCACGAAGGGGATGTCCTCGCCGGTGAACCACAGCACCGAGTTGGTCGCCGATTTGCGCGAGGAGCCGGTGCCGACCACGTCGCCGACATAGGCGATCAGGTTGCCCTTTTCGGCCAGCTTGGCGAGTTGCTTGATCGGGCCGCGATTACCCGCCTCGTCGGCCTCGATGCCCGGGCGCGGATTCTTCAGCATGGCCAGCGCGTGCAGCGGAATATCCGGGCGCGACCAGGCATCCGGCGCCGGCGACAGGTCATCGGTATTGGTTTCGCCGGTGACCTTGAACACGGTCAGCTTCTGCGAAGCCGGCACTTCCGGGCGCGAGGTGAACCACTCGGCGTCGGCCCACGACTGCATCACGGCCTTGGCGTTGGCATTGCCCTTCTTCGACAATTCGGCGACATCGTGGAAATAGTCGAAGACCAGCAGGGTCTTCTTCAGGGCCGCGGCGGCGACGCCGCCGCAGGTGGCGCAGGCGAGCAGGTCGATCAGCGGCTTGACGTTGTAGCCGCCGAGCATGGTGCCAAGCAGTTCGGTGGCCTTTTCCCGCGAAATCAGGGCGCAGTTTTCCTCGCCCTTGGCGACGCGGGCCAGAAACTCAGCCTTGACCTTGGCGGCGTCATCCACGCCGGCCGGCACGCGATAAGTAATCAGGTCGACCAGCGCCGCTTCCTCGCCCGACGGCGGATTCTTCAGCAAGGTCACCAGTTCGGTGGTCTGTTGCCTGGACAGGGGCAGCGGCGGAATGCCAAGGGCTGCACGCTCTGCGACATGGGCACGGTAGGCTTCAAGCACGGCGACTTCCTTTCGTAAAGGGTTGTTCTGAAAAAATCCTGGCGGAATGGCGTATCTGCCGGCAACAAAAGACAGTTTTTCCCTGACCGCCTGGAGGCGCTCCTCTCAAGTCTTATATATTTTATCTTTTGTATGACTGGCTGTGAACTTTCCGTCGGGTGCAACTCAGGTCGGCTTGGCGTCGACCATGAACATTGAATTATCCACCCATGCTTGGCACCGCGTCGAGCATTCGCACCTCGACGGCGGCAAGGCCAGCGCCACGCCGTTTCCGGCCGGGACGGCAAGCGCCCCGCGCGGCAGCATTTTAATGCTGCGCGCTTTCCGGCGGCATGCGCAATTCGTCAGCCGTCAACAGCAGGCGGTCGATATCGGCCGCCGCCTTGACCGGGCGCAGCCGCTGATACAGCACCTCGGCTTCGCCATAATTGCGGCGCAGCATGGCCAGCCATTGCTTGAGACGGCCGCCGGCATGTTCCGGTAACACCTTTTGCCGAACGCCCTGCCAGTAGGCGGCGACGCCCGGCGCCACCGCCTCCCAGCCGCCCTGCTCCCCGCACTCGCCGCGAACGCGGCGGGCAAGCAGCGGGTCGGCCACGGCGCCGCGCCCAATCATGATGTCGGCACAGCCGGTGGCGGCTTGGCAGGCGCGGAAATCCGCGACATTCCACACCTCGCCATTGGCGATCACCGGCACGGAAACAGCGGCACGCACCCGGGCTATCCATTCCCAACGCGCTGGCGGCCGGTAGCCGTCAACCTGGGTGCGGCCATGCACAATCAGTTCGTCGATGCCGGCAGCGGCCAGCGCCTGGGCATTGTCGATGGCGCGACTGGCATCGCGCAGGCCCAGGCGCATTTTGGCGGTAAACGGCAGCGTGGCCGGCACCACGGCGCGCACGGCGGCGGCGATGGCGTAGAGCCGTTCCGGCTCGGCAAGCAGCGCGGCGCCGCCGCCGTGGCGATTGACGGTCGGCGCCGGACAGCCGAAATTGAGGTCGATGCCCGCCGGCCGCAGGCCGACCAGACGCTCGGCATTGGCCGCCATCATGCCCGGATCGGAACCCAGCAATTGCACGCGCATTGGCGTGCCGGCGGCGGTCTTGCCGCCATGCAACAATTCCGGGCAAATGCGCTCGAAAGTCCTGGCCGGCAAGAGGCTGTTGGAAACGCGGACAAATTCGCAAATGCCCCAGTCGTAACCGCCGATGGTCGTCAGCACGCCGCGCAACAGAGCGTCGGCCAGCCCCTCCATCGGAGCGAGAAGAATGCGGGGCATGCGAAATAGCGAGTGTGGCGAAGGCGCGCATTATAGTCCGCGCGCATCCCATCCTCACCGCCCGCGCCGGACATGAACGAAACCGCGCCAAACTGTGCGACCATCGACATCCTCGCCGATTGCGCGGCAAGCGAAACCGGCAATAAAAATGCCATCAGGAGATTTTTTCATGACCCTCGACATCACCCGCTACGCCCGCGCCCGCTACGCGGCCAAAGCCTACGACCCGGCGCGCAAGATTCCGGCGCCCCTGATCGAACAATTGCGCACCCTGCTGCGCTTGGCGCCCTCAGCGGTCAATGCGCAGCCGTGGCATTTCGTGCTCGCCGCGACCGATGCCGGCAAAGCGCGCATCGCCAAAGCCACGCACGGCCCCTATGCCTACAACGCGCCCAAAATCACCGCTGCCTCGCATGTGTTCGTACTGTGCACGCGGCACACGCTGACCGACGCGCACCTCGAAACCTTGATGGAACAGGAAACGCGCGATGGCCGCCTGCCAACGCCGAACGACCGGCAAATGCGCCGCGAAATACTGTCCAGCTACGTCGACATGCACCGCTACAGCCATCGCGACGCGAATGCGTGGATGGAAAAACAGACTTACATCGCACTCGGCTTTCTGCTGCTCGGCGCGGCGCAACTGGAACTCGACGCCACGCCCATCGAAGGCTTCGACAGCGCCGTCCTCGACCGTGAACTGGGCCTGCGCGAACGCGGCTTCGTCAGCAGCGTCATCGTGCCCATCGGTTACCACGGCGCGGACGACTTCAACGCCAATCTGCCCAAGTCGCGCTTGGCGGCGGAAACCTTGTTTACGGATATTTAGGGCGCATGGACTGCGGGGAGCGCGCGGGTCAGCCAATCCTGGCGCGCTCATGACACGCATGCTTGTCATATAACCGAGTAGACTGCGAAACATATCGTTTTGGCTGGGCTGGGCAGTCCGATTCCCAGTCCTGCCTCTCCCGCAACATCCTGTTCGGCGAGGTTAAGTAGCGATGATTACGCTCCAAATCAACGGCCAATCCCACACCGTAGACGCCCCCGACGACATGCCCCTGCTCTGGGTTCTGCGCGACCTGATCGGGTTGACCGGCACCAAATACAGTTGCGGCATCGGCCGCTGCGGCGCCTGTACCGTGCATCTGGACGGCAAGGCGGAGCATGCCTGCATGGTCAATGTGGGTTCGGTCGGCAAGCGGGCCGTCACCACCATCGAGGCGATTGGCGAAACGCCTGTCGGCGCCAAAATCCAGGCAGCCTGGGTCGAGGCCAAGGTGGCGCAATGCGGCTATTGCCAGGCCGGCCAGATCATGGCGGCCACCGCGCTGCTCAACCACACGCCCCACCCCAGCGACGCCGACATCGACGCGGCCATGGCCGGCACGCTCTGCCGCTGCGGCACCTATGTGCGCCTGCGCGAAGCCATCAAGAACGCGGCCAAGGCTTGAGGGGGATCACCATGTCCAGCACAGTCTCCAAATTTGCCGAAGCCGACGCCTACATCCGCGAAGTGATGCAGGCGGCGCAATCCGCCAAGGCCCTGCCCCTCGACCGCCGTGGCTTTCTCAAGCTGGCCGGCGCGGGTCTGGTCTTGGGCTTTTACCTGCCCGGCAGCGCCCGCGCCGATGCCGAAACGCCGCAGGCGGCCGGCACCGCCAGCCAAGCGCCCGTCATTAACGCCTTCGTCCGCGTCGATCCCGACAACACCATCACCGTCTATTCCAAGGCGCCGGAAATCGGGCAAGGCATCAAAACCGCCCTGGGCCTCATCATCGCCGAAGAAATGGATGCCGACTGGAGCCGCACCGTGGTCGAGCAAGCGCCCATCGACGGCAAGGTTTATGGTTATCAGGGCGCGGGCGGCTCGACCACCATTCCCCGCGCCTGGGATCAATTGCGCCAGGCGGGCGCGGCCGCCAAGGCCATGCTGATCGCCGCCGCCGCGCAGCAATGGGGCGTGAACCCGGCCGAGATCACGGCCAGGGATTCCGTCCTCACCCACACCGCCAGCGGCAAAAGCGCCACCTACGGCGCGCTCGCCACGGCGGCGGCCAAGCTGCCGACGCCCGACCCGGCCACGCTCAAGCTCAAGACGCGCGAGCAATACCGCCTGCTCGGGCAGCGTTTTCGCGGCGTGGACGACCACAAACTCGTGACCGGCCAACCCCTGTTTGGCATCGACGTCAGGCTGCCCGGCATGGTTTACGCCGCTTACGCCAAATGCCCATCCACGGGTGGCAAGGTCAAATCGGCCAATGTGGACGAAATCAAGGCGCAGCCCAACGTGCTCGACGCCTTCATCATCGAAGGCAACGGCAAGCCCACCGAACTCATGCCCGGCATCGCCATCATCGCCCGCAACACCTGGGCCGCGTTCGAGGCCAGGGACAAGCTCGATGTGATCTGGGACGAAAGCGGGGCGGCGAAAGAATCCTCCCGCGAACTCGCGGCCCGTGCCAAACAGCACGCCGCCGGCCCCTTCCCGGCCAAGGCCGACAGCAACATCGGCGACGTGGATCGCGCCTTTGCCAGCGCCGCCAAGACTATCGAGGCGTATTACGAATACCCTTTCGTCGCCCACGCCAACATGGAGCCGCAAAACACCACGGCCTGGTGGCACGACGGCGTGATGGAACTGTGGGCGCCGACGCAGCAGCCCAATCGCGGGCAAACGCTCGTGGCCGGCGTGCTCGGCCTGCCCGAAAACAAGGTGGTGGTGCACCAGACCCGCGTCGGCAACGGCTTTGGCCGCCGGCTGATGAATGACTATATGTGCGAGGCGGCGGTCATTGCCCGCCGGGTCAAAGGCCCGGTCAAGCTGCAATGGTCACGCGCGGACGACTTCGCCCACGACTTCCTGCGCCCCGCCGGCTATCACCAGCTCAAGGGCGCGGTTGATAAAAAAGGCCGGCTCGACGCCTGGCAGGAACACTTCATCACCTTCACCGCCGACGGTCAGAACCCGTCGGCGAGCGCCGGTTATTCACGCTTCATCGCCTATGCCTGCAAGGCGCCCAACCTGCGCCGTGGCCAGACCCTGGTGAATTTGCAGGTTCCCACCGGCCCGTGGCGCGCGCCCGGCTGCAATGCCCAGTACTTCGCCCAGCAATGCTTCATGCACGAACTGGCGCTGGCGGCGGGACGCGACCATGTCGAATTCCTGCTCGACGCCGTGCGCCGCGAGGTGCCGGAACTGGCCCCGCCCAAGGACAGCAACTTCGACCCCGCCCGCGCCGCCGGCGTCATCAAACTGTGTGCCGAAAAAGCGGGCTGGGGCAAAACCCTGCCCAAAGGGCGCGGCCTCGGCCTCGCCTGGTGCTACGCCCACGCCGGCCACGTCGCGCAGGCGGTGGAACTCTCCGTGGATGCCAACAAGCGCATCACCATCCACCGCGTCGTCGTCGCCGCCGATGTCGGGCAGGTGGTGGAACGGGCGGGCGCCGAATCGCAGGCCCAGGGCGCGTGTGTGGACGCCTTTTCAATGGCGCTGGCGCAGCAGATCAATATCGAAAATGGGCGCGTGCGGGAACAGAATTTCGGCGCTTACCCGATTCTGCGCATGCCCTTCGCCCCCGCCATCGTCGAGGTCTATTTCGTCGAGTCGAACTTCCCGCCCACCGGCATGGGCGAACCCGCCCTGCCCGCAATGGCCCCGGCAGTCGCCAACGCCATCTTCGCCGCCACCGGCGAACGTGTGCGGGCGATGCCGTTCAGCCGGCTGGGGTACAGGGTTTGAGGGGAAAGCGACAGGTAAACGAACAGGGGACGCCGAAGCGGCGTCCCCTGTTTTAAAGGCGAAACTGCCTCAAATCACCCGTACCCGGATCACATGCGCCACCTCGCCGATGGCTTTCAGCACGGCGTCGCTGGGGCGGGAGGCGAGGTCGATGATGTTGTAGGCCAGCGTGTCGCGGCTACGGTTGCTCATGTCGATGACGTTGACCTGCGCCTCGGCCAGCACCGACAGCACATGGCCCAGCACGCCGGACACGTTTTCATTGGCAAAGGTCAGGCGCGTGGCCCCGGCGGTGCGCTCCATGCGCAGGGCGGGGTAATTGACGCTGTTGCGGATGTGGCCGTTTTCCAAGTAGTCGGTCAACTGATCGGCGGCCATGACGGCGCAGTTTTCTTCCGATTCCTCGGTGCTGGCGCCGATGTGGGGCATGGCGATGATTTTCGGCTCGGCGGCAAAGCCCGGCTCGGGAAAGTCGCACACATAGCGGCCCAGCTTGCCGGCGGCAAGTTGGGCCAGCACGGCGGCGGGATCGACAATGCTCTCGCGCGCGAAGTTGAGCAGCACCGCGTGGGGCTGGAGGTTCGCCAGCATGTCGGCGTTCAGCAGGTGGCGCGTGCTGTCCAGCGCGGGGACGTGCAGGCTGACGTAGTCGGAGCGCGCCAGCAGCGCGGCCATGCTGTCCATGCGTTGCACGGCGTTGGATAGCCGCCAGGCGGCGTCGATGGACAGCACCGGATCGTGCCCGAGCACTTTCATGCCCAGCGCCAGCGCGGCGTCGGCCAGCATGGAGCCGATGGCGCCCAGGCCGATGATGCCCAGTGTCTTGCCACGCAGTTCGCCGCCGGCAAAGCGGCTCTTTTCCTTTTCCAGAGCCTGGTGCATGGCGGCGGAATCGCTCATCGCCCCGAGCGAGCGGGCGTAGTCGATGCCGGGCAGAACACCGCGCGCGGTGAGCAACATGCCGGCCAGCACCAGTTCCTTGACGGCATTGGCATTGGCCCCGGGCGTGTTGAAGACGACGATGCCGCGCTTGCCGTAGTCCTCGACCGGAATGTTGTTCACCCCGGCGCCGGCGCGCGCCACGGCCAGCAGCGATTCGGGCACTGCCTCGCCATGCAGCTTTTGGCTGCGCAGCAGCGCGGCATCGGGCGCGGCCACGTCGGGGCCGACTTCGTAGCGGGCCGGGGCAAAACGCTCCAGACCCTTGGGAGAAATAGCGTTGTAGGTTTTGATCTTGAACATGTGGGCACCAGTTTTAGAGCGGATTGAAATCAGCGCAGTTTTGCTTCAAGCGCATACATGAATGCTGCGCCTCACCCTCTCCCGCCCCTGCAGGGACCCTCTCCCGCAAGCGGAAGAGGGGCTGGGGGAGAGGGGACTGCGTTCACCGGGAATGCTTACAGGGAGCCTACTTGACCTGCTCGTAGCCCCAGGCCAGCCACTGCATCAGCGCCTGCACGTCGCTTTGCTCCACGGTCGCGCCGCACCAGATGCGGATGCCCGGAGGCGCATCCTTGTACGAGCCGATGTCGTAGGCCGCGCCTTCGGCTTCCAGCAGCTTGACCAGCGCCTTGACCTTGTCGGCATCCAGATCAAGCGACAGGCACACGCTGGTGTTGGAGCGCGTCTCGGGCGTCTTGGCGAGGAAGCTGATCCACGGGGTGGCGGCGACAAAATCTTCCACCGCCTTCAGGTTGGCCTGACTGCGCGCGATCATGCCGGACACGCCGCCGACGCTTTCGCACCACTTGAGGGCGTCGAGATAATCGGCCACGCACAGCATCGAGGGCGTGTTGATGGTTTCGCCCTTGAACAGACCTTCATTGAGCTTGCCGCCCGAGGTCATGCGGAAAATCTTGGGCAGCGGCCACGGCGGGCTGTAGCTTTCCAGGCGCGCGACGGCGCGCGGGCCGAGGATCAGGATGCCGTGCGCGCCTTCGCCGCCCAGCACCTTCTGCCACGAGTAGGTGATGACATCAAGCTTGTGCCACGGCAGATTCATGGCAAACACGGCGCTGGTGGCGTCGCAGATGGTCAGGCCCTGACGGTCGTCGGCGATCCAGTCGCCATTGGGCACGCGCACGCCGCTGGTGGTGCCGTTCCAGGTGAACACCACGTCGTGATCGAAATTCACTTGTGCCAGATCGACGATGTCGCCGTAACCGGCTTCCAGCTTGCGGGTGTCCTTGATCTTGAGCTGCTTGAATACATCCGTCACCCAGCCGGAGCCGAACGACTCCCAAGCCAGCATGTCCACCGGGCGGGCGCCCAGTAGCGACCACATCGCCATCTCGACCGCGCCGGTATCGGAGGCCGGCACCACCGCCACCCGATAATCGGCCGGCAGACCGAGGATGCGCGCCGTTTCGCTGCAACAGGCGCCGAGCAATTTCTTGCCCAGCGAGGATCGGTGCGAGCGCCCCAGCGCCGACAGATCGAGTTGCGTCACGTCATAACCCGGGCGCTTGGCGCAGGGACCGGAGGAGAAATTGGGCATCTGGGGTTTACGGCTGGGTCGTTCCATATGTTCCTCGCGTGAAGTGAAATGAGCAGGCGGTATATTAGCAGATAGGCACGAGGCGAAAACCATGCTGTGTCAGTAACTTGAGAGGGCGTTACGGCAGTCGGTTTCGCGTTCTGAGATGCTCTTCAAGATGAAGCGATAATATGAAATTGGGCATAATGCAGTAAAACCCAATAGTTGAAACCAGCATCGCGCCCGCCGCCATGGAAAACCTCGACCTCACCGTTCTACGCGCGCTGCGCGACTGGCGCGGCGCCGGCCAGCATGCGCTCATGGCCACGGTGGCGCGTACCTGGGGATCGTCGCCCCGGCCGGCCGGCTCCATCATGGGCCTGTGCGAAAGCGGCGCGGTGGTCGGCTCGGTTTCGGGCGGCTGCATCGAGGACGACCTGATCGCCCGCTATACCCAAACCCGCGCCCAGCGAGCCGGCGTCGACGCCCTGCGGCCCGCGCCCGGCGGCGCGCCACAATTCCTCAAGTACGGCGTCAACGCCGACGAGGCGCAGCGCTTCCGCCTGCCCTGCGGCGGCACGCTGGAACTGCTGCTGGAATTCGACCCCGACGCCGCGCAACTGGCCGAACTGATGGCCGCCCTGGAAGGCGGCCGCCTGCTGCGCCGCGCCGTCAATCTGGTCAATGGCGCGGTGACGCTGAGGCCAGCCGCCGGGCCTGACAGGCTGACACTTTCCGCCACCGAACTGACCAATATCTTCGGCCCGCAATACCGCATGCTCATCATCGGCGCCGGGCAGATGAGCGAATACCTCGCCAGCATGGCGCTGTCCTGCGCTTTTGCCGTCACCGTCTGCGACCCGCGCGAGGAATACTGGAGCGCCTGGTCCGTAACCGGGACGCGGCTGCTGACCGAGATGCCCGACGACGCGGTTGCCGCATTCGCACCCGACCGCCGGTCGTGCGTGATCGCCCTCACGCACGATCCCAAGCTGGACGATCTGGCGCTGCTGGAAGCCTTGCGCGGCGACGCCTTCTACATCGGCGTCATCGGCAGCCGCCGCAACAACGCCGCCCGCCGCCAGCGCATGATCCAATATTTCGCGCAGACAGAGAAAAGCCTTGAGCGCCTACGCGGGCCGGTCGGCATCGCCATCGGCAGCAAGACGCCGCCGGAAATCGCCGTCAGCATCATGGCCGAAGTGCTGGCCGTGAAAAATGGGGTGCCCCCGCATGGCGCCGGAAACCCCTGACAACATCGCCGCTGTCATCATGGCGGCGGGCGATGGCAGCCGCTTCGGTGATCGGCCCAAGGGCCTGCTCGAACGCGATGGGCAGCCGCTGGTGGCGCGCCAGATCGACCTGCTGGCCCGCGCCGGCCTGCGCCGCATCGTGGTGGTGCTGGGCCAGCATGCCGCAGCCTGCGAACCCATATTGCGCCAGGCGCAAGCCAGGTTACCGGCGCACATCCAACTCGAATGGGTGCGCAACCCCGCGCCGGAGGGCGGCACTGGCGCGTCGCTGCGCTGCGCGCTGGCACGGATCGAAGCTCAGGCAGCCGTGCTGGTGCTGCTGGCCGACCAGCCGCTGCTGCAAGGCGAGGACATCGACGCGGCGCTCTGCGCTTGGGCTGCGCGCGCGCCGGGCAGCAAACTGGTCGTGCCCACGCACCAGGGACAGTTCGGCCACCCGCTGATCTTCGGCCCCGCGCTGCGGCGCTGGCTGACGCGGCAGCCCGCAAGCGTGGGCGTGCGCGACTGGCGACGCGCCCATCCCGCGCAAGTGCAGGCCGTGCCGGTAACGCATCCGCGCTGCACGCTGAATATCGACACAGAAGCCGATCTGGCGGCCCTGGCGACGATTCATGGCATTCATCTGCGTTGGCCCGTTTTGCTGTCTGAATTTGCGCCGTCTTGAATCGAAGCATGGGGGAAACAAGCATGGAAAATCTGCCGCTCGGCAAGGCTTTTACGCTGATCGAACCGGGGCCGGTGACGCTAATCACGACACATGACGGCTGCCGCGACAACATCATGACCATCACCTGGACCATGGTGCTGGACTTCAGCGCCGCCTTCGCCATCACCACCGGGCCGTGGAATCATTCCTATCGCGCGCTGGAAAAGACCCGCGAATGCGTTATCGCCATCCCCACGGCGGACATGCTCGACATCGCCGTCGGCATCGGAACGTGCAGCGGGCGCGAGGAGGACAAGTTCGAGAAATTCGGCCTGACCCGCGCCACGGCGCGGCACGTCAAGGCGCCGCTGATCGAACAATGCCTGGCCAATATCGAGTGCGAGGTGGTCGATATCGTCGAGCGCCACAACATCGTCGTACTGCAAGGCGTGGCCGCCTGGTTTGACAGCGGGCGCAAGGAAAAACGCTTGCTCCACGCCATCGGCGACGGCACCTTCGTCGTCGACGGGCGCAAGTTCGACCGCAAGGAAATGATGCGCGCGAAACTGCCGGCGGGGCTGTAAAACCTGTTTCATATAGCGGGCAAAAAACCCAGTCAGGCTTCATCGTGAAGTATGATTCACATCTACCCACCCTGCCGTACCAGCTAGAGATTACAGAGGCATATGGAAGCAAGAATTATTGGCATTCTATTCTTGGCACTTAGCATCACTTTTATCCCCGACCTGTTTAATTTTTTAGGCACTTGGGCATTTTTTACTCCAAGTCTTCTAGCCGGGGTTGTAGCCGTTTCAAGGCACCGTTACTGGAGGACAATCACCTTGATAGTATGCATTGCATACTTGGCTCATCAGCTTCCACCATTAATTTCGTTATCGGTAAAATTTGGGCATTTTCATTTTTGGAGTACTTTTACAAAAACAGTTTTCAGGAACGGAATTAACGCACCCAGCATTTATAATTACTGGAGTATTGCTCTGATGCCACTAGTTGCAACATTGCTTTGCATATTTCTTATCTGGAGTAGTATTAAAAAATGGCGGCAAAGCAAGTGCAGCCAGGAGTAACACCGACGGGTGTGAATCTCCGACGCGAAGCGTCGCCATTTCTGTAATCAACTGTCGGACTGCGCCGCTACGCGGCTTGTCCAACTACGGCACCACAACGCGGCTCCCGTACAATCTCCGCATGCCGTCGCCAGACACCAACGAATTCCAGCAAGGCATCTTTGCCTTTCTCGCCGATCCCGCCAGTCACGGGCTGGCCGAAGCCGTGCAGCGGATCAACACGCACGTGGCGGTCGTGTTTCTGGCGGGCGCCGAGGTTTACAAGGTCAAGCGGGCGGTGCGCTACGCCTATCTGGATTTTTCCACACTGGAAAAACGCCGTGCCGCCTGCGCGGCGGAAATCGAGGTCAATCAACACAACGCGCCGGATTTGTATCTGGGTGTCGTGCCGATTACCCGCGACGCCAGCGGCTTTCATTTGAACGGCCCCGGTGAAATCGTGGAATGGACAGTGCATCTGCGTCGCTTCGACGAAAACGCCACGCTGGATCATCTAGCCGCGAACGGACAGTTGGATGCGCCGCTGATCGCCGCGCTGGCCGAGGCGGTAGCGCGGGCGCACCAGGCCGCGCCCGGGCGCGATGGCGCCACCGCCAGCGCGGCGCTGCGCCAGCAACTGCTTTCCACCCTGGATGAACTGGGCGAGGCTGGCGATTTGTTTCCTGCCGACCGCCTGGACACTTTCCGCCGTCACGCCATCACCGCCTTCGAGCGCAATGCACCGCTGCTGCTTCAGCGCGGCCAGCAGGGCTGTGTCCGGCGCTGTCACGGCGATCTGCATCTGGCCAATATCGCGCTGATTGGCGGCGCGCCCGTGCTGTTCGATGCCATCGAGTTCAACGAAGCCTTCGCCACCTGCGACATTCTGTACGACCTGGCCTTCCTCGTGATGGATTTGTGCCAGCGTGGGCCACGCGGCGCGGCGGGCCGCCTGCTCGACCGCTATCTCCGGCTGGGCGGCGACGAGCGCCGCGAAATCGCCGGTCTGGCGGCGCTGCCGTTATTTCTCGCGCTACGCGCGGCAATTCGCGCCAAGGTCACGGCGGCGCAGGCGCGGCTGGCCGGCGATGGGCAAATGCCGCTGCGCGCGCGGGCGCTCTCCTATTTCGAGCTGGCGGCGCGCTTCCTGCAAGCCTTCCCGCCCCTGCTGGTGGCCGTCGGCGGTCTTTCCGGCAGCGGCAAGTCGACCCTGGCGGCGGTGCTGGCCCCGGCCATCGGCCCGGCGCCCGGCGCACTGCATTTGCGCAGCGATGTGATGCGCAAACATCTGATGGGCGTTGGCGAAACCGTGCGCCTGCCGCCCGATGCCTATCTGCCGGCGGTTTCCGAGCGTGTTTTCGCGGAACTCCACGCGCTCGCCCGGATCGGCCTGCGGGCGGGCCGCACCGTCATTGTCGACGCGACCCATCTGCGGCCCGAGGATCGCGCCGCCGTCGCCGGCCTCGCGCATGAGAGCGGCGCGGCTTTCGTCGGCCTGTGGCTGGAAGCGCCGGTCGATCTGCTCAAGGGGCGCGTCGACCAGCGGCTGAACGATGCCTCGGACGCGACGGCGGCGGTGGTCGAGGCGCAAGTCCCTGGCGCGACGGCCCCAGCGGATTGGCTTCGTCTGGACGCCAGTCAGCCGATCGAGCAACTGACCGAGGCGGCGCTGCGCCACATGCCGGCGGACGCGCTGGTGCAGACGCCTTGGTGATTGTTTTGATGGGTTTCGCTGCGCTCGCAATGACAGATGAGGGGATGTCCGGCGAGTGATCAGCCGAACTTGAACAGGATGCCAAACCCGGCGCGGGGATAGTTCCAGTCTACGTTCAGGTGCTCGTCGCAGATCACGCGGCAGGTGCCGCATTCCAGGCAGCCGTCGGTGATCAGGCCGATCTGGCCGTCCTCGAAGGACCAGCAGCCGGCGGGGCAGCAGGTCACGCATTGGCGCTCGGCACAGCGGGTATTGCAGACATTGGCGTCGCGGATTTTGATGTGCGGGCGGTCGGCGTCGATCCGGTAGCGGTTCTGGTAGAGCTTTTCTTCGACTTTCATCATTATTCTTTTCCTAGCGGGTGGCGCGCCAGATGCGCCAGGCGTCGCCGAGCAGGCCGAGCAGCGATCGGCGCTGGCGGAAACTGGCAACGATTTCCTGTTCCTTGGTCTTCTTGTCGCGGCCATCGACCGAGAAGTAATTGAAGGCCGCCTGGTTGAGCAGGCCCGGATAGTCGGCCACGAATTGCCGCTGACGGTCGAGCATGCCCATGGCGCCGCGATATTTCTTCAAGTCCTTCATGACGAAGCTCTCGTCCAGCCGGGCCTTGTAGCGGGCCAGATTGGCCGCGCTGGCCGGCTGGCCGGCGGCGAACAGTTCGAGCAGGGTTTCGGCGGCCAGACGGCCGGTGGTCATGGCGAGATTGGAGCCTTCGCGGTGCACGGCGTTGAGGAAGCCGGCGGAATCGCCGGCCAGCACCCAGCCGTCACCGTAGAGCTTGGGCAGGGCGTCGTAGCCGCCTTCGGGGAGCAGGTGGGCGGCGTATTCGCGCGTTTCGCCGCCAGCGATCAGCGGCGCTACCGACGGGTGGCGCTTGAGTTTTTCCAGCAGTTCGGCGGGCGTGGTTTTCTGGCGCTTCATGTCGGACAGGATGCAGCCGATGCCGACCGAGATCGAATCCTTGTTGGTGTAGAGAAAGCCGGTGCCGACCATGCCTTCGGAAATGCTGCCGAACATTTCGATGACCGCGCCTTCCTGGCCGGCCAGATTGAAGCGGGCTTCGATGGTTTCCTTGGGCAGGAAGATGGTTTCCTTGACCCCCAGCGCCATCGCCTCCGCCTTGATGTCCTCGCGCAGGCCGGCGCGGCTGGCGAGCAGCGAATTGACGCCGTCGGCGAGAATCACCGCGTCGGCGTAGATGCGGCCATTGTCGCGATCAACATTGACGCCGATGACGCGGCCCTGCTCGTTCCTCAGGAGTTCGCTCACGGTCATTTCGCACAGCACCAGGGCGCCGGCTTTCTGCACCTGGTCCGAGAACCATTTGTCGAAGCGGGCGCGGATAATGGTGTAGCGGTTGCCCGGCTGGCGGTTGAACTGGTCGGAACGGAAATGGGCGCCGAGGTGCGACTGTTCTTCCATCAGCCACATGCGCTGCTCGATCACATGCCGTTCGAGCGGCGCCGAGTCGCGGAAATCGGGGATGATCTTTTCCAGCGCGTCGGCGTAGAGAATGGCGCCCTGCACGTTCTTGGAGCCGGGATATTCGCCGCGTTCCAGTTGCAGGACTTTCTTGCCCGCCTTGGCCAGCGTGTAGGCGGCGGCATTGCCGGCCGGGCCGGCGCCGACGACGATGACATCGAATTTTTCAATTGCCTGGTTCATGCTCTGTTCTCACTCTTTGCCAAGGTAGGTGGCAAAGCTTTTTTGCAGCGCCGGCAGCACCTGCGCGCAATCGCCGACGATGGCGTAGTGGGCGAAGTCGAAGATGGGCGCATTCGGATCGTTGTTGATGGCGATGATGCAGTCGGAGGCTTCCATGCCGACCCGGTGCTGGATGGCGCCGGAAATGCCGGCGGCGATGTAGAGCGCCGGCCGCACCGTCTTGCCGGTCTGGCCGACCTGACGGTCGGCGCCGATCCAGCCGGCGTGGATCGCCGCCCGCGAGGCGCCGACCTCGGCGCCCAGGGTTTTCGCCAAATCCCAGACCAGTTTGAAATTTTCCGCCTTGCCCAGACCCTTGCCGCCGGAGACGATCATCTCGGCGTAGGGCAATTGCGCCTTGTCGCGCTGGTCGTCGGGCACGAAATCGAGCACCTTGGTGATGACGTCGGTTTCGATGAGATGCGGATCGACATCGACGATCAGGCCGCTGCGTTCCGGCCGCGCTTCCGGCATCGGCATCACGCGATGGCGGACGGTCGCCATCTGCGGCCGGTAGTTGAGCGTGACGATGGTGCACAACAGGCTGCCGCCGAAGGTCGGCCGCGTCGACAGCAGGCAGCGGTCTTCGAGGTCGATGTCGAGGCCGGTACAGTCGGCGGTGAGGCCGGTTTTCAGCGTCGTCGCCACCGAGCCGGCCAGATCGCGGCCCAAGGTGGTGGCGCCGAGCAGCATGATTTCCGGCTTGAACTGGTTGACCAGATCGGTCAGCGCCTGCGTGAACGGCACGTTGCGGTAATCGGCCAGCACCGGGCTGGCGACGCGATAGCAGCGGTCGGCGCCGTAGGCGAAGGCGGCGTCGCACTGCGCCTGCAACTCCGGCCCGGGCGCGCCCATGACGACGCCGCACAGCTCGACGCCAAGCTGGTCGGCGAGAAGCCGCCCCTGCCCCATCAGTTCCCAGGACACCGGATGGACATGGCCGCGCTCGCTCTCGACCAGAACCCAGACGCCCCGGTAATTGAGCAGATCGCCTTCCAGCTTGACCTTGCGCTTCTTGATCGGCTTTTCCGTCCGCGCCTCACTCATGGCTTGCTCCCGTCTGGCCGGCGGCCTTGTGGCGTTCCAGTTCCTTGGCGACCTTGGGCATCGCGGCCAGTATCTTTTCCAGCAGCGCGTCCGGCGCGGCCTGCGGCGCCGCCGGATCGAAAGCGATCTGCTGTGCCTTCTCGGCCCGTGGCGTCGGCCCGAAAACGCGGCTGACGACGGTCGGGCTGCCCTTCAGGCCGACCTTTTTCAAATCCTCGATGCCCGCCGATTCGCGATCCCAGACGCGGACTTCGGCGCGCGCCGCGCGGAACATGTCGGGCGCCGAGCCGAAGCGGATTTCGTTACTCCCTTCAAGCATCGTCACCAGCGCCGGCAGCCGCGTTTCAAGCAACTGGACGCCGCCCTCGGCCCGCCGCTCGGCGCGGATTTTCCCGGCCTCCCGGTCGATAGCGACAATTTTCGAAACGTAGGTCAATAATTCCAGATCGAGGCGCTTGGCAATGCCCGGCCCGACCTGGGCGGTATCGCCGTCGATGGTCTGCTTGCCGGTGAACACCAGATCGACCGGCTGCTCCTTGTCGAGCATGGCGATGGCCGAGGCCAGCACATAGGAAGTTGCCAGGGTGTCGGCGCCGGAAAAAAGCTTGTCGGTAATCAGCACCGCCTCGTCGCAACCGTAAGCCAGCGCCTTGCGCAGCGCCGCCGCGGCCGGCGGCGGCCCCATGGTGATGACGGTCACCTTGCCGCCGTGCACGTCGCGGATGCGCAGCGCTTCCTCGATGGCAAACAGGTCGTAGGGGTTGATGATGGCGGGAACCCCCTGCCGCATGATGGTGTTGGTCACCGGATGCACCCGGATATGGGTGCTGTCCGGAACCTGCTTGATGCAGACGACAATGTTCATGATTCCTGTCTGGGTTGCGCTGATTAAAAAGCAATGGGGCGATAGTGTACGGCCTTATGGCCGGAAACGATAGCCAATACCGCACCGGCCAAGCCCCGGCCGCCGACGTCGCCGCAATGCCCAGCAATTATGCATACGGCATGGCCTGCCGCTCAATTGACGCGGCGCATTCCTAGAGCGAGGGGATTGCCGCCACGTTTTCCATCATGCGATCCAGGCAGGCGACAACCTGATAGCTCGCCTCCTCCATGGCCTTGACCTGCCGCAGCACCTCGTCCAGATCCCCGTTCTCCTTGGCCCGGGTCGCCGCGATACCGAACTTGTGGACTTCCGTGTGCGGTTTTTCGAGTTCCCGGAATCCGGGCAGGGCACTGAAGGATTTCCGCTCCTCGCTTTCGTAATACCACTTGCCCAAGCGGCAAGCGGCATGGGAGGCGATATTGTCCGATTTCATTTCCTTCAGCCCGAACAAGCCCATGTAGATATTGAACTTGAATACCAGATGATCCACCTTGAGCACCTCGACAAAACTCTTGAAGGAACTGCCGGCGATGACCGATTCCATCTTGCGGCTCAAGGCGACCAGACGCTCCATGCTCTCGGTCGCGGCATTGCCGCGCTGGCTGAAGTCTTCGGCGGACAAGGAAAGATTATCCATCGCATTCTTGGCCGCCGATGAGTTGTGGCGAACGCTGTCCACCAAGGTGGCGATATTCTTGGTGGCCTGGGCGGTTCGTTCCGCCAGCTTGCGCACCTCGTCCGCCACCACGGCAAAGCCGCGCCCCGACTCGCCCGCCCGCGCCGCCTCGATAGCGGCATTCAAGGCCAGCAAATTGGTCTGGTCGGCGATTTCATGGATCAATTGCACAATCGAACTGATTTCGTCCGCCTGCTTGGCCAGCAGCCCGACTTCGTGCGCCGTTGCCGTGGAATCCTCGGCCAGGCGATGGAGACTGGTGGCAATCTCAGTGGTGGTCTGGCCGCTGGTCACGGAAACTTCCGCCACCTCCACCGCCTGCCCCCGCTCCATGCGCAGGAGGTTGGCCATGTCGCCCATGCTTTGCTGGGAGCCGGTCAGCGTCTGGCCGAATTGGGCAAGGTGCCCCAGGAGCCCCTTGAGGAGCGCGTGCTCCTCCTCCTCCACGCGCTCCTTGGCGCGGAGATCGGCCAGGGCCGACTGCAAACATTGATTTTCCTCTTGCGCGGCCCGCAAGCGGGCATGGGCATCGGCCAGCTCCGCCTGCGCCATATCGAGTAATTTTCGAGAACACCAAAACATGAAACACCCGCTAATGATGTGGTAAAAATTTTAATTATCGCTTATTTGACAGGAAGCAAACAAACACGCTCGCACGGCCCATGCCCGCCCGATGCCAGGCAGGATGGCGCGCGCCGCCAACGGATCGGCGGCGGCGCAAGCAGCCCTCACTCCGGGGCGGCTTCCGCCGGCAGCAGCAGCCACATCCGGCCGCTCTGGCGCATGCGTCCGGCCTGTTTGCCGGCGTCCTTGCCGAAACCCCAGAAAAAATCGGCGCGCACCGCGCCCTTGATCGCGCCGCCGGTGTCCTGGGCCAGCATCAGGCGATTCAGCGCTTCCGCCGAATTGGGCTGCGTCGTGCTCAGGAACACCGGCGCGCCGAGCGGCACCGAGCGCGGATCGACGGCAATGCTGCGGCCGGCGCTCAACGGCACGCCGAGAGCGCCGGGCGGGCCGTCCTCGTTATCCGGTATTTCGCGGAAAAAGACATAGCTCGGATTGCTGTTCAGCAGTTCATCGAGGCGCCCCGGATTGGCCCGCGCCCAGACCTGGATGCCCTGCATCGAGGCTTCCTCCAGCTTCAACTCGCCACGAGCGACCAGCAGGCGGCCGATCGACTGGTAGGCGTGGCCGTTCTGGTCGGCGTAATTGAGGCGCACCATGCTGCCGTCGGCCAGACGCACCCGCCCGGAACCCTGCACATGCAGGAAGAACAGTTCGACGGCATCGTCCACGTAAAGCAGCACGCGGGCCGGAATGGCCTCACCGCGGCTGACGATCTCGGCCCGCGTCCAGTACGGCAGCACGCGCCTGCCGTCGAGGCGGCCGCGCACGCGCTTGTCCTTGAGTTCGGGAAAAACCGCCGCCAGGTCGATATTGAGCAGATCGTCGGGCACGCCCAGCACCGGCTGCTCGAAGCCCTTGGCGCGCTGGCGGCTGCCGCGCAGCAGCGGCTCGTAATAGCCGGTAATCATGCCACTGTCGTTGCCATCGCCAGCGACGATGGCGTAAGGGCGCAGATTGTCCTGAAAAAAGGCGCGGGCATCGAACCCGGCCTGCTCGCCAGCCTCGCGGGCGAGATCGCAGACACGCTTCCACGCCGCGCCGTGCGCCCGCCCGGCCAGGCCACGGCAGGATTGCAGGAAGGCCGGCCAGGCGGCAGCCACGTCGTCGTCGTTCCAACCCGGCAGATCGCTCCAGTCGGCGGCTTGCAGGGCGCGCGAAAACGGCGGCGGTACGGCCGGCGGCGCTTCCGGCTCCGGACAAGCCGGGCAGGCGGCGCACGGCGGGCAAGATGGCGCCACCGCTTCCGGCGGCAGCGTGGAACAGCCGGCGAGCAGCAGCAGGGCAAGGATGCGGATGGCTTGTATGAAGGGCATGGCTTTCGTTAAAGTTTATGGTTTCGCTCAAAGTATACCTGCCCGATGCTCGCCACCCTCCCGCTCGAACGCCTGCTGGCTCGCGCCGAGGCCGTTCTCGACCGGCTCGAAGCCGCCCTGCCGCCCCGCCCCGAGCCGCCCGACTGGCAGAGCGCGACCGCTTTCCGCTGGCGCCAGCGGCAAGGGCGCGGCCATTTGCAGCCAGTGCGCCGGCCGCACCCGATCCGTCTCGCCGATCTCGAACACATCGACGACCAGAAAGAACGCATCGCTGCCAACACCCGCCAGTTCGTCGCCGGCCAGCCGGCCAACAACGTGCTGCTGACCGGCGCCCGCGGCTGCGGCAAATCCTCGCTGGTGAAGGCGGTGTTCAATGAATATGCGGGCAAAAAACTGCGCCTGATCGAAGTGGACAAGGACGATCTGCTCGATCTCGCCGATATCGTCGATCTGGTCGCCGAGCGCCCGGAACGCTTCATCATTTTCTGCGACGATCTCTCCTTCGAGGCCGGCGAAACCGCCTACAAGGCGCTGAAATCGGTGCTCGACGGCTCGGTCACGGCGCCGCCGGACAATGTGCTGATTTACGCCACTTCCAACCGCCGCCACCTGATGCCGGAATATTTTTCGGAAAATCTGGAAGCCACCCAAGGCAGCGACGAAATCCATCCCGGCGAGGCGACCGAGGAAAAAATCTCCCTCTCCGAGCGTTTCGGCCTGTGGATTTCCTTCTACCCCTTCAGCCAGGAGGACTACCTCGGCATCGCCCGGCACTGGCTGCGCCATTTCGGCGTCGACGCGGCCAGTATCGCCGCCAGCGAGCGCGATGCGCTCAACTGGGCGCTCGGGCGCGGCTCGCGCTCGGGCCGGGTAGCCTGGCAATTCGCCCGCGACTTTGCCGGGCGGACAGCCAGGCGCAAAAAATCTTGACCCCCATCGTCGACGTCGCCGCCGCCGTGCTGCTGCGCGAAGCGGGGTCTCACCCCCGCCCCCTCTCCACGGAGTGGAGAGGGGAGGCAAGTCACGAATTCCTCCTCGCCCAGCGGCCAACCGGCAAGGTCTACGCCGGGTACTGGGAATTTCCCGGCGGCAAGGTGGAGACCGGGGAAAGCGTGCGCGCCGCCCTCGTCCGCGAATTGCAAGAAGAACTGGGCATCGCCGTCACCGCCTGCGCGCCCTGGTTGACCCGGCAATTCACCTACCCGCACGCGACGGTGCGCCTGCATTTCTGGCGCGTCACCGCCTGGGAGGGCGAAATCGGCGTCAGCGCGCCGCTCGAACACGCTGCGGTGAAATGGCAAGAATGCGGCGCGCCAGCATCCGTCACGCCCATCCTGCCGGCCAACGATCCCATCCTCAAGGCGCTCGGCCTGCCGACGACCATGGCCATCACCTGCGCCGAAATCGAAGGCGTCGAAGGCCAGTTGCAGCGCCTGCAAGCAGCGCTCGCCGCCGGCCTGCGTCTGATCCAGTTGCGCGACAAGGGATTGCCGCCGGCAGAGCGCCGCCGTTTCGCCGAGGCCGTGGCGCGCCTGGCCCATGAAGCCGGCGCCCTGCTCGTCGTCAATGACGATGCCGACCTCGCCCGCCGCATCGGCGCCGACGGCCTGCACCTGTCATCGTCGGCATTGGCCGCCTGCGCCATCCGTCCCGATTTCGCCTGGGTCGGCGCTTCCTGCCACGATGCCGGCGAAATCGCCCGGGCCGGCGAATTGCAACTGGACTACGCCCTGCTCGGCCCGGTGCTGCCGACGCCAAGCCACCCGGAAAACCCCGGCCTCGGCTGGGAGGAATTCAGCCGCCGCAGCGCCGGCAACACCCTGCCCCTCTTCGCCCTCGGCGGCCTGCGCCCGGACATGCTGGCCACGGCCCAGGCGGCGGGCGCGCACGGCATCGCGCTGATGCGCGGCTGGTAATTGTCCAGTTGGTAGGCTGGGATGAAGCGTAGCGCAATCCCAGCGATTGAAGCTGGGATTCCACTTCGTTCCATCCCAGCCTACGGCGCTGCGCTGATTCAGGTAGGGGCGAATAATTATTCGCCCCTACTAAGCGGCGGCCATTCGCCGTCCGCTTCGCCCGGTTCACCTTGCGCCGGGACGCGGTAGGCGTCGCTGGCCCAGGCGCCGAGGTCAATCTGTTTGCAGCGTTCGGAGCAGAATGGACGCCACGGGTTTTCGGGCGCCCACAGGGCTTCGCCGCCGCATTGCGGGCAACGGACTTTGCGCACGCCGGCCATCAAAGGTTGCAGAAGGTCAGATCGAAGGAAACATCGCACTCGCAGCCGCGCGCCTTGATTTCGCGCTGCGGCGGCTTGGTAAAGCGGATGTTGAGGAAGTAGCGGTTAGCGCTGACTTCCGGAATCGCCTGTTGCTCTTCGGCCACCGAGACGCGCACCATCTGCGCCGCCGTGCCGCCCAGATTGAGCTGGAAGTGACCGGCGACGGCGGTGTGGTTCCGGGGCTGGCCGCTCGAACGCAACAGGCGCAGCACGATGGCGGCGGCGGCGTGCATCGGTTTCATCGAGCCGACCCAGCCTTCGAGCGCCTCGCGCCGGATCTCGGGAGCGCGATGCAGCCACCAGTAATAGGAGGGCGAATCGAATTCGCACAGGCCGCCGGGGATCGCGGCGCGACTCTTGATGTTCATCAGCCAGTCGTTCTCGCGCAGGTGCTGGCCCAGTTTGCCACTCATTGCCAGCAACGCCGCTGAGGCCTGCTCGATCTCGTAAAGGGCGTCAGACAGCGCCTCTTCGGAAATGTCGGGATTGTTGCGATAGGCCAGCAAAGTCTGCCGCTGCCGTTCGAGTTCCTGGATGAGATCCATTTTGAGATCGGCGCGACCGGCGACATCAAGGATCTCGAACAGGGTAATCAGCGCCGCGTGATGTTCGAGAGAAGCATCGCCGCGCGTGAAATGCGCCATCTTCTCGAACAGATCCTCCAGACGCAACAGCGTGCGGATGCGCTCGTTAAACGGATACTCGTATGTGATCACGCTGCCGATGTCCGAGAATGCAAATTTTTACTAATTTTGAGACATTTACAAGCAAACCTCAAGAGTTTACTTGAAACGCCGTTGCTGAAAGTTGCAAATATTGCCGATGCAGCGCGTCGACCTGCGCCGCCAGGGCGGAAAAATCGCCGTCATTGACGATGACGTCGTCCGCCGTGGCCAGGCGCTCGGCCCGTGTCGCCTGGGTGGCCATGATGGCGCGCACGGCGGCTTCGTCGCAGCCGTCGCGGACCATGACGCGGGCGATTTGCGTTGCCTCCGGGCAATCGACAACCAGGATGCGCCGGCAACGATCGCGATAGCCGCCGCTCTCGACCAGTAGCGGCACGGCGAGAATGACGTAGGGCGCCGTCGCGGCCGCGCAGCGGCGGGCCGCTTCTTCCCGGATCAACGGATGCAGGATGCTTTCCAGGCGGCGGCGACGCTCCGGGTCGGCGAAGGCTAGCCGGCGCATCGCGGCGCGGTCGAGCGCCCCGCTCGCGTCGGCGGCTTCTTCCCCGAATTCGGCCAGCAGCGCCGGCATCGCCGCGCCGCCCGGCCCGGTCAGTTCGCGGGCGATGGCATCGGTATCGACCAGCGCCGCGCCGCGCTCGACGAACAGATCGGCGATGCGGCTCTTGCCGCTGCCGATGCCGCCAGTCAGGCAGACGACGCAAGCGCTCACGGACAGTTCCGCGCCGCCGGCCTGGCCAGACCGCCGCTCAGGGCGCCGAGCAGCGCCGGCTGCTCCGCCGCCGGCCCCTCGACCTGCAAGGCCAGCGTGCCGTCCTTGCCGGGCCGCGCCATTAGCCGGGCGGAACGCACGCCCTGATTCTTCAACTCGGCAAGGCGATCCCGGCCGCCCTTCTCGCTGGAATAGACGCCGAGCGAAATGGCGAAGCGGTTGGGGCCGTCCGGCACGATGAAATAATCGGCGACGCCCAGTTGGCGCAGCTCGCCCGCTTTCTTGTCAGCCTCGGCCTTGTTCGTCAGCGGCGGAATGTAGATCCACCAGCCGCCATTCTCGCCGCCGTCCGTCCGCTTCAGCGTGAAGGCCGGAAAGCGGGCAGCGAGCAGCGAAGTGAGGCGGTCGGCCTCGGCTGCCGGCAGATGCTCCCAGAACAGGCAGATCCGGGCGCCGCCGTCGGCCGCCACTGTTGGCGTGGTTGCCGGCATGGTTGCCGGCGTGGTTTCTTCCTGACGCCCGCTGGCCGCCGGCAGGGGCGGTTCCTCGCCACGCGAGACGATGCGCAGGCTGTCGGGCTGCACCTGCCGGGCCAGACGCCCGGAATCCGGTCGTTCCGGCGCGCCGAGGTAATCCTTGCTGAAGGCGTAGAACAGCAGATTGGCAAAAGCGAGCAGGAAAACCAGGATACGCACGACGTCAGCCGACTTGGGGCAGATGCTTCAGCGATTCGGCGATGGCCTCGGCCGGGTAATCGTAATCTTCCAACTGGCCGGAGAAGTAGCGGTCGTAGGAAGCCATGTCGAAATGGCCGTGGCCGGTCAGGCAGAAGAGGATGGTCTTGGCTTCGCCGGTCGCCTTGCAGCGCAGCGCCTCGTCGATGGCGGCGCGGATGGCGTGGCAGGCTTCCGGCGCCGGCAGGATGCCCTCGGCGCGGGCGAACTGCACGCCGGCCTCGAAGGTGGCGACCTGCGGCACGGCCACCGCTTGCAGCAGCTTTTCGTGGAACAGTTGCGAAACCAGCGGCGAATCGCCGTGGTAGCGCAGGCCGCCGGCGTGGATGCCGGGCGGCATGAAATCGTGGCCGAGGGTGTACATTTTCATGATCGGCGTATAGCCGGAAGCGTCGCCGTAATCGTAGGTATAAGCCCCCTTGGTCAGCGTCGGGCAGGAAGTCGGCTCGACGGCGACGCAGCGTAGCCCCGCCGCCCGCTTGTCACCCGCCGCCTTGTCGGCGAGAAAGGGAAAGGCGATGCCGCCGAAGCTGGAACCGCCGCCGCAGGGGCCGAAAATCACGTCCGGGTAAAGGCCGATTTTCTCGAACTGCTTTTTCGCCTCCTGCCCGATCACCGTCTGATGCAGCAACACATGATTGAGCACCGAGCCGAGGGTGTAGCAGGTCTGCGGATCGGCCGCCGCCTCCTCGACCGCCTCCGAAATCGCCAGTCCGAGCGAACCCTGGCAGGCCGGATCGGCGGCCAGCGCGGCGCGGCCGGCCTGGGTCAGATCGCTCGGGCTGGCGAAAACCTCGGCGCCCCAGGTCTGCATCGTCGAGCGGCGGAAAGGCTTTTGCTGATAACTGACCTTGACCATGAAAACACGCACCGGCAGGCCGAACATCTGGCCGGCATAGGCAATCGACGAACCCCACTGGCCGGCGCCCGTCTCGGTAGTCAGGCGCTTCGTCCCGGCCAGCTTGTTGAAATAAGCCTGCGGCACCGCCGAATTGGGCTTGTGCGAACCAGCCGGCGAAACGCCCTCGTACTTGAAGAAAATTTTGGCCGGCGTACCCAGCATCTGTTCCAGACGCAGCGCCCGAATCAGCGGCGCCGGCCGCCACTGCGCGTAAATCTGCCGCACCTCGTCAGGAATCGGAATCCAGCGCGCGGCGCTCATCTCCTGTTCCAGAATCGGGCCGGGGAAAATCGCCCCCATCGCCGCCGCCGATACCGGCAGGCCATCCGGCCCGAGCGGCGGCGACGGCCGATTGGGCATGTCGGCGACGATGTTGTACCAGTGGGTCGGAATCTCGTCCGGGGCCAGATCGATGCGGAGCGGCGTCATCATTGCAAATCTTCCAAAAGCAGGTGACAGAAAGGCCGCAGGTTATCCGAAAACGCCTTATCCCGCCACGTCGCGCCCCCTCAGGGCGCGAGGACATTGCGCGCCGCCTCGCCTACAATCGCATCCGTAGCGGAATTCATCCCCGGCCAGCACAGGAAACGACCATGTCCCAGCCCAACGCGCCCGCCCTGCCCACTCATGCCCCGATGACACAGTTCGCCATCGCCGGCGGGCAATTGCTGATCGCCGGCCAGCCGCTCGAACGACTGGCCGCGCGCATCAGCCAGACGCCCTTCTACGTTTACGACCGCGGCCTGCTCGCCAGGCGCGTGGCGGAACTGCGGGCAGCGCTGCCGGCGGCGGTCAGGCTGCATTACGCCATGAAGGCCAATCCGATGCCGGCGCTGGTCGGCTTGATGGCCGGCCTGGTCGATGGCATCGACGTGGCATCGGCCGGCGAGTTGAAAATTGCTCTCGACACCGGCGCCATTGCGCGCGAGATCAGCTTCGCCGGCCCCGGCAAGCGCGACGGCGAGTTGCGTCAGGCGGTGGCGGCCGGGGTGCTGGTCAATCTCGAATCCTGCCGCGAAGTCGGCATTCTCGCCGCCGTCTCGGCGGAACTCGGCGTGCCGGCGCGGGTCGCGCTGCGGGTCAATCCGGATTTCGAGCTGAAAGGCTCGGGCATGAAAATGGGCGGCGGCGCCAAGCAATTCGGCGTCGATGCCGAGGAGGCGCCGCGGCTGCTCAAGGAAATCGGCGCCGCCGGCTTGCAATTCGAGGGCTTCCACCTGTTCGCCGGCTCGCAAAACCTGAGGGCCGAAGCGATTTGCGAAGCGCAACAGCAATCCTGGGCGCTGGCGCGGCGCTTGGCCGACCATGCGCCCGCCCCGGTGCGCTGCCTCAATCTCGGCGGCGGTTTCGGCATTCCCTATTTCCCCGGCGAGCAGCGCCTCGATCTGGCGCCGATCGGCGCCAACCTGGCCGAACTGGCGGCCCGCGCCGCCGCCGAGATGCCACAGGCCGAACTGGTCATCGAACTCGGCCGCTATCTGGTCGGCGAGGCCGGCATTTACGTGACGCGAATCATCGACCGCAAGATATCGCGCGACCGGGTGTTTCTCGTCGTCGACGGCGGCCTCAACCATCATCTGTCGGCTTCCGGCAATTTCGGCCAGGTGCTGCGCAAGAATTATCCGGTCGCCATCGGCAACCGGATGAATGCGGCGGAACGGGAAATCGCCTCGGTCGTCGGCCCGTTGTGCACCCCGCTCGATCTGCTGGCCGAAAGCATGGATCTACCCGCGGCGCAGCCGGGCGATCTGGTGGTCATTTTCCAGAGCGGCGCCTACGGCGCCAGCGCCAGCCCGCAGGCTTTCCTCGGCCACCCGGCGGTGATTGAGGCGCTGGTGTAGACGCCGTTTCGGGTCATGCTCGGACGGCGCCGCTACGCGGCTTGTCCAACCTGCCGGCCTTCGTGAAATACCGCACAGGCACGATTCGCCGCCCTTCCTAGAATACGTTCGATATGCGGAGATACGTGGCAGTGACAGTAAAATTGCCAGGCTCCGCTATTTCGCATCAATGGCCACTCGCCGCGCGGGATTTGCGGCGCTTTACCCCAAACAGTCAGGAAACGGTAATCGATCATGTTCAAGCTGTTCAATCACTGGGTACGCTGGCAATCGCTGGTGCAAATGCTGTTCGACTTCTCTTTCGTGATTGTCGGCATCGTGATCGCCATGATGTGGGTACACAACGGTCTGCCGGTCGATCACCAGCAAATTCTGCTCTTTGCCGTGCTACTGGCCGCTGCCATGCTGTTCATCAATGCTTGGCTCGGCTTCTACCGCCGCCTGAGCAACCGCACGCCGCTGGAAACCCGTGCTCGGGCTGTGCTTTCGCTGTATCTGGCCGTTCCCGTCGCCTATGGCATTTACGCTCTGCTGCCGCTAACCGGCATCAGCCGCGATTTCATGGAACTGTCCGCGATGTCGGCGGTATTCGGCATGCTGGCCGCCCGCATTGGCGCCCGACAGACCGCGGCCAGCGGTATCCTGACGCGCCGCATCATGGTCCTGGGCACCGGTGCCAGGGCGCTGGCGATCAAGGAGGCGCTGGACCGATCCGATCCGTCGGCGAAAATTATCGGTTTCTTCCCCGCGCCCAACGAGGAGCACCTGGCAGTGCCGGCCGATGCCGTGATCGCCACCGGCCGTTCGCTGGCCGAAACCGCGCAGGAAATGAAGGCCGACGAGATCGTGGTGGCCGTAACCGAGCGCCGCGGCGGGGCGATACCGCTGCGCGAATTGCTCGATTGCCGCTTGCAGGGCACCCGTGTGCTCGATCTGGCCAGCCATTTCGAACAGACCCTCGGCCAGATCCGCCTCGAATCGCTTTACGCCGGCTGGCTGATTTTTGGCGACGGCTTCAGCCAAGGCACGCTGCGCACCGTCGTCAAACGGCTGTTCGACATCGTTTGCGCCACGCTTCTGCTGCTCGTCTCCCTGCCGATCATGCTGATCGCCGCCCTGGCCATCGTCGGCGAAAACGGTTTTCCGGTTTTCTATTGCCAGGAGCGCGTCGGCCTCAATGGTCGCTTGTTCAAGGTCATCAAATTCCGCAGCATGCGCCGCGACGCCGAGAAGGACGGCAAGCCTGTCTGGGCCAGCAAGAACGACGACCGCACGACGCGCGTCGGCAAGATCATCCGCAAGCTGCGCATCGACGAATTGCCGCAATTGTTCAACGTGCTCAAGGGCGACATGGGTCTGGTCGGGCCGCGCCCCGAACGTCCTTTCTTCGTCGACCAACTGACCCGGGAAATCCCCTTTTACGCCGTGCGCCACAGCGTCAAGCCCGGTCTTACCGGCTGGGCCCAGGTGCGCTACCACTATGGCGCAACCACCGAGGATTCGGCGGAAAAGCTACAGTACGACCTTTACTATGTGAAAAACCATTCCCTGTTCCTCGACCTCATGATCCTCTTTGAAACCGTCGGCGTCGTGCTCACCGGCAAGGGCGCTCACTAATTCCCCCGCCCCCAACGAGCGACAGGCACTCTGCGCATGGATATCGACTCGGCAGCACCGCTGGTCGTCTGGAGCTTCGGCATTGCCGCCGGCGCATATACGCTGCTTGCGGCCTATCTACTGGTTCTCGGCCCGCCTTGGCAATCGGGGCGGCGCGCCAGAGCGCTCGCCGCCAGCATTGCCTGTTCGCTGCTGTGGGCTTGGCTATCGTGGACGGGTTTCGCCACCGGCCACCCGACGGTTCTTTCCGCCTCGTCGCTTGGCGACGTGCTGCGCCACGGCGCCTGGTTCGTCTTTCTCATCCTGCTGCTGACGCCGGAGAGCGTGCAGGGCAAGAACACGGCGCTCCCCGGCTGGCTGGTTCCGGCCTGCTGGCTGAGCATCCTCGGCGGACTACTGTGGCAACTGTCGTCCTTTTTCGGGTTCCTGGCCGGCGAAAGCTGGCTGCGTACCGCCCTTTTCCTCGCCCTGACCATGCCGGTGCTCGGCCTGATTCTGGTCGAGCAACTGTTTCGCAGCGTCGCCGACGACGCCGTATGGAACATCAAACCGCTTTGCCTCGCTCTCGGCGGGCAGTTCGTGTTCGACATCTATCTCTTTTCCGAAGCCCTGATGTTCAACCAGTTCGATCAGGACGCTTTCGCCGCGCGCGGTTTCGTCCATGCCCTGACCGTTCCCCTGCTGCTGCTGGCATCGCTGCGCAGCCGTGACTGGAAGGCCAAGATCCGCCTTTCGCACCGGCTTGCCTTTCATTCCGCCAGCCTGTTGATGATCGGGCTGTATCTGCTGTTCATGGCCGGCGTCGGTTATTACGTCCGCTATTTCGGCGGCGACTGGGGGCGGGCGCTGCAACTGGCGCTGCTTTTCGCCGCCATGCTCGGCCTCGGCGTGTTGGCGGTTTCCGGCTCGATACGGGCGAAACTGCGGGTGCTGATCGGCAAGCATTTTTTCCGCTACCGCTACGACTATCGCGAGGAATGGCTGCGCTTCACGCATACCCTGGCTGTCCAGGAGTCACCACAGGCCATGGGCCAGCAGGTAATCCGCGGCCTGGCGGCGATGGTCGAAAGCCCGGGCGGCGGCCTGTGGCTGCGCGAAGCGGGACAGGAGAGCTATCGCCAGACCGCGCGCTGGAACATTCCGGCCAACGAGCAGGCGGAAGCGCCGGAATCGTCGCTGCTGCGCTTCCTGATCGCCAGCGGCTGGGTCATCAATCTCGAAGAACACCGCAGTCACCCGGGCCGTTACAGCGAACTGGAAATTCCGCTCTGGTTGTCGACCCTGCCCAATGCCTGGCTGATCGTCCCACTGATGGCCGGCAGCCAGATGATCGGTTTCGTCATCCTGACCAGTTCGCGCACGCCGATCGACGTCAATTGGGAAGTCAACGACCTGCTGCGCACCGCCGGCTGTCAGGCCGCCAGTTTCCTGGCCAACATGCAGGCTACCGAAGCCCTGCTCGAAGCGCGCAAATTCGATGCCTTCAACCGGATGTCGGCCTTCGTCGTGCATGACCTGAAGAACATCGTCACCCAGTTGTCGCTGCTGCTGAAAAACGCCGAACGCCACCGCGACAAACCGGAATTCCAGGAGGACATGCTGATGACCGTCGCGCATTCGGTCGAACGCATGCGGCAATTGATGATGCAATTGCGCGAAGGCGCCACGCCCCCGGGCAGCGCCTGCGGCGTCAGCCTTGCCGAGGTCATTGAACGCATCGGCCGGGAAAAGGCGGCCCAGGGCAGGACGGTCGAAGTGCAATTGCAGCAGAAACTGGCCACGCGCGGCCACGCGGAACGGCTGGAACGGGTCATCGGCCATCTCGTGCAAAATGCGCTGGATGCCACCGATCCGTCCGGCCGCGTGACGGTCAGCCTGGAACGCCGAGGCGACCGGGCGGCGCTGGAAGTCGGCGACACCGGCCACGGCATGACCGCCGAATTCATCCGCGAACGCCTGTTCAAGCCCTTCCAAAGCACCAAGCAGGCCGGCATGGGAATCGGCGCTTACGAGAGTTTGCAGTACATTCACGAACTGGGCGGCGACATGCGTGTGGATAGCGAACCCGGCGTCGGGACGCGAATCACCGTGCTGCTGCCGTTGTTCGAGATGAATACCGAATCCGATTTGCGTGAAAAGGAAGTCGCGTGACGACGGAAAAACCGCGCCCCCTGCTGATCGTCGAGGACGATCCGGCCTTGCAGAAGCAGTTGCGCTGGTCGTTCGACCAGTATGAGGCGATCACCGCCAGCGACCGCGACAGCGCGCTCAGCCAGATCCACCGCCACAGGCCGGCGGTGGTGACCATGGATCTCGGCCTGCCGCCGGATGCCGATTCCGTTTCCGAAGGCTTTCGCCTGCTCGAACAGACCCTGGCGATTGCGCCCGACACCAAGATCATCGTCCTCACCGGCCAGAACGACCGGGCCAACGCGCTGCGCGCCATCGGCCTCGGCGCCTACGATTTCTTCGCCAAGCCATTCGAGCCGGAATTGCTCGCCCTGACCATCGAGCGCGCCTTCCGCCTGTACGACCTGCAACAGGAAAACCGCCGCCTGCAAGCCGCCCAGCATCCGCCAGCTCTGGCCGGCCTGCTGACGCGCGACGCGGACATGCTGCGCATCTGCCGCACCGTCGAGAAAGTCGCCAGCAGCAATGCCACGGTGCTGCTGCTCGGCGACAGCGGCACCGGCAAGGAAATCCTCGCCCGCGGGCTGCATGAGGCGTCGCCGCGCAAGAGCGAACGCTTCGTGGCGATCAATTGCGCGGCGATTCCCGACAATCTGCTGGAAAGCGAATTGTTTGGCTACGAAAAAGGCGCTTTCACCGGCGCCGCCAAGACCACGCCGGGAAAAATCGAGAGCGCCGACGGCGGCACGCTGATGCTCGACGAAATCGGCGACCTGCCACTTGCCTTGCAGGCCAAGCTGCTGCGTTTCCTGCAGGAAAGAGTGGTCGAGCGTCTTGGCGGCCGTCAGGAAATTCCCGTCGATGTGCGCATCGTCTGCGCCACGCATCAGGATTTGAAAGCGCTGATCAGCGAAGGGCGCTTCCGCGAGGATCTCTACTATCGCCTCGCCGAGATCGTCATCAATATTCCGCCGCTACGCGCCCGCCAGGGCGACGCCGCCCTGCTCGCCCATGCCTTCGTCCGCCGCTTCGCCAACGAACACAAGTGCCCTAGCTTGAGCGAAGACGCGATCCGGGCCATCGAAGCGCACAGTTGGCCAGGCAATGTGCGCGAACTGGAAAACTGCATCAAACGCGCGGTGATCATGGCCGATGGCAACCAGATCACGCGCGACGATATCGGACTGGAACTCGATCCCGACAACCAGTCCGAATTCATCAACCTGCGCACAATCCGCGACGAAGCAGAGCGCAATGCGCTGGTCATCGCCCTCGGCCGGGCCAATGGCAACTTGGTCAGGGCCGCCGAAATCCTCGGCATCAGCCGGCCGACCTTGTATGACCTGATGCACCGGCTGGGCCTCAAATAACCCGCTCCTCATCGAACCCACTCCTCATCAAGGCAATCATGAAAAAACCGTCCCCACTTATCGCCGCCTCCCTCTTGGCCATGTTTCTCAGCGCCTGCGGCGGCGACAGCCCGGAACAACTACTCGCTTCGAGCAAGGAGTATCTCGCCAAGCATGACAGCAAGGCCGCCGTCATCCAGTTGAAAAATGCCTTGCAGGCCAATCCCAATCTCGGCGAGGCCCGCTTCCTGCTCGGCAAGGCGCTGCTTGAGGGCGGCGACGCGACCGGCGCCGAGGTCGAATTGCGCAAGGCGCTTGATCTCCAGTTCGCCAGCGACCAGACTGTTCCGTTGCTGGCCAGGGCGCTGCTCGCCTCCGGTCAGGCCGGAAAACTGAGCGACGAATTCGGCAAGACCGAATTGAGCGACAATGAAGCCCAAGCCAACCTCAAGACCAGCCTGAGCCAGGCGCTGACGCTCCAGGGCAAGAGCCAACTGGCGGAAAGCGAACTGGCCGCCGCGCTGGCCGCCAAGCCGGATTACGCGCCGGCCCAGTTGGCCACGGCCCGGATCAAGGCCAGCCAGGGCGATCTGGAGGGCGCCAGCGCCATCATCGACAGCATCATCGCCGCCCACCCGGAAAATCCGGAGGCGCGCCTGTTCTCCGGTTCGCTGCGCGCCGCCCGGAATGATCTCGATGGCGCCATCGCCCGCTACCGCGAAGCCATCGCCGCCAAACCGGATTTCCTGCCTGCCCACGCGGCCATCGTGACAATCCTGCTCAAGCAGAAAAAAAATGATGAAGCGGCGGTACAAATCGAAGCGCTGAAGAAAATCGTGCCGGATCATCCGCAAACGCACTATCTCTCGGCGCAACTGGCTTATCAGCGCGGCGACTTCAAAGCCGCCCGCGACATCATGCAGCCCTTGCTGAAAGTCGCGACGAACAACCCGAATATCGAGCAACTGGCCGGCGCGGTCGAATTCCAGTTACGCGCCTATGCTCAGGCGGAAACGCATCTCGCCAAGGCCCTGGCGCACATGCCGGATCTGCAACTGGCCCGCTATCTGCTCGTTTCCACCTACCTGCGCTCGGGCCAGATGGCCAAGGCGCAGCAAACCCTGCAACCGATTCTGGGCAAGATCGACAACGACCCGATGATGCTGGCGCTGGCCGGCGAAACCTACCTGCAAAATGGCGATGCCGAGCAGGCGGCAAGCTATTTTGCCAAGGCCGCCAAACTCGATCCAGACAATGCCGCCCGCAAGACCTCGCTTGCCATTGCCCATCTGGCCCAAGGCAAGGGTGGCGCCCTCGACGAACTGGAAGACATCGCCGCGGCGGACAAGGGCGTCAGCGCCGACCTGGCGCTGATCGCCAGCCATATGCGCGCCCGGCAATTCGACAAGGCGATGCAAGCCATCGCGGCGCTGCAAAAGAAACAGCCCGACAACCCGGCCACTTACAACCTGCTGGCGCAAGCGCAACTGGCCAAGAAGGATGTCGCTGGCGCCCGCCATAGCTTCGAACAGGCGCTCATCCTCAATCCGACCTATTTCCCGGCTACCGCCAGCCTGGCGGCGCTCGACATGGCGGAGAACAAGCCCGACGATGCGAAGAAGCGATTCGATGCGGTGCTGGCCGCCGATCCCCGCCATGTCCTGGCCCTGCTCGCCCAAGCCGAGTTGCGCGCCCGTGATGGCGCCAGCCAAGACGAGGTGGCCAAATTGATCGCCAAGGCGATCAGCGCCAATCCGCAGGACAGCGCGCCGCGCGTGATCCTGATCCGCCATCACCTGAAAGCCAAGGACAACAAGAAAGCCCTGGCCACAGCCCAGGAAGCCGTGGCGGCCATTCCCGACAATCCCGAACTGCTCGACGCGCTGGGCCGCTGCCAGCAACTGGCCGGCGACAGCAATCAGGCCATAATCACCTACGGCAAAATGGCCAGCTTGCAGCCGGCCTCGCCGCTGGCCGACATGCGCCTCGCCGACCTGCACATGGCGGCGAAAAACCGCCCGGAAGCCGCCAAACACCTGAAGAAGGCGCTGGAGATCAAGCCCGATCTGGTGGAAGCCCAACGCGTCCAGATTTTCATGGCCCTGGGAGAAAAACAAAGCGGCGAAGCGCTTGCCATCGCCCGGCAGATCCAGCAACAGCGCCCCGGCGAGGCGATCGGCTTCAAGTTCGAAGGCGACATCCAGGCCACGCTCAAAGCCTGGCCAGAAGCGGCGGCCGCCTATCGGCGCGGCCTCAAATTGCAGCCGTCGACCGAACTGGCGATCAATCTGCACAGCGTCCTCAACGCCGCCGGCGACAAGGCCGAGGCCGAGCGCTGGGCGGCCGCCTGGAACAAGGAGCACCCCAAGGACGCCGGCATGCTCATGTACCAGGGCGACCTCGCTGTCACCGGCAGGCAGTACGAGCAGGCGAGCAAGCTTTATCAGACCGTCCTCGATCTCCAGCCAGACAACCCGCTGGCGCTCAACAACCTGGCCTGGGTTGCCGGCCAGTTGAAGTCGCCCAAGGCGCTTGAATATGCCGAAAAAGCCAATCGTCTGGCGCCCAACCAGCCGCCCTTCATGGACACGCTGGCCATGCTGCTGGCCGACCAGGGCGAGGACGCCAAGGCCATCGAACTGCTGCGCAAGGCGCTCGAACTGGCGCCGCAGAGCGCGCCGATCCAGTTCAATCTGGCCAAGGTGCTGGTGAAGAACGGCCAGAAGGAAGCCGCCCGCAAGGAACTGGAAGCCCTCGCCAAGCTGGGTGACAAGTTCCCCTTGCAGACCGAGGTCGCCCGCATGCAGAAGGAGCTTTGAGCGAGCGGCCAAGCCAGCCGCCGCGCCCATTCATTCCACGGAACAGCCATGCCGCGCGCGAACCGCACAATCTCTTGCCTGACCGGAGCGCTGATCATCCTGGCGCTCGTCGGCGCTTTCCCGGCCGCCGCCGGGCCGGCCAACAAGGCGGCAGCCTTGCGCGAGGAAGCGCAGCAATTCGAGCACGGCAATGGCGTGCCGCGCGATCCGGCCAAAGCCGCCGTGCTGTACTGCGAAGCGGCCCGGCTCGGCGACATGATCGCCCAGTACAATCTCGGCTGGATGTATGCCAACGGCCGCGGCCTGCCCCGCGACGACGCAACCGCCGCCTGGTTCTTCACCATGGCGGCCAGGCAGGGCGACGCTCTGGCGGCCCGAATGTTGCGCCAGGTCGGCGAAGCGGGCGAACAAGCGCCGCCCTGCCTGTACGATACCGATGGCCGGGACATCATCGCTCAGGCCGCGCCGGAACAGCGCAAGATCATGGATCTGGTGTTCAGGCTGGCGCCGCAATACGGCGTCTATCCGCGTTTGGCGATGGCCATCATCCGCGCCGAGTCCAACTTCAATCCGCAAGCCGTCTCGGCGAAAAATGCCCAGGGCCTGATGCAACTGATTCCCGAAACCGCCGAACGCTTCAAGGTGCAAAAGCCCTTCGACCCGGAACAGAACATTCGCGGCGGACTGTCCTACCTGCGCTGGCTGCTCGCCTATTTCGAGGGCAACGTAACGCTGGTCGCGGCGGCCTACAACGCCGGCGAGCGCACCGTCGACCGCTATGGCGGCATCCCGCCCTACCCGGAAACCCGAGGCTACGTGCAGCGCATCCGCGAAATTTTCCAGCGCGAGGAACATCCCTTCGATCCGGCGGTTACCGAACCGTCGCCGGAATTACCCAAAATCGCGGCGCGGCAACGGCTGTGAAAATGCGCCGCCTCACCGCCGTAGCGCTGCTGGCCCTGGCCCTGCCGGCCCTGGCCACCGACATGATCGCCAGCATCGCCCGCGTCAAGCCGTCCATCGTCGTCGTCGGCACTTATCAAAAAACAGCCAGCCCGCAATTCGCCCTGCGCGGCACCGGCTTCGTCGTCGCCGACGGCAATCTGGCCGCCACCAACGCCCACGTCGTCCCCGAAGACCTCGGGCCGAATGCCCCGGCCCTGGTCATCCGTACCCGCGACAGCGACGGTCAGCCGCAACTGCGCCCGGCCCGATTGCTCCGCCGCGACCCCGAGCGCGACCTGGCCATCCTGCGTTTTGAAGGCCCGCCCCTGCCAGCCATCGCCCTGGGCGACTCGGACAGCGTGCGCGAAGGCCAGATGGTCGGTTTCACCGGCTTCCCCATCGGCGGCGCGCTTGGCTTCTCGCCAGTCACCCATCGCGGCATGATCGCCTCGATCACCCCGATCACCCTGCCCGGCAACGCCGCCCGCGAGTTGAACGAAAAAGCCATCCGCCAGATCAAGCGCGGCGCCTTCGACATTTTTCAACTCGACGCCACCGCCTACCCCGGCAACAGCGGCAGCCCGGTCTTCGATGCCGCCAGCGGCGAAGTGATCGGCATCATCAACATGGTGTTCATCAAGGGCAGCAAGGAATCGGCCTTGAGCCAACCCTCCGGCATCAGCTACGCGATTCCGGTCATTTACCTGAAACAGTTGCTGGAAACCCGCTAAACCGGAGCGTTCGGCCCAAACCCAGAGCGCGGCGCGAACTTCAGCCGCTGCGGCTGGTGTTGCGGAACAGGCGCATGAACAGTTTGCGGCTCAGGTGCGCCAGCAACAGGCCGGGCGGCATGCGCAGGGCGTGGCCGCGCAGGTAGATCGCGAAATGCGCGAGCGCGGTGGCGGCGTCGTGGTTTAGCGGATGTTCCGGTAGCAGGGCGTGCGAGTAGATGGCGTCGAGGATGCGCAGCGAGCCGCTGCCAGGGTTGGCGCTTTGTTCCAGCGCCGCCAGAACTTGCGGTGGAATGGCTGTGCCGAGCAGGCGTTGGCAAAAACGGCAGGCCAGATAGAGCGGCAGGGCCAGGCCGAGAACGCTGGCGCGGGCGAGCAGTTGCTCCCAGAAATCGGCATTGGCGGCGGCAAATTCGCCAAGCAGGGCGTCGAGGTCGAACAGGTCGCGCAGACCGTTCTGCAATTCGCTTTCGTAAAACAGGTGCGTGGCGCTGTGGATCACCATGTCGGCCGGGCAGAGGATGCGAAAGCGCGTGCCCGGCAGGGGCTGGCTGGCGGCCAGCAAGGCGGCGGCATCCGGCGAGCGACGGGCGGTCGGCGGCAGGATATTGTGGTGCAGGTCGACGAGAGTGCCGCGCCCGCGGTGCATCATGGGCGGAATTTCGTGCATCCACTGGCGGTAGTAGCGTTCATCGTAGGGGTCGTTACCGCCGCTGCCCCAACCGTGCAGCATGAGGGCCGCCTCGGCGCGGTTGAGGTCGGCGCGTGGCACGAGGATGTCGACATCGCCGAACAGGCGGCCATTGGCGGCGGCGAGGCCGGCGCTGGCGTAGGCCGCTCCTTTGAGGAGGACAATGGGGCATTCCTCGGCGGCGAATGCTTTGGCGAGATGGCCGGTTTCCCAGCCGATGGCCGCCCGCTGATGGGTGGTCAGGACTTCCGCCGATTGCAGATGCGTCCGCACCGGGGCGGGCAGGTCGTCGAGCAGGCCGGCCTGACGCGCGGCCAGCGCCAGCCTGCCGATCAGGTTGGCCCGCCGGGCGACGCGCAACAGGTTGTCCCAGCGCCGCAGCGGCAGATCGCGCAGACATTCGGGATGGCGCAGGCTCGCGACCAGTTCCAGGCCGGAAAAATTGCCGTCCGGCTTCATCGCCCGCCTCCTTCGGCCAGCCAGTCGAATACTTCAAGGGCATCTTCCAGGCGACTGTAGGTAAAGTCGTAGCAGTCGCACTGGCTGACCAGATTGCCGGCAACGGCAAAGCCAAGGCTGCCGAGGGTGCTGTAATTGAAGGAATTCTGCGCGAAGTGGATGAAGGTCGTGGCCTTGCCGCGCGGCGTCAGTAGCGGTTCGGCGTCGGCGACGTAGCGCGGAAAGACGATCCAGCGTGGTTCCGCCGCTTCGAGCATGCGCTCGACGCTGGCGGGCGGCGGGCGCAGGTGCGTGACCCGGCCCTTGGCCGTGTCGTAGGTTTCCGGCCCCCAGACGCTGTCGGGGGCGAAAGCGCGGATCAGGTCGATGGAGGCATTTTTCAGGTTGATGGGCCGCGCCAGCGCGTGCGCTTCTATCGTTCGCGGGTCGATCAGGCTCATTTCGTCCGTCAGCAGACGCCAGCCGCGCAAGGCCAGCGCCGCGCACAGGGTGCTTTTGCCGGAACCCGGCGGGGCCGGCAGGATAACGGCCCCGCCATTGCGTTCGAGCGAGGCGGCATGAATAGTCAGCCACTGCTGGCAGGAAGCGGCAATCGACCAATTCAGCCCCCATTCGAGCAGGGCCGGCGCCTGATCGCGCGGCAGCGGCTCGAACGGGCGTTCGCCGTCGATCACGAATTCCGCCTGCCGCCGGAACCAGCGGCGAAGATTGCGCGGCTGGCCGATCCGGACATGAAAATCGGCGAAATCCGGATCGACCGAATAGGGGTGATGGGCATACAGGGCGTGGATAGAGCGCGCCACATCCGGCAAGGCGGAGCGGATGCGCGTTACCAGGCTGCCGGTGTGCAGGGCGAAATGCCCGTCGGCGAGGAGCGCGGCCAAGTCGCGCAGGGACAAATCGCCGACCCGGCCGGCGGGCTCAATCAACTCAGCGTCCCGGCCGGGCTGCACGCTAGGGACTCTCTGAACAACCGCCCATCCTGGCGGGTCTTGTCATAAAAACCCTGGAAAAGGTGTCAAGGCACAGGTTTTTGGGCTGTTGATCAAGAAATTTGGGGATTTCCCGTTTCACGGGCGCA
>WREP01000020.1 GCA_009779265.1 Betaproteobacteria bacterium
AACGGCGGCGACGACCTCGGGATGGGCATGGCCGAGGATCAGCGGGCCCCAGGAGCCGACGTAATCGGTGTACCACTTGCCGTCGGCGTCCTGGACGCGAGAACCGACGCCCTTCTGGAAAAACAGCGGCGTGCCGCCGACCGAGCGGAAGGCGCGCACCGGCGAATTGACGCCGCCGGGAATGTGTTGCTGGGCGCGGTCGAACAAGTGCTGATTGCGGGAAGTCATGCGGCGGGTTCCTCGAAAAGATGTTGATATTGGGCAGCGCGGGCAGCGATATCCGGCGCCGTGAAAAGATCGGTAATGACGGCCAGCAGGTCGGCGCCGGCAGCTAAAACAGTCGGGGCATTGGCGTGCGTGATGCCGCCGATGGCACAGCAGCGGATCGGCAAGTCGCGGCGGATGCGTTCGAACAAGGCGAGCGGCGCACGCGCCGCCTGCGGTTTGGTCGGCGACGGATAGACGGCGCCGAAAGCGACATAATCGGCGCCAGCCGCCACGGCGGCCTCGGCGGCGGCGAAATCGGCGTAGCAGGAAGCGCCGAGGATGCGGTCAGGGCCAAGGACGAGACGGGCGGCGCGGAGATCGCCGTCGGCGGCGCCGAGATGGACGCCATCGGCTTCGACCAGAATAGCCAGGGCCAGGTCGTCATTGACGATCAGCCGGGCGCCATGGCTGCGCGTAAGGGCGCGCAGGGCGCGGGCGCGGGCGAGGCGCTCGGCCATCGGGTTTTCCTTGTCGCGGAATTGCACCAAGCGGCAGCCGCCCGCCAGCGCGGCGGCCACATTCGCCAGCAGGATTTCCGCCGTCACGGCGGCGGGGGTGATGGCGTAAAGGCCGCGCAACTCAGTGAGCATGTTCATGCGCCCGGAAAAAGCGATTTGGAATCCACTGCCCCCTGCCGCCGCGAAAGGCGTGCTGGAGCGTTTGCCAGGTGTAATCCTGGGCCGCGCGCACGGCTTCCTCAATGGTTTCACCGCGGGCAAGAAAGGCGGCGATGGCCGAAGCCAGCGTGCAGCCGGAGCCGTGATAGCTGCCCGGCAGTCGTTGCCAACTGTCGCGCCGGATGACGCCGGTAGCGCCATACAGGGTGTTGACGACTTCCGGCGTGTTTTCGTGAGCGCCGGTAATCAGCACCTGGCGGGCGCCGAGGGCGATCAGGCGCTCGGCGCAGACGGCCAGCGATAGTTCGTTGGCATCGTCCTCGTCGCCGGCCAGACGCCGGGCTTCCGGCGCGTTGGGGGTGAGCAGCGTGACGCGCGGCAGCAATACCTCGCGGATGGCGGCAATGATTGCGTCGTTCGCCAGTGCGTCGCCGCGCCCGGATGCCAGCACCGGATCGAGCACCAACGGCGTCTGTGGGTAAGCGGCGGCGATCCTGGCCACCGTCAGCACGTTGTCCACGCTGCCCAGCAAACCGACCTTGAAGGCGGCCACCGGCATGTCGGCGAGAATGGCGCGCGCCTGTCGGTCGAGCAGTTCGGCGGCGACCGGCTGCACGCGCTCGACGCCAATCGTGTCCTGCACGGTGATGGCGGTGAGCGCGGTCAGCGGATGGCAGCCGAGGCTGGCCAGGGTCAGCAGGTCGGCCTGGATGCCGGCGCCGGATGACGGATCGCTGGCGGCGAAAACGAGAACCTGGGGCGGCCCGGGCGGCGGCGAGGAAAAGGGGTTCATGAAGGGGCGCGCCCTTGACGGCGGCAGATGGGTAAAACGCCAGCGATTTTAGCCGAATCCGGTGAACGCCATTGTCAGGAGGCTGAAAATCGCCAATGTTTGCGCTAGTATCGCTCCTGATCTTAAGTAGTAGTATGATGCGACGCAAAGTCTTCGTGTTTGCAAGGGCCGGGGGGCAGGGAAAATTGGCAGATTTATCCAGATTGCGTAGCGTCAGGGTCATGGTCATTGATGACAGCAACACGATCCGGCGCAGTGCCGAGATATTTCTCGTGCAGGCCGGCTGCGAGGTTGTTCTCGCCGAGGACGGATTCGATGCTCTGGCCAAGATCACGGATCTACAGCCGAGCGTTATTTTCTGCGACATCATGATGCCGCGCCTCGACGGCTATCAGACCTGCGCGCTAATCAAGAAAAATCCCCGTTTCAAGGCCACGCCGGTAATCATGCTGTCCTCCAAGGACGGCCTGTTCGACCGGGCGCGCGGCCGCATGGTCGGTTCCGACCAGTATCTGACCAAGCCTTTTACCAAAGAAAGCCTGTTGCAAACGGTCGCGACTTTTGCCTGTCCGGCCGAAACTGCCAATTCGTAGTCCAGGGAGCACTGCATGCCCGTCAAAAACATTCTGGTGGTCGACGATTCCGCGACCGAACGTTTTTTCATCTCCGACGTGCTGACCAAGGCCGGTTACCAGGTCATCACCGCCGAAACCGGCGAGGAAGGAATCGCCAAGGCCAAGGCCAACAAGCCCGACCTGATCCTGATGGATGTCGTGATGCCGGGCCTCAACGGCTATCAGGCCACCCGCACGCTGACCCGCGACGAGGAAACCAAGGGCATCCCGGTCATCGTCTGCACCTCGAAAGGGCAGGAGACGGACAAGATCTGGGGCTTGCGTCAGGGCGCGGTCGACTATCTGGTCAAGCCGCTGAAGCCGGAAGAATTGTTGAAACGTATCGTCGCCTTGCCCTGAATCCATGGCCAGAAAAACCAGTCTTCGTGATTTTCAGGCCTATCTCGCAGGGCGGCTGACCGACGCCGCCCAAGGACAGGGCGGCGTCTCCTGGCTTGGCATCGAGGCCGGGGAGGAGGCCTGGCTGGTCGACCTGTCGGATGGCGGCGAGATCGTTCAAGCGCCGCAGATGGCGCCAGTGCCGCTGACGCGCCCATGGTTTGCCGGCATTGCCAACATTCGCGGCAACCTGTACTCGGTAACCGATTTCTCGCTGTTTCGCGGCGGCGCGCCGATTCCGCACAACAGCAGCACGCGCCTCCTGCTGGTCGGCGCCAAGCACGGCTCGAATGCCGCCTTGCTGGTGTCGCGCATGCTGGGCTTGAAGAATCCGGACGATTTCGCTGCCGAGGCGTCGTTACTGGACGATCCGGCATGGTGCGCGCAGCGCTATGTAGACACAGAGGGTAAGATCTGGCGCAAGCTGTCGGTGCGCGAGTTACTTGCCGATCAAGAATTCATGAATATCGGGGTCTGACCGGTTTCGCCCGGCGCCCACTTCGGAGGATCAGCATGGCTTTCGGCATAAAAATTCCTGGCACCGGCGGCGGCAAGGCGGCCGCCTCGGCATCGAAGACCGCGATGGCCGGCAGAAAGTCTGGCCCCGCGGTGGCGCGGCCGGTCGACCAGCGGATGAAGACGCTGCAGTTTGTGTTTGGCCTGCTGATCCTGCTGATTGCCGCATTCGTTGTTTTCAACATGCGCGAATCCGCGCACAACACGGCCTATGCCACGGCGGCCGGCGAGATGCGCATGCTCTCGCAGCGTCTGGCCAAGGCCACATTGCTGGCCTTGCAAGGCAACGCCGCGGCTTTCACGCAGTTGAAGGATTCGCGCGCTACCTTCGGGCAACTTCTGGAGCGTGTCAATCACGGCGGCGAGATCGGCGGTGTCGATGTGCCGGTTTCGCCCAGCGCCGTGCGGCCGCAACTCGATGCCCTGAACGAGCGATGGGCGGCAACCGACAAGGACACGCAGGTGGTGATCGCTCAGGAAGCCAATCTGATCGCGCTGGACAAGAACGTCACCCTGATCGCCGAGCGCAATGCCGAAATGCTCATCCTGGCCGAGCAACTGGTGAGTCTCAAGCTGCAGGGCGGCAAGGGAGCGACACGCGAGCTCGTGACGGCCAGCCAGATGATGATGCTGACCCAGCGGATTTCCAGGAATGCCTCGGAGTTGCGCGTCGGCGATGAAATCAATCCGGAAGTCGCTTTCCTGCTCGGCAAGGACACCAACGCCTTCCGCGATATCCTGCAGTTCATGACGTTGACGAGCGGCGCCGGCGATGCCGAAAGCCGCGACAAACTGGCCGAGTTCGAAGCGCCATTCAAGGACTATCAGGAAGCCATCACCGCTATTCTTGGCAACATGCAGCCGCTGGTTCGCGCCAAGCAGGCCGGTTCGCAGATTTTCCGCGACAGCGAGAACCTGCTCAAGGCAACCGACGATCTGGCCCTTGGCTATCAGGAAAACCAGGGTTCGCAAGGCCTGTTCATCGCTCTCCTGGTGCTGCTGGTCGCCCTCGCGCTGACGACGCTGACCTTCCTCGCCAAGATCTATCTCGATGACATCCGCCGCCGCACCCTCGAGGCTGAGCAGCAGCGCCAGTCCTCGGAACTGGCCAATCGCGAGAACCAGGAAGCCATTCTGCGCCTGATGAACGAACTGGGCGATCTCGCCGACGGCGATCTGACCGTCACCGCGACGGTCAGCGAGAGCATCACCGGCGCCATCGCCGACTCGATCAACTATACCATCGAGGAACTGCGCGTGCTGGTCGGTCGCATCAACGATGCTGCCAGCCGCGTTACGGCGGCGACCGAAATTGCCCGTCAGACCTCGGCCGAACTGCTCGACGCCGCCGAGCGTCAGTCGAGTGAAATTCAGGAAGCTGGCCAGTCGGCGCTGGACATGGCGCGCTCGATGAGCGAAGTGTCCGGCAACGCCACGCAATCGGCGCGCGTCGCCCGGCAGTCGCTGCGGGCCGCCGAGAAGGGAACGCAGGCGGTGCAGGACTCGATCAAGGGCATGAACGAAATCCGCAACCAGATCCAGGAAACCTCGAAGCGCATCAAGCGCCTTGGCGAAAGCTCGCAGGAGATCGGCGAAATCGTTGAACTGATTTCCGACATTACCGAACAGACCAACGTGCTCGCCCTGAACGCCGCCATCCAGGCCGCCTCCGCCGGCGATGCCGGGCGCGGCTTCACCGTGGTGGCGGAGGAAGTGCAGCGTCTGGCCGAACGCTCGGGCGAGGCGACCAAGCAGATCGCGGCCATCGTCAAGACCATTCAGACCGACACCCAGGATGCCGTTTCGGCGATGGAACAATCGACCCAGGGCGTGGTTGAAGGCGCCAAGCTGTCCGACGCCGCCGGCCAGGCGCTGTTGGAGATTGGGCACGTATCGCGCAGCCTGGCTGACCTGATCGAAAACATTTCCACCGCGACGCAGAATCAGGCCAATTCGGCTACCAACGTCGCCCGCCTGATGCAGGACATTCTGCACGTCACCGAACAGACCACGGTCGGCACCCAGCGCACCGCTCAGGCGGTCGATGAACTGACGGCACTGGCGTCGGAACTCAAGGGTTCGGTCGCCGGCTTCAAGGTCGACTGACCGCGCCGGGCGAGCCAATATGAATGTGAATGCGGCCACGGCAGTTGATTTGGGGCCCCTGACCTGGGTCAAGGGCGAGATTGATCTGGCGCTGCAACGGGCGGTTGAAGCGCTTTCGCAATACACGGCGGAGGGCGACGCGACGCCCCTCAAGTTCTGCCATACCCACGTCCATCAGGTTTACGGCGCCCTCTCCATCGTCGGGCTGGATGGCGTGACCCAGGTTGTCGAGTCGCTCGAAGCCCTGCTCAGGGCCTGTGAGGAAGGCCGCCGACCGGCCGACGAAGCCAACCTGACGGTAGTGCGCCAGACCTTGGCCGACCTCCGCCACTATCTCGACGACCTGCTGGTCGGCGAGCCGAACCAGCCGCTGCGCCTGCTTGCCGCCTATGAGGCGCTGGCGCGGGCGCGCGGCCTGAGCCTGACGCATGCGGCCGACCTGTTCTATCCCGACCTCTCCTTGCGCCCGCCACGGCGGCCGCCCTCGCCGACCTTCGATGCGGCACAGAGCAAGACAGCCCTGAAAACCGCCCGCACCGCCTACCAGAAAGGCTTGCTGAAGTGGCTGCGCAGCCCGGCTGGCAGCAACGCCGGCCTGTCGGCGATGCGCAAGGCGCTGGCCGATATCGAGGCGCTGCAGTCGAGCCAGGCGGCGCGCGCTTTCTGGTGGGTAGCCCAGGCCTTCGTCGACACGCTGACGGATGCGAAGTTGCGCGACGAAACCGCCGCCCGCTATCTCTGTTCCCGCATCGACGCTCAGATTCGCCGCCTGCTCAACGGGTCGAGCAACGTCGCCGAGCGTGTCATGCGCGAGGCGCTGTATTTCGTGGCGTGCGCGCCAATCGAACTGGCGCCGCTGATTGCCCAGGTACAGGCCACCTTCAATCTGCCGGCGCTGATGCCGCAAACCCCGGCGGCGGCCCTGCCGGCCCAGCAGGAAACGGCCCTGCGCAAACTGCGCGACGCGCTGGCGGCGACCGAGGAATTGTGGAACAAGTTCTGCAGCGGCAGCGCCGGCAGCCTCGCCGGTTTTGCCGACAATGCCCGCCTCTGCGCCGTGCTCGGCGACCAGATCGGCCACACTGATCTCAAGCGCCTGAGCCAAGGGATCGGCGCCATCGCCAACTGGCTGGTGGAAAACCCGGCGCGCCACAACGATACCGCGGCGATGGAAGTCGCCACCGCCATCCTGCTCCTGCAGAACGCCCAGGAAAACTTCAAGCGTCTCGGCACCGATTTCGCCCAGCAGGTCGACCTCATGGTCGCCCGCCTCTACGCTTGCATCGCCGGCAAACCAGCCGACGCTGACGCCGACATCCCGCTGCTCGACGAGATGACGCGCCAGGCCCAGGAAAAATTGCTGATTAGTCAGGTCGGACGCGAAATCCAGAATAATCTGGCGCAGATCGAGCAGGTGCTCGACGCCTTCTTCCGCAACCCGGCCAAGGCCGATGAACTGGGCGCGCTCGATGTGCCGCTCAAGCAGGTCGGCGGGGCGCTGGCGATGCTTGGCCACTTTGGCGCCATCACCAGTCTCAACGAGTGCGGCGAGCGCATCCGTCAGTTCGCCCAGCCCGACTACCAGCCGGTGGCCGAGGATTTCGAGGTGGTCGCCGATCAACTGTCGCAGCTCGGCTTCTTTGTTGATGAGTTGCAGAATGGCGAAACCGATTACGTCGCCTTCATCCGCCGCATCAACGGCGAAACCGAGGCGGCCGACGAGGAGGTAGACGAAAGCGAGAGCATCTTGCCGACGCCCACCGTCGAAGCCCAGCTTGCCCAGCAGGCGCGGGATACCCGGGCGCTTGCCGAGGCGCTGCGCGAAGCGCCGCGGGATCGGCGCCTGCAGGAGGAAATCCGGCACAATCTGCGTGCCATCCAGAAAGATGCCGATCTGGTCGCCAACCACCAGTTGGGCGAATCGGCCAAGGCCGCGCTCGAAGCGCTGGCGGTCGGCGACCGCGCCGCCGACGCGCTGTCCGGTCTGGTTCCCGTTGCCGGCGAAGCGCCGAAGCCCTCGGCGCAAACCCTGCAACTGGCCGAATCCAGCCACGAGGAAATCGACGCCGAATTGCTGGCCATCTTCCTCGAAGAAGCGCGCGAAGTGCTGGCCACCATGGCCGAGCAGCACGCGCTGCTGCGCAGCGATCCGGACAACGCCGAGGCGCTGACGGTCATTCGCCGCTCTACGCACACACTCAAGGGCAGCGGCCGCATGGTCGGTCTGACCGATCTTGGCGAGACGGCCTGGGAACTGGAGCAGACCCTCAATCTCTGGCTGCGTCAGGAGGAACCGCCGACGCCGGAATTGCTGCGCATGATCGGCGACGCTCATGCCTTGTTCACCGACTGGGTTGGTCATCTCGAAGCCGCCGACGGCAGCATGCCCGATACCGCGGCTCTGGTGGCACTGGCTCGCCGCCTGCGCGGGAGCGAGGACGAACCAATATCCGGGGCCGCGCCCGGGGTAGCCACGGCGGCTGCCGTAGCTGCCCCGGGCGCGCTCATGGAACCCATCATGGAAGCGGCGGCCCCCCCGGCTGCCGTGCCGGAAGCCGAGGGGCCGATGCTGGTGCTCGATCTGCCGGCACTCGAAGAGCCGACGGCCGATGATCTGTCCGGCCCGGATCACAGCGCGTTGCCTGAAGCCGTCACCGCGGCGGCGCTGGCCGAACCCGAAGCTTTGCCGCCAACGACGACCGCTTCATCGGCGCTGTACGAGATTTTCATTAACGAAGCGCGTGGCTATCTGCAAACGCTGATCGACAGCCAGGCGGCGCTCGAGGCCAACCCGTCGGCGCCGACCGATTTCCAGATGACGCGGGCGGCCCATACCCTGGCCGGAATTGCCGCGACGGTTGGCCTGATGCCGCTGCATCATCTGGCCGGCGCGCTGGAACATGCGCTGCTACGGCGCGAGCACGCGGCCCGGCCGGACAGCGTCGAGGGCCTGGAAACCGTCCGCCAAACAATTTTTACGCTCGAATCGATGTTCGCCGGCTTGGCCCAGCACCAGGCGCCGGACGAGGAAACACGCCTGATCGCGGCCCTCGAGGACATTTTTCATGCCCCTCTGATCGAGACGTCGGCGGCTGCCGCTGACAACATTCCGCTGTCCGTCACTGACGTGGCGGCTGCCGCCGTTGAAGAAGCGGCGCCGCCTGCCGCGCCCTCGCTGCCGCACCTGACCGACGAACTGGACGAGCAACTGCTGCCGATCTTCCTCGAGGAAGCCGTCGACCAACTGCGCGCCCTGACGGAGAATCTGCGCGCCTGGCGCGCCGCGCCGGCCGACGGCACCGCGCCGCAGGCGATCGCGCGCCTCCTGCATACCTTCAAGGGCAATGCCCGCATGGCGGGGGCGCTCAATCTGGGCGAACTCACCCACCATCTGGAAACCCGTGTGGACGAGGCGATGCGCGCTGGCACGGGCGACGGGGCCATACTCGACGAAATCGAGAGCGGCTGCGATACGCTGGCGCAGGTCGTCGAGCACCTGCAAGCCGGGCCGCAGATTGAGGAACCGGCTGCCGAGACGAGTTCAGTTGATGAGGCGGCGACGGCCAGCGCTCCGCAATGGCGGCAGCGTGAGCGGCGACGGGCGAGTGATAGGGAAAAGGTTAGCAGTGCCGGCGCCGAAGCGGCGTCGGCCTCGCTCGAGGCCGATAGCGAGGGTGGCAGCCAGCGGGCAATGTTGCGCGTGCGCGCCGACCTGATCGACCGTCTGGTCAACGAGGCCGGCGAGTTGTCCATTGCCCGCGCCCGGATCGAAGGTGAAATGCGCGACCTGAAATCCTCGCTCCTGGATCTCACGGAAAACGTCATCCGCCTGCGCCGCCAGTTGCGCGAGATCGAAATCCAGGCCGAAGGCCAGATTCAGGCCCGCGTCGCCCAGACAAGCGAGGGCGAGGCGGAATTCGATCCGCTCGAACTTGACCGCTTTACCCGTTTCCAGGAATTGACCCGCTTCATGGCCGAGTCGGTCAACGACGTCGCCACGGTGCAGCAAAGCCTGTTGAAGAGCCTCGATGACGCCAACGCCGCCATCCTTGCCCAAGCCCGCCTCAACCGCGGTTTGCAGCAGGAACTGATGAGCGTGCGCATGCTGCCCTTCGACAGTCAGGCCGATCGCTTCTATCGCATCGTCCGCCAGGCGGCCAAGGAGGTTGGCAAACGCGCCAGTCTCAATCTGCTCGGCGGCCAGGTGGAAATCGACCGCTCGGTGCTGGACAAGATCCTCGGGCCGATTGAGCACATGTTGCGCAATGCCGTCACGCATGGTCTGGAAAACCGCGAGCAACGGCAGGCGGCGGGCAAGGAAGAAATTGGGGAAATCACCCTGAGCCTGGCTCAGGAAGGCAATGAAATCATCCTGACGCTGGCCGACGACGGGCGTGGCCTCGACGCGCAGCGCATCCGCGAGCGGGCCGAGGCGCTCGGTCTGTTGCAAGCGGAGCAGGACATTGAGCCGGCGGCGCTGCTCAATTTCATTTTCCACTCCGGTTTCTCGACGGCGGTCGAATTGAGCCAACTGGCCGGGCGCGGCGTCGGCATGGACGTGGTCAAGACGGAAGTCGCCGCCCTTGGCGGGCGCATCGAAATCACCACCGAAGCCGGGCGCGGCACCACCTTCCGCCTCTACCTGCCGCTGACGCTGGCGGTGACGCAAACCGTGCTGTTGCGGGCCGGTGCACAACTGTATGCGGTGCCGTCGTCGATGATCGAACAGGTGCTGGATCTGAAAGACAAGCAGTTGACGGCCCTGTGGGAAAAAGGCGAGGCCGAGTGGCAAGGGCATCACTACCCGCTGCATTACCTGCCGCATTTGCTGGGCCAGTCCGAGGTGCAGCCGGAAGCGCGCCGCCGCTACTGGGTACTGTTGCTGCGCTCCGGTTCGCAGCGGGTGGCGGTGCAGGTTGACGAGTTACACGGCAATCAGGAAGTCGTGGTCAAGAACATTGGCGCCCAGCTTGCCCGGGTGCTCGGCATCGCCGGCGCCACGGTGCTTGGCGACGGGCGCGTGGTGTTGATCCTCAATCCGGTGGCGCTGGCCAGCCGGGGCGCCGTGCATCTGATCGCGGAGCCCGTTGCTCTGCCGCTGCCCGAAATGCGGTTGCCGACGGTAATGGTGGTCGATGATTCGCTGACGGTGCGCAAGATCACCAGCCGTCTGCTGGCCCGCGAAGGCTATCAGGTGACCCTCGCCAAGGATGGCGTCGATGCGCTGGAGCAGTTGATCGACGATCTGCCGGACGTGATCCTGTCCGACATCGAGATGCCGCGCATGGACGGTTTCGATCTCGTGCGCAACATCCGCGCCGACGAGCGTTTGAGCGCCCTGCCGGTGATCATGATTACCTCGCGCACGGCCGACAAGCACCGCAACTACGCCTTCGAGATCGGCGCCAACCACTACCTCGGCAAGCCCTACGACGAGGACGAGTTGCTGGCCCTGATCGCCGGCTACTGCAAAAAGGCGCATTGAGCGCGCGGCGGCGGATCGGCAGGCCGATCCGCCGGATCAAAAGCCCGACGCCACGCGGCGCCGGGCTTTTTTGTGCGCGCTGGTTGGTTTGTCTTGCCACGAAGATTAGAATTCCAAGCATGGACAGCGTCAATCTCACCGACCACTTTCTCATCGCCATGCCGGCGTTGGAGGATCCCTATTTCGCCAACGCCCTGGTTTACATCTGCGAGCACAACGAGAACGGGGCCCTCGGGATCATCGTCAACCGCCCGATCGACCTCGATCTGGTGGGCTTGCTGGAGAAAATCGACATCAAGCTGGAACGCAATGCCGTCGGCCGGTTGCCGGTGTATTTCGGCGGCCCGGTGCAGCTTGATCGCGGCTTCGTACTGCATCGTCCGCTCGGCGGCTGGCAGTCGACGCTGACGATCAATGACGAAGTCGGTCTCACCAGTTCGCGCGATGTGCTCGTCGCCGTTGCCGAGACCGGCCAGCCGGCGGAAATTCTCGTTACCCTCGGTTATTCCGGCTGGGGCGCTGGTCAACTCGAAAACGAGTTGGCGCAGAATTCCTGGCTGACCGTGCCGGCCACGGCCGGCATCCTGTTCGACCTGCCGCCCGAGGAACGCCTGCCGGCGGCGATGCAGAATCTCGGCATCAGCTTCTCCCAGCTTTCCGATGTCGCCGGGCATGCCTGAACCTGAACCTGAAGGCACGATCCTGGCCTTCGATTTCGGCGCCAAGCGCATCGGCGTCGCTACTGGCGAAAGCCTGCTCTGTAGCGCCCATCCCTTGACGGTGATCGAGGCCGAATCGAACGCCGAGCGTCTGGCGGCGATTGGCCGCCTGATCGCCGAATGGCGGCCGGTACTGCTGGTCGTCGGCCTGCCCTGCCACGTCGATGGCACGCCGCACGAAATGACCCGATTGGCGACGAAATTTGGCGAACGCCTGCAAAAACACTTCGGTCTGCCGCTGGCCTATGCCGACGAACGCCTGACCTCGCTCGATGCTGCCGCGCGCCTGCGCGAAACCGGCCGCGACAGTCGCAGCGCCAAACCGCTGCTCGATGCCGTGGCGGCGCAACTGATTCTGCAAACCTGGTTCGAAAGCCCCTCTCATGTCATCCCTGCCCGCTCCGCTGCCTGATCCCTTACCTGATGCCGAGGTCCAGTGCCGCCGGCTGGCCGAACTTCTACGCCCGCAACTCCATCGCCAGCCCGCGCTGGTCGGCATCCATAGCGGCGGCGCCTGGGTCGCCGGGCGCCTGCGCCAACTGCTCGGCTTGCCGGAGGAAATCGGCCTCATCGACGTTTCCTTCTACCGCGACGATTTCGCCGCAAAGGGCCTGCATCCGCAGGTCAAGCCGACGGTAATTCCCTTCACCGTCGAGGGGCGGCACATCATCCTGGTCGACGACGTGCTATACACCGGCCGCACGACGCGGGCGGCGATCAACGAATTGTTCGATTACGGTCGCCCGGCCTCGGTCGAACTGGCGGTGCTGGCCGACCGGGACGGGCGCGAATTGCCGGTGACGGCTGCCTACAGTGTCTGGCAAGTCAGCCTGCCCGCCGACGAATGTCTGGCGCTGGACAAGGATGACGACGCGGATCGTCTGACGTGGAGGGTGGAGCATGATGCCTAACCCGCAACTCAACAAGGATGGCGAACTCGCCCATCTGCTCGCCATTGAGGGTCTGCCGCCGCGCATCCTGACGCAGATTCTTGATACCGCCGCTTCCTTCATGGAAGTCACGGCGCGCGACGTGAAAAAAGTGCCGTTACTGCGCGGCAAGAGCGTCTTCAACCTGTTTTTCGAAAATTCGACGCGCACCCGCACCACCTTCGAAATCGCTGCCAATCGCCTGTCGGCCGATGTCATTAATCTCGACATCAACAAATCGTCCGCGAGCAAGGGCGAAACCCTGCTCGACACCATCGACAACCTGTGCGCCATGCACGCCAACCTGTTTGTCGTGCGCCATGCGTCGAGCGGCGCCCCTTACCTGATTACCGAGCATCTGCGCCGCATTGGCCGCGACGACGTGCATGTGGTCAATGCCGGCGACGGCCGCCATGCCCACCCGACGCAGGGCCTGCTCGACATGTACACCATCCGCCACTACAAGCAGGATTTCACGCAATTGCGCGTTGCTATCGTCGGCGACATCCTGCATTCGCGCGTCGCCCGTTCCGACATCGACGCCCTGACCACGCTGGGCGTGCCGGAAGTCCGCGCCATTGGCCCGCAGACCCTGCTGCCCAAGTACCTCGACAAATTGGGCGTGCGCGTTTTCCACGACATGAACGAGGGCATCAGGGACTGCGACGTGATCATCATGCTGCGCCTGCAAAACGAGCGCATGAACGGCGCGCTGCTGCCCTCGGCCGGCGAATACTTCCGCCATTACGGCTTGACCCCGCAGAAGCTGGCGCTCGCCAAGTCCGACGCCATTGTCATGCATCCGGGGCCGATGAATCGCGGCGTCGAGATTCATTCGGCGGTGGCCGACGGCGCGCAGGCCGTGATCCTGCCCCAGGTCACCTTCGGCATTGCCGTGCGCATGGCCGTCATGAGCATCGTTGCGGGGAACTGATGGCCCCCTCACTCACTGTGTGCGGCAAAGCCGCATTCCGCTGCGCGGAACCAGCCTTCGGCTGTCCTGCGGCTTTCAGCCTTGTGTTCGTTGCCCCCCGAGGGGGGCCGGCCTCCCTCGGGGCGGCCCATCGGGAGTCCTGGAAATGAACATCGAAATCAAGAATGGCCGGCTGATCGACCCGCGCCCCGGCACCGACCGCGTCGCCTCCCTGTATATCGCCGCCGGCAAGATTGCCGGCATGGGCGAAGCGCCGGCCGGCTTTGTTGTCGAGCGCAGCATCGACGCCGCCGGCTGCGTCGTCTGTCCCGGTCTGATCGACCTGGGCGCCCGCCTCACCAGCATTGAGGCCGAACTGGAGGCCGCCGTCGCTGGTGGCGTCACCTCGGTGGTCGTGCCGCCCGATGCCGATCCGCCGCTCGACGAGCCGGAACTGGCCGACCGTCTGGTGCATCGCGGCGCCGAAATCGGCAAGGCGCGGGTGTTGCCCCTCGGCGCCCTGACCCTCGGCCTCAAGGGCGAGCGTCTGGCCGAGCTGGCCGGGTTGAAGAAGGCCGGTTGCGTTGCCTTCTCGCAAGCGATGGTGCCGGTGGTCGATACCGAGGCTCTGCTGCGGGCGATGGAATATGCCGCTACCTTCGGTTTCGCGGTCTGGCTGCAGCCGCAGGACTACTGGCTGGCGCGCAATGGCATCGCGCATGAGGGCGAGGTGGCCAGCCGCCTCGGACTGGCCGGCATCCCGGTCGCCGCCGAAACCATCACCATCGCCACCATCGTCCAGTTGGCGCGCGACACCGGCTGCCGCGTGCACCTCACCCGGCTGTCGTCGGCGGCCGGCGCGGCGCTGGCGGCGCAGGCACAGGCCGAGGGCTTGCCGATTACCTGCGATGTCGGTGTGCACCATCTGCTGCTCAGCGAAAACGACATCGGCTTCTTTAATCCGCATGCCCGCTTCGTGCCGCCGCTGCGCAGCCAGTGCGACCGGCAGGCGCTCTCCGCCGCCGTCGCCGCTGGGCAGGCGGCGATCTGCTCGGATCACACGCCGCTCGGCGCCGACGACAAGATGCTGCCTTTCGGCGAAGCCAGGCCGGGCGCCACCGGATTGGAAGTGTTGCTGCCGCTGACTTTGAAATGGGCGGCGGAAGCCGGCGTCGGACTGGCCCAGGCGCTGGCCCGCCTCACGCTCGCGCCGGCGGCGATCCTCGGCCTGCCCGAAACGCATCTGACGGCCGGCGCCGTGGCCGACATCTGTATTTTTGACCCGGCCGCCGAATGGCAAGTGAGCGCTGACACTCTGCGCAGCCGCGGCAAAAACTCGCCCTGGCTCGGCCAGACACTGACCGGCAAGGTGCGGGCAACGCTGGTCGGCGGTCGCGTGGTATTTGCTGATCGGGCTTGAACGATTACCCAATTCGGCGCGCCGAATATTGGTTTAGAATAATCCCGCCGCCATTTTTAATCGCGGCGGGATTTTTTTGTTCAACCCGCAATTCTATTGGAGAGGTTTCAATGAAACGTATTCTGTCGGGCATCGCGCTGTTCCTGGCCGGCATCGGCCTGGCCCTGGCGGCGGTCAATATCAATACGGCCTCGGTCAATGAGCTGGACGCCGTCAAGGGTATCGGCCCGGGCAAGGCCAAGGCGATTGTTGAATACCGCAAGAAAAACGGCCCCTTCAAGTCGGTCGACGACCTGAAGAATGTCAAGGGTTTCGGCCAGAAAAGTGTCGCGAAGTTGCGCGACGAACTGACGGTCAGCGATACCTCGACAAAGAAATAAAAGTCGGCGTAGCAGCTTTCAGGGCGGGGATTCCCCGCCCTTTAACGTTGACGCCGCCAGACGGGCTACAGCCTCTGGCGCGCAGCCGCTGACTGTCAGCACCTTGCGCCGCGTGGCCTGGCCGCTTTTCAGCGTGACGGCGGCGCGGCTACAGCCGAGACGTTCGGCGACGAAGGCGAGCAACGCGGCATTGGCCTTGCCATCGACCGGCGGCGCGGCGAGGCGGATTTTCAGGGCATCGCCATGCACCCCGGCGCATTCCGTCCGCCGCGCGCCGGGCTGGATGTGCAGGGTCAGCGTCATCTCGCCGTCGCGGCCGACCCGGTACCAGTCACTCACAGGTAAATCAGCACAACTTGCAACAACAGGATGGCCACCAGCGGCGACAGGTCGATGCCGGAAATGCTCGGCACGACGCGGCGGATGGGATCGAGTAGCGGCCGGGTCAATTGATGGAGCAGAGGCGCCAGCGGCGAATAGGGGTTGATCCAGGACAGCAGCGCTTGCAGGATCACGGCGCCGATCAGGATGTAGACGGTCAGGCGCAGCAACCCGAAAACGGCGAATTTCAGGATGATCAGCGACGCCTCGCCGCCCGGCGGAAGGCCGGAAATGGCAAGGATCAGGCCGGCCAGCAGCGCCTGCGTGGCGAGCGCCGCCAGCAGACAGGCCCAATCGATGCCGGCGAGGCCGGGAATGACGCGGCGCAGCGGTTTGACCGCCCAATTGGTGAGGCGGACGACGAAATCGCCAATCTGCCCGGCGAAGGAAACGCGCGCCAACTGCATCAAAAAGCGCAGCAGAAAGAGTATCGAGAAAAAGCTGACGACGGCGTTAATCAGGAAAAAGAGAGCTTGCATCAAGCGCCTCCGAGCAGCTTGCCGAGTTCGCGGCCACGCGCCTCGGCGGCCTTGACGCCGGCAACGATGCCTTCCTTGACGCCGGCGGCGGCCATGACTTGCAGGGCGGCCTCGGTGGTGCCGCCCTTGGAGGTGACCCGCTGGCGCAGCACGGCCGCCGGCTCGTTCGAGTGCGCGGCCAGCGCGGCGGCGCCCTGAACCGTCCCGATCGCCAGTTGGCGGCCCTGCTCGGGCGTGAAGCCGAGTGCCGCCGCGGCTTCCTGCAAGGCCTCGATGAAGAGGAAAACATAGGCCGGGCCGCTGCCGGAAAGCGCGGTGACGCTGTCCATCCGCGCTTCGTCGTCGATCCAGACGGTGCTGCCGGCGGCGGACAGGATTTGCTCGGCGGCGGCGCGGCCAGCCGCGTCGACTTCCGGCAGGGCGCACAGGCCGGTGATGCCAGCGCCGATCAGGGCCGGCGTATTGGGCATGCAGCGGACGATGCGCCGGTGACCGCCGAGAAAGCGCGCCAGGGCGGCGAGATCAAGGCCGGCGGCGATGCTGACCACCAACGCCGCGCCGAGTTTGCCGACGAGCGGCGCGCAGGCTTCGCGCATTTGTTGCGGCTTGACCGCCAGCAGCAGCACATCGCCGCCATCGGCAAGCTCGTCCGGGGCGCCGACGCAGCGCACGCCGTAACTTTGGCACAGGCGCGCGCGGGCGGCATCGTCGGGATCGGCGACGGTGATGTCGCCCGCAGCGAAACCGCGCTGCAAGAGGCCGCCGATGAGGGCGCTGGCCATATTGCCGCCGCCGAGGAAGGTAAGTTTCATAAAGTGTGTCTTTCGCCAAAAATGGCCGTGCCGATGCGGACAATGGTTGCGCCTTCGGCAACGGCGGCTTCGAGATCGTGGGACATGCCCATGGATAGCGTGTCGAGGGTCAGGCCGGCGGCCCGCAATTGCTCCGCCAACTCGCGCAGGCGGCAGAAGGGCGCGCGCTGCGCGGCGACATCGTCGCTTGGCTCGGGAATGGTCATCAGGCCGCGCAGGCGCAGTCTGGGCAGGGCGGCGACGGCGTGGCACAGCGCCGCCGCTTCATCCGGGCGGCAGCCGCTCTTGCTTGCCTCGCCGGAGACATTGACCTGCACGCACACTTGCAGCGGCGGCAAGTGGGCCGGGCGCTGGGCGGCCAGGCGCTCGGCGATCTTCAGCCGGTCGATGCCATGCACCCAGGCGAAATGCTCGGCCACGGCCCGGGTCTTGTTGCTTTGCAGGGGGCCGATGAAATGCCATTCGAGGTCGTCGCCGCTTGTCGCGGCAAGCTTGGCGACGCCCTCCTGCACATAACTTTCGCCGAAGGCGCGCTGCCCGGCGGCGGCGGCGGCGAGCACGCAGTCCGCCGGCCAGGTCTTGCTCACCGCCAGGAGCCGGACGCTTTCCGGCGAGCGCCCGGAAAGTGCGCAGGCATCGGCGATACGGGCGAGAACGGCTTGCAGGTTGGCGGCGATTGCGCTCATAATCCTCGGGTCATTTCAGACGAATCGCAGTATACACGCGCCCCGAGGACGACCCGCATGGACATTACCGAACTGCTGGCCTTCAGCGTCAAGAACAAGGCCTCCGACCTCCATCTCTCGTCCGGCCTGCCGCCGATGATTCGGGTGCATGGCGATATCCGCCGCATCAACCTGCCGGCGATGGAACACAAAGAAGTGTTCGCCATGGTGTACGACATCATGAACGACGCCCAGCGCAAGACCTACGAGGAAACGCTGGAATGCGATTTTTCCTTCGAGATTCCCGGCATCGCCCGCTTCCGGGTTAATGCCTTCAACCAGCAGCGTGGCGCCAGCGCCGCTTTCCGCACCATTCCGTCGAAGGTGCTGACGCTCGAAGACCTGAACTGTCCGCGTATTTTCAAGGACATTTCCGAATATCCGCGCGGCATCGTGCTGGTCACCGGGCCAACCGGCTCCGGCAAGTCGACAACGCTGGCGGCGATGGTCAATCACGTCAACGAGAACATGTACGGCCATATCCTGACCGTCGAGGACCCGATCGAATTCGTCCATGAATCGAGAAAGAGCCTGATCAACCAGCGCGAGGTTGGGCCGCACACCCTGTCCTTCGCCAATGCGCTGCGCTCGGCGCTGCGCGAGGACCCGGACGTGATCCTGGTCGGCGAAATGCGCGACCTGGAAACCATCCGTCTGGCGCTGACCGCGGCCGAAACCGGCCACCTGGTATTCGGCACGCTGCACACCTCGTCGGCGGCCAAGACCATCGACCGCGTGGTGGACGTCTTCCCGGCGGCGGAAAAGGAAATGGTCCGCTCGATGCTGTCCGAGTCGCTGCGCGCCGTCATCTCGCAGACGCTGCTCAAGACCAAGGACGGCGGCGGCCGTGTCGCCGCGCACGAAATCATGATCGGCACCCCGGCCATCCGCAACCTGATCCGCGAGAACAAGGTGGCGCAGATGTATTCCGCCATCCAGACCGGCCAGGCCCTTGGCATGCAGACGCTGGACCAGAACCTGACCGAAATGGTCCGGCGCAACATCGTGTCCGTTGCCGAGGCCCGCAACAAGGCAGCCAACAAGGATACCTTCGCGGGTTGATCCCGGCGTTGGCGCACAAACAGGAGAGAAGGCCGTGGAACGCGACCAGTCAATGAAATTCATGCACGATTTGCTGCGCCTGATGGCGCAGAAGAAAGGCTCCGACCTTTTCATCACCGCCGGCTTCCCGCCAGCGATCAAGATCGACGGCCGGATCACGCCGCTCTCCAATCAGGTGCTGACTGCCTCGCATACCGCCGAACTCGCCCGCGCCATCATGAACGACCGCCAGGCCGCCGAATTCGAATCGACCCGAGAATGCAATTTCGCCATCTCGCCGACCGGCATCGGCCGTTTCCGCGTCAATGCCCTGCTCCAGCAAGGACGCGTCGGCGTCGTCTGCCGCACCATCAATATGAGCATCCCGACCCTCGACGAATTGCTGATGCCGCCGGTGCTCAAAGATCTGGCGATGACCAAGCGCGGTCTGGTCATTTTCGTCGGCGGCACCGGCACCGGCAAGACCACCTCGCTGGCGGCCCTGGTCGATTACCGCAACGAGAACTCCTACGGTCACATCATCACCATCGAGGATCCGATCGAGTACGTGCATGAGCACAAGAACTGCATCATCACCCAGCGCGAGGTCGGGATTGACACCGACGACTGGGGGCCGGCGCTGAAAAACACGCTACGCCAGGCGCCGGATGTGATTCTCATGGGCGAAATCCGCGACCGCGACACCATGGACTACGCCATCGCCTTTGCCGAAACCGGCCATCTGGCGCTGGCGACCCTGCACGCCAACAGCTCCAACCAGGCCATCGACCGGATCATCAACTTCTTCCCCGAGGAGCGCCGCCAGCAACTGTTGATGGATCTGTCGCTCAACCTGCGGGCGATGGTTTCGCAGCGCCTGCTGCCGAAAAAGGACGGCAAGGGGCGAGTCGCCGCCATCGAGGTGATGCTCAACTCGCCGCTGATTTCCGACCTGATCTTCCGGGGCGAGGTGCAGGAGATCAAGGAAATCATGAAAAAATCGCGCGAACTGGGCATGCAGACCTTCGACCAGGCGCTGTTCGACCTCTACGAAGCCGGCAAGATCAGCTACGAGGATGCCCTGCGCAATGCCGACTCGCTGAACGACCTGCGTCTGCAAATCAAGCTGCACAGCAAGGAAGCCAAGGACCGTGACCTGACCGCCGGCATCGGTCACCTCGACATCGTCTGACCGGGAGAACCCACATGCGCCGCCTGCTCGCCCCCCTGTTTATCCTGCTGTTTGCTGGCGCCGCGACACTGGCCCAGGCCGCCGGCCTCGATGCCATTTCCAGCGCCGATGCCAGCGCCGGCCTCAAGGAGGCGCTCGCCAAGGGCGCCGATTTCGCCGTCTCCACGCTGGGCAAGGAAAACGGCTTTCTCGGCAACGCCAAGGTCAAGATTCCGCTGCCCGCTAGCCTGCAAAAAGCCGAGAAGGGCCTGCGCCTGATCGGCATGGGCAAGCAGGCCGACGAACTGGTCAACACCATGAACCATGCCGCCGAGAATGCCGTTGCCGAAGCCAGGCCGATCCTGTCCGATGCCATCAAGAAGATGAGCGTGCGGGACGCCAAGGACATCCTCACCGGCGGCGACGACAGCGTCACGCAGTATTTCAAGCGCGCCTCATCGGAGCCGCTGACGCAAAAATTCACCCCCATCGTCAAGGCCGCCACCGGCAAGCTGCGGCTGGCCGAGCAATACAACAACTACGCCGGCAAGGCGGCGAGCATGGGCCTGATCGACAGCAAGGACGCCGACATCGACGCCTATGTCACGCAAAAGGCGATGGACGGCCTGTTCCTGATGATCGCCGAGGAAGAAAAGAAACTGCGCGCCAATCCGCTGGAAGCCGGCAGCGCGCTGCTGAAAAAGGTCTTTGGTGCGCTGTAGGACGGGTAGAAGGTAGCGAAACCCAGCAAAACGCGGTTCGCGGCAGACAAATTCGCCTCAAGTCTGGCCATTTCTTGACGAAAACAAGTCAAGGAGGCATGTCATGACCACCGCCCGCCTAACCTCGACCACCGAACGCTACGCCCCGCCGGCAGGCGGGCGCGTGCCGAAACTCGACGATCCGCGTCGGGTCGAGGCCGCCGAGAACCTGGCCGGCGACCGGCGGCGCAGCCTGCGCGAAGAATTGAACGAGGCCGAACACGATGTTGGCCAAATCATTGAAGAAGCCCGCCGACTCGCGGCCCAACTGACCGAACTGCCGCCCGAAGTCCAAGCCCGTTTGGGCAGGTACCTGCCGGCAAACGGTTTTTGCGTAATCGACGAACAGGCTTGAAGCGCCTACTCGGATCGTCAGCGCCGGGTTAAAATCCCGCTCCCCCACTCAGCGCCCCGTCTGCCGGGGCGCCGTCGAATGTCCAGCCTCAATTCCCGGCAGCGCGAAGCCATCCATTACCTCGACGGCCCCCTGTTGGTGCTGGCCGGCGCCGGCTCGGGCAAGACCCGGGTCATCACGCAGAAAATCGCCTACTTGGTACGCGAGTGCGGCTTCCGGCCCGGCAATGTCGCCGCCATCACCTTTACCAACAAGGCGGCCCGGGAAATGCGGGAGCGCGTCGGCAAGCTGCTTGGCAACGCCGTCGCCGACGAGACGCAGATTTCCACCTTCCATTCTCTGGGCGTGCGCATCCTGCGCGAAGAAGCCAAGGCGCTCGGCTACAAGCCGCGTTTCTCGATTTTCGACGCCGCCGACTGCGCCGGCATTCTCGGCGAGACGGTGCAAGCCACCGACAAGGGAAAGCTGCGCCACTTGCAGGCCGTCATCTCCCACTGGAAAAATGCCCTGATCCCGCCGGAAGCGGCGCGCGCCCTCGCCCGCGACGAGCACGAGGCGCTCGCCGCCCAGGCTTATCTCTCCTACGAAGCGACCCTGAAAGCCTATCAGGCGGTCGATTTCGACGACCTGATCGGCCTGCCGGTCAAGCTCTTCAGCGAGCATCCAGAGATTGCTGAAAAATGGCAAAACCGCCTGCGCTACCTGCTGGTGGATGAGTATCAGGACACCAACGCCGGCCAGTATCAACTGCTCAAGCTCCTGACCGGCGTGCGCGCCCAATTCACCGCCGTTGGCGATGACGATCAGGCGATCTACGGCTGGCGCGGCGCCGACATCGAAAACCTGAAGAAACTGCCGGCCGAATTCCCGGCCCTCAAGGTCATCAAGCTGGAGCAAAACTACCGCTCGACGGCGCGCATCCTGAAAGCGGCCAACAATGTCATCGCCCACAACGACAAGCTGTTTGAAAAGCAACTCTGGTCCGAACTCGGCTACGGCGAGCAGATCGCCGTCACCGCCTGCCGCGACGATGCCGCCGAGGCCGAGAACGCGATCATGCAATTGCAGGCGCACCGCTTCGAGCAGCGCGGCCGCTTCAAGGATTACGCCATCCTCTATCGCTCCAACCATCAGGCGCGGATTTTCGAGGAGCGCCTGCGCGACCAGCGCATTCCCTACCGGCTGTCGGGCGGCAAATCCTTTTTCGACAAGGCGGAAATCAAGGACATCACCGCCTACCTGCGCCTCCTCGCCAACGAGGACGACGACCCCGCCTTCATTCGGGCGGCGACCACCCCCAAGCGCGGCATCGGCGCGGCCAGCCTGCAAACCCTCGGCGCTTATGCCGGCGAGCGCCACCACTCGCTCTTCCGCGCCGCCGCCGAAGAAGGCTTCGCGCAGCGCGTGCAAACCCGCCAGCTCGAACCGCTGCGCGAATTCCGCCAATTCATCCTCCGCTGCCAGCAACGGGCCGAGCGCGAACCGGCGCGGCAGGTGCTGACCGATCTGCTGGGAGCCATCGGCTACGAAACCTACCTCTACGACCACGAGGAAAAGGGCGTGGCGCAAGCGCGCTGGGCCAATGTCCGCGAATTCGCCGAGTGGCTCGGCAAAAAGGGCGATGAAGATGGCCGCACGCTGATCGAACTGACCCAAAGCATCGCCCTCATCAACATGCTGGACAAACAGGGCGACGAAGAAGCCGACGCCGTCCAGCTCTCCACCCTGCACGCCGCGAAGGGGCTGGAATACCGGCACGTCTTTCTCGTCGGCGTCGAGGAAGGCATCCTGCCCCACCGCGAATCGCAGGAAGCGGACAAATTGCAGGAAGAACGCCGCCTGATGTACGTCGGCATCACCCGCGCCCAACTGTCGCTGCGCATCAGCTACTGCGAGCGCCGCCGCCAGATGCGCGAACTGATCCCCTGCGAGCCGTCGCGCTTCATCGCCGAAATGGGCGATGACGACATCCGTTTCAGCGGCGGCAAAGCGGCCGCGCCGCCCGACAAAGCCAGCGGCAGCGCCCGCCTCGACGCCATGCGGGCGCTGCTGGCTGGGGGCAAGCACTGACGCTGGGCAAAAAAAACCCCGCCGGGTGGCGGGGTTGAAAATTCTCGAAAGGGGGGAGATTTCGAGAGGAGGGGTTCAGTACACGGAATGCAGTGTAGCCGGCATGCCGCCCGGGGTCTGTCTGCCTTTCGTAGCCTTCTGTAACCAATTGTTGCGCTGCGCAATTTCTGCCGCGGGGAAGGTTGCCGAGCGGGATCGGGCCGCGCCGGATCAGGGGCGCGCCGCCAGAGCGGCCAGTTCGTCGCGGCTGTTGATGTTGGCGAAGGCTGCCGCGTCGGCGAACATGACTTCGACCGCGCCTTGTTCTTCCAGCCACTGGCTGAAGCGGCGCTGGCCGGCTGTCAGGAAGGCGGCCAGTGGCGCTGCGAGCGAGCGTCGGCATAGACAGAAAACGGGGTGGATGCGTTCGGCGGTGCGGGCGATGGCGATGTCGTGTTTGCCATCGGCCAGCGCCGCCGCCAGCCGGGCAACCAGATCGGTGGGCAGGAGGGGCGAATCGCATGGCGCGGTCGCCACCAGCGGGTGGCGGGCGGCGCTCAGGGCGGCGTGCAGGCCGGCCAGCGGCCCGGCGAAGCCGGCGATGCGATCACTCACGACCGGATAACCGAGCGCGGCATAGGCCGCGCCATTGCGGTTGGCGTTGATGAGCAGTTCGCCGACCTGCGGCCCAAGGCGCTCGGCGACATGGGCCGCCAGCGGCTTTCCGGCCAACAGTTGCAGTCCCTTGTCCGCGCCGCCCATGCGCCGACCTTGGCCGCCGGCCAGGATGACGCCGGTGATCGCGGGCGCGGTTATCAGCACGGCCTCCAAATCGGGGCGCGGGCGACGGCATAGGGACTGGTTTCAAACCGGCCCCGGCAGGGGGTGATCCGCCTCCCCCTCTCCCCAACCCCTCTCCCGCGAGGGGAGAGGGGCTTCAAGAATGCGGATCGAGGTCTTCGCGACAGGCTCTTTAGGGAGTGGCGACTGAGGGAGGTGGTCATTTCGTGGCCACGGTCTGCAACAGGGGGGAGGCGAAAATGGCTGCCGGTGAAACGACGGGTTCATTGATGGGAATATTCGTCCCGTAACGCTCCTTGAGCTTGGCCTTCACCGCCGGGTGAGCGAGGTCGAAATCGCCAAGTCTCGACAACGGCGCCAATTCCAGGCCGGTTGCGGATTGGTACAGTTTCCACACCAGTTCGGAGCAGTAGATGCGGTCGTCCGACCACTCGAAGGCGAGGTCGTAGGGTTTACCTTCGTAGCGCTTGCTGTCTTGATAGAGCTTGTCGACCGCCGCCGCGGAAAGCGGGGATTTCAGGCGTTTGATGACGTAGCGCCGGCCCTCGCCGCGATCCAGCCATTGTTGCAGCGGCGTGTATTTGACGGGCTGCACGGCTTCGTAGACGTAGGGTTTGCCATCACGGAAGAGGACGATGCCCATATGGCTGTAAGGCGATTTCGTCGCCGCCTGTATCGCCTTGCTTTGGGCGGAGCGGGATGTGTGAAACACGATATCGCCCGCTTGCGGCGCGTATTCTGCAAAAGCGCTGACGCTGACGAAAAGCGCGATGAGGAAGGCTGATCTTCCCGACATGTCAAGGTTCTGGCGAAGTGAGCGTGGTTACGACTATCCGGTCGAGGCGCTACATCAGGAACAGGGTGGCGAGGCCGAGGAAGATGAAGAAGCCGCCGGAATCGGTCAGGGCGGTAATCATCACCGAGCCGCCGATGGCCGGGTCGGCGCCGAATTTCAGCCGCAACAGGGGAATGCCGACGCCGGCCGAGGCTGCCAGCAGCAGGTTGAGGGTCATCGCCGCGGTCATCACCAGGCCGAGCGAGAAACTGCCGTAGAGCCACCAGGCGGCGATGCCGAGCAGGCCGCCCCAGACCAGGCCGTTGATGCTGGCGACGCCGAGTTCCTTGCGCAGCAGGCGGAGCATGGCGTCGTGCTGAACCTGACCCATGGCGATGGCGCGCACGATCATGGTGATGGTCTGGTTGCCGGAGTTGCCGCCGATGCCGGCGACGATGGGCATGAGCGCGGCCAGCGCGACCAGCTTCTCGATCGAGCCTTCGAAGGCGCCGATTACCCGCGAGGCGATGAAGGCGGTGATCAGGTTGATGGCCAGCCAGGCCCAGCGGTTTTTCACCGAATCCCAGACCGAAGCGAAGATGTCTTCTTCCTCGCGCAGACCGGCCTGAGCCAGTTGTTCTTGGTCGGCTTCCTCGCGGATGTAGTCGACGACATCATTGACGGTGACGCGGCCAAGCAGCTTGCCCTCCGGGTCGACCACCGGCGCCGACACGAGATCGTAGCGCTCGAAAGCCTTGGTTGCCTCCTCCGCGAAATCGTCCGGCTCCAGCGTGACGAAATCGGTCCGCATCAGCGCCCCGACTTCGACATCGGGGTCGTTGACCAGCAGCACATTGAGCGACAGCACCCCTTTCAGGTACTCGTCGCGGTCGATGACGAACAACTGGTCGGTGTGGTCGGGCAGATCGTCGAAGCGGCGCAGGTAGCGGAGCACGACTTCGAGCGTGACATCCTCGCGCACGGTGACCATGTCGAAGTCCATGATCGAGCCGACCGAGTCCTCGGGGTAGGACATCGCCGCCCGCAATTGCTCGCGCTCTTCGACCGACAGGCCGCGAAAGACGTCGTCGATGACCTCCGGTGGCAAATCGGGCGCCAGGTCGGCCAGTTCGTCGGCGTCCAGCGTTTCGGCGGCGGCGACCAGCTCGTCGGGCGCCATCGACTCGATCAGGCTTTCGCGGACGGCGTCCGAAACCTCCAGCAGAATATCGCCCTCGCGCTCGGCCTTGACCAGATCCCAGGCGATCAGGCGCTCGTCGAGCGGCAATGCCTCAAGGATGTAGGCGATGTCGGCCGGGTGCATCGGCGCCAGCTTGGCCTGCAATTCGTGCAGGTGCTGCTTATGGACGATGTTCTCGACCAGATCGTGACGCGGTCCCTCCTGACGGTGCACCAGCTCCTCGACCAGCTTGTGCCGGGCGAGCAGGGTCTGCACCTCGACGAGGCGCTCCTGCAGGTCTTCCGTATCGGTCAGTTGGGTTTCTTCGGTCATGGTGCGGCGCGGCAAAAGCTCAGGCATTCTAGCACCGGCCACCGCCGTGCTCTGAGATATACAACGCAGTGATAATATTTTCCGCCGACTGGCCGGGGTGGGCGGTCAGGGCACTTCCGCCGCCGGCATGCGCTTGAGAATGATGGCGCTTTTGCGCGCCAGTCCCGGCGTTGCGCGATGGCGGTCGTAGAAGCGCGGATTCGGCACCATGCTGGCCAGCCGCGCCGCCTGTTCCGGCCCCAGCGCGGCGGCGCTGATGCCGTAATAATGGCGGGCCGCCGCCTCGGCGCCGAAAACGCCGTCGCCCCACTCGATGACGTTGAGGTAGACCTCGAAAATACGCCGTTTGCTCCACGAATATTCGAGCATCAGTGTGATGACTACCTCGTTGCCCTTGCGCCAGAAGGTTTTGCTCGGCGTCAGCAGAAGATTTTTCGCCAGTTGCTGGCTGATGGTCGAGCCGCCAGCGGCGAAGCGTCCCTTTTTCTCATTCTTTTCGATGGCTTTCTGGATGCCTTCCCAGTCGAAGCCTTCATGATCGACGAACTTCGCATCCTCGGCGGCAATCAGGGCGCGCTTCAAGTGAATCGAAATGCGCTCGTAAGGCACCCATTGCTGGCGCAATTGGGCTTGCGGATTCTTCTCCCGCAATTCGGCCAGTCGCAGTTCCATGAAACGGGTCATGCCCGGATCGACCTTGCCCCAGTACAGCACCCAGCCGAAGAGCCAGAAAAACCACAGGCAAGCCAGGCCCAGCAGCAGCAACAACAGCCGCTTGAGCCAGCGGGCCAGGGTTTTCATGGGGACAATTGGCGGCGCAGTTCGGCCAACACCGGGGCCGTTTCCGGCCGCCGGCCGCGCCAGACGTAAAATGCCTCGGCGGCCTGCTCGACCAGCATGCCCAAGCCGTCGGCGCCGCGCGCCGCGCCTCTTGTCCGCGCCAGTTGCAGGAAAGGTGTTGCGCCCTGGCCGTACATCATGTCGTAGGCCAGCGCCCCCGGCGCGAACAATCCGTCCGGCAGCGGCAGGTTTTCCCCGGCGAGGCTGGCGGAAGTCGCGTTGATAACCAGATCGAAGGATTTGCCCGCCAGTTCGGCGAAACTCCCGGCCGTTAGCGGAGCGATGTCAGCAAATGACACAGCCAGCGCCCTGCCCTTGTCGGCATTGCGATTGGCGATATGCAGGCTGGCCGGGCGAGCGGCGAGCAGCGGCGCGACGACGCCGCGGGCGGCGCCGCCGGCGCCAAGGAGCAGAATGCGCCGGCCGGCCAGCGGGAAGGCGAGATTGTCGACGAGATCGCGCACCAAGCCGGTGCCGTCGGTGTTGTCGCCGAATATCTCGCCATCGCGGAAAGTCAGGGTATTGACCGCGCCAGCCTGGGCGGCGCGCTCGGAAAGACGGTGGGAAAGGCGGCAGGCTTCTTCCTTGAAGGGCACCGTGACATTGGCGCCGCGCCCACCGGCGGCGGCGAATTGGGCAATGGCGGCGGCAAAGCCGTCGACCGGGGCGAGTAGCGCCTCGTAGCGCAAATCCTCGCCGGTGGCGGCGGCAAAGGCGGCATGAATGGCCGGCGAACGGGAATGCGCGATGGGATTGCCGAAAACGGCGTAGCGGTCGGACATGGCGGGCGGTTAGCGCGGTTTTGGTTCAACTGGATTGCTTTGCCGCGCTCGCAATGACGCCGGTTTCTCCACCGTCATTGCGAGAAGCGAGGCGACGAAGCAATCCAGAAATAGTGTCATTTGAAGCCGCTCTAGCGATCGGTTTTGAAGGCATCGCCCTGGGTGAAGTACCAAGTGCGGGCGAATTGCAGAACCGTGTTGCCGCCCATGGCCTCGCGCGGGATCGGGCCGAAGGGCGCGGCCATGTTGAGGATGCGCAGGGCCGCCTGATCCAGCACCTTGTGGCCGGATGAGCGGGAAATCTCGGCTTTGTAGATGCTGCCGTCCTCGACGTTCAGTTCGACGTTGACGGCCAGGGAGCCATACAGCTTGCCGCGCGCCGCCTCCGGGTAGTTCAGCGTGCCGATGCGCTCGATTTTCTGCCGCCAGGCTTCGAGATAGGTGGCCAGGCCGTATTCCTCGGTGCGCGCGCCGACAAATTTCTTGCGCGGCCGTTTGTTGTATTCGTCGGTATTGCGGGCGATCTCGCCTTCCAGACGGGCCATCGCTCGCGCCGATTCCAGCAGGTCGACGCCGGACATGACGCTGGCCGGTGCCGGCTGTTCGCTGACCGTCTTGCTGCTGGCTGTCGCCTCTGCGCTCTTGTTCTGGGTCAGCAGGGTCTGCTGGGCTGCTTCCAGTTCCTGCACGCGCCGCTGCATGCGCTGCAAATCGTCGCCAGTGGTCTGCCGATGCGTCGGTGGCAGCGGGGTTTTGACCCGGCGATCCTCATCAGTCGAACCGCCGCCGTCGAGATTGGCCTGGGCCAGCGCCTGGGCATCGACCGGCTTGTTGGCCGACTTGGAATTGACCAGGATGATGTCGAGCACCCTCTCGCGCGCGGCATTGGTCGCTTCGGGAAACTTGAATTCCGCATACAGGATGGCGGCGTGCAGGCAGAGCGAAATGCCGATCCCCAAGGCCAGCGAGCTTGTGGAAAACAAAGCCGGCGCGGGCAAGGCGGAAGCGGCGGCGCTGGCCCTCATTGCTCCTCATCCTCCACGGCTTCCGCCGGGTCCATCTCGCCGAGCAGGCCGGCGAAGCGGCAGGTAATTTCCGGCCCGAGCAGGTCGATGGCCGTCACCGCCAGATGCACGCGCTGCCCCGCCGCCAGATTGGCCGGTAGCGACGGCACGCGCAGTAGCAGCGGCAGATGGTCGAGCTTGACCAGTTGCTCGCGGCGCACGGTCGCGTCGATGGCGTCGATGCCGCGCTGTTGCAACCAGCGCAGGCACCAGTAGCGCTCCATCAAACGCTGGAAGTCGTTATAGGCGGCGTAGGTCTGTTCGAAATCGCGCATGGCCCCGAACAATTCCGCCGATTTGCGGGCGAAGACCGGGTTCTCGCCGCGCAGGCAGGCGATCAGTTGCCACTGGTTGATGAGATCGCAATAGCGGCGCAGCGGCGAAGTCATCCAGGCATATTGCGGCACGCCCAGCCCTTCGTGCGGCAGCGGCGAAGTGGTCATGCGCGCCTTGCCCTGGGTCTGCGCCCGGTACAGGCAGGCGATGTTCTTTTCGGCCAGGAGACCGCCCCAGGTCGTGTTGGCGACGATCATCAATTCCGCCACCAGCTTGTCGAGCGGACTGCCGCGCTGGCGCTCGGCGATGTCCACCGTACATGCCTCCGGGTCGGCCAGATCGCCGGCAATGGCGAAAGTGTAGTCATGCACGCCCTGAATCGCCGCCGGCTTGCCGCGCCGCGCCTCGCAGGCATTGGCGAAATGCCACAAATAAAGCAGTTCGTCGCGGAAAGGCTGGTCGGGCAGGGGGCCGTCGACCGTGTTCTCGTTGAACCAGGGCTCGACTTCGTGATGCCGCAGATTGGCGGCGATATGCACGATTTCCAGCCGCGACTCGTGACCGACGATTTCCAGCGCCTCATTGACGGTCAGGTAAAGCGACAGCGCCGGGCAATCGGCGCCGCCGGCCAGCGTGTAGCTCTGCACCACGGCATCCGGCAGCATGGTGATCTTGCAGCCCGGCATGTAGACCGTCGACAGCCGCGCCCGGGCGATGCCATCGAGCGGCGAGCCGTGGGCTATGGCCAGCCCCGGCGCCGCGATATGGATGCCGATGCGTTTGCCGACGCCAGGCAGATCGACCACCGACAGCGCATCGTCGATCTCGGTCGTATGGACATCGTCGATGGAAAAGGCGCGGACATCGGCGCGCGCCAGATCGGTCGGCGCCAGCGGCGCCGCGATGGCCGGAAAGCCGGCGCCCTTGGCGAAATGCTCGCGCAGAAAGCGGCGGTAATGCAGGTGATAGGCCGACTTGATCGCGCCGCAGCGGAACAGCAATTGCGCCGCCGTCAGCCCGGTCGCGGCGCAGGCCGCCTCGAACGCCTTGGTTTCCGGCCGGTTGCGATCCGGCGCATAAAGCAGGGCGTCGCTCAGCGCGGCGATTTCCGGCGGCAGGCGGAAGGCCGTCAGTTCGGCGACCCAGCCCTCCATCGCCAGCGCCTGCTGACGCTTTTTTTCAAGACTGGCCAGAGCGGCTGACAGAATGTCGGCAGGGGCCTTGCGGAAGCGCCCCTTGCCCTTGCGGTGGAAATAGACGGGCGCGGCGTGCAGGGCCAGCAGCACCGCCGCCGCCTCCTCCGGGGCGGGGTCGCGTCCGTGGTAATCACGGGCAAAATCCAGAAACGAAAATTCGCCATCGCTGACACACTCCCAGAGAAAATCCGCCTCGATCCCGGCGGCCAACGGCGCCGCCCTTTCCATCAGAGCCGCCGGCCCCGGCTGCTCGAAGCGCAACAATACCGCCGCCGCCTTGATCTTGCCGCGTTTGCCGGACGCCATCTCGATTTGCAGGGAGCTGTCGTTGTCGGCCATAACGACGCCGGCCTTAAAGCCGCCGTCTTCTTCAAACAGAACATTCATTGCGAAGATTATATCCCGGCAAATTCAAGTATTTGCGGTAGTAATTGAGGAAAGCGCGTGAAGCTGTGGTCGCCGCCCTCGAAGATGCTCTGCCGGCAACCGAAGTAGAAATCCTGCGCCTGATGATAGTCGAGCGTCTCGTCGCCAGTTTCGAGCAGCAGCCAGTAGCGTTCCGGCGTCGGCGGCGTGACTTGGGCCGCCAGTTGTTGGGCGTGTTTGTGTGTAAATTGAAAAGCCGGGCCGCCGTCGAAAGGCAAGTGCTCGCCGACGAACCAGCCGGCGTCGAGGCGGGCGATGACCGCCGGATTGACGAGCACCGCCCGCAGGTCGTGCTTTTCCGCCAGATGGGTGGCGTAATGGCCGCCCAGCGAAGAGCCGACCAGGGTCAAGGGGCGCTTGCAGCCTTCTATCAGGCGTGTCAGGTCGGCCACCGCTTCGTCCGGCGCCGGCGACAGTTGCGGGCAGAGAAATTGCCCGGCCAGCCCGCGACGCGCCATTTCCGCGCCGAGCAGGCGCGCCTTCATGGCCCCCGGCGAGGAGCAAAAGCCGTGCAGGTAGAGGATCAGGCCGCCCATTCGACCCAGCCGAAATGCGCCGTCAGCAGCACGATGACGCCAAAGACGATGCGATACCAGGCGAACAGGGCGAAATCGTGATTCGACACGTAGCGCAGCAGGGCCTTGACGGTCAGCATGGCGGCGATGAAGGAAGCGACGAAACCGACGGCGAATACCGGCAGGTCGCTCAGGTGCAGCAGTTCCCAGTTCTTGTAAACGTCGTACAGGGTCGCCGCGAACATGGTCGGAATGGCGAGGAAGAAGGAAAACTCGGTCGCCGTCTTGCGCGACAGGCCGAACACCAGGCCGCCCATGATGGTCGCGCCGGAGCGCGAGACGCCGGGGAACATCGCCAGGGCCTGGGCGAAACCGACTTTCAGCGCCTGTGGCCAACGCATGTCGTCGATGCTGCCGACGCGCGGATGATAGGCCTTGCGCTCGATGTAGAGAATCAGCAGGCCGCCGACGATCAGCGCCCCGGCCACCGTCAGCGGATTGAACAGATAGGTCTTGATGGTGCTGTGAAACAGGAGGCCCAGCACCGCCGCCGGCAGGAAGCCGACCAGCAGGAGGCCGGCGAAGCGCTGCTGCGCCGGATCGTCGGCCAGCCCGCCGCAAGCCTTGCCGATGCGTTCGCGGAAATGCCAGCAAACCGCCAGAATGGCGGCCAACTGGATGACGATTTTGAACACCTTGCTCTGTTCGTCGGTGTAATCGAGCAGGCTGCCGGCGATGATCAGGTGGCCGGTTGACGAAATTGGCAGGAATTCGGTCAGTCCCTCGATGATGCCGAGGATCAGGGCTTTCAATAGAAGAATGGCGTCCATGTGGGCGATTTTGCCGGAAAAAGGCGCATTTTACCCGCCCGGACGGGTTGCCGCTTCCAGAGCTTGCAGCCAGGCCAGCGCCTGTTCGCGCGACTCGCCGCACATCTCGGCGCTGGCTTGCAGGCCGGCACAACAGGCCGGGCGCTCGGGGCGGCCGAACAGGCGGCAACGCAATGCCGCATCGAGATGCCGGCAAGGCGCGCCAGCCGGCTTGTCCAGCGAAGAAATGGACGGTGCGATGCAGCAGGCGCCGCAGTTGGGGCGGCAGGCGAGCGGGGGAACGGGTTCGGGCATGGGGGCATTGTCGCAGAAGACCGATACTCCCCTCTCCCCTCGCGGGAGAGGGAGAGCATAGGCAACGCGCCTTTCAAGCGATTGCCCTGCATATAAAAAAACCGCCGCCCGAAAAAGGGCGGCGGCGTTTGGGAAAATCCCCGGGGAGGGATCAGGAAGCGCGCTGCGGGCGGGGCGCGTCGCCATCCATCCAGCACGGGCCGTCGCCGCGCCACTTCGACCGCGTGCCGTCAGCGCGCTGGCGCGTCCATTGGGCCTTCATCTCGGCCAGTTTCTGGCGCTGTTCCGGCGTCAGCACATCGTAGATCTGACGCGTGGTCTTGGCCCGGCTCAGCGCCATTTCGCCCATCGCCGCGCCAGCCGCGCCAGCCAGCTGCTTGGCTGTGGCTTCGTCGAAGTTGGCCGCCGTGGTCAGGTCGCGCAGATCGCTTTGCGCCTTCTGCACGGCTTTCATGTTGTCGCGCTGGGTCGGCGCCTGGGTGTTCATGATGGTGAAAACCTGATCGCGTTGCGCTTCGCTCAGATTCAGGCGCTTCAGGTAGCGCGCCATGCCGCCGCCCATATCCATGCCTGAGTGAGCAAAGCCGGCCTGGCTCGCGCCGCAGCCACCGTGCATCGGGCCACCGCGGTGACCACCGGCGAAAGCCGAGGCGCTCAGGGGCAGGGTCAGTGCGATGGCGGCGGCAAGGGCAAGGCGCTTGAGGTGCGGATGGGAAATGTTTTTCATGATGGCTCTCCTGGTTGGATCAGTCCGCCCCGAGTGGGCGGGCGATGGATGCATCATGGCGCGGCAAGCCGTAAATGGGGGTTACTGGCTTGTAAATGAACGTAAAAAACGGGGCTGATTCACGCGGCCGGGTTGTTTCGCCGCGCGCGCAGCGACGGTCGTTTTTACCCCGGCGCGAAGCGACGCAGCAACCTTCCCGCGCCTGCCGGGTGGCGCGGGAAGGCCGCTTGGCGCAAGGAAAACATCAAACCTTGCGGTAAATCTCCGCGCCGCCCTGGACGAATTCCACGGCTTTTTCCGCCATGCCGCGTTGCAGCGCTTCGGCGTCGCCGATGCCTTGGGCGGCGGCGAAGTCGCGCACGTCCTGGGTGATTTTCATGGAGCAGAAGTGCGGCCCGCACATGGAGCAGAAGTGGGCGACCTTGGCCGATTCCTTGGGCAAGGTTTCGTCGTGGAATTCGCGCGCCTTGTCGGGATCGAGGCCGAGGTTGAACTGATCCTCCCAGCGGAATTCGTAACGCGCCTTCGAGAGCGCGTTGTCGCGGATCTGCGCGCCGGGATGCCCCTTGGCGAGATCGGCGGCGTGCGCGGCGAGCTTGTAGGTGATGATGCCTTCCTTGACGTCGTCCTTGTCGGGCAGGCCGAGGTGTTCCTTGGGCGTCACGTAGCAGAGCATGGCCGTGCCGTACCAGCCGATCATGGCGGCGCCGATGCCGCTGGTGATGTGGTCGTAGCCCGGCGCGATGTCGGTGGTCAGCGGGCCGAGGGTGTAGAACGGGGCTTCCTGGCACCAGTCGAGTTGCAGTTCCATGTTCTCCTTGATGAGGTGCATCGGCACATGGCCCGGCCCTTCGATGATGGTCTGCACGTCGTGCTTCCAGGCGATTTGCGTCAATTCGCCGAGGGTTTTCAGTTCGCCCAGTTGCGCCTCGTCGTTGGCGTCGTAGATGGAGCCGGGGCGCAGGCCGTCGCCGAGCGAGAAGGCCACGTCGTAAGCCTTCATGATGTCGCAGATGTCCTCGAAATGGGTGTAGAGGAAGCTTTCCTTGTGATGCGCCAGGCACCACTTGGCCATGATCGAGCCGCCGCGGCTGACGATGCCGGTCATCCGCTCGGCGGTCAGCGGGATGTGGCGCAGCAGAATGCCGGCATGGATGGTGAAGTAATCGACGCCTTGCTCGGCCTGTTCGATGAGCGTGTCGCGGAAAATTTCCCAGGTCAGTTCCTCGGCCTTGCCGCCGACCTTTTCCAAAGCCTGGTAAATCGGCACGGTGCCGACCGGCACCGGCGAGTTGCGGATGATCCACTCGCGCGTTTCGTGGATGTTCTTGCCGGTGGACAGGTCCATCACCGTGTCGCCGCCCCAGCGGATGGCCCAGGTCATTTTCTCGACTTCTTCCTGGATGGAGGAGCCGAGCGCCGAGTTGCCGATATTGGCGTTGATCTTGGTCAGGAAATTGCGGCCGATGATCATCGGCTCGCTTTCCGGGTGATTGATGTTGGCCGGGATGATGGCGCGGCCGCGGGCGATTTCGTCGCGCACGAATTCCGCCGTGATGGCGGGCGGAATGCTGGCGCCGAAACTCTGGCCGGGATGCTGGCGATTCAGCAGGCGCGCCATTTTTTCGCCCTGCGGCCCGGCGGCGCGCAGCGATTCCAGGTAGGCGGCGCGGTTAAGATTTTCGCGGATGGCGACGAATTCCATCTCCGGCGTGACGATGCCCTTTTTCGCGTAATGCATCTGCGTCACGTTCATGCCGGCCTTGGCCCGGCGCGGCTGGCGCAGCAGGCCGGGGAAGCGCAGTTCGTCGAGCGTCCGGTCGGCGGCGCGCTGGCGGCCATAGGCGGAACTCGGGGCGGGCAGTTCCGCGCTGTCGGCGCGTTCCGCGATCCAGGGCGCGCGTAGCGCCGGCAGGCCGGAACGGATGTCGATCTTGGCGGCGGGATCGGAATAGGGGCCGGAACAGTCGTACACGAAAATCGGCGGATTCGCCTCGCCGCCCATGCCGGTCGGCGTATCGGACTGGCGGATTTCGCGCATCGGCACGCGCAGATCGGGGCGGGAGCCGGCAACGTGAATTTTGCGCGAATTGGGCAGCGGCTGAATCGCCGCCGCATCGACGTGGGCGTTGACGGCGAGAAATTGTTCGGTGAGGTTCATCGAGACTCCATGCATAACGGCGCGGGTAAGCGGGGACAGGCGGGGGCAAGGAGCGATCGGCTTCGTTTCCCTGTGCCGGCATGACCCGAGCAGGTTCGAAGGGTATTTTCTCAGCCGGCCCGGTTGGCCGGCACCCCTAACGAGTGGTGCTGCAACTTACTGGAAAGACAGGCAAAATGCAAGGAAGCGCCCGCCGCGTTTCAGATTTTTCAAAAAGGGTCCGGGTTATGCCGATACACTATGGACTCCAGCAACAGAGGTTTCGCATGCGTTCATTCATCCTGCTCGTTCTGGCCGTGTCCCCGTTGGCGCTTGCCGCGCCGACCTGGCAAAACGTCTCGTCCGAACCGGGCAAACGCATCGAAATCGACCGCACCAGCATCAAGCGCGAGGGGGCGACGGTGGAAACCACGAGCCGCATGGTGCTCGACAAGGAACTGGTCGACGTCCGTTCCGGCGATCCCTACCTCGTCATCGAAGTCATCACCCGTTACGACTGCATGGCGCGCAACGCCAGCACCTTGAAGCGCAGCTTCAAAAAGGGCGACAACAGCATCGTCCGCGAGGAAACGCTCAAGGCCGACAATCTGCCGGTACGCACCGGCACCCTCGACGACAAGGTGCTGCGCGAAGTCTGCCGGCCGCCGCGAGGCAGCCCGGGCGAACTGGCGGCCCAGGCCGACGAGGCGGCCAAGTCCCTGCGTCAGGCCAACGAGGCGCTGGTGAAAAAGGAACTGGCCAAGCCCGTGCCGGTCAAGACGGCAGCTCGCCGCGATGTGGCGTCCGCAGCGCCAATAGAGCCGCCAGGGGCGATCCCGCTCAAGGCGGCCCCGGCCAGGAAGGCGCCCGCGCCCGCCGCCAAGGGCAAGCCGGCGGCGGACAAGGAAGCCGGTTACATGCTCGAATTGGTGCAGCCGCTGAAACCAGCGTCGGCCGTTGATTGGGGCTACGACGGCGCCAGCGCGCCGGAAAACTGGGCCACGCTCGATTCGCGCTATGGCTTGTGCGCTTCTGGCCAGCGCCAGTCGCCGATCGACATCCGCGACGGCATCAAGGTCGATGTCGAGCCGATTCAATTCGACTATCGCCCCTCCCGCTTTCGCATCATCGACAGCGGCCGCTCGCTCGAAGTCTTTCTCGGCGACAATGCCATCACCCTGACCGGCAAGACCTACGCCTTGCAGGAAATCCGCTTCAGCCATCCCTCCGAGGAGCGGGTCGACGGTCGCCGCTTCGACATGTCGGTTCATCTGATGCATCGCGCCGACGACGGCCAATTGGCGGTAATCGCCGTATTGCTCGAACGCGGCCCGGAAAATCCCTTCATCCAGACGCTGTGGAACTACCTGCCGCTGGAAAAGCGTCTCGCCGTCGAGCCGCCGGACGTCACGGTCAATCTCGACGCCTTGCTGCCGGCCGCGCGCAGTTACTACACCTACATGGGTTCGCTGACCACGCCGCCCTGCACCGAAGGCGTACTGTGGCTGGTGCTGAAACAGCCGGCGCCGGTATCGGCGGAACAGATCGACATCTTCTCCCGCCTCTACCGCGACAACGCCCGCCCGGTTCAGGCAACCGCCGGCCGCATCATCAAGGAAAGCCGCTGAGGTTGGTTCCCTCTCCACGGCGGGGAGCGGGTCAGGGGTTGTAGGGGCGAATAATTATTCGCCCCTACTCTCCCCGCGGGCGCTGGCGATGGAAGCAGCGCGCCAAAGCCCCCGCGTTCCCGGTTACAATCCCCTTTTGTCGCAATCCCCATTCGCGGAGCAACATCCATGAATATCGAGCAAGCGCGCTTCAACATGATCGAGCAGCAGATTCGTCCCTGGGATGTGCTCGACCCGCAGGTTCTCGACCTGCTGTTCGTCGTCAAGCGTGAGCAATTCACGCCGCCGGCCTACCGCAATCTCGCCTTTGCCGACATGGAAATCCCGCTCGGCGAAGGTCAAGTCATGCTGGCGCCGAAAATCGAAGCCAAGCTGGTGCAGGAACTGGGGCTGCAAAAAACGGACAAGGTGCTCGAAATCGGCGCCGGTAGCGGCTACATGGCCGCCCTTCTGGCCGCCCGCGCCGCGCATGTGGTCAGCGTCGAGAGCCGCCCGGCGCTGGCCGAGCAGGCCCGCCGCAATCTCGCCGCCGCCGGGGTCGACAATGTCACCGTCGAAACCGGCGATGGCGTCAACGGCTGGCTCGCCCGCGCGCCCTACGATGTCATCGTCGTCTCCGGCTCCCTGCCGGAACTGCCCGCCGCCCTGCTCGCGCAATTGCGTCCCGGCGGCCGGCTGGCCGCCATCGTCGGCACTGCGCCGGTCATGGAAGCCGTGCTGGTCACCTGCACCGGCGACGGCGCCTACAACCGCGTCAATCTATTTGAAACCGTCGTCCCGCCGCTCGACGGTTTCGCCGCCAAGCCGGCTTTCGCACTTTGATGCGCCAGCCGCCGCGACGCTTGCGGCGCGGCGGCTGATCCGGCCCGCGCCGTTGCCAGAGCGTTTCCGGTTCAAATGGCACTCTCTCTGGATTGCTTCGTCGCTTCGCTCCTCGCAATGACAGTGCAAAAACAGGCGCGTCATTGCGAGCGCAGCAATCCAGTGTCGCACCCTCTTGAGTCCGCCATGAAAACCCGCGCCGGCCTGCTTGCCCTCGCCCTGCTCGCCGGCACGGCGAGCGCCGCCGATCTGTTGCAAATCTACCGCGCCGCCCAGGATAACGACCCGGTCTATGCCGCTGCCCGTTCTACCCTCGAAGCCGGGCGCGAGAAAGAGCCGCAGGGACGGGCCGGCCTGTTGCCCAGTCTGACCCTGTCGGGCAATAGCGCCTGGAACGACAGCGAAATGTCGCTGCGCAACGTCCCGGGCAGCACGCATCAGAAATATAACAGCAACGGCTATCAATTGACCCTGTCGCAACCCCTCTTCCGCTGGGAGAACTGGGTTGCCTACGATCAAGCCAAATGGCAAGTGGCGCAGGCCGAGGCCAATTACGCCCTGGCCCGCCAGGATCTCATCCTGCGCGTGGCGCAAGCCTATTTCGATATCCTGTTCGCCGACGAAAACCTGAGCGCGGTGCGCGCCAACAAGGAGGCGATCAGCCAGCAACTGGAATCGGCAAAAAAGAATTTCGAGGTCGGCGCCGCCACCATCACCGATACGCACGAGGCGCAAGCCCGTTACGACCTCGCCCTGGCGCAGGAAATCGCCGCCGAAAGCGATCTGGAAGTCAAACGCAGCGCCCTGCAAGCCATCATTGGCCGCGATCCCGGCGATCTCGCCCAGCTCCGCAAAAATGCCGAAGCCAGCGGCCCGCAGCCGGCCGATCTGCGCCAGTGGGTCAGCGCCGCCGAACAAGACAGCATCGCTGTGCAAATGCAGCAAGTAGCGCTGGCTATCGCCGAGCGCGAAGTGGACCGCCAACGCGCCGGGCATTACCCGACCGTCGATCTGGTCGCCAATCGCGGCTATGGCAAGTCCTACTACGAAGGCTTCGGCGTACTGGAAAACGATTACCGGAATGTCGGCGTCCAACTCAACCTGCCGCTCTATCTCGGCGGCCAGGTCAGCTCGCGCCAGCGCGAAGCCAGCGCCAATCGCGGCGCGGCCCAATCGACCCTCGAAGCCGCCCGCCGTAACGCCGCCCTGGCCGCCCGCCAGCACTACCTCGGCGTCAGCAACGGCCTGGCCCAAATCCGCGCGCTCAAGGCGGCGCTGCTTTCCTCGCAGTCGGCGCTGGAATCGAACCGGCTGGGTTACGAAGTCGGCGTGCGCATCAACATCGACGTGCTCAACGCCGAAAACCAGGTCTACGTCACCCGCCGCGACCTCGCCCGCGCCACCTTCGACACCCTGCTCGCCCAACTGCGCCTCAAGGATGCTGTTGGTGCGCTTGGGGAGGATGACGTGATGGCGCTTAACGCGCTGCTGGATTCGGGCGGCGGGCGCTAACAAGCATTAGCTTTCCCATAAAAAACACCCGCTTGATTGCGGGTGTTTTTTGCCAAGACTGATTTGTAAGCGTCAGGACTTGTTATTCGGGCAGGTGTTGATACCCAGCAGGGGGTAGAGAGGGCAAAAACGGGCCAGGCCGGTGAGCAGCGGGATCGCGCCCAGCCAGCCCCACCAGCCGACTATTCCCGAGGCTGCCAAGGCGATCAATACAATGCCAAGCACAACGCGCAGGATGCGGTCGATGCCGCCGACGTTAGATTTCATTTGCGCTCCTTTCTAAGTTACAGGTTGAAAACAAGGACTTGCACCTTCTGGCGGCTAACGGCACGCAACCGACGGCGTTTCATGCGGGCTTGTTTCCCCGGAGGATCGACCACCAGCCGCCGATGGTGTAGAGGATGATGCCCGAACCGACCAGGCCCAGGCTGAAAACGAGGGCGATCAGGAGCCAGTCGACCGGGCCGCCGGCATCGGTGAAGCCAGAGGACGATACCTTGGCCATCAGTATCAGGGCAAAAGCGCCGCCCAGCGGACTCAGCGTCTGGGAGAACACCATCCGGCGGGATACCACGCCCCGTTCCCGGATCAGCAGGAGTACGAAAGCCAGGGTGCCCAGCACGATGATGGCCAGCAACAGCCACAGTAGCGGCCCCAACATTTCCTGAAAAACCGCCAGAATGACGAGCAGATCGAATTCCTTCATGGGGATTCTCCTTTAGGCGCGACCGCGCAGCATGCTGATGTAGGTGGGTTTGAGCGCCATGGTCTTCATGACCCAACTGATCCACAATTCTTCGAGCGGCGCAATGACGCCGGGGAAGGATGGCGTCAGGTTGTTCTGGTAGTCGAATTCCACCAGCATGGCCCGGCCCAGCCGGGTGATGAGCGGACACGAGGTGTAGCCGGCGTATAGCGCGTCCGACTGCTTGCCGGCGATTTCGGCGACCAGATGGTCGACGGCGACCGGCACCTGCCATTTCACGCTGGCCGCGGTCTTGCCCTTTGCCACGCCAGCGATGTCGCCGACGCCAAAGACATTGGGATAACGGACGTGGCGCAAAGTGCCCTTGTCCACTTCCATCCAACCCTCATCAACCCATTGACCCGTTTTCCAAGGCAGGGGGCTGTTGCGGATTGCCTCGGGCGCGCGCATCGGCGGGATGACGTGGATAAAGTCGTAGCCCTGCTCCTCGCTACCTTCGGGGGTTTTGAAAGTGGCGATGCGGCGGCCCGGATCGATAGCCGTGAGCACACGCTCGTAGTTGATCTGGATGCCGCGTTCCTGGAACAGCATGCGCACCTTTTCGGAAACGATAGGTACGCTGAACAGCGCCTTGTTGTTCGAGTTGTAGACGACCTCGGCCTTGCCGCGCTGGCCGCGGCGCTGGAGATAGTCTTCGGTGATGAAGGTGTATTTGAGCGGCGCGCCCGCGCACTTCATCTCTGTGGCCGGGCGCAGGAAAACGCCCCTGCCGCCCTTATCGGCGAAAGCCGACATGGCCTGCCAAGTGGCCTCGGCGCCCGCCGGGCTGTGGTAGATGCTGCCGATGCCTTCCTTGCCGATCAGGCTCTCTTCCATGCCTTCGATCAGGCCGTATTCCAGTTTGAGGCCGGTGGCCACGATGAGGAAGTCGTAGGCGATGGACTGCCCGCTGTCGGTCACGACCTTGTTGCCATCCGGATCGAACTCGGCCACCCGCGCCTCGATCAGCTCGACGCCGCGCGGGAGGTATTCGGCGGTGCTGGATAGCACGTACTCCTTGGGCTTGATGCCCGCGCCCACCAGGGTGAAGCCGGGCTGGTAGAAGTGTTCCTTGCGCGCATCGATCAGGGTGATCTTTGCGCCATCGAGCGCCTTGGCCAAATAGGCGGCGGCAGTCAGACCCGCAGCGCCGGCGCCGGCAATGACGATGTGCGCCTGCGTTTGCACCTTGCTGCCGGCGGCGTTGGCGACGCCAGGCTTGAGGCCCGCCGCCCCCAGGGCGCTTGCCGCAGCCGCCAGCAGAAAAGCGCGGCGCGGGTTGTCCGGCAGGTGAAAAAGCTCATCTCTTATATTGCTATGCTCGCACTTCATGGCGCCCTCCTCGGTAATTTCGTCGCTTTGCTCCTCGCAACGACGCTGCAAGAAGCAATCCTGCTTCATGCAGCATTAAATCAAAAAGTCTGCTCATGCGAAACGCCTTGGCCGCTTCTGGCTTCTTTCTGCAAGCATAGCCCGAATTGTCGGCAGGACAAGGCCGAAGCGCGTTTGTGATTTTCCCTGCGGGGTGGCGTGCACAAGCAGCGGGCGGCGGTGCGGCTCAAGGCCGCGTCAACGCCCTGCCTGCTCCGACCAGCGGGCGATAAAGGTCAAGCTTCGTTCCGCCGCGCCGCGATGGGCGCGGGCGAAGTTGGCGGCAGCCTGGCGCATGGCCGCCAGACGTGACGGATCGGCGAAAAGGGCGGTCACTTCCGCAACCAGCGCCTCGGCATCATTCACCCGCCGCGCCGCGCCGACGGCGATGGCGTCTTCGGTGGCTTGCAGGAAGTTGAAGGTGTGCGGCCCGACCAGCGCCGGGCAGTGGCAGGCCGCCGCTTCGATCAGATTCTGCCCGCCGAGCGGCAGCAGGCTGCCGCCGACGAAGGCGAGGTCGGCCAGACGGTAGTAGGCAGCCATTTCGCCCATACTGTCGCCAAGCCAGATTTGCGTTGCGGCATCGGGCAGCGCGGCGCTGCGCTTCTGCCAATTCCAGCCCTGCCCGCTCAGCAGCGCGGCGACATCGGCGAAACGCTGCGGATGGCGGGGAACGAGCACAAGAAGAACGTCGGATGGCGCCAGCCGCCGCCAAGCCGCGAGCAGCAATTCTTCCTCACCCTCACGGGTGCTGGCCGCCAGCCACACGGGCCGCGTACCGAGCGCCCGCCGCCAGTCCTCGCCCAGCGCCAGTTTGTCGGCTGCCGGCGTGACATCGAATTTGATATTGCCGCAGACTTCGACCGGCGCCGCGCCAAGCGCGGCCAAGCGGCGGGCGTCGTCCGCCGTCTGGGCGCAGACGCCAGCCAGTGCCGCCAAGGCCGGGCGGAAGAGCGCCGGCCAGCGCCCGTAGCCACGCGCCGAACGGGCGGAAAGGCGGGCATTGACGAGCATTACCGGCACTTGCCGGCGCGCCGCCTTGGCCAGCAGATTGGGCCAGATTTCGGTTTCCATCAACACGCCGAAAGCAGGCCGGAAATGCTCAAGAAAGCGCCGCGCCGCGCCGGGAGTGTCGTAAGGCAGATAGGCTTGCAGCACGCGCTCGCCATAAACCGCGCGCCCCGCCTCGCGTCCCGTCGGCGTCATGCCGGTGAGCAGGATGCGATGTTCCGGCCAGCGCGCCAGCAAGCCCTCGATCAGCGGTTGGGCGGCGCGCGTCTCGCCGACCGACACGGCGTGCACCCAGATCAGGGCCGGCGGCGCGGGCTGCCGACCGTAGAAAGCGTAACGCTCCCAAAAGTGCTGGCGGTATTCCGGCTGTTTACGCGAGCGCCAGAGCAGGCGCAGCCAGATCAGCGGCGTCGCCAGACACCAGAGCAGGGAGTAGAAGAAGCGCGCCATCAGCCGGCCGCTCGCAAGGCGTCGAATACTTCGGCGGGCGTCGGCACTTGCCCCTGGCCGCCCAGGTTGCGGTGAAAGGCGGCGCCGAAAACGCCGGTGAGGCCGGGATCGGTGGCGGTATAGAGAGCCACGGTCGGGACCTTGAGCGCCACCGCCAGATGCGTCAGGCCGGTATCGACGCCAATGGCGGCGCGGGCGCCGGCCAGCACGCCGGCCAAGGTAGCGATGTCGAGCGGCGGTGCGGCGACGGCGTCGGGAATGCCCGCCGCCAGACGCGCCGCCCGTTCGCGTTCGATGGCATTGCCGGCGGGCAGCACGGCGCGGCAGCCCTGTTCTTGCAGGCGCTGGCCGAGTGCCAGCCAGTGCGCCTCGGGCCATAGTTTGTCGTCGCGGCTGGTGGCGGTCAGGAGGACGGCGTAGGGCGGCGGCGGCAGCCAGGGGAAGGCGGCGGGCGGCACGGCGATGCCGTAATCCGGCGTCTCGTCCGGCAGCGTGTAAGCGAGCGCCGCCGCGGCAAGCCGGCGGTTGCGCATGACCGCGTGGGCATCTTTCGCTACCGTGCAATGCCGCTGATAGAAGCGGGCCGCCAGCGGTTCGCGGGCGGCGGCGGCGGCGTAGCCGCAGCGCGGGCCGATGGCCTGGGCGGCGATCAGGGCGCTTTTCAGCAGGCCCTGGGTGTCGAGGATCAAATCGTAGCGCCGCGCCCGCAATTGGGCGCGGAAGGCGCCGATTTCCCGCCATGTCCGCGCGCAAAACAGGCGCTTGCGCCAGCGCCGGATAGCGACGGTAAACACCTCGGCGACGCCCGGATGCAGGCGGGGAATGGCGGCGAAGCTTTCTTCGACACACCAGTCGATGACGGCCTCGGGAAAATGCCGACGGATATCGCTGACAGCCGGCAGATTGTGGATGACGTCGCCGAGCGAGGAGGTTTTCACGATCAGGATGCGCATCGGCGAATAAAATGACGGTTTCTCAAGCCGGGATTATAAATGCCCGCCCGTCACGATCCCGCCTGAGCAAGCGTCGCGGCGCGGTAAAATTCCGCGACCTTTTTTCTGGAGGCCATCGTGAAAATTCTCGTCACCGGCGCCGCCGGCTTCATCGGCATGACCGCCACGCTGCGCCTCCTGGCCCGCGGCGACACCGTTGTCGGCCTCGACAATCTCAACGATTATTACGACGTCAGCCTCAAGGACAGCCGTCTGGCCCGCCTTGCCGGCCACGCCAATTTTCGCTTCGTCAAGCTCGATGTCGCCGACAGGGAGGGCATCACCGCCCTGTTCGTCGCCGAGAAATTCGACAAGGTCATCCACCTCGCCGCCCAGGCCGGCGTTCGCTACTCACTGCAAAATCCGCACGCCTACATCGATAGCAATCTGGTCGGCTTTATCAACATCCTCGAAGGCTGCCGCCACAACCGCGTGGCGCACCTCGTTTACGCCTCCAGTTCCAGCGTCTACGGCGGCAACACGAAGATGCCCTTTTCCGAGCACGACAGCGTCGATCACCCGGTCAGCCTCTACGCCGCGACCAAGAAGGCCAATGAGCTGATGGCCCACACCTACAGCCATCTCTACGGCCTGCCGACCACCGGCCTGCGCTTTTTCACCGTCTACGGCCCCTGGGGGCGGCCGGACATGGCTCTTTTCCTGTTCACCAAGGCCATGCTCGAAGGCCGGCCCATCGACGTTTTCAACCACGGCGACATGCGCCGCGACTTCACCTACATCGACGACATCGTCGAAGGCGTGCTTCGCGTCCTCGACCGCGACGCCACGGCCAACCCGGATTACGACCCGCTGGTCGCCGATCCGGCGAGCAGCAACGTCCCCTACCGCGTCTTCAACATCGGCAACAACAATCCGGTGCAATTGCTCGATTTCATTGCCGCCATCGAGGAAGCCCTCGGCAAAACGGCGGAAAAGCGCCTGCTGCCGCTACAGGACGGCGACGTGCCGGCCACCTACGCCGACACCGCGCTGCTCAACGACTGGGCCGGCTTCGTCCCGGCCACGCCGGTGCGCGAGGGCGTCGGACGGTTTGTAGCGTGGTATCGGGAGTATTACGGGGTTTGATTGTTGCTTAGGCGCTTTTGACCGCATATGGCCATGAACGAACGAGATGCCCGGCAATCGGCTTTCAGCTTGCCGGAAGCGGAGAAAGAAAGACGCCTGCAAGAGTTGCGGAAACGCTTTGCGGCCAGTACCGGCCAAGGGGCGAAAAAAACGCCACGCCCAGGCATTTTGCTTACAAAAATCAGCATCGCGCTACTCATGGCGCTCGTAGTCGTAACAGGAATTCTTGCAGCCGTATTTTGAACACTTGAACTCTGACAATTACAGCCAAGCGTCTTTGGCGTCGGCTGAAGTCAGACCTTATCCAGCGCAAACCTCTATCCCATCCCTACCCTCCGAAAGCAAATCCCATGTGTGGCATCGTCGCGGCGGCAGCCGATAACAACATCGTTCCCATCCTCGTCGAAGGTCTGAGAAAGCTCGAATACCGTGGCTACGATTCGGCCGGGCTGGCGGTCGTTGGCGGCGACGCCATTCGCCGCGTCCGCTCGGTCGGGCGCGTCGCCGAACTGGCGGCGGCCACCGCCGATGTCAGCGCCGTCACCGGCATTGCCCACACGCGCTGGGCGACGCATGGCGTGCCGAGCGAGCGCAATGCGCATCCGCACGTTTCCGGCTCCATCGCCGTCGTCCATAACGGCATCATCGAAAATTACGAAAGCCTGCGCGCCGAATTGAGCGCCCAGGGCTACGTCTTTACTTCCGATACCGACACCGAGAGCATCGTCCATCTGATCGAGGCGACGCTGCGTAATGAGCCAGATCTGTTCGCTGCCGTCCGTTTGGCCTGCCACCGTCTGGTCGGCGCTTATGCCATCGCCGTCATCGACCACCGCCAGCCGGGCAGGGTGATCGTCGCCCGCGAGGGTTCGCCGCTCCTGCTCGGCATCGCGGATGACGGCAATTACGCCGCTTCCGATGCCTCGGCGTTGTTGCAGGTGACGCGCCGCATGGTCTATCTGGAAAACGGCGATGTCGCCGAACTGACGCCGACGGGCCGGCGCATCTGCCGCCTCGACGGAACGCCGGTGGAGCGCCCGGAGCATCTTTCGGAGCTATCGGCCGCCGCCGTCGAACTCGGCGCTTTCCGCCACTACATGCAGAAGGAAATTTTCGAGCAGCCGCAGGCGCTGGCCAACACGCTGGAAATCGTGGGCGGCGGCAAGACCATACAGCCCGGCATTTTCGGCGCCGAAGCCAGCACGTTGCTGGCCGATGTCGACCACATCCTGATTCTTGCCTGCGGCACCAGCAACCATTCCGGCCTCGCCGCCCGCTACTGGCTCGAAGCCATCGCCGGCCTGCCGTGCACCGTCGAGGTCGCCAGCGAGTACCGCTACCGCACCTCGGTGGCCAATCCGCGCCAGTTGATCATCGCCATTTCGCAATCGGGCGAAACCGCCGATACCCTGGCCGCCCTGCGCCACGCCAAGGCGCTTGGCCAGCACAAGACGCTGGCCATCTGCAACGTGCCGGAATCGGCCATCGTCCGCGAATGCGCGCTGCGCTTCATCACCCGCGCCGGCCCGGAAATCGGCGTCGCCTCGACCAAGGCTTTCACCACCCAACTGGCGGCGCTGTTCGTGCTCACTCTGGTCATGGCCAAGCTGCGTCAGCGTCTCCCTGCCGAGCGGGAGAGCGCCTTCATCGACCAGTTGCGCCATCTGCCGGTGGCGATCAACAAGGCGCTCGCACTGGAACCGGCCATCGAAGACTGGGCCAAGCGCTTCGCCGACAAGCAGCACGCGCTGTTCCTCGGCCGTGGCCGACATTTCCCCATCGCCATGGAAGGCGCGCTGAAACTCAAGGAAATTTCCTACATCCACGCCGAAGCCTATCCGGCGGGCGAACTGAAACACGGCCCGCTGGCCCTGGTCGACGCCAATATGCCGGTCATCTCGGTGGCCCCCAACGACGTGTTGCTGGACAAGCTGAAATCCAATCTCAAGGAAGTCCAGGCGCGCGGCGGCGAGCTTTATGTCTTTGCCGACGCCGATTCGGAAATCCCCGAGTCGGAAAGCGTGCACATCCTGCGCCTGCCCGAGCATTACGGCGAACTGTCGCCCATCCTTCACGTCGTGCCGCTGCAACTGCTCGCCTACCACGCTGCTTTGGTGAAAGGCACGGATGTGGACAAGCCGCGCAATCTGGCCAAATCGGTGACGGTGGAGTGATGGCGCTACAGTACGGGATCGCCCGCTGGAATAAGTTGCCGATCCTCAAGAAGCACTTTTCAACCGATTGATTTGAAATGAGACTTACAGCACCCCTCCCCAACCCTCCCCTTCGGGCTTCACCCGAAAGGGAGGGGGCAGCGGCCTGTGCGCATCGCGGGGTTTCTCCCTCCCTTGCGCGTAGCGTAGGGGAGGGTCGGGGAGGGGTGTTTCTTCGGCGCAATTTGCGGCCACGGACCGATTGCTGCGCTACCAACTGAAAATGGCTACCTACGCTATCGGCGACATCCAGGGTTGTTACGACGCGCTGCGCCGCCTGCTTGATCGGTGCGCTTTCGACCCCGCTGTCGACCGTCTGTGGCTGGTCGGCGATCTGGTCAATCGCGGCCCGCATTCCCTGGAAACCCTGCGTTTCATCCGCTCGCTGGACGATGCTGCGCTGACCGTGCTTGGTAATCACGATCTCTATCTGCTGATGATTGCCGAGGGTACCGGGTTCCGCAAGGAGGACACCTTGCAGCCGGTGCTCGATGCCGCCGATGCCGACGAACTGCTCGACTGGCTGCGCCGCCAGCCGCTATGCCATAGCGCGGGCGATTACTGCCTGGTGCATGCCGGCTTGCTGCCGCAATGGACGACGGCACAAGCCCGGGCGCTGGCGCGCGAGGTCGAGACTGCATTGCAGGGCGAACAGTTCCACGACTTCCTCCGCAACCTGTGGGGTAGCGAGCCGGCGGCGTGGTCGGACGATCTGGCGGGTTGGCCGCGTCTGCGCTTGATCGTCAATGCCATGACGCGCATGCGTTTCTGCACGCCGCAAGGGGTCATGGAATTCAAGCGCAAGGGCCTGCCGGCCAATGCCCCGGCCGGTTACCTGCCGTGGTTCGCCGTGCCGGAGCGGCAAAGCGCCGGCGCGGTGCTGGTCACCGGCCACTGGTCGGCGCTCGGCCTGCAAATCACGCCCAA
>WREP01000021.1 GCA_009779265.1 Betaproteobacteria bacterium
CAACATCGCGATGACGGTCAAGCTGATCGCGCCGATCGCCATGGAAGAAGGTCTGCGCTTCGCCATCCGCGAAGGCGGCCGTACCGTCGGCGCCGGCGTCGTTGCCAAGGTCATCGAGTAAGCCTGTTCGTCAGGCCGGGAGCTGAAACGGTTTCCGGCCGCATTGTTCTTTGAATCGCGCTCTTTACATCGTTCTTTGGAAGCCAGAAAAATGCACAACCAGAAAATCCGTATCCGCCTGAAGGCCTTCGACTATCGCCTGATCGATCAATCCGCCCAGGAAATCGTCGAGACCGCCAAGCGCACCGGCGCCGTCGTTTGCGGCCCCGTGCCCCTGCCGACCCGCAAACAGCGCTTCGACATCCTGCGTTCGCCGCACGTCAACAAGGCTTCCCGCGATCAGCTCGAAATCCGCACCCACCTGCGTTTGATGGACATCATCGATCCCACCGACAAGACCGTCGATGCCCTGATGAAGCTCGATCTGCCGGCTGGCGTCGATGTCGAAATCAAGTTGCAGTAAGGCAGCAAGTACGGATATAATTTGAAGTTTTCGGGGGTGGCCGGCAACGGTTGCCCATTCGTTGTTTTACATCGACCGGCCAATCGCAGCCGGCGATGAGGAGAATAACCATGAGTCTAGGCCTTGTTGGTCGCAAGGTCGGCATGACTCGCATCTTTGCCGAGGATGGTGCGTCCATTCCGGTGACGGTGCTTGACGTGTCGAACAACCGCGTGACCCAAGTCAAAACGCCGGAGGTCGACGGCTACGCAGCCGTTCAAGTCGCCTTCGGTCAGCGCCGCGCCTCGCGTGTTTCCAAGCCGGAAGCTGGCCATCTGGCCAAGGCGGGCGTGGAAGCCGGGCATGTCCTCAAGGAATTCCAGGTTGACGCCGAGCAACTGGCCTCGTTCAAGGCTGGTGATGCGGTCGCGGCCACCATTTTCGCCGAAGGGCAGAAGGTGGATGTCAGCGGCAGGTCGATCGGTAAGGGCTTCCAGGGCGGCATCAAGCGCCACAATTTCAAATCGCAGCGCGCTTCGCACGGTAACTCGGTGTCGCACAATGCGCCGGGTTCCATCGGTATGAACCAGGATCCGGGCCGTGTTTTCCCCGGCAAGCGGATGGCTGGTCATCTCGGCGATGTGCGGACCACGATGCAGGGTCTGACCGTCGTTCGCGTCGATGCCGAGCGTCAGTTGCTGTTGATCAAGGGTGCCGTTCCCGGCGCCAAGGGTGCCGATGTGGTCGTGCGTCCGGCAGTCAAGGCTTGAGGGGGGCGACATGGAACTCAAGGTAATTAACGAGCAAGGCCAGGAAGCCGCCAAGTTGCAGGCATCCGATCTGTTGTTCGGGCGCGACTTCAATGAGGCGCTGGTGCACCAGGTGGTCGTGGCCTATCAGGCCAATGCCCGCTCCGGCAGCAGCAAGCAGAAGGATCGTTCGGAAGTCCGTCACACCACCACCAAGCCGTGGCGCCAGAAGGGAACGGGCCGCGCCCGCTCCGGCAGCAACGGCAGCCCGCTGTGGCGTGGAGGCGGTCGGATTTTCCCGAATTCGCCCGAGCAGAATTACAGCCAGAAGGTCAACAAGAAGATGTTCCGCGCCGGCATGGCTGCGATCCTCTCCGAGTTGGCTCGCCAGGATCGCCTGATCGTCGTCGACGAGATCGCGATCGCGGCGCCGAAGACCAAGCTGTTCGCCGAGAAGCTGAAGGGCATGGGTCTTGAAGGCAATCTTCTGGTCATTACCGACGAACTGAGCGAAAACCTCTACCTGTCGTCGCGCAACCTGCCCAACGTTCTGGTGCTCGAAGCCCAGGAAGCCGATCCGGTTTCCCTGGTTCGCTTCGCCAAGGTGCTGGTCACCAAGAACGCCGTGGCCAAGTTCGAGGAGATGTGGGGATGAACCAGGAACGTCTGATGCAGGTGCTGCTGGCGCCGCAAATCTCCGAAAAGGCCACCTTCGTCGCCGAGAAAAACGAGCAAGTGGTGTTCCGCGTCGTTTCCGACGCCACCAAGCCGGAAATCAAGGCGGCAGTCGAACTGCTGTTCAAGGTCGAGGTCGAGGGCGTGCAAGTCGCCAACGTCAAGGGCAAGGTCAAGCGCTTCAAGGGCGCGATTGGCCGCCGCAAGGGCTGGAAGAAAGCCTTTGTCAGCCTCAAGGCCGGCCAGGAAATCAATTTTGTTGAAGGGGGGAATGCCTGATGGCTCTCGTCAAAGTCAAGCCGACTTCCCCGGGTCGCCGCGGCCTCGTTCAGCTCGTCAACGCCAACCTGCACAAGGGTAAGCCGTTTGCCGGACTGCTCGAATCCAAGTCCGCCAGCGCCGGTCGCAACAACAAGGGCCGCATCACGGTGCGCCATCAGGGCGGCGGCCACAAGCAGGCCTACCGCGTCATCGACTTCAAGCGCAACAAGGACGGCATCCCGGCCAAGGTTGAGCGCCTGGAATACGATCCCAATCGCACCGCCAACATCGCGCTGCTTTGCTACGCCGATGGCGAGCGCCGTTACGTCATCGCCAACAAGGGCATGGTCGTCGGCCAGCAGTTGATGAGCGGTTCCGAGGCCCCGATCAAGGCCGGCAATGCCCTGCCGATCCGCAATATTCCGGTCGGTACCACCATTTGCTGTATCGAGATGCTGCCCGGCAAGGGCGCCCAACTCGCCCGCTCGGCCGGCGCTTCCGCCCAGCTGCTGGCGCGTGAAGGCGCTTATGCCCAGATTCGCCTGCGCTCCGGCGAGGTGCGTCGGGTGCATGTCGAATGCCGCGCCACCATCGGCGAGGTCGGCAATGAAGAAAACAGCCTGCGCAAGATCGGCAAGGCCGGCGCCCAACGTTGGCGCGGCATTCGTCCGACCGTTCGCGGTACCGCGATGAACCCCATCGACCACCCGCATGGTGGCGGTGAGGGCAGGACTGGTGAAGGCCGCGTGCCGGTCAGCCCGTGGGGTCAGCCCACCAAGGGTTATCGCACACGCAGCAACAAGCGCACGAACGGCATGATCGTTCAGCGTCGTCATAAGCGTTAAGGGGTAGGAAATGGGACGTTCTCTCAAAAAGGGTCCGTTTGTCGATGCGCACCTGATCGCCAAGGTCGAAGCGGTTCGCGCCACCAATGACAAGCGCCCGATCAAGACCTGGTCGCGTCGTTCGACGATCCTCCCCGAGTTCATCGGTCTGACGGTTGCGGTTCACAACGGCAAGCAGCACATCCCGGTGTTCGTCACCGAGAATATGGTTGGCCACAAGCTCGGCGAGTTTTCGCTGACCCGGACGTTCAAGGGTCACACCGCCGGCAAGAAAGCCAAGAAATAAGGAACTGACATGGAAACTCGTGCAAGTCTGCGAGGCGTTCGCCTCTCTGCGCAAAAGGGCCGCCTGGTGGCGGATCTGGTGCGCGGCAAGCCGGTTGGTCAGGCTCTGGACATCCTGGCTTTCTCCCCGAAGAAGGGGGCTGGCATCGTCAAGAAAGTGCTGGAGTCGGCCATCGCCAACGCCGAGCACAACGATGGCGCCGATATCGACGAGCTGATGGTGAAGACCGTCTGCGTCGAAAAGGGCATGGTGCTGAAGCGTTTCACCGCGCGCGCCAAGGGTCGTGGCAATCGGATCAGCAAGCCGACCTGTCACATTTATCTGACCGTTGGCAACTGAGGAAGAAGCATGGGACAGAAAATTCATCCGACAGGCTTCCGTCTGGCCGTCACCAAAAACTGGAGTTCCCGTTGGTACGCCGACAGCAAGGAATTTCCGGGCATGCTCCAGGAAGATGTCAAGGTTCGTGAATACCTGAAGCGCAAGCTGGCGCATGCCTCCGTCGGCCGCGTGCTGATCGAGCGGCCGGCCAAGAATGCCCGCGTCACCGTGTTCTCCGCCCGTCCGGGCGTGGTCATCGGCAAGAAGGGCGAGGATATCGAACAACTGCGCACGGATCTCCAGCGCATCATGGGCGTGCCCGTGCATGTGTCGATCGAGGAAATCCGCAAGCCGGAAGTCGATGCCCAGTTGATCGCCGATTCCATTGCCCAGCAACTGGAAAAGCGCATCATGTTCCGCCGCGCCATGAAGCGCGCCATGCAGAACGCCATGCGTCTGGGCGCCCAGGGCATCAAGGTGATGAGCGCCGGTCGTCTGAACGGCGCCGAAATCGCCCGTAGCGAGTGGTATCGCGAAGGCCGTGTGCCCCTGCACACCCTGCGCGCCGACATCGACTACGCGACCTCGGAGGCGCTGACCACCTACGGCATCATCGGTATCAAGGTCTGGGTTTACAAGGGCGACCTGCTCGATCGCAACGAGCAGCCGGAAGTCGTTGAGCCGGCTTCCGAAGAGCGTCGTCCGCGGCGCGCCCCGGCCAAGCCGGACGGCGACAAGCCGCGTACCCGCACGGTCAGGAAGGCCGATGGCGGCGGCGATGCTAACGCCCCGGCCAAGCGAGTAAGAAAGGCAGGTGCTTAACATGTTGCAACCTAATCGTCGCAAGTTCCGCAAGGAGCAAAAGGGACGCAACGAAGGTCTGGCCACGCGCGGCACCAAGGTGTCGTTCGGCGAGTGGGGCCTCAAGGCGACCGGTCGCGGTCGCCTGACGGCCCGCCAGATCGAGGCTGCCCGGCGGGCGATGACCCGCCACATCAAGCGGGGCGGCCGCATCTGGATCCGCATCTTCCCGGACAAGCCGATTTCCAAGAAGCCGGCCGAAGTCCGCATGGGTAACGGCAAGGGCAATCCGGAATACTGGGTCGCCGAGATCCAGCCGGGCAAGGTGCTCTATGAAATGGATGGCGTCAATGAGGCCCTGGCGCGCGAGGCATTTGCCCTGGCGGCCGCCAAGTTGCCGATTGCCACCACCTTCGTGACACGTCATCTGGGGTAATCATGAAAGCCAGTGAATTGAGAACCAAGAGCGTGGACGAGCTCAACAAGGAATTGCTGGATCTGCTGAAGGCCCAGTTCGGCCTGCGCATGCAGATCGCCACCCAGCAATTGTCCAATACCAGCCAAATATCCAAGGTGCGCCGCGACATCGCTCGCGTGCGTACGCTTATCCGTGAAAAGGCGGTGCAGCAATGAGCGAAACCACCCGTATCAAACGCACGCTGATCGGCCGCGTCGTCAGCGACAAGATGGAAAAGACGGTCACCGTTCTCGTCGAACGCAAGGTCAAGCACCCGGTGTACGGCAAGGTGATGGTCCGCTCCAAGAAGTATCACGCCCACAACGACGGCAATACGGCCCGGGCCGGCGATCTCGTCGAGATCGTCGAAACCCGTCCGTTGTCGAAGACCAAGGCTTGGGCCGTGACCAGCGTTCTGCAAAAGGCGGTCGTGGTCTGACAAAATTTGTGCAAAAACGCTTGCGCGATTGGCGAAGAGGCCGGTATAATCCGGCTTCTTTTTTTGCAGCCACCGCGCTTCGCGGCGGCGGGCAAGGAAATTCGACCCTTACGGGTTCCAAGACTGACCGCGCAGGCGGATTAAGTTGGAGTTAATTTAAATGATTCAGATGCAGACGACGCTGGACGTCGCCGACAATACCGGCGCGCGTTCAGTCATGTGTATCAAGGTGCTGGGCGGCTCCAAGCGCCGCTATGCCGGCATTGGCGACATCATCAAGGTCAGCATCAAGGATGCTGCGCCGCGCGGTCGCGTCAAGAAAGGCGATGTCTACAACGCCGTGGTGGTTCGCACCGCCAAGGGCGTGCGTCGTCCGGACGGCTCGCTGATCCGCTTTGATGGCAATGCCGCCGTTCTCCTCAACAACAAGCTCGAGCCGATCGGCACGCGCATCTTTGGCCCGGTGACCCGCGAACTGCGTACCGAGCGCTTCATGAAGATCGTGTCCCTGGCTCCTGAAGTGCTGTAAGGAAGGCGAGATGGAAAAGATTCGCAAGGGCGACGAGATCATCGTCATTACCGGCAAGGATAAGGGCCGGCGCGGCACCGTGCTGCGCCGCGTCGACGACGAGCATGTCCTCGTCGAAGGCATCAACCGCGCCAAGAAGCACGTCAAGCCGAACCCGATGAAGGGCGAGGCCGGCGGCATCGTCGACAAGGACATGCCGATTCATCTCTCCAATGTCGCGCTGTTCAATCCGGCGACCAAGCAGGCCGGCCGCGTCGGCTTCAAGGTCCTCGATGACGGTCGCAAGGTTCGCGTGTTCCGCTCCAAGGAACATGGCGAGCAACTGGTAGACGCATAAGGGGTAGTCATGGCGCGTTTGCAACAAGTTTACAAGGACAACATCGTCGGCGAGCTGGTCAAGCAGTTTGGCTACAAGTCGGTGATGGAAGTGCCGCGCATCACCAAGATCACCCTTAACATGGGTGTGGGTGAGGCGGTTGCCGACAAGAAGATTCTCGAAAATGCCGTCGGCGACATGCAGAAAATCTCCGGTCAGAAGCCGGTGACGACCAAGGCCAGGAAGTCGATCGCCGGTTTCAAGATTCGCGACGGCTATCCCATCGGCTGCATGGTCACCCTGCGCGGCCCGCGCATGTTCGAGTTCCTGGATCGTCTGGTTACGGTCGCCCTGCCGCGCGTGCGCGACTTCCGCGGCATTTCCGGCAAGGGTTTTGACGGTCAGGGCAACTACAACATGGGCGTCAAGGAACAGATCATTTTCCCGGAAATCGAGTACGACAAGATCGATGCGCTGCGGGGTATGAATATCAGTATCACCACGACCGCGAAGACCGATGCCGAGGCGAAAGCCCTGCTGACCGCGTTCAAGTTTCCGTTCAAGAATTGAGGCAATCATGGCAAAACTTGCTTTGATCAACCGTGAAGAGAAGCGCCGCAAGCTGGTCGCCCAGTACGCCAAGAAGCGTGCCGCCCTGGAAGCGATCATCAATGACGCGAGCCTCTCCGATCAGGATCGCTACGACGCCCGTCTGAAATTGCAGGCTCTGCCGCGCAATGCCAGCCCGTCGCGCCTGCGCAACCGTTGCCAGTTGACCGGCCGTCCGCGTGGTGTTTTCCGTAAATTCGGCCTGTGCCGTAACAAGATTCGCGAACTTGCCTTCAATGGCGAGATCCCGGGTGTTGTTAAGGCCAGTTGGTAAGAGGAGATTCAGAAATGGCCATGAGCGATCCAATCGCGGACATGCTGACTCGCATCCGCAACGCCCAGCTCGCCGAGAAGGCGTCTGTCTCCATGCCCTCGTCCAAGCTCAAGGCGGCTATCGCCGCCGTGCTCAAGGACGAAGGTTACGTCGATGATTTTGCCGTCCGTCAGGGCGAAGGCAAGCCGACCCTCGATATCGCGCTCAAGTATTACGCCGGCCGTCCGGTCATTGCGCGCATCGAGCGCGTGTCCCGGCCCGGTCTGCGCATCTACCGCGGCTGTCAGGACATTCCCCGCGTCATGAACGGTCTGGGCGTCGCCATCGTGTCGACCCCCAAGGGCGTCATGACCGATCGCAAGGCCCGCGCCAGCAAGGTTGGCGGCGAAGTCCTGTGCATCGTGGCGTAAGGAGGGGACATGTCTCGTATCGGTAAGAATCCCATCGCACTGCCCGTCGGCGTCGAAGTCGCCGTCGGCCAGGAGATCGTCGTCAAGGGGCCGCTCGGCGTCCTCAAGACCGCGGCGCATCCCTCCGTCAAGGTCGCCGTCGAAGGCGGAAACATCGAAGTTTCCAAAATCGAAGGCGCAGTCGGCGCCGCCGCCATGTGGGGCACCATGCGCGCCAATCTGAGCAACATGGTGATCGGCGTCTCCAAGGGCTTCGAGCGCAAGCTGCAACTGGTTGGCGTCGGCTATCGCGCACAGGTTCAGGGCGATGTCCTCAATCTGTCGCTCGGCTTCTCGCATCCGGTGGCGCACAAAATGCCCGCCGGCATCAAGGTCGAGTGCCCGACGCAGACCGAAATCCTGATCAAGGGTTCGGATAAGCAGCGGGTTGGCCAGGTCGCCGCCGAAGTGCGCGCCTATCGCAAGCCGGAGCCCTACAAGGGCAAGGGCGTGCGCTACGCGGACGAAGTGGTGGTCATCAAGGAAACCAAGAAGAAGTAAGGGTGGCATATGTTTAACAGGAAAGAAGCGCGTTTGCGCCGTGCCCGCAAAACCCGGGCCAAAATCGCCGAGCTGAAAGCGGTGCGCCTGTGCGTCAACCGCACCAATTGCCACATTTACGCCCAGATCATCTCGCCCTGTGGCGGCAAGGTGCTGGCTGCGGCTTCGACGCTGGACAAGGACGTGCGCGCCAATGTCCCGAATGGCGGCAACAAGGCCGCCGCGACGACCGTGGGCAAACTGATCGCCGAGCGCGCCAAGGCCGCTGGCGTCGAGCAGGTGGCTTTCGATCGCTCCGGCCTGCGCTACCACGGTCGCGTTCAGGCGCTGGCGGAAGCCGCGCGTGAAGCCGGCCTGAAATTCTGATCAAGGATAGGTTGGAAAATGGCTAAACCCGAAAGAAACAAGAAGCCGCAGCAGGCGGAAGAGCGCGACGACGGTCTGCGCGAAAAGATGGTTGCGGTCAACCGCGTCACCAAGGTGGTGAAGGGCGGCCGTGTTCTCGGCTTTGCCGCGCTGACCGTGGTCGGCGACGGCGATGGCGGTATCGGCATGGGTAAGGGCAAGTCCCGCGAAGTCCCGGTCGCCGCCCAGAAGGCAATGGAAGAGGCGCGGCGCAAGATGGCCAAGGTCAGCCTCAAGAACGGCACCGTGCATCACACCGTGATCGGTCGCCATGGCGCGACCTCGGTGATGATTCAGCCGGCTCCGGAAGGCGCTGGCATCATCGCCGGCGGCGCCATGCGCGCCGTGTTCGAGGTGGCCGGCGTGACCAACGTGGTCGCCAAGGCACACGGCTCGACCAATCCCTACAACATTGTGCGCGCCACCATCGACGGTCTGTCGAAGGTCAACACGCCGGCCGAGATTGCCGCCAAGCGCGGCAAGTCGGTGGAAGAAATCCTGGGGTAAGCCATGGCTGACAAGAAAATCAAGGTGCGGCTCGTCAAGAGCATCATCGGTACCAAGCAGGACCACCGCGCTACCGTGCGTGGCCTGGGTCTGCGCAAGCTCAATAGCTGCGCCGAGCTGGAAGACACGCCGGCGGTTCGCGGCATGATCCAGAAAGTGCAGTATCTCGTGAAGGTTGAGGGCTAATATGCGTCTGAATACCATCAAGCCGGGCGAAGGCGCCAAGAAGGCTGGCAAGCGCGTCGGCCGCGGCATCGGTTCGGGCCTCGGCAAGACCTGCGGCCGTGGCCACAAGGGTCAGAAATCCCGCGCTGGCGGCTTCCACAAGGTCGGTTTCGAGGGCGGTCAGATGCCCTTGCAGCGCCGTCTGCCGAAGCGCGGCTTCAAGTCGCTGACCCGCGCCCGCAATTACGAAGTGCGCCTGACCGATCTGGAGCGTCTGCCGGTCGATGAAATCGACCTCTTGTCGCTGCAAGTCGCCGGCATCGTGCCGGGTGACGCGCTGGCGGCCAAGGTCATCTTGTCCGGCGCCATCACGCGCAAGGTTGTCTTGAAGGGCATTGGCGCCACCAAGGGCGCCAAGGCCGCGATCGAGGCCGTTGGCGGCTCCGTCGCCGAGTAAGTCGGGAAAGGGTTGAGCGTTGGTGGCAAATCCCAATACGGTTGGTAAGGGCGGCAAGTTCGGCGATCTCAAGCGTCGGCTGTTGTTTCTGCTCGGGGCGTTGGTCGTTTATCGCATCGGCGCTCACATTCCGGTTCCGGGCATCGACCCCAACGTCCTGGCGGATCTCTTCAATTCGCAGCAGGGCGGCATCCTGGGCATGTTCAACATGTTCTCGGGCGGCGCCCTGTCGCGTTTCACCATCTTCGCGCTGGGGATCATGCCGTACATTTCGGCCTCGATCATCATGCAGTTGATGAGCGTCGCCAGTCCGCAACTTGCGGAGCTGAAAAAAGATGGCGAGGCCGGGCGGCGCAAGATCACGCAATACACCCGCTACGGCACGGTGTTCCTGGCGCTGTTCCAGGGCATCGGCATCGCCATCGCGCTGGAATCGCAACCGGATCTGGTCAACAATCCGGGCCTGCTGTTCCGCGTGACCACGGTGTCCACGCTGCTGACCGGCACCATGTTCCTGATGTGGCTCGGCGAGCAGATCACCGAGCGCGGTCTGGGCAACGGCATCTCCATCATCATCTTTGCCGGTATCGCCGCCGGCCTGCCGAACGCCATCGGCGGCCTGCTCGAACTGGTTCGCACCGGCGCCATGCACCCGCTGTCGGCCATTTTCATCAGCATCTTGGTCGTTCTGGTCACCGCCTTCGTCGTCTTCGTCGAACGCGGCCAGCGCAAGATTCTGGTCAATTACGCCAAGCGCCAGGTCGGCAACAAGATCTACGGCGGCCAGAGCACCCATCTGCCGCTCAAGCTCAACATGTCCGGCGTCATTCCGCCCATCTTCGCCTCGTCGATCATTCTCTTTCCGGCCACCGTCGCCGGCTGGTTTGGCTCCGGCGAATCGATGACCTGGCTGAAGGACATTGCCGGCGCGCTGCATCCCGGCCAGCCGATCTACGTCATGCTTTACGCTGCGGCCATCGTCTTCTTCTGCTTCTTCTACACGGCCCTGGTCTTCAATTCCAAGGAAACCGCCGACAATCTCAAGAAGAGCGGCGCTTTCGTGCCGGGCATCCGGCCGGGCGAGCAGACGGCGCGCTACATCGACAAGATCCTGATGCGTCTGACCCTGGTTGGCGCGGCTTACATCACCCTGGTTTGTCTGCTGCCGGAATTCCTGATTCTGAAGTGGAACGTGCCGTTCTACTTCGGCGGCACCTCGCTCCTGATTATCGTGGTCGTGACCATGGACTTCATGTCCCAGGTACAGGCTTACATCATGTCCCATCAATACGAAAGCCTCTTGAAGAAAGCCAACTTCAAGGGCTCGCCCATGCTCAAGTAAGCTGCGATGGCCAAGGAAGATTACATCGAAATGCAGGGGGAGATTGTCGAAAACCTCCCCAACGCGACCTTCAAGGTCAAGCTGGAAAACGGGCATGTCGTGCACGGTTTCATCTCCGGCAAGATGCGCATGCACTACATCCGCATCCTGCCCGGCGACAAGGTCACCGTGCAATTGACGCCCTACGATTTAACCAAGGCGCGGATCGTTTTCCGCGCCAAGTAACAGTCTCTACGCATCAACCGCGGGGCCAGGAATCACGGCTGCTTCCAGGCTCTCGCAGACGAGGAGTAAAACATGAAAGTTCAACCTTCCGTGAAGTGCATCTGCCGCAATTGCAAAGTCATACGGCGCAAGGGCGTCGTGCGCATCATTTGCAAGGATCCGCGTCACAAGCAGCGTCAGGGTTGATTCCCTGACGATTCCGGTATTCGTCAATATTTTTGAAATAGTGGAGTGACTCAATGGCCCGTATTGCAGGGGTAAACATTCCGAACCATCAGCATGCCGAGATCGCCTTGACCGCGATCTATGGCGTCGGCCGCAGCCGCGCGCAGAAAATCTGTGACGCTGCCGGCGTTGGTCGTGCCACCAAGGTCAAGGATTTGTCCGATTCGGACATGGATCGTCTGCGTGACGAAGTCGGCAAGTTCACCGTCGAAGGTGATCTGCGCCGCGAAGTCACCATGAGCATCAAGCGCCTGATGGACCTCGGTTGCTACCGTGGCCTGCGCCATCGCAAGGGCTTGCCCTGCCGCGGCCAGCGCACCCGTACCAACGCCCGTACCCGCAAGGGTCCGCGCAAAGCCATCGCTGGCAAGAAGTAATAGGGACAGAACATGGCCAAGACCGCTAAAGTCAAAGTTCGCAAGAAGGTCAAGAAGAACGTCGCCGAGGGTGTCGCGCACATCCACGCTTCGTTCAACAACACCATCATCACCATCACCGACCGTCAGGGCAACGCGCTGTCGTGGGCCACGTCCGGCGGCGCCGGCTTCCGCGGCTCGCGCAAGTCCACGCCGTTTGCCGCCCAGGTTGCCGCCGAAGCCGCTGGCAAGGCCGCCCAGGAATGCGGCGTGAAGAATCTGGAAGTGCGCATCAAGGGCCCCGGCCCCGGCCGCGAGTCTTCCGTCCGCGCCCTCAACGCGCTGGGCATGAAGATCACCGCCATCGCCGACGTCACGCCGATTCCCCACAACGGCTGCCGTCCGCCCAAGAAGCGCCGCATCTAAGGAGAAAGACAAGTGGCTCGTAATCTCGATCCGAAATGCCGTCAGTGCCGCCGTGAAGGCGAGAAGCTGTTCCTCAAGGGCGAAAAGTGCTTCACCGACAAGTGCGCCATCGAGCGCCGCGCCTATGCGCCCGGTCAGCACGGCCAGAAGTCCGGCGCCCGTTTGTCCGACTACGGCGTGCACCTGCGCGCCAAGCAGAAAATCCGCCGCGTCTACGGCGTGCTCGAAGGCCAGTTCCGCAAGACCTTCGCCGAAGCCGAGCGCCGCAAGGGCCAGACTGGCGAAAACCTGCTGCAACTCCTGGAAGCCCGCCTGGATTCCGTCGCCTACCGCATGGGCTTCGGCGCCTCGCGCACCGAATCGCGCCAGGTCGTCCGTCACAACGGTGTGCTGGTCAATGGCAAGCGCGTCAACATCCCGTCCTACATCGTCAAGCCGGGTGATGTCGTCCAGTTGACCGAGCGCGCCCGCGCCTCGCTGCGCTGCAAGGCCGCCCTCGAAGCCGCCGAATCGCGCGGCTTCCCCGAGTGGATCGCCGTCGATGTCAAGGAAGGCAAAGGCACGTTCAAGGCCATGCCGCAGCGCAGCGAACTGTCGCCCACGCTGAACGAAGGCCTCGTCATCGAACTTTACTCGAAGTAAACACCGAGCAGAGGAAATCAGCCCATGCAAAGCAGTGGACTTCTCAAGCCCCGCATCATCGACGTGCAGAGCGTCTCGCCCGTGCAGGCCAAGGTGGTCATGGAACCGTTTGAACGCGGTTACGGCCATACCCTCGGCAATGCGCTGCGCCGCATCCTGCTCTCGTCGATGCCGGGCTACGCGCCGACCGAAGTCGGCATCGACGGTGTCCTCCACGAGTACTCGACCGTGGATGGCGTGCAGGAAGATGTCGTCGACATCCTGCTCAACCTGAAAGGCATCGTCTTCAAGCTGCACGGCCGCGACTCCGTGCTGCTCAATCTGCACAAGGAAGGCGACGGCGTCATTCGCGCCGGCGACATCGAATTGCCGCACGATGTGGAAATCATCAATCCCGAGCACCTGATCGCCCACCTCTCTCCCGGCGGCAAGCTGGCCATGGAGATCAAGGTCGAGAAGGGCCGCGGCTACGTTCCCGGCAACGTGCGCAATCTTGGCGACGCCAAGACCATCGGCAAGCTGGTGCTGGACGCCTCGTTCAGCCCCATCCGCCGCGTCGCCTATGCGGTCGAGAGCGCCCGCGTCGAGCAGCGCACCGACCTCGACAAGTTGATCGTCGATATCGAAACCAACGGCGTCGTCGAGCCGGAGGAAGCCATCCGCTACGCCGCCCGCGTGCTGATGGAACAACTCTCCGTCTTTGCCGACCTGGAAGGTACCGCGCCGGTTGCCGAAGCCTCGAAGCCGACCCAGGTCGACCCGGTGCTGCTGCGTCCGGTCGATGATCTCGAACTGACCGTTCGCTCGGCGAACTGTCTCAAGGCCGAGAACATCTACTACATCGGCGATCTCATCCAGCGCACCGAAAACGAGTTGCTCAAGACCCCCAACCTTGGCCGCAAGTCGCTGAACGAGATCAAGGAAGTGTTGGCCGCCCGCGGCCTGACGCTTGGCATGAAACTGGAAAATTGGCCGCCCGCCGGCCTGGAGAGGGTCTAAACCTTCTTCGGGCAGGGCAGCCAAGGGACGCCTGCAGAACATAGAAAGGATTAACCATGCGTCACCGCAATGGACTTCGCAAACTGAACCGTACCAGCAGCCATCGCCAGGCGATGCTGCGCAACATGACCGTTTCGCTCCTCCGGCACGAGGCCATCAAGACCACGCTGCCGAAAGCCAAGGAACTGCGCCGCGTCGTCGAGCCGATGCTCACCCTCGGCAAGACCCCGACGCTGGCCAACAAGCGTCTGGCCTTCGACCGTCTGCGCGACCGCGACATCGTGGTCAAGCTGTTCGCCGAACTGGGCCCGCGCTACGCCACCCGTCCGGGCGGCTACCTGCGCATCCTCAAGTGCGGCTTCCGCGTCGGCGACAATGCGCCGATGGCCTTCGTCGAACTGCTCGACCGCCCGGAACCCACCGAGCCGGTTGAAGTCGAGGAAGCCGCCGAGTAAATTCGGCAGCGCTTGTAGCAAGATTAAAAGGCCGGGAGACCCCGGCCTTTTTTATTGCCCGGCGCTCAAGGCTTGGCGACCTTCTGAGCACGGGCGATTTTCAGCATCTCAGTGCCCGGCCAACTGGCGCTCCAGTTCGGCGACGCGGGCCTTCAGCGCGGTCACCGTTTCGTTGCGCTTGGCGCGCTGCGCTTCGAGGCCGGCGGTGAGCCAGGCGAGCCAGGCCTCCATACCGTCGCCCTGGGTGGCCGAAACGCGGAACACGGTCAGTCGCGGGTTGACGCGGCGGGCGTTGGCCTCGGCCAAGTCGGCGTCGAAGGCGAGATAGGGCAGCAAGTCACACTTGTTGAGCAACAGCACGTCGGCGGCGCGGAACATGTCGGGATATTTGAGCGGCTTGTCCTCGCCCTCGGTGACCGAGAGGATCGCCACCTTGTGGTGCTCGCCGAGAGCGAAGGCCGCCGGGCAGACGAGATTACCGACATTCTCGATCAGGAATAGCGATTCCTCGGCCGGGGCCAGACGCTCGATGGCGTGGCCGACCATATGGCCGTCGAGATGGCAGCCCTTGCCAGTGTTGATTTGCAGCGCCGGCACGCCGGTGGCGCGGATGCGCTCGGCGTCGTTGGCCGTCTGCTGGTCGCCCTCGACGACGGCGATGGCGACCCTATCCTTGAGCCGCTTGATGGTTTCGACCAGCAGCGTGGTCTTGCCGGAACCGGGGCCGGATACCAGATTGAGCGCGAAAATGCCGCGCTCGTCGAAGCAGGCGCGGTTTTTCGCGGCATGGGCGTTGTTCTTGCTCAGGATGTCCTGTTCGATCTGCACCATGCGCGTCTGGCTCAAACCCGGCACATGGGCGCGCGCCGGGCCAGCGCCGTAATCGAGGTCACCGTGATCGTGGTCGTGTTCACCCTGATGCACATGCTCATGGACATGCGTACTGCCGTTGGCATGGCGATGGACATGACTGTGCGCCCCGTCCGGTGCGTGGTCATGACTGTGCGTGTGCTCGTGATCGTCTCCGTGATGATGCGTATGCACCGTGCCATCGGCATGAACGTGGGTGTGCGCGTGTTCCCCGCCCTCGATCTTCGCCTCATCCGCTCCGCAACCGCAAACCGTACACATATCCTTCTCCTTACTCGATTTCTATTTCCCGGACCCGCATTTCGCTGCCGCCGGTCGGCTGTAGCTGATAGCCGCCGCAGCGCGGGCAGGCGGCGTAACTTGCCACCATCGGCACCGTCGCCGCGCAGGGCTGGCACCAGCCGCTGCCCGGCACATCGACAATTTCCAACGCCGCGCCGCGGGCGATGCCGCCCTGTGCCACCGCCTCGAAACAGAAGCGCAGCGCCTCAGGTTCCACCGACGACAATTGGCCGATTTCCACGACCACCAGCTTAACCCGCTGCGCCCCTTCGCGTTGCGCCGTTTCCTCGACCAGTTGCAGCACACCCTCGGCCAGCGACATTTCATGCATTTTGTGCTTCCCGTGAATATGGCAGACAGGGAGCGAGCGCCAGCACGGCCAGATTGCCAAATGTCATCAAGCCGGCCCCGCTCATCCGGCCAGCCCGAAGAAAACATGCCGGCAATGCCCGGCGAGCGTGAGAAAGAAAGCTGTAAAACGCATCCGCGCAGCCTATACAGGCGCGGCCAAGCTGTCGAGACATTCGCGCAAAAAGCCCGAAAACTTCGATTTTTCAGCGCCCTGACGTAAAATTCGCGCCTCGATTCCGCGCTGCAACACACTCCCGGATGCTTTATCCCACCCGTTTCGCTGTCATCGTCGTCGGTGGCGGTCATGCCGGCACCGAAGCCGCGCTGGCCGCGGCGCGGGCGGGCGCGAGCACGCTTTTGCTGACGCATAGCCTCGATACGCTCGGGGCGATGAGCTGCAATCCGTCCATCGGCGGCATCGGCAAGGGGCATCTGGTGCGCGAGGTCGATGCGCTGGGCGGCGTCATGGCGGCTGCCACCGACGAGGCCGGCATCCAGTTCCGCATCCTCAATGCCTCGAAAGGCCCGGCGGTGCGCGCCACCCGCGCCCAGGCTGATCGCGCGCTGTACCGCCAGGCGATCCGTTCGCGTCTGGAAAACCAGCCGAACCTGACCCTTTTCGCCCAAGCTTGCGACGACCTGATCGTCGAGGGCGAGCGGGCATGCGGCGTGGTCACGCAACTGGGCATCCGCTTCATGGCCGATGCCGTGGTGCTGACCGCCGGCACTTTCCTCAACGGCAAGATCCACGTCGGCCTGGAAAACGCCGCGGGCGGGCGCATGGGCGATCCGTCCTCGGTTACGCTGGCCGCCCGCCTGAAGGAATTGAGTTTGCCGCAGGGCCGTCTGAAAACCGGCACGCCGCCGCGTCTGGATGGCAAGACCATCGACTTCTCGGTCATGGAAGAGCAGCGTTCCGACGACCCGTTGCCGGTCTTTTCCTTTCTCGGCAAGGCCGCGCAACATCCGCGGCAACTGCCCTGCTGGATCACCGAGACCAATGAGCGGACGCACGCCATCATCCGCGCCGGGCTGGATCGCTCGCCGCTGTACACCGGCGTCATCGAGGGCGTCGGCCCGCGCTACTGCCCGTCGATCGAGGACAAGATTCACCGTTTCGCCGACAAGAACCAGCACAACGTCTTTCTCGAACCGGAAGGGCTGGCAACCAGCGAAATCTACCCCAACGGCATTTCAACCAGCCTGCCCTTCGATGTGCAACTGGCGCTGGCGCGCTCCATCCGCGGCCTGGAAAATTGCCACATCCTGCGCCCCGGCTATGCCATCGAATACGATTTCTACGATCCGCGCGGCCTCAAGGACAGCCTGGAAACCAAGGCCATCGCCGGCCTTTTCTTCGCCGGCCAGATCAACGGCACCACCGGTTACGAGGAAGCGGCGGCGCAGGGACTGCTCGCCGGCATCAACGCCGTCCGTTATGGGCGCGGTGAACCCGGCTGGTGTCCGAAGCGCAATGAAGCCTATCTCGGCGTGCTGGTCGACGACCTCATCACCCGCGGCGTCTCCGATCCCTACCGGATGTTCACCAGCCGCGCCGAATATCGCTTGTCCTTGCGCGAGGATAACGCCGACCTGCGCCTGACCGAACAGGGCCGCGCCCTCGGCCTGGTTGACGACGCGCGCTGGGCGGCTTTTTGCAAGAAGCGCGACGCCATCGCCAGCGAAACGGAGCGCCTCAAATCCACCTGGGTCAATCCCCGAATCACCCCCGCCGAGGATTGCCAGCGCGTGCTCGGCAAGGCCATCGAGCGGGAGTACAGCCTGTTCGAGCTGCTGCGCCGGCCAGAAGTCGCCTACGCCAGCCTGATGACCCTACCCGGCGCCGCCGGGCAGCCCGCCGCGAGCGATCCGCTGGTCGTCGAGCAGTTGGAAATCGCCGCCAAATACCAGGGCTACATCGACCGCCAGAGCGAGGAAGTGGCCCGCGCGGCCAGCTACGAGAACACGGCGCTGCCGCCCGCTCTGGATTACGGCGCGGTCGCCGGCCTGTCCAACGAAGTAAGGCAGAAACTCGCCCAGCACCAGCCGCAGACCATCGGTCAGGCATCCCGCATCCAGGGCATCACCCCGGCGGCCATCTCCCTGCTGCTGATCCACCTGAAACGCCTCAACCTGTCGCGGGCGGCATGAGCGCGAGTCTTTCCGCCGGCCTCGCCGCCCTCGGCCTCGATTTGCCCGCAGCGGCACCGGAGCGGCTGCTGGCCTTTCGCGACCTGCTGCTGAAGTGGAATAAAACCTACAACCTGACCGCGCTGCGCGACCCGGAAGAGGCCATTGCCTACCATCTGCTCGATTCGCTGGTCATCCTGCCGCATGTCGGCGCTGGCCCCTTGCTCGATGTCGGCAGCGGCGGCGGCCTGCCCGGCCTGCCGTTGGCCATCGCCCGCCCCGATCTGGCGGTGACGCTGGTCGACAGCGTGCAGAAAAAGGCCAGTTTCCTGCAACAGGCGGCGATCGAGCTTGGCCTGAAGAATGTGACCGTCTACCATGCCCGGGTCGAGGAATTGCGCGGCCAGTACGCGCGGATCACTTCGCGCGCTTTCGCCGAACTCCAGCCCTTCGTCGCCCTGACCCGTCACCTGCTGGCGCCGGGCGGGCGCTGGCTGGCCATGAAGGGTGTTTGTCCGGATGGCGAGATCGCCGCCCTGGCGGCGGATATCGCCGTCGCGGCGGCGCTGCCGCTGCGGGTGCCGGGGCTGGACGCGGAACGCCATTTGATCATTCTGAAAGAAGCGGGTTCATGAAAGTATTCGCCATCACCAACCAGAAGGGCGGCGTCGGCAAGACGACCACCGCCGTCAACCTGGCCGCTTCGCTGGCCGCCGAAGGCCAGCGCGTACTGCTGATCGACATGGACCCGCAGGGCAACGCCACCACCGGCTCGGGTATCGCCAAGAAAGAGGCGCTGCCGACCGTCTACCAGTTGCTGATCGGCAATGCTTCGCTGGCCGAGGTCTGCCTCAAGACCGATTTCGCCTTCGACATCCTGCCCGCCAACCGCGAGCTGGCCGGCGCCGAGGTCGAGATGATCGACCTCGAACAGCGCGAATACCGGCTCAAGAATGCCTTGCAGGCCAATCGCGACAATTACGATTTCGTGCTTATCGACTGCCCGCCGGCGCTCAACATGCTGACCGTCAACGGCTTGGTCGCCGCCGGCTCGGTGCTGATCCCGATGCAGTGCGAGTACTACGCGCTGGAAGGGCTGTCCGATCTGGTCGAAACCTTGCGCAAGGTGCGCGCCCATCTCAATCCCCGGCTCGAAATCGAGGGTCTGCTGCGCACCATGTACAACAGCCAGAGCACGCTGACGCAGCAGGTTTCCAACGAGCTGGAAAGCCATTTCGGCAACAAGGTCTACCAGACCATCGTGCCGCGCAATGTCCGTCTCGCCGAAGCGCCGTCCTACGGCAAGCCGGTCATTGCCTTCGACAAAAGCTCCCGGGGCGCGCAAGCCTACACCGCCCTGGCCAGGGAAATTCTCGAAAGGGTCGCCCCATGATGAAAATGAAAGGACTCGGCCGCGGCCTCGACGCCCTGCTCGCCGGCAGCGACAAGCCGCAGGACGACGAACAGCGCAATTTGCCGGTCGAACGCCTGCGGCCCGGCAAGTACCAGCCGCGCACCCGCATGGATGAAACTTCGCTGGCCGAGCTGGCGGCCTCGATCAAGGCTCAGGGCATCATGCAGCCGATCCTGGTGCGCGCCGTCGACAGCGCGCCGGGCGTCGAGCGCTACGAGATCGTCGCCGGCGAGCGCCGCTGGCGCGCCGCGCAACTGGCCGGCCTGACCGAAGTGCCGGTGCTGGCGCGGCGCATTCCCGACGAGCAGGCGCTGGCCATGGCCCTGATCGAGAATATTCAGCGCGAGAATCTCAATCCGCTCGAAGAAGCCCAGGGTCTGCAACGCCTGGTCGAGGAATTCGGCCTGACCCATCAGGAGGCCGCCGACGCCGTTGGCCGCTCGCGCCCGGCGGCCAGCAACCTGCTGCGTCTGTTGCAGTTGAGCGCGCCGGTGCAGGAGCTTCTCCTCGCCGACAAGCTCGACATGGGCCATGCCCGCGCCCTGCTGCCGCTGCCCGCCGCACAACAAGGCGCGGTGGCCCAGCGCATCGTGCAGAAAAGCCTGTCGGTGCGCGAGGCCGAGCGTCTGGTGCAGCATATCCTCAAGCCGCCAAGAACGGCTACTGCCCAGCCGGTCGACCGCGACCTGCTGCGCTTGCAGGAGGAACTTTCCGACGTCATCGGCGCAGCCGTGGCCATCCGCAGCAACAAAAAAGGGGCGGGCAAGATCACCATCCAGTTCGGCGACCTCGAACAGCTCGATGGCATTCTCGGCAGACTGCGCTGAGCCGCGCCACGCAAGCTTTATTGGCAAAACCACCCACTTTTCATTGACGGAGAAGTGTGCACTCTTGTATGATTTAACTCTCTGTGGAATGTCCGGTCTACGGTTGCAAGGCACCATGTTCAAGGCGATTTATCTCCAATTTGGTGCGGCTGTGATAACAGCAATCGGGGCCGGCGTGATCGTCGGGGTGCGGGGGGCTGTTTCGGTGGGTTTGGCGGCGCTGGCCGCCGTGTTGCCCAACCTTCTCTTTGCCGTCCGCTTGTCGATGATGAGTAATCGCCCTGGCGTTTCGTACGCGGCGAATTTCTTCATCGGCGAATTCCTGAAGATCGGCGCCACGATTGGATTACTGGCAATCGCCGTCAAGGGGTATCCCGAGATGCACTGGCCCAGCTTGCTGATTGGCTTTGCGATTGTTTTGCATGCAGGTTTTATAGCGTTCTGGAAGAAGTCCTGATCATGTCTACAGCGGGCCAAGAAGCAGTAACCAACGCGCCGACCGCCGGCGAGTACATCGTTCACCATCTGGTGCAATGGAACACAAGTGGCCATGCACAAAAGGATGTGATCGATTTCGGCATCATCAATATCGACACGATGATCTTTTCCATCCTGATGGGCGTGCTTGGCCTGTTCGTCATGTGGCGCGTCGCCAGGAGCGTCACTTCCGGCGTGCCGGGGCGCATGCAGGCAGCGGTCGAGATCGTGCTCGAAATGGTCAATGACCAAGCCAAGGGTATTGTCCATAGCGCCGAGTCGCGCCGCTTCGTCGGGCCGCTGGCGCTGACCGTGTTCATCTGGGTCTTCCTGATGAACTGCATGGACTTCCTGCCGGTCGATCTGCTGCCGCTCCTGTGGCAGACGATCAGCGGCGATCACCACGCCTATCTGCGCGTGGTGCCGACCGCCGATCTCAATGCCACGCTGGGCATGTCGACCGGCGTGCTGCTCGTCTGTCTGTACTACAACATCAAGATCAAAGGTCTGGGCGGTTGGGTGCATGAATTGTTCACCGCGCCCTTCGGCAGCCATCCGCTGCTCTACCCGGTCAATTTCGCCATGCAGATCATCGAGTTCCTGGCCAAGACCATTTCCCACGGGATGCGACTGTTCGGCAACATGTATGCCGGCGAGCTGATCTTCATGCTCATCGCCCTCATGGGCGCCGCTTGGACCGTCAGTGCCACCGGTGTGTCGCTGTTCGTTGGTCACGTCCTCGCCGGCTCGGCGTGGGCTATCTTCCACATCCTGATCGTCACCCTGCAGGCCTTCATCTTCATGATGCTGACCCTGGTCTATGTCGGTCAGTCGCACGAAGCCCATTGATTTCGCTGTCACGTTGCAGTTTTACCCATCTTTTACTTAGCAAGGAGTAGTCATGGAACACGTTCTCGGTTTTGTTGCTCTGGCCGCCGGTCTGATCATTGGTCTGGGCGCCATCGGTGCCTGTATCGGTATCGGCCTGATGGGCGGCAAGTACATTGAGGCCTCCGCCCGTCAGCCTGAGCTGATGAACGCTCTGCAAACCAAAATGTTCCTGCTGGCCGGCCTGATCGACGCCGCTTTCCTGATTGGCGTCGGTATCGCCATGATGTTTGCCTTCGCGAACCCGTTCCAGCTTTAATCGGTCCTCACCGATTCCACTTACTAGAGGACTAATACCGTGAATCTGAACGCAACGTTGTTTGCACAGCTCGTTGTGTTCTTCATTCTGGCGTGGGTCACGATGCGGTTTATCTGGCCCCCCATTGTGAAGGCGCTCGACGAGCGTGCGAAGAAGATCGCGGATGGACTGGCTGCCGCCGAGCGCGGCAAGCATGATCTCGAACTGGCCACCAAGCGCTCCACGGATGCTCTCCGCGAAGGCAAGGAAAAGGCTGCCGAACTGATCGTTAACGCCGAAAAGCGTGCCGCTCAGGTCATCGAGGAAGCGAAGGTGGCGGCCAAGGCCGAAGCCGATCGCATCGTCGCCGGCGCCAAGGCAGAAATCGACCAGGAAGCAGTTCGGACCAAGGAGCAACTGCGCGGACAAGTCGCCGCTCTGGTTGTCGCTGGCGCCGAAAAAATCCTGCGTCGCGAGATCAATGCCCAGGCCCATGCCGATATTCTGGCCACGATCAAACAGGATCTGTAAAGCTTATGGCTGAATCTGTCACCATCGCCCGCCCCTATGCCGAGGCCGCTTACCGCCTGGCGCAAGAGGCCCAGGCCCAGGCGGTCTGGTCCGAGCGCCTGCAGCGCTTGGCCCTGATCGCCCAGGACGAGGATATGGCCGCGCTCATGGGCAATCCCCGGCTCTCCGTCGAACAGGTTGCCGATCTGTTCATTTCGTTGTCTCAGGGCAACGATCCGATTTTCGGCAACTTCATTCGCACCCTCGCAGAAAACCGGCGCCTCGTGCTCCTGCCGGAGATTTCCCGGCTTTTCGAACTGGCCAGGAGCCAGGAAGAAGGGGTCAAGGAGGCGGTGGTGCTTTCGGCATTTCCCATCGACGGCAGTCAGGTCGCTTCCCTGTTGCAACAGTTGGAGCCCCGCTTTGGCACGCGCCTCAGCGCCCGCGTCGAAATCGACCCGGGCCTGATCGGCGGCGTGAAGATCGCTGTCGGCGACCAGGTGCTGGATGCTTCAGTCCGCGGCAAACTTGACGCGATGGCCGTGGCGCTGAACAACTAGGAGAATTTCATGCAGTTGAATCCTTCCGAAATTTCTGAACTGATCAAGAGCAAGATCCAGAACCTGCAAGGCGCATCGGAAGTGCGCACGCAAGGCACCGTGGTTTCCGTCACCGACGGCATCTGTCGCGTGCACGGCCTGCAGGATGTCATGCAGGGCGAAATGCTCGAATTCCCCGGCAATACCTTCGGCATGGCGCTCAACCTTGAGCGCGATTCGGTCGGTTCCGTGGTTTTGGGTGAGTACGAACACATTTCCGAAGGCGCCGTGGTCAAGACCACCGGCCGCATTCTGGAAGTCCCTGTCGGCCCCGAGCTGCTTGGCCGCGTGGTCAATGCCCTCGGCCAGCCGATCGACGGCAAGGGTCCGATCAACGCCAAGCTGACCGACAAGATCGAAAAGGTCGCGCCGGGCGTGATCTGGCGTAAATCCGTGTCGCAGCCGGTGCAGACTGGCCTCAAGTGCGTGGATTCCATGGTGCCCATCGGTCGCGGCCAGCGCGAGCTGATCATCGGCGACCGCCAGACCGGCAAGACCGCCGTCGCCATCGACACCATCATCAACCAGAAGGGCAAGGATCTCTTCTGCGTTTATGTCGCCGTCGGCCAGAAAGCATCCACCATCGCCAACGTCGTGCGCAAGCTCGAAGAGCACGGCGCCATGGAATACACCATCATCGTCGCCGCCTCCGCTTCCGAATCCGCCGCGCTGCAATTCATCGCGCCGTACTCGGGGTGCACCATGGGCGAGTACTTCCGCGACCGCGGCCAGGACGCCCTGATCATTTACGACGACTTGACCAAGCAGGCTTGGGGCTACCGTCAGGTTTCCCTGCTGCTGCGCCGTCCGCCGGGCCGTGAAGCCTATCCGGGCGACGTCTTCTATCTCCATTCCCGCCTGCTCGAACGCGCCGCGCGCGTCTCCGAAGCTTGGGTCGAGCGTTTCACCAATGGCGAAGTCAAGGGCAAGACCGGCTCGCTGACCGCCTTGCCGGTGATCGAAACCCAGGCCGGCGACGTCTCCGCCTTCGTGCCGACCAACGTCATCTCTATTACCGACGGCCAGATCTTCCTGGAAACCGACCTTTTCAATGCCGGTATCCGTCCCGCCATCAACGCCGGTATTTCCGTGTCCCGCGTTGGCGGCGCCGCCCAGACCAAGCTCATCAAGAAACTTGGCGGCGGCGTTCGTCTGGCCTTGGCGCAATACCGTGAACTGGCCGCTTTCGCGCAGTTCGCTTCCGATCTCGACGAAGCGACCCGCAAGCAGCTCGAACGCGGCCGCCTGGTGACCGAGTTGATGAAGCAGCCGCAATACGCCCCGATGAGCATTTCCGATATGGCCGTCACGCTGTACGCGGCCGACAAGGGCTATTTCGACGACGTCGATGTGAAGCGCGCCCTGGAATGCGAAAAGGCCATGATCAGCTACCTCAGGACGCATTGCGCCGATCTCATGAACACCATGGAATCGACCGCCGACCTGAGCGCCGATAGCGAAAAGGCGCTGGCCGCCGGCATCCAGGCTTTCAAGAGCACCTGGGCCTGACGGGGAGAGCGCCATGCCGAGCGGCAAGGAAATTCGCAACAAGATCAAGAGCGTCGAAAATACGCGCAAGATCACCAAGGCCATGGAAATGGTGGCCGCATCCAAAATGCGCAAGGCGCAGGACCGGATGCGCGCCGCCCGTCCCTACGGCGAAAAGATCCGGCGCGTCGCGGCGCACCTGTCGCACGCCCTGACCGAGTACAAACATCCCTTCCTGATCAATCGCGAAGTCAAGGCCGTCGGCCTGATTCTCGTGACCTCCGACAAGGGCCTGTGCGGCGGCCTGAACTCCAACATCCTGCGCCTGACCGTCGGCCGGCTGAAGGAGTTCGAGGCCGAGGGCAAGAAGTTCCAGGCGACCTGTATCGGTAACAAGGGGCTTGGCTTCATGCAGCGCGCTGGCGCCAAGATCGTTTCGCACGTCACCGCGCTGGGCGACACGCCGCGTCTGGAAAAGCTCATCGGGCCGGTCAAGATCCAGCTCGACGCCTACATGAACGGCGAGATCGACGCGCTGTACATCGGCTACACCCGCTTCATCAACACCATGAAGCAGGAGCCGGTGTTCGAGCAGTTGCTGCCGCTGCCGGGCGATGCCGTCGGTAGCCGGCAGACGCGCTGGGACTATGTCTACGAACCCGACGCCAAAGCCGTCATCGACGAGTTGCTGCTGCGCTACGTCGAAGCCCTGATCTATCAGGCGGTGGCCGAGAACATGGCGTCCGAGCAGTCAGCCCGGATGGTTGCCATGAAGTCCGCGTCCGACAACGCCAAGAACGTCATCGGTGAACTCAAGCTGGTTTACAACAAGGCCCGTCAGGCGGCGATTACCAAGGAACTCTCGGAAATCGTCGGCGGCGCTGCCGCGGTGTGACACGTAGATTTTTAATTTTGGGGATTTGAATATGAGTCAAGGTTCAATCGTTCAGTGCATCGGCGCCGTGGTAGACATCCACTTCCCGCGCGACGCCATGCCGAAGGTCTACGATGCCCTCCAGCTAGATGCTGCCGAAGCAAACGGCATGGCGGAAGCAGGTCTGACCTTTGAAGTACAGCAACAACTGGGCGATGGCATCGTCCGCACCATCGCCATGGGTTCCTCCGACGGCCTGCGTCGTGGCATGAAGGTCAATAACACCGGCAACGCCATCGCCGTGCCGGTCGGCCAGGGTACCCTGGGCCGCATCATGGATGTGCTCGGCCGCCCGATCGACGAAGCCGGCCCCATCGACACCACCGAGGCCCGCCCGATCCACGCCCCGGCGCCGAAGTTCGACGAATTGTCGTCCTCCGTCGACCTGCTGGAAACCGGCATCAAGGTGATCGACCTCATCTGTCCCTTCGCCAAGGGCGGCAAGGTCGGCCTGTTCGGCGGCGCTGGCGTTGGCAAGACCGTCAACATGATGGAGCTGATCAACAACATCGCCAAGCAGCACTCGGGTCTGTCGGTATTTGCCGGCGTTGGCGAGCGTACCCGTGAAGGCAACGACTTCTACCACGAGATGAAGGACTCCAACGTCCTCGACAAGGTGGCGATGGTTTTCGGCCAGATGAACGAGCCGCCGGGCAACCGCCTGCGCGTGGCGCTGACCGGCCTGACCATGGCCGAGCGCTTCCGCGACGACGGCCGCGACATCCTGCTCTTCATCGACAACATCTACCGCTACACCCTGGCCGGCACCGAAGTCTCCGCGCTACTTGGTCGCATGCCGTCGGCCGTGGGCTACCAGCCGACGCTGGCCGAAGAAATGGGCCGCCTGCAAGAGCGCATCACCTCGACCAAGGTCGGTTCCATCACCTCGATCCAAGCCGTTTATGTGCCTGCCGATGACTTGACCGACCCGTCGCCAGCCACCACCTTCCTGCACCTCGACTCGACCGTCGTGCTGTCGCGTGACATCGCCGCCTTGGGCATTTACCCGGCCGTCGATCCGCTCGACTCCACCTCGCGCCAGCTCGACCCGCAGGTCGTCGGCGAAGAGCACTACCAAGTCGCCCGCGCCGTCCAGATGACCTTGCAGCGCTACAAGGAACTGCGCGACATCATCGCCATTCTCGGCATGGACGAACTGTCGCCGGAAGACAAGCTGGCCGTGTCCCGCGCCCGCAAGATACAACGCTTCCTGTCGCAGCCCTTCCACGTCGCCGAAGTCTTCACCGGCTCGCCGGGCAAGTTCGTTTCCCTCAAGGATACGATCAAGGGCTTCAAGGGCATCTGTGCCGGCGAATACGATCACCTGCCGGAACAGGCGTTCTACATGGTCGGCGGCATCGAGGAAGTCATCGAGAAGGCCAAGACGCTGCAATAATGCAGCCCAGCATAGGAATGAGCCATGGTCATGACTGTTCATTGTGATGTTGTCAGCGCCGAGGAGTCGATCTTCTCCGGCCTGGTGGAAATGGCGGTGTTTCCCGGCGAAGCCGGGGAACTCGGCATTCTGCCCAAGCACACACCCCTGCTCACGCGCATCAAGCCCGGCACCGTCCGCCTGAAAGTGGCGGACCAAGCTGAGTTCGAACTGGTTTACGTCTCCGGCGGCATGCTCGAAGTCCAGCCGGACATGATCACGGTACTCGCCGACACGGCCATCCGCGCCCATGACCTGGACGAAGCCAAGGCGCTGGAAGCCAAAAAGCGCGCCGAGGAGGCTCTCGCCAACCGCCAGGCCGAAATGGACTACGCTGCGGCGCAAGCCGAACTGGTGCAAGCCATCGCCCAGCTTCAAGCCATTCAGCGCCTGCGCAAGCACACGCACTGAGCGCCTCGCTCGGGAAACCCAAAAGGGCAGCCGCGGCTGCCCTTTTTACTTAACGGATGCTCAAGCCGCGCTGTCCGCGCTCAGCGGCAGCGCATTCAATTCGGCGCGAGCTTCCGGCCAGGCGGGATAAAAGCGGTCCAGCAAGGCGATGAAGCGGTCGCTGTGGGTGGGTTCGAGCAAATGCAGCATCTCATGCACGATCACATATTCGAGAAGATCGCGGGGCTTCTTCACCAATTCAGTGTTGAGCCGGATGTGCGCGTGATCCGTGTTGCAACTGCCCCATTTCGTTTTCATCCGCTGTAAAAAGTAGCCGGCAAGCTTGACGCCAAGGCGCGTTTCCCAATGCGCGATCAGAGGGGGGATGGCTTGGTGCAGCAAGCCGCGCTGCCAGTTCCGGTAAATGGCATCGCGTTTTGCGGTATCCGCCCCTGGCCGGACGCTGAGCGTAATTCGCCGGTGATCCATTTTTACCGCTGGCGGCGTATCCTGTTCCACCACGTCGAGCAGATAGCGTCTGCCCCAGATGCTATGGCTTTCGCGGCTAACGAATTGACGTGGCGTTTCCCGCGCCTGATCCTGCAACCGGGTTTGCTGCCGACGAATCCAGCCGAGTTTGGTTGTCGCGTAGGCGCGGGCGACTTCCAGCCGCGTGCCGGTTGGTGCGACGAGGGTGATATGGCCGTCGGGCGGATGTACGGAAAGATGGACATTCTTGACAGCCTTGAAGGTAACGGCTATCTCCAGCCCTGCCAGCCGTAAGCGCGTGTGCTTCATGCGTAGGGCGCAAATTGTGATGAAGAAATACCCCTCCCCGACCCTCCCCTACGCCTGTGGCGTAAGGGAGGGAGAAAACCAGCGGCGTCCGCTTTTGCTCCCTCTCTTGCGGACGCAGTCCGCAGGGGGTTGGGGAGGGGTTTCGTAAAACTCATTTCAAATCTGTTGGCTGCACGTGTGAGTTGGTTATCGGTAGCCCGGCTGGTTTTTCAGAAATTCAAAAAGTCTGAGCGTTACCGCATCATTTCTTGCCATTTCCCGGTACAGAAAATTCTTGACCGTGCGTTCTTTGACTTCGTCGCCTCGCCACCCGGCGGGCGCATCCTGTCGCATGACATGATCAATCCGCTGCGCCAGCAAGGCGATGGGGTCGTCGTAATCAGCCCGCTGTTCCTGAATGCCGTCTTTCCAAGGAGTTTCTTCAAGCAGAATGTCCGGCAGATTGCGGTAGAGCGCCAGCGCGGCCGTGTTGCCGCGCAGAAATGGCGGCTCATCACTGTCGGATTGCCTCTCGTGCAGCTTCCTCGCCAGCGCCTCGGCATCGCGCAGGAATTTTTCGTAAGCCTGTGCATCCTCGCGGTTCTGCTTGATCAGATCGTCCAGCAATTTCGACATCTGCTCATAAAAGCGCGGATCGGTCAGGCGGTCACGAATGATGGTCTGGCGGACATTGTTGATGATGGTTTCGGCAATGGCGTTTTTCGACAGCCTGCCTTTCTCGTTGAGCTTGCGGGCGATGGCATCGTGAATGCCGGTCTTGATGATCAGTTCGGTCAGTGGCAGTTCGCCCAGTTCGCCCAGCGCCTGCGCCGGTTCGGCCTGAATATAGGTATTGATGAGATGGCGCATGTCCGCCTCATAGGGCTTGATGTCCAGCTCTTCGCCGCTGTAGTGCTTGATCGCGGATCGCACTTCGGCATAAAACTCCGTCTCGCGCCGTAATTCTTCTGCTTGCGCATCCAAATAACCGGCCTCGGTCAGTTCTTGCGCAATCGCGGCGAAGGCGCGGATGTACATCGCCACCGCCTTGTAGAAGGCGATACGCAGCGCCTCCGTCTCGTTCAAGGCTTCAGGATCGCCGGCATGGCCGCAGAAGTAATGGATGAACTGTTCCAACCCGCGTGGCTGCGCCACTGGCTCGCACAGGTAATGCAGGGCCTCGCGCGCCTCGTCCAGTTGCTTGCGGCCTTCTTCGAGCCAGTTGTTCAGGTGGATGTTGTTGTCGCCCCCGCTGCCCTGATCCGTGTCCAACTCATCGGAGTTGTACACGGCAATCGCCTGCTGCACATCGCCGAATAACTCCTTGTAATCGACGATATAGCCATAATCCTTGTCGTCGCCGTCCAGCCGGTTGGTGCGGCAGATTGCCTGAAACAGATTGTGGTCGTGCAGTTCGTTGTCCAGATAGATGTAGCTACAACTGGGGGCATCGAAGCCGGTGAGCAGCTTGCTGACAACGATCAGCAATTTCATGCTGGCGGGTTCCTCGATGAAGCGCCGTTTGGCTTCGTCCTCGTACTGTTTGGTGCTGCGAACATCGCGCAGAACGTACTGTTTGTAGGTGTCGTACTTGTAGCGTTCGTCGCTGCCGGTTGATTCGCGGGTAATGGCGGCAGGGTTTGGCTCGTAGGACGTAATGACGCCCACGTGCCGGGCAAACGTCGTGTTTTGAAACAGCCGGTAGTAATGGCAAGCGTCGTAAATCGACGCCGCCACCAGAATCGCCGTACCGCGATCGTTGTTCAAACGCGGCTTGAGGCAAAAGTCCTCAATGATGTCGGCAATGATGCGCTGCTTGCGCTCGCCCGCGCTCATCAATTCCTCCATCGTCGCCCAGCGCTTGCGCAGCAGAGCCTTCTGGAAGTTGTTGAGATGGCGCGTCCGGGTCTCGAACCAGTTATCGACGGCTTTGCGCGAAGTCAGCCGCTGCGGCACATCGCGCGCCTCGTACTTCAGATCCAGCACCACGCGATCCGTTACCGCCTGATGGAACTTGTAGGTGTGGATGTAAGTGCCGAACACCTCGCGCGTGGTCTTCCGGTCCTTGCGCAGCAGTGGCGTGCCGGTAAAGCCGAGGAAAATCGCCGCCGGGAGCCAGCGCTTCATCTGCTTGTTCATGTTGCCGCCCTGGGTGCGATGGCATTCGTCCACGAAGACGTAAAAACGCCCATAAATGGGCGGCGGTTCTCCCTTGAGGTCGGCGGCGTCGAACTTGTGAATCAGCGCGCACAGCAAACGCGGCGAAGTGGCGCTCAACTTCTGCACGAACTCCGCCCGCGAGGTAATACGGGGTGAGGGCGACTCAGCGTCGATCACCCCGGCATTGCGCATCACATCCCCGATCTGCGTATCCAACTCGTCGCGGTCGGTCACCACCAGCACCCGCGCCTGCGGATCGTGTTCCAGCAGCCACTTGGCCAGCAGCACCATCAGAATGCTCTTGCCGCTGCCCTGCGTGTGCCAGATCACGCCGCCTTCGCGTTGCAGAATGCGCGCCTGCGCCGCCTTGATGCCTTGGTATTGGTGCTGCCTCGGCACCTTCTTCTGTCCGGCATCGAAAATCACAAAATTGCGTATCAGATCGAGCAGCCGTTCCCGACCGCACATCTGTGCCAGTGGCCGATCCAGCAGCGCGCCCGGCGCAGCGGCGGCATCCGGCGTCTCGTCCTTCCACTGCACGAAGAACTGCTCCGGCGTGCCGGTCGTGCCATAGCGCAGCCCCTGCGCATCGCTGCCCGCCAGCAGCAATTGCACGGCGCTGAAAAAGTTCTGGTTGAAAATCGGGTCCTGATTGCTGATCAACTGACGAATGCCGTCGCCAACATCCACCGAACTGCGCTTGAGTTCGATCACCGCCACGGCCAGCCCGTTGAGGTAGAGCACGATATCGGGGCGGCGCGTGTTCTCTCCCCGCAGCGTGACCTCTTCGGCCAGCGCGAAGTGATTGCGCCGCGGCTGCTCCCAGTCGATCAACTGCACCGTTTCATGCGCCTGACCCACGGCTACCTGCACCGGCACGCCGTAGCGCAACAACTGGTAAGTGCGCAGATTGGCCTGATACGGCGTGATCCCGGTCGCATCCGCCGCCGTTTCCAGTTTCTGCAACGCGGCGCTGATATGGGCGGACGAATAGCCGCGCGCACTCAGATTGGCGCGCAGCAATTCGACCTCGATGGCGCGGTTATTGTCGCGCTGGCCCCAGTTACCGAGGTAGTCGTAACCCAGACCGCCATCCGCCAACGATGTCGTGAACAGCCGCGCGACGCGGTTCTGGGAATCGCGCTCGGAGCGCGGGGAAGGTGTGCTCATGGCGTTGGCGGCTCCTTGCGCGGTTGCAGCAGCGCGCGTCCCGCCGCCGTCAGGCGGTATTTCTGCAAGCGGCTGTTGGTGGTTTCGGGAATGGTCATTTCTATGAGACCGCCATTCAGTGCGGGATACAGATAGTTGGCCCGGAATGTGGGGCGATGCTTCAAGCCAAGGGTTTTTTGTATTACCGATGGCGGCAGCGGGCCATGCGCCAGAGCATGCAGCAACTGAATGACTGGGTCGGTGACTGGGTCGGTGACTGGGTCGGTGACTTGAGCGGTGACTTGAGCGGTGACTTGAGCGGTGACTTCCCCGGTGACTGGGTCGGTTTGCCTCATTGCCCGCAAATACGCCGGATCAAACGGAAATTCCAGCCAGAAGCCAGTCGCATCCACCTTCAATAAAGGCTCCGGCGCGCCCTCGCTGCGGCAGGCAGCGAAGATACGCGCAATGCCCCGCCCCCAAGTCTCGATCTCGCCTGCGCGGAAAAACGCATTGGCGACATCCGGGTTATGCGGCTGCGAGTTATGAGGCGCCAGCAAGGTTTCCCGTGTCCAGCCGGGCGGCAGAATCGCCGGGTTCCATAGCATGAGTTTGTCGTCGTACACGCGAATCTGAATCGGCGCCGTATTGGCGTAATCGCGATGTATCAGCGCATTCAGCACCGCCTCGCGCAAGGCTTCACGCGGCGCGGGATAGCGTTCTACGCGAACCAGGCCGTTGTCTTCGTAGTGGATGGCCGCTCGCAGGTATTTGAGCAGCAGCACATCCAGCGTCTGCCGCGCCTGCGTGAACAGATCGCCTTCAATCAAATCGTGATAGCGAATTTCCGCCGCGTCGAAATAGCCGATCTTGACGAACGCCCCCGTGAAATAGCGCGTGGGGTCGGGATGAAACAGCAGCACGGCGGCGCGCTTGAGATACGCGCCTTCGGTGAGTTTCAATTTTTCCAGCAGACCCGCATCGCTCTCTGCCAGGGCGACGGCATCCAGCCTGCCCTTGTTCTGCGCCAATTGCCGGAACTGCTTGAATGCCGCGGGCGACAGATCGTCAACCCCAACGCCCGGCCACGGCGAGCCATCCCATGTGCGGCCATAGCGGCGCAGCAAAAGCTGATCCAGCGCTGCCCCCTTCAATTCCTGCAAGGTGCTGCCGCTGCGAAGGTAATAATGACCGCGATAACTGATAGGGTTCGGATAGGCGGGCGTGGTGATTTCCAGCAAATCCTTGCCATCCTCATGCAGCAGATTCACCTGCGCCACCACGCCCAGCAGGTCGCGGATTTTGTTGGGCAGGTCTTCCAGCAACTTGTTCGCATCGCGCAGACCGACGGCAACGCCCTTGTCGTTGCGGCCGATCACCAGTGTGCCGCCTTGCGCATTGGCAAAGCCGCACACCTGCGCGAGATGATCGTCGCGCCAGCTTTCCTTCCATTCAGTTGTCTGGGATTCGGTCATTGCGTTATTTCCCGCGTTACTTCTCGACGCCCGATTTGGCAATTTGCCGGCTCTTGTCGACCTCGATCATTTTCGTGACGCCACGAAAATGATCGAGGTCGGCATAACCTGTTGATTGGCAGGACTCTATGCACACTGAATGGCGTTGTTCAACTCCATAGGGGCATGGTTGAGAGGCCGCAGACGGATTGGTGCAGCAGCTACACATTCGGTTGCTGCCTCAATTGCTCGATATAGCGCGCTACGACATGGCCGAAATTCGGCAGATGTCCATTGATATCCGGGCGCTTGAAGCTCTCCTGCAAGCGAAGCAGGTCTTCATCCGTGGCGCTGTCCAGAATTTCGCTGCTGAGCGCCCCCTCTAAAATTTGTTCCCGGCGAGCGTTCAGGAATTCGCTATCCAGTCGAAGCAAATTACACATGTAAACGGCCTTGCCGCTGTTCGGAAGAATCTGTCCATCCAGCGTATAGCGAAATTGCAGCCCGCAATCCGGTTCCAGCGGGGATATGGCCTGATCCTCGTCGAACTTGTCGCCCTTGGCATGACCACAATGCAACGGCGTGCCTGGGTTGGTCATACGAAGACAAGAAGCATGCAGGTTGCCGTAGTCCAATGCCAGGTTTGGATAGTGCTCCTGGGGGCGAAAATGCTCGATGTGGCTGTCCTCTTCCGACACACTGCGCCCGCAATAGCAACAAATCCAACCCTGCTCGGCAAGCAGGTTTCGCTGCAACTGCGCCTTCTGCGGATTTTGTAGATTGTCATAGGTCGGCTGCCAGTTGTCGTTGCCCAGAGCCAGCCATTGCTCAAGGCTCCCGGGCGGCTTATGTTTCTCTATATGCTTCATCGCCCGATCACCTCCTTGCGGCGAATGAGGGCATCGGCTCTGTCCAGCTCCGGTATTTGCGGCGCTTTTTTCCTCAACTCATCCAACAGATGTTTGGCTTCGGCCAGCCGGTTGCTTTCAGTCTCCACAAACAGTTGTTTGAGTTCTTTCTCCACATCCAGATTGCGGGCGGATGCCCCCATGATTTCTTTCAGCACCTGGCTGGAATCCAGCCCATAGCTGACCTGTGGGTGGGATGTGCCGCCCTCGCACAGCAAAATGATCTCTTCCGGTTGCAGTTCGCCCAGTATCTGCGGCGAATGGCTGGCAGCGATGAACTGGACAGCCGGGAAAGCAGCCTTCAATCCATTGACGATGCGGCGCTGCCAGCGTGGATGCAGGTGCACGTCCAGTTCGTCGATCAATACCACGCCGGGTGTCTGGCGAATGACCTCCTTGCCCAATTGTGGATTGAGCAGGCAGATACGTCGGGCAATATCCGCCACCAGGCAGATCAGGGCACGCTGACCGTCGCTGAGGTGATCGAATGAAATGGTTTTCTGCGCCTCACCCTCTGTCTGCCGCCAATCCACCAGAAGACTTTTCTGCTGCATGTCGTAGCGAAGGTCGCCAATATTTTCGATGGCGGCGGAGAGTGCCGTATTGACCAGCGCCAGTTCATCATCGTCGATCTCATAGAAGCGCTTGCCGGTTTCGGATGAACGCTGAAAACGCTCCAGGCACTTGCCGATCACCCAATGCTGCAAGGCAGAAACATTGACGGCCGCATCCCACCACTGCTGGTAGCCGTCGTAGCGGGATGATTTCTCCATTGCCGCCGCCATCACCTGACTTCGTTCCGCCAGCCATTGCCGGTTAGCGCGGTAGAAGGCGGTAATCGGCAAGATTATTTCTTTTTGCGCGGCTAGGCTGTTTTCTCTGCGATGGATGGCATCTCGAAGAGGTGAGTTCCCTCCTGGTGTCCTCGATGGTGCAATATCGCTGTCCTTTCTCACTTCAATCGTGAAATCACTAGCCAATGCACGCCCCTTTGCTTCGACAACAACCGGGAACTGCGGCTCAAAGCGGTAGCGCTCTTCCACTTGCACAGTGTTGACATAGGCATAGGCTGGCTCGCCAAATATTGGAGCTGGAATGTTTGGCAATCCGAATATGGAACCGCTCAATGTCTCGGCGATACCTTTCAACAATGAGGTTTTGCCGCTGCCGTTGATGCCGGCTATCACATTGAAACAAGCATTGAATTCCACGCGTAAATCCTGGTGGGCGCGGTAGTTTTGCAGGTGGATGGAGGTCAGCTTCATGGTTGTGGGCCTCATTCAAAGAGAGGTGAGCGCTCGAATTTTCATGTTACCCGACAATCGTTCCCTGCATTGCCGCAGTGTCGACCAGCCGCGTCCTGCCGGTCAGCAATTCCTGCATCATGGCCTGCTTGAGGGCGCGGGTTTTGTTGCGGCGGGTTTCGAGGGCGGTGATTTCGGCATCCATGTCGGAGAGGACGGCGGCGATGGCGGTTTGTTCTTCGATGCTGGGAAACTCGAATTCAAGCGACTCTATGCTTGAGGGTGCAAGATTGTTGATGCTTGACCCTGCAAGAAGATTGGCGATGTACTGGCGATACGCCCAAGTTTGAAACAGATAGAAAGCGAAGCGATTATGTGTAAAATCATCTGTAATACGAAATGCGCCCATGAATGCGCCAAACGTGTAATCAAATCCATCGGTAACATCGAAGTAAGCGGCTTTGCCAACTAATGCCTTGCTACCATTTGCCATGCAAATGAGCACATCACCTTCTTGAAGAAATTGATGCTCGGCGACACGAATGGAATTAACGAACTGGACGTCAGTGGTTACAACTGCTGCGTCTTGGACATTGTTCGAGCGGAGTAACCGTTTTGATTTTTCGGTGTCATGCGGAAACAAATCCGTATCACCGTGGTAGGAAACACCACGTAAGCACTTGCCAACATTGCCCAACTGCTTCACCTCCCACTCCCCACTGAACCCTGGCAGGCGGGTTTGGGCGGTGAGGAGTTGCTGCATGGTGGCCTGTTTGATGGCGCGTTTTTTGGCGATCAGGCGATCCAGCCCGCCCAGCAGCGCGTCCATGTCGCTGAGGGCGGTGGCGATGGCGGTTTGTTCGGGGAGTGGCGGAAATTGAATTTTTAGGCCAGACAATGTGCCTTGATTCAAGTTCACCATTGTCGTACCAACGGATGCATTCTCAATGGCGGTGATGACGCGGCGACTGGACAAGATGCGCTGCAAGTAGTCTGCGTTTGCGTCTGCTGGACGAATAATCATCGACCCGGTACCGCACAACCAACCCGCTTGGCCTTCACGAATGACAGCGCAGCGACCCATGTCACCTCTACGCCCAATCACAATTTCGCCTGATTTCAACTTGAAGTCTGAAAGCGCGTTTGCCGTTTGCGCAGAAACTGTCATCGTTTCCGAAGGCACGATGGTTCCGTCGTCAATGTGCATTGGGTTGATAACAGGAATACCATTGCTGATGTAATCTGCTTGATGCAAAGCGCTACCGAATGGCCCGGTACGAAAAGTTGCGTACTTGCCGAGTGGAGCCACCTCCCAATCCTCCGGAATCACCCCCACTTCTGTCAGCTTGTACCCCGGCTTCATTTCTGGGTCTCCTGCTTTGGAAAACACCCCTCCCCAGCCCTCCCCTGCTGCGCAAGGGAGGGAGAACTACAAAGTTCCTCTTCTGATGCGAGGGCGGGAGAAAGCCTTTCTTGTGAAGCCGGAGCGGAAGAAAGGCGGGGGTTTGCTCCCTCCCTTGCGCGCAGCGTAGGGGAGGGCCGGGGAGGGGTACTCTCCCTCTCTTCCATCGTGCGTAACACATCCGCCAGCACATCCGCCGTCGCCGCCAGCGCATCGTTGTTCCAGTAGCGCAGAACCCGGTAGCCATGCCGTTCCAGAACGAGGGTGCGGTGGGCGTCATAGTCGGACTGTTCCAGGTGCTGCCCGCCATCGAGTTCGATCACCAGTTTCAACTCGGGACAGACGAAATCGGCGATGTAGCCGGCGATGGGCGCCTGCCTGCGGAAGCGGAAACCGCCCAGTTGCCGGGAGCGCAGGAATTGCCACAAGCGCCGCTCGGCGTCGGTGGCGGCATTGCGCAATTGCCGGGCTTTGAGGCGGGTTTCATCCATGGGTCATGGCTCCGGTTTTACCCCTCCCTGGCCCTCCCCTGCTACGCAAGGGAGGGAGAAAAACCTCACAGTCGCGGTGCGCCGCGTCGCGAATTGACCTGTCATTCCGGCTCACTGCCATACCGCCCCCATCCGGCGCAGGTGCGCCTCCACCTTGGCCGACAGGGCGGCGACTTCATTCACCAGCGCGGGCAGCGGGGTTTCGTAGCGCAGGGCCAGTTCGCGCACGCGGCTGGCGAGGGTTTGCGATACCCGTTCCAGTTCGCCGGCAATGGCGGATTGCAGGGCGGCGAGCCATTTGTCGTCCACCACCAGCGTTTTGACTTCGGCTTCGCACAGGGTGGCGTAGCGGCTGTAAGCCTTGGCATCGAGTTCGGCATCCAGTGTTTTGACGCTTTTCTTCAATGCGGATTCTTGTGTATCGAGCTTGAGCCATTGTTCGAGCACGGCCAGTTCCTCGGCGCTGTCGGGGTCGTTGCCGATTTCCCGGACGCGGTCTTTTACCTGCGCGGCGTTGATTTTGTCGAAGCCGGAGAAAACGCCGTCCTCGCCGCTCTGCTCTTCTTCCAGTTCGGCGATCTGGCTGGCGAGGCTTTCCAGTTCGGCCTGTTTTTCATCCAGCGCGGCCTGCTCGGCGGCGAAGTAGCGGGCGACGATGAATGGCTTGGGCAGCAGGTCGCAGGTCCAACCTTTGTCGCGGGTCTTGCCCTTTTTATCGGTTTCCAGAACGCGCCGGGGCTGCGCCAGCCAGCCGTCGGCGACGATGAGGTAAGCGTCGTCCTGCATGGATTCGGCCCAGTAGTCCATCAGGTGTTGATAAATGTCGTAGGGGTCGAGCAGAGGCGCGGCCTGAAAGGCGGCGAGCAGGGTTTCGGAAACCGTTCTGATCAGCGCCTTGGGATGGTCGCCCGGCTGAATGCCGGTGAGTAGCGGCGTGACGGCCTGCCGCCATTTATCGAACAGCGTTTCCACCTTGGCGCGAAAACGCTGGAATTCCGGGTGCGCGAGGATGACCGGGCGAATCTCGGCCACGGGCTGGCGCAGCCGCGCATAACCGGGGCGCTCGGGCGCGAACAGGGCATCGCGCAGGCCGGGCATTTCCTGCCAGTCGGCGGCAAAGGCGTCGATGTCGCGTTCGGGAATGCCGCCGTTGAGATGGGCGTCGATGTCTTGCAGGTCTTCCGGTTCGCTGCTGTCGATGTAGCGCGGCAGGTTGAGGTTGTAGTCGTTCTTTTCGCTGGCGATTTCGTCCAGCGGCACGCTGCGCGCATAGCGCTTCACATTCGCGCCCCGGCGGAAGGTGTCGACGATGAGGTGGATATCCTGCTCGCGCAGGCGGTTCTTGGGGCCGTCCTTGATGAAGCCCTTGCTGGCGTCGATCATGAAAACGCCTTTGCGGGCGGCGGCGTTTTCCTTGTCCAGCACCAGAATGCAGGCGGGGATGCCGGTGCCGTAAAAGAGGTTGGCCGGCAGACCGATGATGCCCTTGAGAATGCCGGAGCGCACCAGTTGCTTGCGGATATGGCTTTCAGCATTGCCGCGAAACAGTACGCCGTGCGGCAGGATGATGGCGCCCTTGCCGGTGAGTGCGTTCATGCTGCGGATGACGTGCAGCAGATAGGCGTAGTCGCCTTGTTTGTCCGGCGGCGCGCCCCAGACGAAGCGCTGGTAAGGGTCGTTGGCCGGGTTCAGGCCGGTGGCCCATTTTTTGTCGGAAAACGGCGGATTGGCGACGACGTAGTCGTAGGTTCGCAGTTGCTCGCCATTTTTGAATTTGGGATTGACCAGCGTGTCGCCGCTCATGATGGTGGCGGTGGGAAAGTCGTGCAGAATCATGTTCATGCGTGCCAGACCCGCCGTGGTCACGTCTTTTTCCTGCCCTTCCAGCGTGATCTGCTTGCCCGCTTCGGCGGCCACCTTGAGCAGCAGCGAGCCGGAGCCGCAGGTCGGGTCATAGGCGGTGGTGGCGCCTCTGGCGTTGTCCGGCGAAATGCCGATGACTTGGGCAATGACGCGGCTGACCTCGGCGGGCGTGTAGAACTGCCCCTTGCTCTTGCCGGAATCCTGGGCGAAGTGCCGCATCAGGTATTCGTAGGCGTCGCCGAGCAGATCGTCGTTTTCGGCGCGATGATTGGCGAAATTGAGTTCGGGCTTCTCGAAAATGGCGATCAGGTTGCCCAGCCGCTCGACCATCGCCGCGCCTTCGCCAAGCTTGTTGGGATCGTTGAAGTCGGGAAAGTCGGTGCGCGCCAGCCGGCTGTTGTTGTCGATCAGGCGCTGGATGATCTGGGTGTTGATGCGGTCGCCGATATCCGGCCTGCCCTTGAGCGCCACCATGTTCCGAAACGAGGCGCCGGGCGGAATGACCACGGGCGGAGCGAAGTCGTCGCTGTCGGCGTATTTGTCGCTGATGTACTTGATGAACAGCATGAACAGGACATAGTCCTTGTACTGGCTGGCATCCATGCCGCCGCGCAGTTCGTCGCAGGAAGCCCAGATGGAACTGTAGAGGTCGGATTTCTTGAGCACGCCAGTGCGCTGCGTCATTGAAGGCGCGGCGGCGGGGTTTTTCTTTGCTTCAATATTCATGAGTGTTGCCGGATAGCGCAGTAATCGGCCTGTGGCCGCAAATAGTGACAAAGAAACACCCCTCCCCGACCCTCCCCTTCGCCTGCGGCGAAAAGGAGGGAGAAAACCCGCAGTGCGTGCCGGCTACGACTCCCTCCCTTGCGGGCGAAGCCCGTAGGGGAGGGTTGGGGAGGGGGTTGTAAATCCCATTTAAAATCAGTTTGTTGCACAGTGTTTCTTGAGGGGGTGGCCAAACGATTGGCGATGCGCGCCAAGCTTATCAGGAGCAGCCGCGGGGCTGTCACTTGCCAATACAGAAACTACTGAAAATCACGCCGAGCAGGTCGTCGGCGGTGAATTGGCCGGTGATTTCGCCCAAGGCGTGCTGCGCCAGGCGCAGTTCCTCGGCGAATAGCTCAAGCGCTAGGCGGTCGAGGACGGCGCGGGCGGCGGTGGCGTGCTCCTGGGCGGCGGCCAGCGCCCGCAGGTGGCGTTCGCGGGCGATGAAGACGTCTTCCGCCGGGTGCCAGCCGGCGATGCGCAGCAATTCGGCGCGCAGCAGGTCGATGCCCTGGTTGTGTTTGGCCGACAGGGAGATGGCCACGGTGTCGCCGTGGGCGTCGTGTTCGGCGTGGCGTTCCGGCGCGCGGCCGGCGAGGTCGATTTTGTTGTAGACGGTGATGCGCCGCAAATGGGCTGGCAGGCGGGCGAGGATTTCCCGGTCGGCGTCGCCGATGCCGCTGCGGGCATCGACCAGCAGCAGCAGCACGTCGGCCTTGGCGATTTCCTGCCAGCTTCTTTCGATGCCGATGCGCTCGATTTCGTCCTCGGTTTCGCGCAGGCCGGCGGTGTCGATGATGTGCAGGGGGATGCCTTCAATCTGGATGGTCGAGCGCAGCGCATCGCGGGTGGTGCCGGGGATGGCGGTGACAATGGCCAGCTCGTCGCCGGTCAGGCGATTGAGCAGCGAGGATTTGCCGACATTGGGCTGGCCGGCGAGGACGACGGCGAGGCCGCTCTGCAACAGTTTGCCTTGGCCCGCGCGGTCGATGATCGCGGCCAGTTTCGCTTGCAGGCGTTCGAGGCGGCCGCAGGCGTCGGCGGCCTGGAGGAAGTCGATGTCCTCCTCGGGAAAATCGAGGGTCGCCTCGACCAGCATGCGCAGATTGATCAGTTCCTCGTTTAGTTCGCCGATGGCGCGCGAGAATTCGCCTTGCAGCGAGCGCACGGCGGAGCGGGCGGCGCTGGCGGTGGCGGCGTCGATCAGGTCGGCGACGGCCTCAGCCTGGGCGAGATCCATCTTGCCATTGAGGAAGGCGCGGCGGCTGAATTCGCCCGGCTCGGCCAGCCGCGCCCCGAGATCGAGGCAGCGGGCGAGCAGCATGTGTAGCACCACCGGGCCGCCGTGGCCGTGCAGTTCAAGCACGTCCTCGCCGGTGAAGGAGTGTGGATTGGGGAAATAGAGCAGCAGGCCGCTGTCGATGGCGCTGCCGTCAGCGGCGCGGAATTCGGCCAGGGCGGCGTGGCGCGGTTTGGGCGTCTGGCCGCACAGCGCCAAGGCAAAGGGCAGCAGATCGCTGCCCGAGACGCGAACGACGCCGATACCGCCACGGCCCGGAGCCGTGGCGATGGCGGCGATGGTGTCGGTGTTCACGCCACAGAAACTGCACTCCCCTCCCCCCTCGCGGGGGAGGGGCCGGGGGAGAGGGGGAGGCGGCAGGGGAGACGGCGGCGCAGTTGCATATAAAGCCGGCTTCTCAGGCCTTTGCGTCGTTGGCTGCCTTGCCGCCGGCGTCGATCATGCGGGTGATTTGCCACTGCTGGGCGATGGAGAGGATGTTGTTCACCACCCAGTAGAGCACCAGACCGGCCGGGAACCAGAAGAACATGACGCCGAAAACCAGCGGCATGATCATCATCACCTTGGCCTGGATCGGGTCCGGCGGGGTCGGGTTGAGTTTGATCTGGATGAACATCGAAGCCATCATGATGATTGGCAGGATGAACAGGGGATCGGCGGCGGCCAGATCGTGAATCCACAGCATCCACGGCGCGCCGCGCATTTCGACGGCGCCGAGCAGCACCCAGTAGAGGGCGATGAATACCGGAATCTGGACCAGAATCGGCAGGCAGCCGCCGAGGGGATTGATCTTTTCGCTCTGGTAAAGCTTCATCATTTCCTGGTTCAGGCGCTGCTTGTCGTCGGCGTAGCGTTCCTTGAGTTGCATCAGGCGCGGCGTGAGGACGCGCATCTTGGCCATGGACTTGTAGGAAGCGGCCGAGAGCGGGAAGAAGATGAGCTTGATGATAATCGTCAGCACAACGATGGCCCAGCCCCAGTTGCCGACAAGACCGTGGATGAATTGCAGCGCCCAGAAGATCGGCGCGGCAATCATCGTCAGCCAGCCATAGTCGACGACCAGATCGAGGCCGGGCGCCACCTGTTTGAGCCTTGCCTGTTCCTGCGGGCCGGCGTACAGCTTGACCGCGGCGGCGCCGCTGGCGCCCGGCGCGATTTCGGCCAGCGGCAGGATCAGGCCGGCCTGGTAGGCATTGGCGCTTTCCATCTTGTTGGCGTAGAACTCGCGCTGCGTATTCCCCTCCGCCACGAAGGCGGCGACGAAGTAATGCTGAACCATCGCCAGCCAGCCGTTATCGGCGGTCTTGGCGAATTTGGCCTTGTTCTCGGCGATGTCGGAGAAGGCCAGCTTCTGGTACTTGTGTTCCTCGGTATAGACCGCCGGGCCGGTGAAGACCGGCATCATCCGCGATTCGCCGGCCGGCGCCTCGCTGTCGCGCTGAAGCTGGAAATAGGCCAGCGGCGTCATGGGCTGCTCGCCGGCATTGGTGATTTCCCAGGCGATGTCGATCAGGTAGGAATTGCGATGGAAGGTCAGGATCTTGGCGATCGTGCCGCCATTCGGGCCGTCGGTTTCGAGGCGCACCTGCAAGCTGTCGGCGTCGTCGGCCAGCGTCGCCGGGCCGGTGACGCGGCGGAAGGTCGCGCGGTGCGTCGGCAGGCCGTCGCCAATCAGGCCGCTTTGCGCGAAATACTGGTGCGTGGCGTCGAAAAGAACGAAATTCTTGTTCGCATCGTCCTTTTCCTTGTACTTGAACAGTTCGAGGTGAACGATATCGCCGCCCTGAGCCGAGATGGTGGCTTGCAGCAGGTCAGTGGTGATGGTGAAGGTTTCGGCGACGCTGACCGGCGCGGCGCTGGCGCTTGGCGCGGTGACGCTGTGGGCCTGCAAGCTGGCGCTCGGGCGCGGCGCATCACCGCCGGGAGCGGCTGCCGGGGCACCGGCGACAGCGATTTCGGCCGCCGGTTTCGGGTACTTGTACTGCTCCCATTTCTCCCACAGCATAAAACCGGAGATACAGAAAATGAGCAGCAGAATCAGGCGGCGAGTGTCCATGAAAAACCCATACAATCAATTATTTAACCAATCAGGGTACGGGATCGTACCCGCCCGGATGCCAGGGATGGCAGCGGCAGATGCGCTTCGCGCCCAACCAACCGCCCTTGATGGCACCGTACTTCCCTACTGCCTCTGCCGCGTATTCCGAACAGCTTGGAACAAAGCGGCAACTGCGCCCGAGAAACGGGCTGATCGCATATTGATAAAAGCGGATCAGGCCGATCAACAGGCGTTTCATGCAATTTCGTGCGGCCCGGCCCGGCGTCGCAATTTTGCCAGCAAGGCGAGAAAATCCTCGACCAAGAGCGCGGCATCGAGCTTTCCCGGCTTTGACGCCAGGCGCGCGACCACATCGCAGGCCGGCAATTCGCCGCGCCGCAGACGGAATTGTTCGCGCAACACCCGCTTGCAACGATTGCGGTCGACCGCGCGTGGCAAGAACTTTTTGCCGACCACCAGACCGAGGCGGGCGGCAATTTCGCCAGCGGCTCGCGGCTGGTAATGCAGCATCAGCAACTGGCCGCGAAGGGCTTTCCTGAAACCAAAAACGGATGAAAACTCATCCGTTTTGGTCAGGCGATAGCGTCGAGCGAAGCTGTGATCCACCTCGTCGAACGTCCGGGTCATTCCATTCCCCTTTCAACCGATTGCCGGCTTCGCTTGCCGTACTACCGTACTGTCTGCGCTTCGCCTTCGCGTGCTCGATTGAAATGGAAACGGAATCAGACGCCCAGACGCTTGCGGCCCTTGGCGCGGCGAGCGGCGATCACAGCCCGGCCGCCCTTGGTGCGCATACGAACCAGGAAGCCATGGGTGCGCTTGCGGCGCACGACCGACGGTTGATACGTGCGTTTCATGTTGGTAATCCCTTGATGTGCTTAGAAAAAACATGCAATTACACCGTGTTTGGGGGTGTTGTGTCAAGCTCAATTATTGGCTGGGCGGCTCAAGCCCCAGCCGCCGGCAGATTTCACCGATCAGAACCGACTGGTTCATCGAGTAAAAATGCAGGCCGGGCGCGCCGCCAGCGAGCAGGCGCTGGCACAGCGCGGTGACGACATCGAGGCCGAAGGCGCGGATGGAATCGCTGTCGTCGCCGAAACTCTCGAATTTCTTGCGCATCCAGCGCGGAATCTCGGCGCCGCAGGTATCGGAAAAGCGGGCCAGTTTGCTGAAGCCGAAAATGGGCATGATGCCGGGCACGATGGGGATGTCCACGCCGCGCGCGCGGACGGCGTCGACGAAATTGAAATAGGCGTCGGCATTGAAAAAATACTGGGTGATGGCCGAATTGGCGCCGGCCTTGACCTTGCGCGCGAAGGCGTCGAGATCGTCCTGCGGGTTGCGCGCCTGCGGGTGCCATTCCGGGTAGGCGGCGACTTCCAGGTGGAAGCAGTCGCCGGTTTCTTGGCGGATGAATTCGACCAGTTCGTTGGCGTAGCGGAATTCGCCGGTCTCCGCCATGCCCGAGGGGAGATCGCCGCGCAGCGCGACGATGCGGCGGATGCCGGCGGCCCGGTAATCGTTCAGGATGTCGCGGATGCTGGCGCGGGTCGAGCCGATGCAGGACAGGTGCGGCGCCGCGTTGTGGCCTTCGGCGGCGATTTCCTTGATGACGGCGAAGGTGCGTTCGCGGGTCGAGCCGCCAGCGCCAAAAGTCACCGAGAAGAAAGCGGGTCGCAACTTGGCCAGTTCGCCGCGCACGGCGCGCAGCTTGGTCATGCCTTCCGGCGTTTGCGGCGGGAAAAATTCGATGGAAATTTCGGGTTTCATGATCTTGGAAGCGGTGGCAGGTTGCGCGGGATCTCCCCTCTCCCCTCGCGGGAGAGGGGTCGGGGGAGAGGGGGAGGCAAATGGGAGCGATTGGCGGTCAGATTGCTTGGCATTTTTCAGGATTGCTTCTCAACCAGATGAAAAATTCGCGATTGCCGTCGCCGCCGGTGATCGGGCTGTCCAGCCAGGCGCGGACGGTGAGGCCGAGCGCGGCGGCGCAGTCGCGCAGTTTTTGTTCGACTTGCTGATATAGCGCCGGGTCGCGGACGATGCCGCCCTTGCCGACATGGCCGGGGCCGACCTCGAACTGCGGCTTGACCAGCAGCAGCAGGTCGCCATCGGCGGCCAGCAGCGCCGGCAGGCGCGGCAGGATCAGGGTCAGCGAGATGAAGGAGAGATCGCCGACGATCAGGTCAAAACCGCCTGCCGGCAGCGCATCGCCCAGATCGGCGGCGCTCAGGGCGCGGCCATTGACGCCTTCCAGAGCGGTGACGCGGGCATCGCCACGCAGCCGGCCGTGCAGTTGGTCGTGGCCGACATCGACGCCAACCACATGCCGGGCGCCGGCCTGCACCAGGCAGTCGGTGAAGCCGCCGGTGGATTGGCCGATGTCGAGACAGTCCTTGCCGGCGATGGCGAGGCCGGTGGCGGCCAGCGCCCCGGCCAGCTTGAGGCCGCCGCGCGAGACGTAGCGATCAGCATCGTCCGCGGCGACGGTCAGCGCGGCGCTGGCCGGCAATTCCTGCGCCGGCTTGGCGACCGCCTTGCCCTCGCAACTGACGCGGCCAGCGCCGATCAGCCGCTGCGCCTGCGTGCGCGACGCCGCCAGCCCGCACTGGACGAGCAGCGCGTCGGCGCGCAGCAGGCCATGCCGGTCAGGCGTTTTTTTCGCCGCCGGCTTTGCCGTGGCCAGCCGCCCTCCTTGCCGGGCATGGAAGGAGTTCATGCTCATCGGGTGCGCCTCGGGTGGCACATATAGAGCAATTTTGATTCAGGGGCGTACCCTCTTCCGACGCTTCGAGTCACCCTACCCAGGAGCCGATCCAGTGAAGCGAAATGCGGGGATAAGGTGGGTTGCTTGTGCTCTCCCTCCCCCCTCGCGGGGGAGGGCCGGGGAGAGGGGGAGGTTGGGGCGGGTTTCAAGCCTGTCCTTACAGAGGATGCGCGGCGTATGCAGGCGCGATGGGCAAACCAGACGCCTTTCCCTTGCCGCCTCCCCCTCTCCCCCAGCCCCTCCCCCGCGAGGGGGGAGGGGAGTGTCGGGCTTTCGCGGTAGCCTCCAGTTCCGGGGTGCAAGTCGGCAGTGCAGCGCTGCATCTGTCTTTCCCGCCAGCGTGAGATGGAAAGACACTTCCCTCTCCCGCTTGCGGGACCAAGCCGCAGGCCGCAGGACAGCCGAAGGCTGGTTCCGCGAAGCGGAATGCGGCGAAGCAGCACAGAGGAGTTGGGGGAGAGGGAAGGCCCGCGCATAAATTAAACTCGCTCTGGTTCAGTAACGGTAATGCTCAGCCTTGTACGGCCCGTCGACCGGCACGCCAATGTAGCTGGCCTGTGCTTCGGTCAGCACCGTCAGTTCGGCGTTGAGCTTTTTCAGTTGCAGGCGGGCGACCTTTTCGTCGAGATGCTTGGGCAGGGTGTAGACGCCCACCGGGTAATCGCCCGTCCGGGTGTATAGCTCGATCTGGGCGATGGTCTGGTTGGCGAAGCTGGAACTCATCACGTAACTCGGGTGGCCGGTGGCACAACCGAGATTGACCAGGCGGCCCTTGGCTAGCAAGATGATGCGCCGGCCATCGGGGAAGATGACGTGATCGACCTGCGGCTTGATTTCCTCCCACTGGTATTTTTCCAGCGCGGCGACGTCGATTTCGTTGTCGAAGTGGCCGATGTTGCAGACGATGGCGTTGTTCTTCATCTTTGCCATGTGGTTGTGCGTGATGACGTGGTAATTGCCGGTGCAGGTGACGAAAATGTCAGCCTTGTCGGCGGCGTATTCCATGGTGACCACGCGGTAGCCTTCCATCGCCGCCTGCAGGGCGCAGATCGGGTCGATTTCGGTGACCCAGACCTGCGCCGAGAGGGCGCGCAAAGCCTGGGCGGAACCCTTGCCGACATCGCCATAGCCGCAGACGACGGCGATCTTGCCGGCGACCATGACATCGGTGGCGCGCTTGATGCCATCCACCAGCGATTCGCGGCAGCCGTACAGATTGTCGAACTTGGACTTGGTGACCGAATCGTTGACATTGATGGCCGGGAACTTCAGTTCGCCGCGCGCGTGCATCTGGTACAGGCGATGCACGCCGGTGGTGGTTTCCTCGGTGACGCCCTTGATTTGCGCCAGGCGGGTCGAATACCAGGCCGGATCGGTCTTGAGCTTGGCCTTGATGGCGGCGAAGAGGATGCTTTCTTCCTCGGAAGCCGGCTGGGCCAGCACCGCGCCGTCCTGCTCGGCGCGAGCGCCAAGATGCAGCAGCAGCGTCGCGTCGCCGCCGTCGTCGAGGATCATGTTGGAATAGCCGCCATCGGGCCAGTCGAAAATGCGGTGGGTGTAATCCCAGTATTCCGCCAGCGATTCACCCTTGACCGCGAATACCGGGATGCCGGCGGCGGCGATGGCGGCGGCGGCGTGATCCTGGGTCGAGAAAATGTTGCACGACGCCCAGCGGACCTCGGCGCCGAGCGCGGTCAGCGTCTCGATCAGCACGGCGGTCTGAATCGTCATGTGCAACGAGCCGGTGATGCGCGCCCCTTGCAGCGGTCGGGTCTTGGCGAATTCCTCGCGGATGGCCATGAGGCCCGGCATCTCGCTTTCGGCGATGCGGATTTCCTTGCGTCCCCAGTCGGCCAGGGACAAATCGGCAATAACGTAATCTTGGCAATCAGCCACGGTAAGCTCCTTGTAAACCGTGGCCGGGGCAGGGCGGCATTCAACTCACCGAACCCCCTGCGCCCGGCAGGGTTGGACAGTGAGCGCCGTTATGAACCGAGCCTGAGGGAGTTCTCCCTTGCAGCGCCCCTCGGAGGGCAACAATTATATACCGCCTTCCGCCGCCAGCAGGGTTGATGCCTTGCAGCACGATGAGAAAAGGTGAGCGCCATGCTCCCCTGTCGCCTGGCTTAGGGACTCTCTGAACAACCGTCCATCTTGGCAAGCCTTGTCATAAAAACCCTGGAAAATGTGTCAAGGCACAGGTTTTTGGGCTGTTGATCAAGAAATTTGGGGATTTCCCGTTTCACGGG
>WREP01000022.1 GCA_009779265.1 Betaproteobacteria bacterium
GAACGCATCCGCCGCGACTTGCCGATCCGCTGCTGTGCCATCGGCGGCATCACGCACGCCAATGCCCCGACTGTTTTAGCTGCCGGCGCCGACCTGCTAGCCGTCATCACCGATCTTTTCACGGCGCCGTATATCGCTGCCCGCGCCGCCCAATATCAACAACTTTTCGAGGAATACGACGCATGACTTCCCGCAATCAGCACTTGTTTGAACGCGCCCAGCAACACATTCCCGGCGGCGTCAATTCGCCGGTGCGCGCCTTCCGCTCGGTCGGCGGCACGCCGCTGTTTTTCCAGAAGGGTGTCGGTCCCCGCGTCCAGGACGCCGACGGCAAGTGGTACACCGATTACGTCGGCTCCTGGGGCCCGCTGATCCTCGGCCATGCCCATCCCGAGGTCGTCGCCGCCGTTTGCGCCGCCGCCGCCGACGGCCTTTCCTTCGGCGCTCCGACCGCGCGGGAAGTCGAAATCGCCGACCTGCTGTGCGCCCTGGTGCCGTCGCTGGACGCGGTGCGCCTGGTGTCCTCCGGCACCGAGGCGACCATGAGCGCCATCCGCCTGGCGCGCGGCCACACCGGGCGCGACCTTTTGATCAAATTCGAGGGCTGCTACCACGGCCATTCCGACAGTCTGCTGGTAAAGTCCGGCTCCGGCCTGCTGACTTTCGGCAATCCGTCCTCGGGCGGCGTTCCCGCCGCTGTCGCGCAGCACACCCTGGTGCTGGCCTACAACGATGCGCAGCAACTGGCCGACGCTTTCGCCCAACATGGCGACAAAATCGCCGCCGTGATTGTCGAGCCGGTGGTCGGCAACATGAACCTGATCGCGCCGAGCGCCGAATTCCTCAAGACCATGCGCGAATTGACGGCGCAGCACGGCGCGGTACTCATTTTCGACGAAGTGATGACCGGCTTTCGCGTCGGCCTCGGCAGCGCCCAAGGGCTGTATGGCATCACGCCGGATCTGTCCACCTTCGGCAAGGTGATCGGCGGCGGCATGCCGCTCGGCGCCTTTGGCGGCAAGCGCGAAATCATGCAGTGCATCGCGCCGCTCGGCCCGGTGTATCAGGCCGGCACCCTGTCCGGCAATCCGCTGGCCACCGCCGCCGGTCTGGCGACCCTGAAACTGATCCAGGCGCCTGGCTTTTACGCCGCCCTGAGCGCCAAAACCAAAGCCCTGTGCGACGGGCTGGCCGCTGCCGCGAAAAAGCACGGCATCGCCTTCAGCGCCCAGAACGTCGGCGGCATGTTCGGCCTCTATTTCGCCGAACGCTGCCCGGGCACTTACGACGAGGTACTGGCCTGCGACAAGGAAGCCTTCAACCGCTTCTTCCACGCCATGATCGAAGCCGGCCACTATTTCGCGCCCTCGGCCTTCGAGGCCGGTTTCGTCTCCGCCGCCCACAGCGAGGCCGATATCGCCGCCACCGTGGCTGCCGCCGAGGCGTGGTTCGCGAGTCAGGCGTGAGCGCCGGCCCGGCCTGGTTGATCCTCTTTCTCGCCGGCCTGTGCGAGATCGGCTGGGCGGTCGGCCTCAAATACACCGCGAGCTTTTCGCGCCTGTGGCCGAGCATCTGGACGCTCGCCCTGATGGTCGCCAGCGTCATCCTGCTCGGCTGGTCGCTGAAGGCACTGCCCCTGGGCACCGCCTATGCGGTGTGGACCGGCATCGGCGTCGTTGGCACCGCCGTGCTTGGCATCTGGCTTTTCGGCGAAGCGCGGGAGGCGGGGCGGCTCCTCAGCATCGCCCTGATCGTCGCCGGCATCGTCGGCCTCAAACTGATGACGCCGAGCGGGCACTAGCGCCGACGGGTTTTTTGCAAGACCAGCAGGCAGCAGCGCGCGACAATTATTTTCCATGGCTGTGGATAACTCCCCGGATGAGGGGTAGAATCTCTTCCTTCGCAAGTTGCCGATAGCACTGCGTCCTTAGAAAAATACTTTTCCGAATCATATAATTACAAGCACCTGCTGGGCTTTTCCGGTGGGGGGGGTGTCGTCGTCAATGTCCGGTTTCTGGGAATCCTGTTTGCAACGTTTTGAACAGGAGTTGCCTGCGCAGCAATTCAACACCTGGATCAAGCCGCTTCGCTTCGAAGGTGGGAGCGGGGCGACGGAGGATGGCTTGCGCCTGATCGCGCCCAACAGCTTCATCCTGAAATGGGTGCGCGAGCGTTACCTGGCACGCATCGAGGATCACTCCCGCAATTTCTTTCCGGCGCCCGTCAATATCGCCCTGGTGATCGGCAATGGCCGCGCCGATGCGCCGACGCAGAGCGAAGCCGCCGACGAAGCACCGCCAGCCGAGCCAGTAACCAAGGTCAGCAAACCCGCCAAGAGTGAAGAAAAAAAATCTGGCCGCGGTCGCAATTACGATAAATCGCGCTTGTTCCCGGCTTTCACCTTTGACAGTCTGGTGGTCGGCAAGGCCAACGATCTGGCGCGCGCCGCCGCCGTCCAGGTCGCCGGCAATCCAGGCGGCGCCTATAATCCGCTGTACATCTACGGTGGCGCCGGCCTCGGCAAGACCCACCTGATCCACGCCATCGGCAACGCCATCGTCGACGAAAACCCGGACAAGGTCATACGTTACGTTCACGCCGAGGATTACTACTCGGACGTGGTCCGCGCCTACCAGCAAAAATCCTTCGACAGCTTCAAGCGGGCCTACCGCTCGCTCGACGTGCTATTGCTCGACGACGTGCAGTTCTTCAACGGCAAGAACCGTTCGCAGGAGGAATTTTTCTTTCTGTTCAACGCTTTGATCGAGGCCCGCAAGCAGATCATCATCACCTGCGACACCTACCCGAAGGACATCAACGGCCTCGACGACCGTCTGGTAACCCGCTTCGACTGGGGTCTGACGGTGCAGATCGAGCCGCCCGAGCTGGAAATGCGCGTCGCCATCCTGAAAAAGAAGGCCGAGGCCGAGGGCATCCGCCTCGACGACGAAGTCGCCTTCTTCATCGCCAAACATCTGCGCTCCAATGTCCGCGAACTGGAAGGGGCGCTGAAAAAAGTGCTGGCTTACTCTTCCTTCCACGGCCGGGTGATCGCTCTCGATCTGGCCAAGGAGGCGCTGAAGGATCTGATTGTCTCGGTGCGCAATGTCAGCATCGACAACATCCAGAAGACCGTCGCCGATTATTACAAGATCAAGGTCGGCGATCTGTTCTCCAAGAAGCGCACGCAGGCCATCGCCCGGCCACGGCAACTGGCCATGTGGCTGTGCCGCGAAATCACCTCGCACAGCTTCCCGGAAATCGGCGAGGCCTTCGGCGGCCGCGACCATACCACGGTGATCCACGCGGTAAAGAGGATCGACTCGCTGCGTCTGAAGGACAACGAGCTGAACCACGACCTGCATGTCCTGTTGCAGGTGCTCAAGGGATAAGAATGAGCGCTGTCGGCAAGTCTGTGGACAAGCTGTCCGCGCTTTGTGAACTAAACGGCTTTTCGCCCTTTGTGGGAAAATTGTCCAGAATTGATCCACAGCCAATCCAGAGGCTTGCGCAGAGCCTTGATTGGATTGCAAGCAGTTGAAAATTATGAATTATTTTGTGTTGTCCACAGAATTGTTCCCGCTATAGTCTTTAAAGGAATTTAATCTATGGTTCTTATCAAAAGCCAAAGAGACACGCTTCTTGCCCCGTTGCAGTCCGTGGCGGGGATCGTCGAGCGACGCCACACGCTGCCCATTCTGTCCAACGTGCTGCTGGAAAAGAAAGGCGAGCGCCTGACGCTGCTGGCGACCGACATCGAGATTCAGATCACCACAGTCAGTGATGGCGCGGTTGGCGATGGCGACGGCGCCATCACGGTTGGCGCCCGCAAATTGCAGGAAATCCTGCGTTCCCTGCCGGATACCGCCGAGATCAACCTGCTGCTCGAAGACAAGCGTTTGCAGGTGCGCGCCGGCAAGAGCCGTTTCAGCCTGCAAACCCTGCCGGCCGATGACTTTCCGCGGATGACGCTAAGCGAGGACGAAACCCGGCAATTCCAGATATCGCAAAAGGATTTCCGCCAGTTGTTGGCCAAAACCCAGTACAGCATGGCCGCCCAGGATGTCCGCTATTACCTGAATGGCTTATTGCTGCTAGCCGACGGCAAGGAATTACGCGCCGTGGCGACCGACGGCCACCGCCTAGCCTACGCCAGCGTCGCCATCGACACCGAGCTGCCGCGCCAGGAACTCATCCTGCCGCGCAAGACGGTGCTCGAACTCAACCGCCTGCTGGTCGATAGCGACGAGCCGTTGAATATCACCCTGGCCGCCAATCAGGTACGCTTCGCTTTCGGTTCCGTGGTGCTGGTTTCCAAGCTGATTGACGGCAAATTTCCGGATTACGAGCGGGTGGTGCCGACGGCGCTGCGCAACCACATGACCATTGGCCGCCAGACGCTGATGCAGGCCATGCAACGCGCCGCCATCCTGACCAATGAGAAATTCCGTGGCATTCGCGTCGTGCTTGGCGATAACAGTCTCAAGCTGATCGCCGCCAACGCCGAGCAGGAAGAGGCGCAGGAAGAAATCGAGGTCGAGTACAGCGGCGAGGGCATCGACGTTGGCTTCAACGTCAGCTATCTGCTCGACGTCCTGAACAACGTCCATACCGATGAAGTGCAGTGGAGTTTCAACGACGCCAGTTCGAGCGCCCTGATTACGGTGCCCGGCAACGAGCGCTTCAAGTACGTCATCATGCCGATGCGCATCTAAATCGCATATTTGTTGGCAGATTCGAGGCTCGCCCGGAGGGTGAGCCGGCTTTGTTTCACGTGGAACACAGACAATGAGTGAAGAGAACAGCGTCCAGGGCGCCGCGCCGGCCTATGGCGAATCCAGCATCCAGATCCTCGAGGGTCTGGAGGCGGTACGCAAACGTCCCGGCATGTACATCGGCGACACCTCGGACGGCACCGGCCTGCATCACCTGGTCTTTGAAGTCGTCGATAATTCGATCGACGAGGCTCTGGCCGGACACTGCGACGACATCATCGTCACCATTCACCCGGACAATTCCATCTCGGTCATCGATAACGGCCGCGGCATTCCGACCGGCGTCAAGATGGACGACAAGCACGAGCCGAAACGCTCCGCCGCCGAAATCGCGCTGACCGAATTGCACGCTGGCGGCAAGTTCAACCAGAATTCCTACAAGGTTTCCGGCGGCTTGCACGGCGTTGGCGTTTCCTGCGTCAATGCGCTGTCCAAGTGGCTGCGCCTCATCGTTCGCCGTGACGGCCGCAGGCATTTCATGGAATTCAACCGTGGCGCGCCGATTGATCGCGTCATTGAAATGCGCGACGGGGTTGAAATCTCGCCCCTGAAAATTGTCGGCGACACGGAAAAGCGGGGCACCGAGGTGCATTTCCTGGCCGATGAGGAAATTTTCACCCACATCGAGTTTCATTACGAAATTCTCGCCAAGCGCTTGCGCGAGCTTTCTTTCCTCAATAACGGCGTGTCCATCAAGCTGGTCGATCAGCGTTCCGGCAAGGAGGAACTGTTCGCCTTTGCCGGCGGCGTGCGCAGTTTTGTCGAGTACATCAACCGCAGCAAGAGCATCCTGCATCCCAACATTTTTTATTCGGCGGGCGAGGCCACGGTCGCCGACGGCATCGTCATCGGCGTCGAAGTGGCGATGCAGTGGAACGATTCCTACCAGGAACAGGTGCTCTGTTTCACCAACAACATTCCGCAGTCCGACGGCGGCACGCACCTGACCGGCCTGCGCGCAGCGATGACCCGGATCATCAACAAATACATCGACGAAAACGAAATCGCCAAGAAGGCCAAGGTCGACATTTCCGGCGACGACATGCGCGAGGGCCTGGCCTGCGTGCTGTCGATCAAGATGCCCGATCCCAAGTTCGCCTCGCAAACCAAGATGAAGCTGGTGTCTTCCGAAGCGCGTCCGGCCGTTGAAGAAGTGGTGGCGCAAAAACTGGCCGACTTCCTGCTCGAACGCCCGGCCGACGCCAAGGTCATCTGCGGCAAGATCGTCGAGGCTTCGCGCGCCCGCGAAGCCGCCCGCAAGGCGCGCGAAATGACGCGCCGCAAAGGAGCGCTCGACGGCATCGGTCTGCCCGGCAAGCTGGCCGACTGCCAGGAGAAAGACCCGGCGCTGTGCGAAATCTACATCGTCGAGGGCGATTCCGCCGGCGGCTCGGCCAAGCAGGGCCGCGACCGCAAGTTCCAGGCGATCCTGCCGCTGCGCGGCAAGGTGCTCAATGTCGAGAAGGCGCGTTTCGACAAGCTGATTTCCTCCGAGCAGATCGTCACCCTGATCACCGCGCTCGGCACCGGCATCGGCAAGGACGACTTCAATGTCGACAAGCTGCGCTACCACCGCATCATCATCATGACCGATGCCGACGTCGACGGCGCCCACATCCGCACCCTGCTGCTGACCCTGCTTTACCGCCAGATGCCGGAACTGGTCGAGCGCGGCTACATCTACATTGCCCAGCCGCCGCTGTACAAGGTCAAGCACGGCAAGACCGAGCGCTACCTGAAAGACGACCAGGAGTACAACCAGTTCCTGCTCAACATGGCGCTGTCCGAAGCCGCCCTGACGCCGCGCGCTGGCGCTGAGCCGATCGGCGGCCCGGCGCTGGAAAATCTGGCGCGCAACTGGCTGGCCACCGAGGCGGTGATCGAACGCCTGGCGCACCTCATCAATCCGGACGTGTTACAGGCCGTCGTTCGCCATAATCTGGCGCTCGACCTGTCGACCGAGGCCGCCGCCCAGGCCAGCGCCGAGCGGATTGCCGCCCAGGTTAATCACGGCACGCGCATCCTCGCCAAATTCGACGATATCCAGGAACGCTGGATGCTGCGCGTCGAGCGCATGCACCACGGCAACCTGAAAGTCGGCCTGATCGACGAGGACTTGCTGCTCTCGGGCGATTTCATGCAATTAAAGCGCACCGCCGAAACCCTGGCCGACCTCTTCGGCGCTGGCGCCGTGATGGCCCGCGGCGAGAAGAAACAGGCTGTCGCCGATTTCGGCGAGGCCATGAAGTGGCTGCTCAACGAAGTCGAGCGCGGCATCAGCAAGCAGCGTTACAAGGGGCTTGGCGAAATGAACCCCGAGCAGTTGTGGGAAACCACCATGGATCCCAAGATTCGCCGCCTCTTGCGGGTGCAGATCGACGATGCCATTGCCGCCGACGAAATCTTCACCACGCTGATGGGTGAGAATGTCGAGCCGCGCCGGGAATTTATCGAAACCAATGCTCTGAACGCGCGCATCGACATTTAACCATGCGGGTCGTGGTGCAGCGGGTCAGGGAAGCGGCGGTTGCGGTTGGGGCCGATGAGCTGGCGCGGATCGGGGCCGGCTTGCTGGTTCTGGCGGGCTTCGAGGTGGCCGATGGTGATGACGATATTGCCTGGATGGCCGGCAAGCTGACGCGCCTGCGCCTGTTTGCCGATGCCGAGGGGGTCATGAACCGCAGCGTGCGCGACATGGGCGGGGAAATTCTGGCGGTATCGCAATTCACGCTCTTCGCCGCGGTCAAAAAAGGCAACCGGCCATCGTGGAGCCGGGCGGCGCGCGGCGAACTGGCGCAACCGCTGTTTACCCGCTTCGTCGCCCGCCTCGAAGCCGAACTGGGCAGGCCGGTGCCGACCGGCGCCTTCGGCGCCGATATGCGGATCAGTTTGATCAACGATGGGCCGGTGACGCTCTGCCTCGATTCGCGGGCGATGGAATAGGGCGCGCTATTTCTGGATTGCTTCGTCGCTGCGCTCCTCGCAATGACGGTACAAAAACAGCCGTCATTGCGAGCGCAGCGAAGTAATCCCGCTTTGGACAGGCAAGTTTCAAGGAACGATGATGAGGTCGGCGGGCGGCCCGCCGATGAATTCAAGGCGGCGATGCAGCGCGGTGGTGACAAAGACGCGACCGTCGGCGTCGATACGCAGCGCCTGCGCGACGCCCATTTTTTCGGCCAGCGTCCGCCAGTGCTCGGGGCCGGCGATGAAAATCGGCTTGGAGACGGCGTCGGACAGCGTGCCGGCGCGCGGCCCAGCCGGCAGCAGCACGGTCACCGCCTGGGTGTGCTCAGCCGGGTAGCCCATGCGCGGATCGAGCAGGTGGGCGTAGCGTTTGCCATCGACTTCGAAAAAACGCTGGTAGTCGCCGGAAGTACCGATGGCTTCGCCATCCGCCAGATTGACCGTGGCCAGCGGTCCGGGCTGCCGCGGATGCTGGATGCCGACCCGCCAGGCGCGGCCGGCGCGGCTGCCCAGGGCCAGCACATTGCCGCCGATGTTGATCAACGCATTGTCTATGCCTTGCTGGCGCAGGATAAGGGCGGCGCGGTCGAGGGCGACGCCCTTCAGGTAGCCGCCGAAATCGAGGGCGACCCGGCGCGTGCGGCTCTGCGCCGCATTGCCGTCGACGGCGATGTCGGCCACTGACGGTTGTTCCGCCAGCCAGGCGGCGATGGCCGGTGGTGGCGGCAGTTCGGCCGCGAATTCGTCGTTCTGGAAACCCCACAGGCGGATCAGCTGGCCGATGCCGGGATCGAACAGATAGTCGCCCTGGGCGCTGAGTTCTTGCGTATCGCGGATCAGTCCGGCCAGTTCCGGGCTGATGGCGTGCGGCTGGCCGGCGGCGAGGGCGGCGTTGAGCGCCGTCAGTTCCGACGGCTGCCAGGCGTGGTAGGCCCGGTGCAGGCGGTCGAATTCGCGCAGCACGGCGGCAATGGCCTGCCGTCCCCGCGCCGCCTCGGCGCTGACGACGATGACTTCGACGCGCGTGCCGAAAACGTAGGCTTGCTGCTCCTGCACTGGCGGACGAGCACAGGCGGCAAGACCGAGGGCGAGGAGCAGGATGAGGAGCCGCATGGGCGCGGCGGCGAGGCCGCTCAAGCGGCCGGCGCCGCCCGCTCCAGTTCGACGGCGGCGGCCAGGCAGGCCAGACGGGCGACGACGCCGTAGGCGTAGAAGCGGTTGGGCGGCGAATCGGGATTATCGCAGCGGTAGTCGGGCAGGTTGCAGCCGGTTTCGAAAGCCAGCGGTTCGAAGCGCATGCCGGGGGCGTTGAGGTTTTCGTCCTTGCCACGCCCGGTATGCACGCGGTAGAAGCCGCCGACGACGTAGCGGTCGATCATGTACACGACCGGCTCGGCGACCGCTTCGTCGAGCGTCTCGAAGGAATGCACGCCTTCCTGGATCAGCACTTCGGACACCGCCAGACCTTCCTTGCCGACGCTCATCTTGTTGCGCTGACGGCGGTTGAGGGCGATCACCTCGTCGGCGTCGCGCACCGTCATGACGCCCATGCCATAGGTACCGGCGTCGGCCTTGACGACCACGTAGGGCGTCTCGGCGATGGCGTATTCGCGGTATTTCTCGCGCACGATGTCGAGCACGGCGGCGACATTGGCGGCTAGGCATTCCTCGCCCTGGCGCTCGTGAAAATTGACGCTGCGGCAGACCGAGAAGGCCGGATTGATGCGCCACGGATCGATGCCGATCTCGCGGGCGAAATCATTGGCTACCTGATCGTAAGCGGCGAAGTGATTGGATTTGCGGCGCAGCGCCCAACCGGCGTGCAGCGGCGGCAGCACGACCTGCTCGTCGAGATTTTGCAGGATGGCCGGAATGCCGGCCGAGAGGTCGTTGTTGAGCAGAATGGCGCACGGCTCGAAGCCGGCGACGCCGAGCCGGTTGCCGTTGCGCAGCAGCGGTTCGAGCAGCAGTTGCTGGCCGTTTTCCAGATCGACCGGGGTCGGCCCGGCGAGATCGGGCAGCAGCGAGCCGACGCGCACGTCGAGTCCGGTCTGCTTGAGGATGGCGACGATCTGGGCGAGATTTTGCAAATAGAACTGGTTGCGCGTGTGGTTTTCCGGAATCAGCAGCAGGCTCTTGGCGTGCGGGCAGAATTTCTCGATGGCGCTCATCGCCGCCTGCACGCACAGCGGCAGGAAGGCCGGGTTGAGGTTGTTGAAGCCGCCGGGAAAGAGATTGGTGTCGACCGGCGCCAGCTTGAAGCCGGAATTGCGCAAATCGACCGAGGAATAGAAAGGCGGCGCGTGTTCCAGCCACTGGCCGCGCAGCCAGTGCTCGATGCGCGGGCTGGCGGCGAGGAAGCGGCGCTCCAGTTCGAGCAGGGGGCCGGTGAGGGCAGTGGTGAGGTGGGGAACCATGGGCAGTCCTTGTAAGCAGAAATTGTCGTTATGGGCGCAAATCTTACACCCCGGCCCGTTCCAGACAAGGATGCCATGCCAAGCGTCTTGTGCTTCGGCTCGCTGGCGAACGCGGTAAAATTATTACCTTTTTTGTATCGGATTTCGCCGTGCTCGTCGCCGCCAATATCACCATGCAGTTCGGGGCCAAGCCCCTGTTTGAAAACGTTAACGTCAAGTTCGGCGAGGGTTACCGCTACGGCCTGATCGGCGCCAATGGCGCCGGCAAGTCGACCTTCATGAAAATTCTTTGCGGCGCGCTGGAGCCGAGCGCCGGCAATGTTTCCAAGGACGCCATCGAGCGCATGGCTTACCTGCGCCAGGACCAGTTCGCCTTCGAGGACATGCGCGTGCTCGACGTGGTGATGATGGGCCACGAGGAGTTGTGGAGCGCCATCCAGGAGCGCGACGCCATCTACGCCAACCCGGATGCCAGCGAGGACGACTACATGCGCGCCGCCGAACTGGAAGGCAAGGTTGGCGAGTACGACGGCTATACCGCCGAGGCGCGGGCTGGCGAACTGCTGCTTGGCGTCGGCATCCCGATCGAACAACACGACGGCCCGATGCGCGCCGTCGCGCCCGGCTGGAAGCTGCGTGTGTTGCTCTGTCAGGCGCTGTTCGCCGACCCGGAGATCCTGCTGCTCGACGAGCCGACCAACAACCTCGATATCGACACCATCCGCTGGTTGGAAGACATCCTCAACGAGCGCGAGTCGACGATGATCATCATCAGCCACGACCGCCACTTCCTGAACCAGGTGTGCACCCACATGGCCGACCTGGACTACGGCAAGATTCAGGTCTACCCCGGCAATTACGACGACTTCATGGAAGCCTCGGCGCAGGCCCGCGCTCGCCAGCAGGCGGCCAACAGCAAGGCCAAGGAGCGCATCGCCGAATTGCAGGAATTCGTCCGCCGCTTCTCGGCCAACAAATCCAAGGCCAAGCAGGCGACCAGCCGCATGAAGCTGATCGACAAGCTGAAGCCGGAAGACGTCAAGCCTTCCTCGCGCCAGTATCCGTGGATACGCTTCGATTACGACGAGAAGCAGAAGCTGCACCGCCAGGCGGTCGAGATCGAGAAGCTGTCTTTCGCCTACCCGGACGGCGGGCGCAAGATTTTTGCCGACCTGTCGATCACCATCAATGCCGGCGAGAAAATCGCGATCATCGGCGAGAACGGCGTCGGCAAGACGACTTTCCTCAAGCTGCTGATGGGAGAGCTGCAAGCGCAGCACGGCACGATCAAGTGGGCCGAAAAAGCCAATCCCGGCTACTACGCCCAGGATCACAGCGGCGAGTTCGCTGGCGGCGAGAGCCTGACCGAATGGATCGTCGGCTACGCCCGCGCCTCGGTCGAGGAGGGCGGCGACCTGGAAACGCTGGTGCGCGGCACGCTGGGGCGGCTGCTGTTTTCCGGCGACGAGGTCAAAAAAGCGGTCAAGGTCATTTCCGGCGGCGAGCAGGGGCGCATGCTCTTTGGCAAGCTGATGCTCTCAAGGCCGAACGTGCTGGTCATGGACGAGCCGACCAACCACCTCGACATGGAATCCATCGAGGCGCTCAACACCGGCCTGGAGAAATTCCCCGGCACCCTGATCTTCGTCTCGCACGACCGCGAATTCGTCTCCTCGCTGGCCAGTCGCGTGTTCGAGGTCAAGGGCGACGGCCGTATCGTCGACTATCTTGGTGGCTACGAGGATTACCTCGCCAGCCAGGGCCTCGGCTAAGGCCGGAATTCCAAGGGCAATTCTGGATTCGTCGCTTCGCTCCTCGCAATGCCGGAGCAGGATGGTCGTCATTGCGAGCGTAGCGAAGCAATCCAGCGGCTGCTCAAGCGGGCCGGAGCAAGGCCGGTAACTGTCGGATTTCTTTACAGTGGGCTTTTCGGGCGACCGGATTCCTCGGGGTGTTCGCGCCATTGCCCCGCCGGATTGCTTGCGGCTTGCGCAGCATAAGCATTTGATTTTTATAATATTTGCTTGCCTTGCCTTGCCTTGCCTTGCCTTGCCTTGCCTTGCCTTGCCTTGCCTTGCCTTGGCCCGAAATTTGCTTGCATTCGATTTTCATTTTTTAACGACGAGGGAAAGAAAAATGCATAAACAATCTTTCGCCGGCAAGCTGGCGGTTTTGTCCATCGGCATGCTGGGTCTTGCGGCTTCGTTCACGGTGCAGGCCGCGCCGGCCGTGCCCGAGACCTATGAATACACTCTGGATGCCCAATTCGGCAAAAATATCGGCACACCGCTGGAGGGTATAAATCCCAGTGGGCTCACTGCCATAGGGGACGGCGCATCTTATGAGCATAATTATGCGTGGTGGGGGCCTCCGTCTTCGCCGTATTATGGGATTGAGGAGGCGGGCTCGTTTGGGAGCACGAGTGCCTATGGCTACAATGGCAATATGGGGGTGAATGTTTCCGCTTCCGTTTTCGGCAAAGAATCCGTTTTTGCCAGTACGTCGGTGACTTACACCGCCCAGTACATCAATACGGGCGATATGGGGGAAAATTTCTTTTTCACCTTTGGCTTGCAGGAAGGCTACATGTTTATGGCGTACGGACCTGTTGCTTCTACCGAACTGCTGTTGAGTATCAGCATCAATGGTCAGGTGCTTGCCCAGGACAAGACAACCCTGACTCTGGCTGAGGGCGGAGGAATCATTTGCGCCAGCGAAGATAAGGCAGACAATAAGGGAGACAAGCTTGGCGACTACATGGACTGTGAGAATCATGACTCCTGGGGGATCTTTGCGGCCGCCCGTGACTTCAAGCTTGAGTTTGATCTGAGTCTGTTAGGCATCGGCGCCGACGAGACCTTTACGCTCGAATACATGATTGCTGCAACGGTAATCGGCGATCCGCTTCTTCCGGATTCTTTTATTTCTGTCACGGTTGGAGACCCGTTCTCTTCATCCTGGACGCCCTTCAGCGGCGAATTCCGCCCCGCCAAAGACAACGGCAACAACAACAATGTCCCCGAGCCGTCCAGCCTGGCCCTGCTTGGCCTGGCCTTCGCCGGCCTTGGCGTAGTCCGCCGCCGCCAGCGTAACCGCGCATGATGCCGGCCACCCGGAGGCTGGCGCTTCCGGGTCGTTAGCTATGATCGGAGCGGTGGCGGAGCTGGGTCTGAAACTGTCGGTTTTCTTTACAGATACCCGCATCGCTTACGATTTCAGAAAATAACCCTCTGATTTATATGGCATTTAGTTTTCTGGCCTGAAATTTGCTGTCATGCTATTTTCGTTTTTTGACGATCAGGAGAAGAAAAATGCATAAACAGCCGTTCGCAATCAAACCGATGATTTTTGTCGGCATTCTGGGTCTTGCTTCTTCATTCACGGCACAGGCCGCGCCCGCGACCTATGGCAACTACACACTGGATGCCGAATACATCTCTGGCGCAATTGATGGCCCAAAGCAGGACGGGATGAGTGATGATCCCAATGCATCTTGGAGAGAGCTTTCTGTCTACCCGAACGGCGCGTATTATGACGTTAGCTTCAGTGGTGAGAGTAACAATAGCATGCAAACTTGGGGCTACGATGGCAATTTCGGAGTGCATGCCTTCGGTTATGGAGATTTCTTTACCAGCGCATCGGTGAATTACCACGAGATATTCACCAATACGAGCGATGTGGCGCAGAACTTCTATTTCACCTTTAGCGTGCAGGACGGCGCGTTTAACATGGATACGGGCGGCACCGGCCGTGCCGAACTGCTGTTGAGCATCAGCATCAATGGCGTTGTGGTTGCCCGCGACCAGACAACCATGACTTACTATGGCGACGACGGGAACGGTGCATATTTAGCCACCTGCGAGAGCAATGATAAGGGGGAACTTGGTGACTACATGAAATGCGAGGGTGCTGATTATTGGGGCCCCAGTGCATCCGGCCGTGATTTCACGCTTGATCTGGGTCTAATCGGCGCCGGCGAGAGCTTTGAACTCGATTACCTTATGTATGCAGAGGTCTCCAGCCTCAACGGAGGTGGGATTTGGGTCTATTCTGGCGACCCAACCGATCAGTCTTGGAAGCCGTTCAACGGTTACTTTAGAAATGACGGCAACGGCAATGGCAACAATGTCCCCGAGCCGTCCAGCATGGCCTTGCTTGGCCTCGCCTTCGCCGGTCTAGCCGTAACCCGCCGCCGCCAGCGCGCCCGTGCCTGACGCGGTTCAGCTAAAGTTGGAACCCCGCTGCGGCGGGGTTTTTCATGGGGTTTTGGTTTTGGCGGCCAGAGCGCGAATGACGCGCACGCAGTCGTGATCCGACTGGCGGTAGGCCGCCTGGATGATTTCGCCAAAGGCTTCATCCTCGCTGCCGGCGCCGTGGGTGGCGTAGGCGAAGCGCAGCAAGAGGCGGCCGGCTTCTCCTTCCTCGATGCTGATGCGCAGGCTGCCGCCGGCATGTTGGCCGGTGGGTTCAATCTCGAACCGCACCCAGTACGCCTCGGCCCAGGTGACCCGGTCGCGGATGCGGGCAGCGCCGAAATCGAGTTCGCGGATCAGGTGATCGGCATGGCGCTCAAGGATGGTGCAGGCTTCGAGGCTAGGCAGGAAGGGCAGGGGATTTTCCATGCGCTGCACGAGGCCGGCCCATGCCTGTTGGCGCGTGAGCGGCGGCGGGTCGTCGAGGGCGATCAGGTGCTCGAACTGCATGGGGCAATGGTAGCATCCGGGCCATGCAACTCGAACGTATTCTGCACCGCCATGGTTTCGGCACGCGCAAGGAATGCCGCGCCCTGATCCGCGCCGGGCGGGTCGCCGTCGCCGGCCAGGTGTGCGCCGATCCTTTTGGCGAATTCGCCACTGCTGGCCTGGTATTCAGTGTCGATGGCGTCGCCTGGCCTTACCTCGAATCCGCCACGCTGATGCTGCACAAGCCGGCCGGCTACGAGTGCTCGCGCCAGCCGCGGCACCATCCCTCGGTCTTTGAGCTGCTGCCACCGCCGCTGCGCGCGCGCGGCGTGCAGCCGATTGGCCGGCTCGACGAGGATACGACCGGCCTCCTGCTGTTCACCGACGATGGCCAGCTCAATCACCAGCTTTCATCGGGCAAGCGTCAGGTTGCCAAGGTTTATCTGGCGACCACCAAACACCCGCTCGACGTCGGCCAGATCGAGCGCCTGCGCTCCGGCGTGTTGCTGGCCGATGAAAGCACGCCGATCGCGGCGGCGGCAGCGGTAATGCTCGACCCGCATCGTTTGCGTCTGACCCTGACCGAGGGCAAGTACCATCAGGTCAAGCGCATGCTGGCGGCGGTCGGTAACCGGGTCGTTGCGCTGCACCGCGAGGCGGTCGGCGGGCTGGCGCTACCCGCCGATCTGGCGCCCGGCCAGTGGCGCTGGCTGACGCCGGCCGACCTGGCTTGCCTGGGGGGGAATGGATGACCCTGACGGAAATGCGTTACCTCGTGGCGCTGGCGCGCGAGCGCCATTTTGGCCGGGCCGCCGATGCCTGCCGTGTCAGCCAGCCGACGCTGTCGGTGGCGATCAAGAAGGTGGAAGGGCGGATCGGCGTCGCGCTGTTCGAGCGCACAGCCAGCGATGTGCGCATCACCGCCCTCGGCGAGCGCGTCGTCGATCAGGCGCGGCGCGTGCTGGAAGAGGCGGTCAAGCTGGAAGAAATCGCCGGCGCCAGCGGCGACGCGATGAGCGGCCAGTTGCGCGTCGGCATCATCTATACCATCGCGCCCTACCTGCTGCCGCAATTGATTCCGGCGCTCAACCGCGAGGCGCCGGCAATGCCGCTCTTCCTCAAGGAAGATTTCACGGCCAACCTGATTCCGGCGCTGAAATCCGGCGAGCTGGACGTCATCGTCATCGCCCTGCCTTTTGCCGAACCCGGTCTGGTCGCCCAGCCGCTGTACGACGAACCTTTCCGCGTCGTGGTGCCGTGCGGCCATCCCTGGGTCGGCCGCCCGGACATTGCGGCCGACGAACTGGAAGGGCAGAACCTGCTGCTGCTTGGCCAGGGCAATTGCTTTCGCGATCAGGTGCTGGAATCCTGCCCGCGCATCGGCGATCAGGAGACGCGGACGCACACCCTCGAAGGCAGCTCGCTGGAAACCATCCGCTACATGGTCGCCAGCGGCGTTGGCGTGGCGGTGATGCCGAGCGCCGCCGCCGATCCGCTGGTCGAGCGCGAGCCGCTGGTGCGTGTGCTGCCTTTCGCCGGCCAGCCGCCGTCACGTACGGTCGGTCTGGTCTGGCGGGTGACTTATCCGCGGCCGCAGGCTATCGACGTGCTGCGCGCCGCAGTGCTGTCCTGCTCATTGCCCGGCGCCACGGCGCGGCGCTGATGTTTCACGTGAAACGTTGCGGCGGGCCGCTTATCTTGGACGTTAGGCTGGTAATGATGGAACGACAATCAGTCGAAGGTATGACAGCAAATGAACGTTTATTCCACTTCGGCCTGTTCGAAAAATTCGACGGTGCTGTTCGAACGCGAAACGTTCAAAGTGTGGTTCAAGTACTGCTTCTGGCACAGTTCTCGGAAGAGCAAGCGTTACAGACTGCAACAGCAATGATGGCAGACCTTAGCGCTATGGAATCTAAAACTACCTCTGCCTAACCCTTTATTCCAGCGGACTGCCTTCGGCAGCCGCCGAACCTCAACGTTAGACCGCACCAATGTGGATCATCTATCTTTTAGTGCTTGCTGCTATCCCGGTCTGGTTCAGCCTCATGCTGGAGAAAAACCTCAGCATCATTTGTGCAGCGGCATTTGCAATCCTTGGCATACTGCTTGCCAGCGCAGTTCCAGCATTTAACGACGTTTACGCATCGATGTATGACAACTGGGGCACAAGCACAGAATTTCCGGTTCGCGCGTTTCATTGGCCATTCTATGTTTGGCCCCTGCTCTTTCTCATGCCTTCCATTATTTTCTACACGCTGGGGCGCTTACTTCATGGGACGCGGCTCAGATTCCTGAACATCTTGGCCCTGGTTTTTTTCACCATTACCCTTGCAGTGATCCTGGACTGGCTAACAGGCTTTACTTTCTGCCATCCGTGGGGCTGTTCGGGTAATAGGGCATTCAGGTTTTTTTTGCGACTGGTTTCTTAGCCGTCGGCGCTTTTTTCTCGAACTCGAAGCCGACCTTGCCGCCGGCCACGACCAGATAGGCGGAGAACTTGCGCCGCGTGCGGTTGGAGACGAATTCCTTCAATAGCTCGGTCTTGCCGTCGGCCAGCAGTTTGCGCATCTGCTCGGCGGCCACCGGCTGTTGCAGGATCACCTTGCCGGAGCGGAAGTCGCAGGATTTGGCCGGGCCGACCGATTTTTCGCAGACATAGGCAGTGCCGTGCTCGAACACCGGGGCGGCGCATTTCGGGCAGGGGCCGAGGCTTTCCTGGCCGGAGAAATCGACCGGCTCCCCGGATTCTTCGCCGGCCTTGTCCTGGCCGAAGTCGAATTCCGCCTCGAACTTGTCGTTCAGCTTGATGGCGGCGGTAAAGGGGCGTCCCATCTTGTTGCGGAAGCCGGTCAGCGGCCCGATCTGCTTGTCGGTCAGCAGGGCGTCGATCTCGGCCGGCTCGTACTGACGGCCGGCGACGATTTTCCACAGGGCGTAGTCGCACTTGCCGCACTGGAATTTCTTGTAGGTTTCGCGGATTTCGCCGCCGCAGCGCGGGCAGGGGGCGGTCAGCACGCCGAAGTCGCCGGGAATGGTATCGGCTTCGAAGGTCTTGGCACGCTCGACGATGTGGCGGGTCATTTCGGCGATTTCGCGCATGAATTCGGCGCGCGTCAATTCGCCCTTCTCGATGCGGCCAAGCTTCCATTCCCATTCGCCGGTCAGTTCAGGCTGCGTCAATTCGGCGATGCCGAGGCCGTTGAGGAGCGTCATCAGCGAGAAAGCCTTGGCTGTCGGGATCAGTTCGCGGCCTTCGCGGTGCATGTACTGTTCGCCGAGCAGGTTCTCGATGATCTGGGCGCGCGTCGCCGGCGTGCCGAGGCCGCGACCGCCCATTGCCGCCTTCAGTTCCTCATCGTCGACCATCTTGCCAGCGCCTTCCATGGCCGACAGTAGCGTCGCTTCCGAATAGCGCGGCGGCGGCTTGGTGGTGTTGGCCTTGACCGTGACCTCACTGGCGTTCACCCGTTCGTCCTTGCTCACGGCCACCAGGCTGCCTTCCTCGCCGTCCTGGGCTTCCTTGCCATGCACGGCCAGCCAGCCCGGATTGACCAGAATCTTGCCCTCGGTCTTGAAGGGATGGCCTTCGACGCGGGTGATGCGGGTGGTGACCAGGTATTCGGCGGCCGGGTAGAAGACGGAGAGGAAGCGGCGGACGACGAAGTCGTACAGCTTCTGCTCGGCTTCATTGAGATTTTTCGGCGCCTGCGGCGTCGGGATGATGGCGAAGTGATCGCTTACCTTCGCGTTGTTGAAGATGCGCTTGTTCGGCAGCACCCAGTTGCGCGCCAGAATCTGGTGGGCGAAGGGCGAATAACGGGCGAGCAGTACCTCGTCGTGGCCCTTGCCGGCCCCTTGGCCGGTGAGTACGGCCAGGGTTTCCTTGACCGTTGGCAGATAGTCCTCCGGCAGGCAGCGCGAGTCGGTTCGCGGGTAGGTCAGCACCTTGTGCTTTTCGTACAGCGCCTGCGCCAGCGAGAGGGTGAACTTGGCCGAGAAGCCGAAGCGGGCGTTGGCTTCGCGCTGCAAACTGGTGAGGTCGAACAAGAGGGGCGAGAGGCGGGTTTCCGGCTTGGATTCCTCGCTGACGACGCCGGGCTGCCCCTGCGTCGCGGCGCGGATCGCCTCGGCGCGCTGTTCTTCCCACAGACGGTCGGCGCGGGCGTGCTCGTCCTCTTCCTTGCCCTTGTAATTTTCGTCGAACCACTTGCCTTTATAACTGCCGGCGCGGGCGGCGAATTCGGCCTCGACTTCCCAGTAGGCGCGTGGCGTGAATTCGCGGATTTTCCTTTCGCGTTCGACGACGATAGCTAGCGTCGGCGTCTGCACGCGGCCAACGGTGGTCAGGTGGAAGCCGCCGGTCTTGGAATTGAAGGCGGTCATCGCCCGCGTGCCGTTGATGCCGACCAGCCAGTCGGATTCGGAACGGCACACGGCGGCGTCGCCAAGTCCTTGCATCTCGTGGCCGGCGCGCAGGCGCGCGAAGCCGTCGCGGATGGCGCCCTGGGTCATGGATTGCAACCACAGGCGCTGCACTGGCTTGCCCGACTGGGCGTGCTGGGCAATGTAATTGAAGATCAGCTCGCCCTCACGGCCCGCGTCGCAGGCATTGATGAGGCCGCCGACATCCTTGCGTTTGATGAGCTTGGTTAACAGCCGGAGGCGCGTCGCGGTCTTTTCGATTGGCGACAGCGCGAAATGCGGCGGAATGACCGGCAGGTGGGCGAAGGACCACTTGCCGCGCTTGACCTCGAATTCTTCCGGGCAAGACAGTTCGACGAGATGGCCGATGGCCGACGACAAGACGTGGCTCTCGCTCTCGAAGTAATCGTCGTGCTTGACGAAACCGCCAAGCGCCTTGGCGATGTCGGCGGCGACGGAGGGTTTTTCGGCGATGATCAGCTTTTTGCTCATGGATTTTGCCTGAACTTAAAAACCGCAGTTGGACGCGCCCGAGCAGGTCGTCATCGGGTGGGCGGGCAAGGCGCGACGACGCGGCAGGCTCGTGCCTGCAAGGAGGAGCAACGCCGCCAGCGCGCCCGAGGGCGGTCTGCTCGGGCGCGTAGCGGTTCCACCCAAATGGTGACGGTTATCGAAGCGAGGAAAGGCAATATTCATGCGGCTCTTATCAAGATTACAAGCGGTCAACTGCGGTTTTTAGGTTGAATGCCGGCGGATGATAAGTGGCGGGTCGTCGGCTGGCAAGCCGTGCTTGTCTGCCGTCGCCAGTCAAGCCAGACGCTGATAGCGGTTGCCCGGCAGGCAGGCGATGCGGCCGGCGAGTTCGAGGCTCAGCAATTCGCCGAGCAGGCGGTCGGTCGCCAGCGCGGTGCGCGCCGCCAGTTCGTCGAGGGAACAGGGATCGTGGCCGAGGGCGGCAATGATCGGATGGTCGTCGTCATTTTCGGCGGCGGGCAGGGCTGCCGCCGTCGGCAGGGCGAATTCTTCGAGAATGTCGGCCGCCGTTTCGACCAGCTTGGCGCCCTGACGAATCAATTGATGGCAGCCGCGGGAAAGCGGCGAGTGGATGGAGCCGGGAATGGCGAATACCTCGCGTCCCTGCTCGGCGGCCAGGCGGGCGGTGATCAGCGAACCGCTCCGCGCCGCCGCCTCGACCACCAGCACGCCGCGCGCCAGACCGGCGATGAGGCGATTGCGGCGGGGAAAATTGGCGGCCAGCGGCGGCGTGCCGAGCGGGAATTCGGAAATCAGGACGCCGTGTTCGAGAATGCCTTGCGCCAAGTCGCGGTTACTGGCCGGATAAAGGCGGTCGGCGCCGGTGCCGACGACGGCGATGGTCGCGCCGCCGCCTTCCAGCGCGCCGCGATGGGCGGCGGCGTCGATGCCGAGAGCGAGGCCGCTGATGATGGGCAGGCCGTGGCCGGCCAGCGCGCGGGCGAAGCCTGCCGCTGTCTGCCGGCCTTGCGGCGTGGCGTTGCGGCTGCCAACAATGGCCAGGCCGGGCTGTTTGAGGAGGGCCGGATTGCCGCGCAGATAGAGGAGACTGGGCGGATCAGGGATTTCCAGCAAGGCTGGCGGATAGTCGGCGTCGGCCAGGGTCACGATGGCGTTGCCCGGCCGCGCGCCCCAGTCCAGGCTGCGCTCGACGAGATCGCCGGGATCGTGCGCGAAGAGCAGGTCGGCGCGGCTGCCGATGACGCCGCGCGCGGCCAGCGGGCCGGCGGCGAAAACCGCCTCGGGTAAACCGAAAGCGGCGAGCAGCTTACGCTGTGACTCGCCGCCGATGCCGGGGATCAGGGTCAGCCGCAACCAGGCGGCCAACCCTGTCGGAGTGTTCATGGATTGCGGACTGCGTCGCCGACGAGCACCGATCTTGAGGATTCGACGACCAGCGCGTAGGCGATGCCGTCGAAGACGCGGAAAACGAAGGCCAGCGCGTAGCGGTCCTCCGGAATGGGCGTCGAAGTGCGCCGGCCGTCCTCGTCGACGGCGACCGAGACGCGGTCGCTGAACAGCGCGAGGACATGGCCGATTTCCAGGCCGTCGTTGCCGCCGCGATTGATGGCGATGACCGACTGGGTGCCGCCTTCGCTGAGGCCGCCGTAAATGGAAATGACCTTGGCGCTGATTTCGCCGTCCGGCTTGTGCGGCACATAGGAGGTTATTTGCGGCGGCGGGGCTGGCAGCAGGCGGTCGCCGCGGCCGATTTCCTGCTTGGCCTGGACGATGCGCAGCGTCGCCGGCTCGCCCGGTTTGACCAGTCGGGCATGGCCGAGGAAGAAGGCTTCATGGGCGAGCACTTCGCCGCTATCGGGATCCTTGAGCGGCTTGCCGGGGCGGAATACATGCCATTTTTCGATGCTGGCGTCGGGAATGCCGGAGGCGAAGGCTTCATCGCCGTTACCGACCAGCACGCGGCCTTCCGCCGTGGCGACGATGACCGCCTCGCCGATTTCGGCGCCGGGTTCGAGAATCAGGGGGCGGGAAATGAAAGGCTCGATAGCGTTCGGCGGAATGCTCGGAATCGCCTCCTGCACCGCCGTGCTGTAAACCTTGGGTTGCACCTTGCCGGGGTCGGCATTGCTGCCGCTGCCGAGACCCTTGGCGTGGCGCAGGCGCGGCGAGTCGCCGGAAAGGTCGAGCATAACCACATCGCCGGGGTAGATCAGGTGCGGGTTCTTGATCTGGTCGCGATTCATGCGCCAGATTTCCGGCCAGCGCCAGGGTTCCTTGAGGAATTTGCCGGAAATGCCCCACAGGGTGTCGCCCTTGACGACAATGTAACGGTCGGGAGGATCAGCCACCAGTTCAAGCGGCTCGGCGGCGAATGCACAGGCGGCCGTCGCGGCCAGAATGAGCGCGGATATAATGCGAACCATAGTCGTAATCCCCCTTGCCGGCGGAACGTAGCGCGTCCGATGCGATCACATCGGCCAGCCGACGCTCCTTCCATATCGCGGAAACAGCTTTAGATTCTGCACGTAATAACTTAATCGAGCAAGCTTTTATTCTATTTTGCCCATGCCTCTTCTACCCATTTTACGTTTCCCCGATCCGCGCCTGAAAAAAATCGCCAGTCCCGTTGCCCAAATTGACGATCAGGTTCGCAAACTGGCCGCCGACATGGGTGAAACCATGTACGAAGCCTCCGGCATCGGTCTGGCGGCGACCCAGGTCGATGTGCATCGGCGCGTGGTGGTGATCGACGTCTCGGAAGAGCGCCAGCAGTTGCGCGTTTTCATCAACCCGAAACTGACCCGCTGCGAGGGCGTGCAGGCTGGCGAGGAGGGCTGTTTGTCGGTGCCCGGCATCTACGATACGGTCGAGCGCGCCGAGCGCGTCACCGTCGCTTACCTCGATCTCGATGGCCAGTCGCAAACGCTGGAGGCCGAGGGTCTGCTGGCCGTTTGCCTGCAACACGAAATCGACCATCTCGACGGCAAGGTGTTCGTCGACCACCTGTCGCAACTCAAGCAGTCGCGGATCAAAGCCAAGCTAGCCAAGCAAGCGCGAGTTACCGCATGATTTCATTACCAGCTCAACCGATTACTTTGTCGACTTCGCTTGCCGTACGACAGTACTGTCTGCGCTTCGTCTTCGCGTACTCGGCCGAGCTGACAACGAAATAACGAAATGAAGAAGCTGATTTTCGCCGGCACGCCGGAATTCGCCGCCGAGGCGCTGACGGCCATTGTCGCCGCCGGCCACGAAGTGGCCTTGGTATTGACCCGGCCCGATCAACCGGCCGGGCGCGGCATGGCCTTGCAAGTCTCGGCGGTCAAGCAGGTGGCCCTGCGCCACGGCCTGCCGCTATTTCAGCCGCCCAGCCTGAAGGATGCCGAAGCGCAGGCGCGGCTGGCGGCGGTTGGCGCCGATGTCATGGTGGTCGCCGCCTATGGCCTGATCCTGCCGCAAGCGGTACTCGATTTGCCGCGCTTCGGCTGCCTCAACATCCACGCCTCGCTGCTGCCGCGCTGGCGCGGCGCGGCCCCGATCCAGCGGGCGCTGCTGGCTGGCGATTCTGAGACCGGCATTGCCATCATGCAGATGGATGCCGGGCTGGATACCGGCCCGCTGCTGCTCTGCGAGGCGCTGGCGATCGCTGCCGAGGAGACGGCGGCGACGCTGCACGACAAGCTGGCGGCGCTGGGCGCCCACCTCATCGTCGACGCGCTTGGCCGCTTGCCGCTGCCGCCCACGGCGCAGCCGGCTGCCGGCGTCACCTATGCGCACAAGATCGACAAGGCGGAAGCGGCCATCGACTGGTCCCGTCCGGCCATCGAGATCGACCGCCAGATTCGCGCCTTCAATCCCTTCCCCGGCGCCCAGGCCCGTTTCGCCGGCCAGCCGGTTAAACTATGGCGGGCCGTCCCGGTCGCCGGTCAGGGCGAAGCGGGGAGCATCCTGGCGGTTGACCGCCAGCGGCTGATCGTCGCCTGCGGCGACGGGGCGCTGGCCGTCGAAGAATTACAAAAAGCCGGCGGTAAGCGCCTGCCGGTACGGGATTTCCTCACTGGCCACCCGCTACTGGTCGGGCAGTGCTTCGACCCGCCGCCTTGATGAGTGGCTGGAGCTTTTTATTTCAAACCTGAAGCTGGATAGCTTCGCTACGCTCGCAATGACGGTTATTTCGCGCCTCGTCATTGCGCGGCGCGAAGCGACGAAACAATCCAGAAATGCGGGTATCTGAACCGTTCACCTGACGCCTATTTCCTGCGGCGCAGCCGCCGATAACGGCGCAGCATTTCCAGCACGAAGTCCCGTTCGTCCTCGTCGAAACCCCGCATCAGCCTTTCCACCGCGACGGCATGGCTGGTCGCCGGGGCCGGTTCGCTGTCGAGCATCTGGGCCATCGTTGCGCCAAAGACGCCGGCAATCTGCTGGAGGGTGAGCAGCGAGGGCAGGGTGACGCCGCGCTCGAAGCGTGAAATCGTCATCGGGTCGAGGTCGAGGGCCGATGCCAGTTGCTCTTGCGTCATGTTGCAAGACGCCCGCCAACGAGCAATGGTTCGACCCAGGGTTTTGGCAAGCTCTTGACGCACGGTAGACCTGATTTGTTTGGGAAATTCCTAAACCCAAATGATTTGTCAGTCCTGCTAATTATGTTAGGATTTAATACGCCTATCATTTGCTAGGCCAAATTTGTCTAATCGCGTACTTTGGCGGCAGCCGGTTCGCGATTTTCCAATCCGCCTTTTCGGGAGAGCCTGAAAAAAATGCAATGCCAACGAACCCTTACCGCGCTTGCCTTGGCAGTGGCGCTTGCCGGGTGCGCGACGCCGTACAGCGAGGCGCCCACGGCCACGAATTTCTCAAGCAGCAAGCAGTCCAAGCTCCAGGCTGCCGCGCACTGGAAGATCATTGCCGACGATACGGCCCGCCAAATAGCCGCCGGTTTGGGGGAGAGGCAGGCTTTGTATGTCAATGTGCCGGAAGTGAAGTCCGAGTTTGATCGCGCCTTCGCCAATCAACTGATTGCCGCCCTCATTGCGCAGGGCTTTGTTGTGCAGAAGACGCCGCAGGGCGCGCTGAATGTCGATATCGACACGCAGGCGGTGCGTTTTGCCGCAAACCGTCCCCAGTACGCTTATGTCGGCGCGCCAACATTGCTGGCCGCCGGTGTCTGGGCGCTCCATAGCGTGCACTGGTCTGCCGCAGCCGCCACGGTTGGCACGCTGGGAGCCGTTGGCCTCGATGCCTATGCGTGGTTCCGCTCGGAATTCGCCACCGGCGAAACGCCGCAAACCGAGATTATCGTGACTGCCACCGTCAGCAACCGCGAGCAATATCTGGCGCGGGCCACCAGCGTCTATTACGTGGCCGACGCCGATCAGGGTCTTTATCAGGCGCCGCTGCCCGCGAAAAGCCTTCCTCTCGTCGGGGGTAGATAATGCGTGCCGGATATTTGCTGCTCGCCTTGTCGAGCCTGATGCTCCTCGGCCTCGGCGGCTGCGCCAGCGAGGTTAAAAAGACCGAGCCGACCTGGGAACAGGCCGCCGCCAGCCCGATCATCACCGCCAATTACCGGGCCGCCGATGCCCTGCTGGGACAAATCCAGACGCGCCTGAACAAGGGCCAGTCGCTGATCGTCGCCACGGTGGTCAATATCGACGCCCTCGACAAGTCCTCGACGCTAGGGCGCCTGATTTCCGAGCAGGTGGCTGGGCGCTTCACGCAGGCCGGCTATCGCATGATCGAAATGAAATTCGGCAACGCGATCTACATGCAGCGCAATCAGGGCGAATTGATGCTGACCCGCGAAATCGACAATCTGGCCAAGAGCTACGACGCCCAGGCGGTTGTCGTCGGCACCTACGGCGTCAGCAGCGATTTCGTGTATGTGAATCTCAAGGTCATCCAGCCGGGCAGCAATGTGGTTCTGGCGGTGCATGACTACGTGCTGCCCCTCGATCCGGCAGTCCGTTCCCTGCTGCGGAGCCGCTGAGGGGCTGTTTGAAGCTGGATTGCTTCGCTACGCTCGCAATGACAGCCATTTCGCGCTTCGTCATTGCGCGGCGCGAAGCGACGAAGCAATCCAGAAATGGCGTCATCCGGGGGTATGTGCACCGCCGCGCCTGATTCACGGCCCCTGGCGGCGGAATGTTTCACGTGAAACGCGCTGGCGCAATCGCGTTTCCAGCAAGCGGCCAAGGCGGTAGCCGGCTTCGGCCAGACGCCGTTCGGCGATGGCGCGCGATTGCTCTTGGAACTTCTTGTCGATGATCGGCGAGAGCCTGCCGTTCTGTCGGGGATAGGCGGCGAGGCGCAATTGCCGGCTTTCCTCGCGCCACAGATTGGCATCGCCTTGCGCCGGTGGCCGGTAGGCAGCCAGCAGGCGGGCCGCCGCGCGTTGCAGGCGGCGGCCGCGCAGCGATGATGGCCCGGGCAGATCGTCCCAGTAGGCGTGCAGGCTGACGAAGGGCTGGCCGCGCGGGTAGGGATTTTCGACGAGGACGCGGGTGCCGCCGCCGTCGTCGCTATTGCCGACATGCAGGGGCTGGTGCAGGTCGCTGACCAGATGGAGTAGCCAGGGCAGGGCGTAGGTGATTTCGGCCGGATCGTTGCTGGTAACGAGCAGGCGATCCAGGCGCTCGATCTGGCGGTCGATATCGCCCTTGCGCGGGCGGCCGTTGGCAGCGAAATCGACGTAGTGCCAGGACCTGTGCCGGCGCGAATCGTAGCGGCCAGCCAGGGGCCGCGTCGGCTTGTCGCGGCCTTCGTCGTAATAGCGCGGGTCGTTGCGAATACTGTCGGCCCAGGTCGCGGCCTCGGCGAATAGCGCCGCCTCGCCCTGGCCGCCAGCCTTTTCACGCCAGCGGTCGTAGTCGGGATGAGCGGCGAGGGTGGCGCTGACCAACTGGCGGCTCGGCGCCGACAACTGCTGCCAGGCGATGACGGCGATCAGGCGATGCCCGGCGGCGTTCCAGGCCAGCGCGGGTTGGCTGCAAAACAGCAGGCACAGCAGGAAGAAGAAACGCATGAGCGCATTATGCCGCGTGCGACAATTCCGGGGACTGTGCTTTGAACCCGCATGGAACTCATCTCCGACTTTGCCCTAGAACAACACGCTGGCCCCTATGAATCGTGGGGCCTGAGCAGCCGGCTGCTCAGAAATGGCGTGGCGACGGACGTGTTGCTGCCGGGTTATGTCCTCGAAGCGCAGTACAGGCATTCGCGTGGTTTCCTCTTTCTCACCTCCTGGGATTGCCCGTTTGAGGAGGCGCTGGATATCGTGACGACCGCCGCTGACTTGAAAATCCTTGGCCGTAAAAGGATAGGCGCGCCCTATGCATCGTATTGGCTTGAGTCGCACGAGGTGTTGAATGAGCGCCAAGTTTTGCTCCAGAGCAAGGGTAGTCCCGAATTCCGTGTCACCGTGTTTCCCCGGCTGATCCTCGAAGCGCGAGACAACCCCGGTGAAAATTTCAAGCTGGCTTTCGGTAACGGCACGCCGATACCCCTGCTATGGCGGCTCCATGCCTTGCGCCAACGATTCGCCGGGGGTTAATGCCGCAGGCAGGCAAAACCGTTGTGATTAGAACCTTTGCCGCAGCAGACAAGCGCCGTTTTCAGGATAATGTCGCCCCATGTCTCGCTTACCTTCTGACTCCCTCGCCTACGCGCTGTTGCAGGCCGCCCGCATCCATCTCGCCGTGCTCGGCGGGCAGAGTCTGGCCGAGGGCCAGCTTGACCGGGTCGAGACCGGCGCCCGGCCGGCCGTTCAGGATCTCGTCTATGGCAGTTTGCGCCGCTATGGCCGGGGCGATTTCCTGCTGGGTCGTCTGCTCGTGCAGCCGCTGGCCGTCGAGGAAATCCGCTGTCTCCTGCTGGTTGCCCTGTATCGCCTGGAAACCCGGCCCGAGGTGGCGCATACCGTGGTCGACCAGGCGGTACGGGCGGCCGGCGAACTGGCGGGCGGACGCTTTCGTGCTCTGGTCAATGGCGTGCTGCGCAATTACTTGCGCCGTGAGGCGGAATTGCTTGCCGCCCTGGCCGCCGATGCGCTCGCCAGCAGCCAGCATCCGGCCTGGTGGCTGGCCGAATTGCAGGGCGCCTATGCCGAGGATTGGCCGGCCATCATCGCCGCCGGCAATGCGCCGCCGCCGATGGCCCTGCGCGTCAATTCGCGGCGCGGCAGCCGCGCCGAGTATCTGGAACGGCTGACCGCTGAGGATATCGCTGCCGTACCGCTGGGAGAAGCGGGTGTGACGCTGGCCCGGCCCATGCCGGTGGAGCGTCTGCCCGGTTTCGCCGCCGGTCTGGTCTCGGTGCAGGACCCCGGCGCCCAGCGCGCCGCTGAATTGCTCGACCCGGCGCCGGGCAGTCGCGTGCTCGATGCCTGCGCGGCGCCGGGCGGCAAGACGGCGCATTTGCTCGAACGGGCGGATGTCGATTTGCTGGCGCTCGACTTGAAGCCGGCGCGCTGCCGGCGCGTGAGCGCCAATCTCCAACGCCTCGGCCTGGAGGCCACGGTGCTTGCCGCCGACTGCACCCGGCCCCAAACCTGGTGGGACGGCCAGCCTTTCGACGCCGTGCTGGCCGACGCGCCATGCACGGCCAGCGGCGTCGTGCGCCGCCATCCCGATGCCAAATGGCTGCGCCGGGCGGAGGACATCGCCAGTTTCGCCGCCGCCCAGGCGCGCATACTCGATGCGCTCTGGCCGCTGCTGCGGCCGGGAGGTAAACTGCTGTATGCGACCTGCTCGCTCTTTCCGGCGGAAAATGGCGGCCAGATCGCGCGCTTTCTTGCCCGCCAGCCGCAGGCCCGCCGCCGCCACGAGGAACAGCTTCTCCCCAACGCCGAACACGATGGCTTCTATTACTGCCTGCTCGAAAAACTGCGCTGAGCGCCTGCGCCGCTGGCTGCTGCCCTTGCTGCTGGCGCCGTTGCTGGCCTGGGCGGCGGAGATCGAGGTGGTCGATCCGCGCATCGAGCACGACGAGGACGGCTATGCGCTGTCCGCCGATTTTCGTTTCGAGCTGCGCCCGCGTCTGGAAGAGGCGGTGGCGCGCGGTGTCGTACTCTATTTCGTCGTCGAGTTTGAAATGACCCGGCCGCGCTGGTACTGGTTTGACAAAATGGTGGCTGCCCGCGCGCAGACCTACAGCCTTTCCTACCATGCCCTGACGCGCCAGTACCGGCTGTCTTCCGGCGGGCTGCACCAGTCCTTCGCCACGCTTGGCGAGGCGCTGGCGGTGCTCTCACGGCTGCGCAACTGGCCGATCAGCGATGCCGACGACCCGCCGCCGCATGCCGGCGAGACTTACCAGGCGGCGTTGCGTCTGCGTCTGGATATCAACCAGTTGCCGCGCCCTTTCCAGATCAGCGCGCTCGGCAATCGGGACTGGAATCTGGCTTCCGAGTGGAAGCGCTGGGCGCTGACCCTGCCCGCGCCGGTGGAGGCCAAGTGAGACGTCTGGTCGCGACAGGCGGCGCCGTGGCGGCGGCGGTCGGCGGCATTCTGTGGTTCCTGCTGCTCCTGGCGACCGCTGCCGACACGGTCATTTTCTCGCGCCACTATCCCCTCCTCATCGCCCTCAACATCCTGCTCGCACTGGGCATGGTCGGGCTGGTCGGCTGGCAGTTGCGCACGCTGTGGCGCGATTATCAGGCGCAGGTTTTCGGTTCCCGTCTCAAGCTGCGCCTGATGTTGATGTTCGGCGTCATTGCCGTGCTGCCGGGAGCGCTGGTTTATGGCGTCTCGGTGCAGTTCGTCACGCGCTCGATCGAGAGCTGGTTCGACGTGCGCGTCGAGAAGGCGCTTGAATCCGGCCTGCAACTGGGCCGCTCGGCGCTCGATTCGCTGCTTGCCGATCTCGGCGAGAAGGGCCGCGCCATGGCCGGCGAATTGTCCGACCTGCACGAGGCTTCCCGCCGCTCGGCCCTGCTGCGCCTGCGCGAGGAGCGCGGCGTGCAGTCGGCGGCGCTGTTTTCGGTCGGCGGCCAGTTGCTGACCAGCGCCAGCGCCGATTTCACCAGCCTGCCGCCAGATTTGCCGACCCCGGCACAGTTGAAGCAGGCGCGCGGCGCGCAGCAATTGCTGGGCACCGTCGAAGGCGCCGGTGGTCAATTGTTCCTGCGCGTGCTGCTGCCGGTGGCGGCACGCGACCTGTTCGACGAGCCGCGCATCCTGCAATTGATCAATCCGGTGCCGCCCAGCCTCGCGCACAACGCCGAGGCGGTGCAGGGCGTCTATCGCGATTATCAGGAACTGCAACTGGCGCGCCAAGGGCTGACCCGCATCTACGCGCTGACCTTGACCCTGACCATGCTGGTGGCGCTGTTCGGCGCCTTTGCCCTGGCCTACTCGATGGTCCGCCGGCTGGCGGCGCCGCTGTACATCCTGGCCGAAGGCACGCAGGCCGTCGCCCAGGGCGATTTCTCGCCGCGCCAGGCGATTCATAGCGGCGACGAACTGGGCGTGCTGACCCACTCCTTCAATCGCATGACCAGCCAACTCGACGAGGCGCGGCGCGACACCGAGCGCCACCGGGCCGAACTGGAAGCGGCGCGCGGCTATCTCGAATCCATACTGGCCAATCTCTCAGCCGGTGTGCTGGTATTCGACCGCGACTTCGCGCTGCGCACGGTCAACGAGGGCGCGCGCACCATCCTCGCCGACGACTTCGCCGATCTGATCGGCTTGCCGCCGGAAGCGTGGCCACACCAGCGGGTTTTCGGCGAATTTATCCGCGAGCATTTCGTTGCCGCCGACGAGGCCGAATGGCAGGGGCAACTGGAACTGGAACGCAGCAATGGCCTGCCGCAGGTTTTGCTGCTGCGCGGCTCGCGCCTGCCGGGGGTGAGCGGCGGCGATGTCGTGGTGTTCGACGACGTGACCCGCCTCATCGCCGCCCAGCGCAGCGCCGCCTGGGGCGAGGTGGCGCGCCGTCTGGCGCATGAAATCAAAAATCCGCTGACGCCCATCCAGCTTTCCGCCGAGCGCCTGCAACTCAAGCTGGCGGACAAGCTGGACGGCGCCGCGGCCGACATGCTGGCGCGCGGTACGCAGACCATCGTGACGCAGGTGCAGGCGATGAAGCGCATGGTCGACGATTTCCGCAACTATGCCCGGCTGCCGGCACCTGAGTTGGCGCCGCTTGATCTCAATGCCCTCATCGGCGAAGTACTCGGCCTTTACGAAAGCTCGGTTGCCGCCATCGCGCCGCGTCTGGCCGGCGGGCTGCCGACGCTGCTGGGCGACGCGACGCAATTGCGGCAAATCATCCACAATCTCTTGCGTAACGCCGAGGACGCGCTGGAAGGGCGGAGCGACGGGCGTATCGAGATCGTCACCGAACTGGCCGGGCGTTACATCCGCCTGAGCATCGGCGACAATGGCCCGGGTTTCCCGGGTGAACTGCTGCCGCGCATCTTCGAGCCATACGTCACGACCAAGGCGCGCGGCACCGGCCTGGGGCTGCCGATCGTCAAGAAGATCGTCGAGGAACACCTGGGCAGCATCGAAATCAGCAATGAGCCGGCGGGCGGCGCGCGGATCGACATCCGCCTGCCCCTGGCGAAAGAGGAGGAAGTCAAGCATGGCCATCATTCTGGTCGTTGACGATGAAGTCGGGATCCGCGAGCTGCTCTCGGAAATCCTGATCGACGAAGGCCACGACGTCCGTCTTGCCGAACATGCCTGCGCCGCCCGGCGGCAGCGCAACGAACTGCGCCCGGATCTGGTGCTGCTCGACATCTGGATGCCCGACACCGACGGCATCTCGCTGTTGAAGGAATGGCATGTCGGCGGCCAGTTGACCATGCCGGTCATCATGATGTCCGGCCACGGCACCATCGACACGGCGGTGGACGCGACGCGCATCGGCGCCTTCGATTTCCTGGAAAAGCCGATTGCCCTGCAAAAGCTGCTCGCCACCGTGCAAAAGGCGCTCAAGCACGACAAGCCCTTGCAGCGCCCACCGCTGACCCTCGATGCCTTTTGTCGCTCGGCTCTGGTCAAGGAATTCAAGCGCCGTCTCGAACAGGCCGCGGCCAAGGCCCCGGTGCTGTTGTTGCGCGGCGCCACCGGCGGCATGGCGGAAATCTGCGCGCGCACGCTACAGGCGCCGCGTGCGCCGTGGCTCGACCTGTCCACTCTGAGCAGTGCGCTGACCCAGGAAATGCTGGAAAAAGTCGCCGGCGGCGTGCTCTTCGTGCCCGATCTGGCGCAGATCGGCAAGATGCAGCAAATGAACCTGGCCTTCGCCCTCAATCATCTCGACCGCCTCAATCTGCAACTGCTGGCGGCAACGCAGAAGCCGCTGGCCAGTCTTGGCGAGGCCGGCTGGGACTGCAAGCTGCTCGCCCGTCTGGGCGAGGTCTGGGTGGCCCTGCCGCCCTTGGTTGGACATGCCGACGAGGTGCCGGAAATCGCCAGCCTCTTGCTGACCCATTTCGTCGAGCGCGGCGAAGTGCCGCTGCGGCGTTTTGCCAGTGGCGCGCTCAATGCCCTGCGCACGCTGCCCTGGAAGCAGTCGGCGGAAGCCAGTTGGAGCGATCTCTACACGCTGGTGCGCAATCTGGCGCTGACGGCGCTGGACGAGGAAATATCGGCCGCCGACGTGGCCCGGGTGATGCCCTCCGAGGCCGGCGAGGAAAACGAAACGGCCTCGCTGCTGCCGCTCTTCGAGCAGCCGCTGCGCGAGGCGCGTGATGCTTTCGAGAAACTCTACTTCGAGCACCATCTGCGCCGCGAGGGCGGTAATATGACAAAGCTGGCCGAGCGTTCGGGACTGGAACGCACCCACCTCTACCGCAAACTGAAGCAACTCGACGTCCGCCTCGGCAAGCGGCAGGAGGATTAGCCGACCAGTACTGTCAAAGGGGGAGCCATGAAGGTCATCATTCTCGGCGCCGGCCAGGTTGGCGCCAGTGTTGCCGAAGGCTTGGTGTCGGAGGAGAACGACATCACCGTCGTCGATCTGGACGGCGCCCGCCTGGCGCAATTGCAACAGCGGCTCGACCTGCGCACCGTGACCGGCAATGCGGCGACGCCATCGACGCTGCGGCGGGCCGGGATTGATGACGCCGATATGATCATTGCCGTGACCCAGAGCGACCAGGCCAATCTGGTCGCCTGCAAGCTGGCGCAGAACGTGTTCAACGTGCCGACGCGCATCGCCCGTCTGCGCTCGCGCGATTTCCTGGAAGACCAGACGCTGCTCACGACCGACAATTTCGCGGTCGATTTCGCGCTTTGCCCGGAGCAGGTGATTACCGACTACATCCGCCGCCTCATCGAGTTTCCCGAGGCCCTGCAAGTCTTGAATTTTGCCGGCGGCCGGGTCAGTCTGGTGGCGGTGCGCGCCTACGAGGGCGGGGCGCTGGTCGGCAGGCCGATCCGCGCCCTGCGCGAGCTGCTGCCGGTCGACATGGATGCCCGCGTCGCCGCCATCTTCCGCCGCGATCAGCCGGTGGCGCCGAAAGGGGATACCGTCGTCGAGATCGGCGACGAGGTTTTCCTGCTCGCCGCCGCCGAAAACATCCGCCCGGTGCTGCACCAGTTGCGGCGCATGTTGAATCGCGTCGAACGCATCATGATCGCTGGCGGCGGCAACATCGGCCTGCGTCTGGCCAAGTCGCTCGAGGCGCACTTCCAGATCAAGTTGCTTGAACGCGACAGGGAGCGCGCCGAACTGCTGGCCAATGAACTCGACGAGGCGCTGGTGCTGCTTGGCGACGCGACCGACGAGGAGTTGCTGGAGCAGGAGAATATCAGCGAGATGGATCTCTTTCTCGCCGTGACCAACGACGACGAAGACAACATCATGGCCGGCAGTCTGGCCAAGCGCCTGGGCTGCAAGCGGGTGGTGGCGCTGATCAACCGCCGCGCCTACGCCGACATGATCGAGGGCGGGCCGATTGATATCGGCATCTCGCCGGCCCATGTCTCGATCGGCACCCTGCTTGCCTACGTCCGCCACGGCGACGTGGCCGAGGTGCATTCCCTGCGCCGCGGCGCCGCCGAGGCGCTGGAGATCGTGGCGCACGGTGATCGCAAGACCTCCAAGGTGGTCGGCCGGCGCATCGACGAGATCGACTGGCCGCGCGGCGTCACCGTCGCCGCTGTCGTGCGCGATTTCGACGAGGCCATGGTCGTCGGCCAAAGCGATGAAGGGACGTCGATCACCCGCCACGGCAAGGTGGTGATGGCCCACCACGACACGGTGATCGAGGTCGACGACCACGTGATCATTTTCTGCACGCGCAAGAAGCTGGTGAAGAAGGTAGAGCGGCTGTTCCAGGTCGGCTTCCATTTCCTCTAAGCGCGCCGCCATGACCCGTTTTGCTCCCGTCCACCGCGCCTACGGCATGATTCTGGTGCTGTTCGGGCTGACCTTCCTCGTGCCGCTCGGCTTCGCCCACTGGAGCGGCGACGGGGCCGAGAACAGTTTCGACATGGTGTTCCTCCTCACCGTGCTCTGTGGCGCTTTTCTCTGGGCGCGCTATCACCGCTGTCGGCAGGAACTGAAAGTGCGCGACGGCTTCCTGCTGGTGGTGCTGGTATGGACCGGGCTGCCGCTGTTCGCCGCGTTGCCCTTCATGCTGCAACTGGACATGCCGTTTACCCGGGCCTATTTCGAGGCGGTTTCCGGTTTGACGTCGAGCGGGGCGACGGTGCTCAGCGGGCTTGACCACTTGCCGCCGTCGATCAACCTGTGGCGTTGCCTGACGAACTGGCTGGGCGGCATGGGCCTGGTCGTGCTGGCCGTCGCCATCCTGCCGCTGCTTGGTATCGGCGGCCGGCAGATGATGCAGGTCGAGACGCCCGGCCCGATGAAGGATTCGCGCATCACGCCGCGCATCGCCGAAACGGCCAAGGGCCTGTGGCTGGTTTACTTCGCCATCACCGTGAGCTGCGCCCTGGCCTATCGCTGGGCCGGCATGAGCTGGCTGGACGCCGTCTGCCATTCCTTCTCGACCGTCGCGCTTGGCGGCTTCTCGACGCACGATGCCAGCATCGGCTATTTCAATTCCTTGTCCATCGAGTGGATCGCGGTCGGTTTCATGATCCTCTCCGGCATCAATTACGCCACGCATTTCGTTGCCTTCAGCGGTCGCTCCTTCCGCCCCTATCTGCGCGACCCCGAGGCCGCCTGGTATCTCGGCGTGCTGGTATTCAGCGTCGTCCTGTTAGGCATTTACATCTGGGAAGACGGCGTTTACGCCAACCTGACGACGGCGCTGCGCCATACCCTGTTCCATGTCGTCTCGCTGGCCACGACCACCGGCTACACCACCCTCGATTACGGCCAATGGCCGATGTTCGCCGGCCTGTGGATGCTCTTCCTGGGCAGTTTCGCCACCAGCGCCGGATCGACCGGCGGCGGCATCAAGATGATGCGCGCCATCCTGTTGTACAAGCAGGTATACCGCGAACTGATCCGCGCCATGCACCCGTCGGCTGTCTACAACGTCCGCCTCGGCGGCCAGACGGCGCCGCAGTCGGTGCTTTTCGCGGTACTCGCCTTCGCCTTCATCTACATGGTGTGGATCGTCACCCTGACGCTGGCGCTGGCCTCCAGCGGCCTCGACATCGTCTCCTCCTTCACCGCCGTCGCCGGCTGCATCAACAATCTCGGCCCCGGCCTCGGCGACAAGATCGGGCCGACGGGCAATTATCAGGTACTCACGGATTTCCAGCTCTGGGTCTGTTCCTTCGCCATGCTGCTCGGCCGCCTGGAAATCTTCACCCTGCTCGTCGTGTTGACTCCGGCCTTCTGGCGCAAGTGAAGTGACCTTCGTGTGCTGTCTCGCGGATATCCGCACATGAAATTGCGTCTTCGCGCCCAGGGCGGCGTTGCAAATCTTCGCGATCGTGCCTGCCATCGCTGCGCCTTGCCCTGGCCGCGAATCCATCAATTTCATCGTGTGTAGCCATCCGCGAGACAGCACACTGACGCCGGAAAGGCGGATAATTCCGCTTTTCTGATCTTTTCGCCGGAGCCCGATGTGAGCCGACCCAAGAACGATACCTTCCTGCGCGCCCTGCTCAAGGAACCGACCGAGTACACGCCGCTGTGGCTGATGCGCCAGGCTGGCCGCTACCTGCCGGAATACTGCGAGACGCGCAAGCGGGCCGGCGATTTTCTCAAGCTCTGCCAGTCACCGGCGCTGGCCTGCGAAGTCACCCTGCAACCACTGGCGCGCTACGACCTCGATGCCGCCATCCTCTTTTCGGACATCCTGACCGTGCCGGACGCCATGGGCCTCGGTCTGTATTTCGCCGAAGGCGAGGGCCCGCGCTTCGAGCGTCCGCTGCGCGAGGAATGGGCGATCAACAACCTGAGCGCGCCCGATCCCTACGAGCACCTCGGTTATGTCATGGACGCGGTGGGCGAAATCCGCCGCGCGCTGGATAACGCGGTGCCGCTCATCGGCTTCTCCGGCAGCCCCTACACGCTGGCCTGCTACATGGTCGAAGGTCGGGGTTCCAGCGATTTCCGCCATATCAAGAGCATGCTCTACCAGCGCCCGGATCTGCTGCATCGCATCCTGGCGGTCACCGCCGATGCCGTGACCCACTATCTGAACGCCCAGATCGACTCCGGCGCGCAGGCGGTGATGCTCTTCGACACCTGGGGCGGCTCGCTGTCGCACGCCGCCTACCGCGAATTCTCGCTGGCCTACATGCAGCGCATCGTCGCCGGGCTGCACAAGGAGAAGGACGGCCAGCGCATTCCCTGCATCGTGTTCACCAAGAACGGCGGCCTGTGGCTGGAAGATATCGCCGCCATCGGCTGCGACGCGCTCGGCCTGGACTGGACGGTGGATATCGGCGAAGCCCGGCGTCGCGTCGGCGACAAGGTGGCCTTGCAGGGCAATCTCGACCCCAATGTGCTGTTCGCGGCGCCGGAAATCGTCGCCGCCGAGGCGAAGAAGGTGCTCGACAGCTTCGGCCCGGGCAACACCGGCCATGTCTTCAACCTCGGCCACGGCATTTCGCAATTCACGCCGCCGGAAAGCGTCACCGCCCTGGTCGAAACCGTGCATGCGCACAGCCGTTCATGGCGCCGGCAGTAGCCCGGCCAGGCCAAGAAGCCAGGACTTATGCACAGAAATGCGCACTGGCCCGGAAAGTTTGCGCAAAACAGGCTTGACAGTTTCTCCTTTTGTTAACTATTGAAAATAAAAAGAAATTTTCCATGTTCGATATTTTGACAAAACTGGGAACTTCTCTGAATTTCACAATATGGCCTGGGGTCGGTGCCACAATCCACAGAGTTATCCACAGAATGTGTGGACAATTCCAAGTGCGCTGTTCATGACGCGGCCATAGGCCGGAATTCGGCCCCCATCGGCCCTGCCATGCCCATTTTTCGCGTCGCCCTTGACCTGCCGCTGCACCGTCTGTTCGACTATCTGGCGCCGGAAACGGCCGGCCGGGAGGCTATCGGCCGGCGTGTCCGGGTGCCTTTCGGGCGCGGCGAACGCCTCGGCGTCATCGTCGATGTCGCGGCCAGCGGCGATTGGCCGATTGAGCAACTGAAACCGGCCGGCGAGGTGCTGCACGACCTGCCGCCGCTGCCGCCGGATTTTTTCGCCCTGTGCCAGTTTGCCAGTACTTACTATCAGGCGCCGCTCGGCGAAGTCGTTCTTCAGGCGCTACCCGCCGGGTTGAAACGGCGCGATGCGCCGCAGCGCCGGTCGGTGCGTCCGCCGCCGCCCGCTGCGCCCGTCCTGCCGCCGGAATTGACCGCCGAACAGGCGGCGGCGGTGGCGGCGGTCGATCCGGCTGCCGGCTTTTCCGCCCATCTGCTGCACGGCGTTACCGGCAGCGGCAAGACCGAGGTCTATCTGCGTCTGGTCGAGCGGGCGCTGGCCGCTGGCCGCCAAGCCCTGCTGCTGGTGCCGGAAATCAACCTGACGCCGCAACTGGAAGAGCGGGTGCGCGCCCGTTTCCCGCAAAACACCGTGGTCGCCCTGCACAGCGAACTGGCCGAGGCGGCGCGCGAGCGCAACTGGCTGGCGGCCTTCGCCGGCAGCGCCGACATCGTGCTCGGCACCCGCCTGGCCATCTTTACGCCGCTGCCCCGGCTTGGCCTGATCGTCGTCGATGAGGAACACGATGCGTCCTTCAAGCAGCAGGACGGCATGCGTTACTCGGCGCGCGATCTGGCCGTGGTGCGCGCCCATCAGGCCGGCGTGCCGGTCGTTCTCGGCTCGGCGACGCCGGCGCTGGAAACCTGGGCCAACGCCGCCGCTGGCCGTTACCAGCGGCTGACCTTGCGCGAGCGGGCCAACCGTCAGGCAAAACTGCCGCCACTCTGCCTCATCGACACCCGCCGCCTGTCCTTGCGCGAGGGATTTGCCGCGCCGCTGCTGGCCGCCGTTGGCGAACGTCTGGCGCGCGGCGAGCAGAGCCTGATTTTCCTCAATCGCCGCGGTTACGCCCCAGTACTGGCTTGCCCGGCCTGCGCCTGGGTCTCGCACTGCCGGCGCTGCGCTGCCAATCTCGTGCTGCATCGGGCCGACCGCCGCCTGCGCTGCCATCACTGCGGTTTCGAGCAGCGCGTGCCGCCGGCCTGTCCAACCTGCGGCAATCAGGATATCCATCCCTACGGGCGCGGCACCCAGCGCCTCGAAGAATGGCTGCAAGGCGAGTTTCCGGCGGCGCGCATCCTGCGCGTCGACCGCGATTCGGTGAAAAGCCGCAAGCAGTGGGAGGCGATGCTCGAACGCATCCACGGCGGCGAGGCCGACATTCTGGTCGGCACGCAGATGCTGGCCAAGGGCCATGATTTTTCCAAACTGACATTGGTCGGCGTGCTCGGCGCCGACGCGGCCCTGCATGCCGCCGACTGGCGCGCGCCGGAGCGCCTGTTCGCGCAGTTGATGCAGGTTGCTGGCCGCGCCGGGCGGGCCGAGCTGGCGGGCGAGGTGCTGATCCAGACGCAGTTCCCCGAGCATCCGCTGTTTGCCGCGCTGGTCGTCCACGACTACGCCGGCTTCGCCGCCAGCCAGTTGGCGGAGCGCGAGCAGGCCGGTTTTCCGCCCTATGCCTTCCAGGCCGTGCTGCGCGCCGAGGCGCCGCAAATGGCCGACGCCATCGCCTTCCTCAAGGCCGCCGTGGCGCTGCCGCCGGTCGCGGCGCACGGCGAGGTCGTGCTGTACGACCCGGTGCCGATGCGCATGGCCCGGCTGGCCAGCCTGGAGCGCGGCCAACTGCTGGCCGAGTCGCCGTCGCGCCCGGCCTTGCAGGCTTTTCTGCCACGCTGGCGGGAAGCCATCGAGGGCCTCAAGACGCCGTCGCGGCTGCGTTGGCACCTCGAAGTCGACCCGCTGGAATTCTGATCAGCGGCGATGCGCGTGCGCTACGGGCAGGGCAGCACCGGCGGGGCAGAAGGGCAGGGGTCAATCCGGTTTCACGTGAAACGCTGGCGGTTGCGGCGCGCCGCCTTCACCCCGCAGCCAGGCGAGGCGCTGCTCGATCTTGCCGCGCCAGTTGGCGGCGATGCCGTCGACGGCGGCCAGATGCGCCAGCGCCGCCGGGTCAGGGCGATGCTGCGCCCACAGCGCCAGGGCGGCGGCCAGGGTCGGGCTGTTTGCCGCCGCCTGTTCGAGCAGCAGTTCATCGCCCGGCCTCACCTCGCCTGGCGTCAGCACGCGCCAATACCAGCCGGTCAGGCGCTGCTCGCCGATGAAGGCGGCCATGCCATCGCAGCCAAAGCGCTCGTCGATCTTCCAGCACGGCGTGCGCGGCTGGCAGACCTGCAAGCGGGCGCCGCCGAGACGCCAGATATCGCCGACGCGCACGCTGCTCTCGTCGAGATCGCCGGTCGACAGATTCTCGCCCAGGCTGCCAGCGAGCAGTTGCCCGGCGGCTGCGGGAAAGCGCTCGGCCAGGCGGCGGTAGTGGGTGGCCGGGTAGAGATGCACGGCCTTCTCCGGGCCGCCGTGCACGCGCCGGTCGGCCTGCTGGTCGCCGCTGAAGCCTTCGTGGCCGAGCGTCAGGCGGCTGTTTGCCGCCTGCTTGTAGATGCCGCTGGGTCGCCCGGATTCGGGCAGCGGCCGGATGCCGCCGATGAACAGGGAAACGCTTGCCATCAAGGGTGCGCCATCAAAGCGGTATGAAACGGGATTGCTGCGCGGCGCTCGCAATGACAGCCGCCCCCGTCATTGAGGCTGTCGCGAAAGCCCGATACTCCCCTCCCCCCTCGCGCAGCCCTCTCTCCCGACCTCTCTCCCAGAGGGAGAGAGGTGGCAAGTGCCTCCCCTCTCCACAAGTGGAGAGGGGCAGGGGGTGAGGATCGAGGGGCCGGGGGAGAGGGGGAGGCGGCAAGTGAGACGGC
>WREP01000023.1 GCA_009779265.1 Betaproteobacteria bacterium
ATTTTTCCGATTGCTTCGCCATGCGGCGGCGATACCAGCAGATGAACGTGATTGGTCATCAATACATGGGCATGAATACGACAACCCGCAGCGTCCGCATATTCGGAAAGACAGCCCAGATAGGCGCGACAATCCTCATCGGTAATGAAACAAACCTGACGATTGTTGCCGCGCTGGATCAGGTGCAAAGGGAGGTTGGGCAGAACAACGCGCGGACGTCGAGGCATGGGAGAGACAGCTTGTTGATGGGCCGGAAAAGATTGCCGCAAGATGCGGTTTCATTACCGGTCACTATGCCACAATGCGGCTCCATGAACATCAACGGCATCCCCACCCGCAGCCTGCGCGCCGATCCCGGGCGGCGCGTCATCGACATCATCGACCAGACCCGCCTGCCGCTGGCTCTACATTGGGTTCGCATCGACAGTCTGGAAGCGGCGGCGCGCGCCATCCGCGACATGCAGGTACGCGGCGCGCCGCTGATTGGGGCCACCGCCGCCTATGGGCTGGCTATCGCTCTGGGCGGCGACGCTGCCGACGCGCGGCTGGAAGAAGCCTCGGCCACGCTCGGCGCGACCCGGCCAACGGCGGTCAATCTCGGCTGGGCGCTGGCCCGCATGCGCCGGCTGCTGACGCCGCTGGCGCCGGCCTTGCGCGAAAGCGCGGCGTGGGCCGAGGCGGCGGCCATCGCCGAGGAGGACGTGGCGCGCAATGCCGCCATCGGCCACCACGGCCTCGATCTGCTGCGGCAACTGAAGCCGCGCCGCGACGGTATTTTGAATGTGATGACGCACTGCAATGCCGGCTGGCTGGCGACGGTGGATGGCGGCACCGCGCTGGCGCCGCTCTACGCCGCGCACGATGCGGGCCGCGCCGTGCATGTCTGGGTTTCGGAAACGCGACCGCGCAATCAGGGCTTGCTGACCGCCTGGGAGCTGGCCCGGCACGGCGTGCCGCATACCGTCATCGCCGACAATGCCGCCGGCATTCTGCTGCGCGCCGACCGGGTCGACGCGGTGATCGTCGGCGCCGACCGCATCGCCGCCAACGGCGATGTCGCCAACAAGGTCGGCACCTACCTGAAAGCCCTGGCCTGCGTCGATAACGGCATTCCTTTTTATGTCGCCGCACCCTCCTCCACGCTCGATTTCGCCTGTCCCGATGGCGACGCCATCCCGATCGAGGCGCGCGACGGCGACGAATTGCGCTGCCTGCATGGCTTTGACGCGGGCGGCTTGCCAGCGGCGCTGCGGCAACTGGCGGCGGATGAAGCAGTCGCCAATCCGGCCTTCGACGTGACGCCGGCCCGCCTCGTCACCGCCCTCATCACCGAGCGCGGCGTCTGCCCGGCCAGCCGCGCCGGTTTGTTGAGCCTGCACCCGGAAACCGCGCATGACTGATCCGCGCCAGGCCCTGATCGCCGCCGCCCAGGCCATGCAGCCGCTCGGCCTCAATCGCGGCGCCGCCGGCAATGTCAGCGTCCGCCACGGTGATGGCTTTTACATCACGCCGACCGGCCTGCCCTACGCCACCCTGGCTGTCGCCGACATTCCGCTGCTGGCCTTCGACGGCACGCCCACGGGCCGGCGCAAACCGTCCTCCGAATGGCGTTTCCACCGCGATCTCTATGCCGCCCGCCCGGAAGTTGGCGCCGTGCTGCACGCCCATTCGCCCTTCGCCGTCAGCCTGGCCTGCCTGCGCCGCGCCATTCCGCCCTTTCATTACATGATCGCCCGTTTTGGCGGCGACAGCATCCGCTGCGCCGATTACGCCCTGTTCGGCACGGCGGAATTGTCGGCGGCGGCGCTGGCGGCGCTGGCCGAACGCAAGGGCTGCCTCCTGGCCAATCACGGTTTGCTGGTCGCCGGCCGCGATCTCGCCGAGGCGCTGGCGCTGGCCGTGGAACTGGAAGAATTGTGCGAGCAATACTGGCGGGCCTGCCAAATCGGCCAGCCGGTGCTGCTCGGCGAAGCGGAAATGGCGGCGGTGCTGGACAAATTCGCCAGCTACGGACAGCAGTGAGTACCCACCACCACGATCTGCGGCGCTGGCAGCAGGCGCACGATTACGGCGGCGGCAGCGCCCGCGCCGAACGCGGCACCCGGCTGGTGTTGTGGATCACGCTGGCGACGATGGTTCTTGAAATCGGCGCCGGTTGGTGGTTCAACTCGCTAGCGCTGCTCGCCGACGGCTGGCATATGAGTTCGCACGCGCTGGCCATCGGCCTCACGGTTTTCGCCTATGCCGCCGCCCGGCGCTATGCCCATGACCCGCGCTTCGCCTTCGGCACCTGGAAAATCGAGGTGCTCGGCGGCTATACCAGCGCCCTCCTGCTGCTCGGCGTGGCGGCGCTGATGGTGTTCGGCGCTATCGACCGGCTGCTGGCGCCGCAGCCGATCCGCTACGCCGAGGCAATGATCGTCGCCGTGCTTGGCCTTTTGGTCAATATCGCCTGCGCCGCCATCCTGCACCGGGCCGGCGGACCGGAAACGGCGCACGAGCATGTGCACGAACACGCCCAGGCGCACGATGACATTAATCTGAAAGCCGCCACCATCCATGTGCTGACCGACGCCCTGACCTCGCTGCTGGCCATCGTCGCACTGGCCGGCGGCTGGCGCTACGGCTGGGCCTGGCTCGATCCGGCCTGCGCTTTGGTCGGCGCCGTTCTGGTCGGGCTGTGGGCCAAAAACCTGCTGCGTCAGGCCGGCGGCGCGCTGCTCGACCGCGAGATGGATCACCCGGTGGTCGCGGAAATCCGCGCCGTCGCCGCCACCCTGCCGGCCGGCACGCTGATCACCGACCTGCATGTCTGGCGCGTCGGCAACGGCGCCTACGCCTGCGCCCTGTCGCTCCTCACCCATGACGCCGAACTGACGCCGCTGCATGTCCGCGCGGCGCTCGCCGCGCATCCGGAAATCGCGCACGCCACGGTGGAAATCCACCGCTGCGACGCCTGTTGATACGACGCCGAAACACGTAGGGGCGAATAATTATTCGCCCCTACTCTCCGTGAATTACGGAGGGCGCCTGGAAAGAACGCCCGCCCGCGTATCAGGCAAACCGCTCTACACCTTGTACTGCTCGACGATTTGCCGCATTTCCTTGGAAAGTTCCGACAACTCGCCGGCCGTATCGGCCGTGGTTTGCGACACCGAATTGTTTTCTTCCGACATGTGGGCGATTTTTTCCACCTGCTGGGCGATGTTGGTGCTGGCCGCGCTTTGCTCGCAGATGGCTTCGGTGATCTCTTCCACCATGTTCACCGCCTGCTCCGAGCTGACGCCGATCTCGGCGATCGCCCCACTCGCCTTGTTGGCTTGTACGACGCCGTTGCTAACCCTTTCCACCACCGCGTCCATGCTGTGCGTCGCCGCCTGGGCGACGCTTTGCATCTCGGTGATGGTCGTGGCGATTTCCTGGGTCGATTTCGTCGTGCGTTCGGCCAGCTTGCGCACTTCGTCGGCGACAACCGCGAAGCCCCGTCCCTGCTCGCCCGCCCGCGCCGCCTCGATGGCGGCATTGAGCGCCAGCAGGTTGGTTTGATCGGCAACTTCCTTGATCACCTGGATGACGGAATTGATCCGTTCGCTGTTCTTTTCCAGATCGGCGATCTGCTTGGCCGCTGTTTGCACCGTTTCGGCGATGCTGTCGATGCTCATCACCGTGGCGCCGATAATCTCTGCGCCATTCTTCGCCAGCGTGCCGGACGCGGTGGACAACTGGCTGGCCTCCGTGGCCCGGTCCGCCACGTGATTGATGCTGACCGTCACCTGTTCCATAGTCGCCGCCATATTCGACGCGGCTTCGCTCTGGTAGGTGGAGGCATCGAACATTTCCTTGGCCGCGGTGGTCAACTTGTCGGCGGCATCGGACACTTGCACGGCGTGCTGACTGATGTCCTTAAAGCTCCCCTGCAAGCGGCTCAGCAAATTGTTGAAGGCCTGCCCCGCCTCGGCGATTTCATCCGCCCCCTCGGCGGCGAAGCGTTCGGTAAAATCCAGATTGCGCTCGACGCGGGAGAACGCATCGGACAAGGCGCGCAGCGAGCCGCTGACATGGCGGTAGGTGAAAAGACCGAATACGGTTGTACCCACGCCGATAACAACAATGGCGATGATCGAGAAGAACTTGCCCTGCTCGTAGTTTTCCGCGGCTTCCTTCTGGGCGGCGCGCGCCAGGCTGGCATTGAAATTAGCGTGATCGGCAATGTGCGCATTCACCTTCATCGCTAACGGGATATCATGTTCCATGAGGAATTCTGCGGCTTCCGTTTCCCTGCCGTTCCGCGAGAGTTCCACTACGGGCGCGATGACCTTGGTGAAATATTCGTTGATGAGCGCCTGGGACTCCTCGGCCATTTTTTTGTCCGCCGGGTTGGAGAGATGTTCGGCGATATAGTCACTGACAAGTTTCCGCATCTCCGCCCGGAGCGTGGTGAGCGTTCTTTCAATCTCCGCCTTCCTCGCCGCCGACTGCGAGGCCTCGGCATGGAGCAGGACCTGAATGCGCGCGTTCTGGAAGCGCTCCTTGAGTTCAAGCACCCGGGTGATACTGGGGATGGTGTTGTCATTGACATCCTCCACCGCGTCGAATACATGCCCTTCCTCGTACAGGCCGATGGCGCCGACGGAAATCATGCCAAGCACCGCCACGAAAATCAGCAAAGCAAGCTTTTTTGCGATAGTCATGATAGTTTTTCCATTTCAGTTAGTTAGATCGCAAATGCGACGCGCCAGCCTCGCTGGCTTTCCGCCAATGACAGGCGAAAACCCGGGCACGAGCGCCTTTCTGCATTTGCCAACAACCGCCGAAACTGACACTTTCGGCAAATCGTATCTACACAATACGCGATTTTATTAATTTTGCAAAGTCAACCCGTGGCGCCAGGGCCGCCCCGCGCCTCAGTGGGTGAGGCGGGTGACCAGCGGCACCACGGCGACGCCGATGGCGATCAGCGCCGTTTGCCGCAGGAAGCTGTCGCGCTGCCGATGCAGCAAGGGCAGCAAGTCGGCCAAGGCGACATAGATGAAGCTGGCGGCAGCGATGACCAGCACATAAGGCAGCGCATCGCCGGCCGAGGAGAGCATGAAGTAGCCAAGCAGGCCGCCGACGAGCGAGCTGAAGCTGGAACCGGCATTGGCGAGAAATGCCTTGGTATTGCTCCAGCCGCCGTTGCACAGGAGAATGAAATCGCCCATTTCCTGCGGAATCTCGTGCGCGATGATGGCCACCGTGGTGGTCACGCCCAGCATCGGATCGGCGAGGAAGGCGGCGGCCAGCAGGATGCCGTCGACGAAATTGTGGAAGGCGTCGCCGAGCAGGATCAGCAGCGGCGCCGTGACCGTCGCGTGGTGTCCGTCGTGCGCGGCGCAGTCGCCGTGCGAATGGCGCCACAGGGCCAGGCGTTCGAGGGCGAAGAAGAGGAACAGCGTCGCCAGCATCACCGCGAACAGCGTCGCCTGCGTCCCGCCGTGCGCGTGCCCGTCGTGCATATCGGCCGGCGGCAGCGCGGCGAAGGCTTCCGGCAGGACGTGCAGAAAAGCCGAGGACAGCATCACCCCGGCGGCGAAGGCCACCAGCACCGCCATGGATTGCCGGGGCAGACGAAAGACCACGGCGGCCGCCGCAGCCATGCTGATCAGGCCGCCGGCAAGGCAGGCCAAGAGAATCATACTCAAGGTATTCATGGGCTTTTCGTATTGGGTAACGCACTAATCGGCCCATGGCCGCAAATCATGCTAAAGAAACGCTTCCCTACGCCTAACCTCTCTCCCGACCTCTCCCCTCGAAGAGGGTAGAGGAGGCAAATACCTCCCCTCTCCGTACGCGGAGAGGGGCAGGGGGTGAGGAAGGCGTAATGAGGTTGCCGCGAAAGATTCAACCCGCGCTCTTGAAGCCCCTCCCCCCTCGCGGGGGAGGGGTTGGGGAGAGGGGGAGGTTCACCGAAGAAAGGGGCATTCCCCGCCACTCTTGCCCGCGAAGCAGCGTATGCAAGCGCGATGGACGAACCAGCCGCCGTTTCACTTGCCACCTCCCCCTCTCCCCCGGCCCCTCCCCCGCGAGGGGGGAGGGGAGTATCGGGCTTTCGCGACAGTCTCCTCGCGGGGGAGGGGAGTATCGGGCTTTCGCGACAGTTTCCAAGTGATAAAAGGGCCGGGTGAGAGGGAGGCAGCGGCGGCATGTTAGGCCAACTCTTTGCGCTCGCGCTCAAGACGGGCGATGTAGCGTTGCAGGCGCTTTTCGATGGCGGGCGAGACATTCAGGAAATGCACCCCGATCCGCCATTGCTGCCCGCCCGTGCGCGGCTCGAAGGTGGTGATGTGCTGCACCCGCGCCGCCAACTGGATGTCCTGCGCTTCGTCGGGCAGGGCAAAGCGGCATTGCGTCAACAATTGCCCGGAGGTCAGTTCCGGCTCATTTGCCGCCAGGAGGCCGATGCCGGTCAGCGAAATGTCGAAGGACGGCAATTCGATTTCCTTGTCGTCCGTCAAGCGGATGCAGAAGCGCAGCGGGTTGAGCAGCGGCGTGGCGATGCGAAAGCTTTCCCGGCGCTGCAAGCGGATGATGGTTTGGGGCAAGGGCACGGCGAAGGCCGGCCGGCCGTCATGCACGACTGCGCTGACGCGGCCGACGTCGAAATGCACCTGGACGCCGTCTGGCCGCCCGCTCAGGCGGCAACCCTCGACCCGCAGCAGGGCTTGGTTGAGCGCCTCGGCGCCGCCGAAATCGAAAATCAGTTGGTCGTCATCCACCTCAAGCAACTGGGTGACGAACAGATTGTCGCCAAACAGCACGGCGAATTGTTCGCCATCGCGGATGTAGCCAACTAGCGTGAAAGCGACGGCGCGGCTGCCGGTAATGTGGAAGCGTTCTTCCGCGAGGAGGTGTATCTGCGAACTCACTTTGTCTCCAGTACGCGCAACAGCGCGGCAGTATCGTTCTTGCCCAGGCCCAGCGCCATCAGCGCATTGAGTTGCTGGGCGACGCTGGCCGCCAGGAGCAGCGGCGCGCCGCTCTGCCGCGCGGCCTCCAGCGCCAAGCCGAAATCCTTGTGATGCAGCCGGGCCTCGATGCCGGCGGCGAAATCGCCCTCGACCATGCGCCGGCCCATGACTTCCAGCACGCGCGAGGCGGCCGCGCCGCCAGACAGCGCCTGCCACACCTTGCCAACATCAACGCCGGCAGCGCCGGCCAGACGGAGCGCCTCGGCCACCGCCTCGATGGCGGCGACCATGATGATCTGGTTACAGGCCTTGGCGACCTGTCCGGCGCCCTGCGGCCCGACGTGGACGATGCGCTGCCCGAGTTTTTCCAACAGCGGCCGCGCCCGTGCGAGCGCCGCCGCCGTGCCGCCAACCATGATCGCCAGCGTCGCCGCCGCCGCTCCCTGCGGGCCGCCGGAAACCGGCGCGTCGAGCATGTCGATGCCGCGCTCGCCAAGCCGGCTGGCGATGTGCCGGGCCGCCGCGGGCGCGATGGTCGAGCAATCGACCACCAAGCTGCCGGCGGCCATGCCGTGCATCAGTCCGGCGGCGCCAAGCGCCACCTCCTCGACATCGGCGCTCGATGTGACCATCGTAAACACCACCTCGCAGGCGGCGCCGAGGGCGGTCGGCGTGGCGTGCACCGTGGCCGGCAGATCAGCGGCGCTGGCTGGATTGCGCGCCCAGACATGCAGCGTGTGGCCGGCAGCCTGCAAATGCAGGGCCATCGGCCGCCCCATCGCGCCCAGACCGATGAAACCGAGGTTCATGATTGCCCCGACAAGGCTTCAAGGAGTTTCAACACCGCCACCGAATCCTCCTCGCCCAGGCCGCAACCGACCATGGCGTTGAACATCTGCCCCGCCACCGCCGCGCCCGGTAGGCACAGGCCCAGTTCGTGCGCCGTCTGCATGACAATGTCGAGATCCTTGGCGTGCATCCAGCTTTTGAAACCCGGCTTGAAGTCGCGGTCGATCATGCGCTGGCCGTGGTTTTCGAGAATTTTCGAAGAAGCGAAGCCGCCGAGCAGCGCCTCGCGCATCTTGGCCCGGTCGACGCCGTTTTTCGCAGCGAAGACCATCGCCTCGGCCACCGCCAGCACGCCCATGCCGGTGACAATCTGGTTGGCCGCCTTGGCCACCTGCCCGGCGCCGCTGGGGCCAACATGGACAATGCTCTGGCCCAGGCACTGCAAAGCCGACAGGGCGCGGGCGAAAGCCGCCTCGGAGCCGCCAGCCATGATGGACAGGCTGCCGGCGACGGCCCCGGCCTCGCCGCCGGAAACCGGCGCATCGACGAAATCGACGCCGGCCGCGGCCAGTTCCTCGCCAATGCGGCGCGCCGCCGCCGGGGCGATGGTGCTCATGTCGACGGCGACCAGACCCGGCGCCGCGCCGCCGGCCACGGCGCGCATCACTTCGGCGACATCCGGCGCATCGGCGACCATCGAAATGACCAGATCGGCCCCGCGCGCCGCCTCGCCGGCGCTCGCCGCGCCCGTGGCGCCAGCCGCCAGCAGCGGCTGCATCGACTCGACGCGACGCGCCCAGACGCTGAGCCGGTGGCCGCCCCGCAGCAGGTTGAGCGCCATCGGGCGGCCCATGATGCCAAGGCCGATAAAAGCGATCTGCATCGCCAACTCCAATTCCTCAAGGTGTAAACCGCGATTTTAGCGCCTGCCCCAGCCAGCGACGATGGCGTTGCGGAAAAACCGGCAAGGCTCTCGATCCCGGCGGCCGGCCGGCAACGCGCAAATGGCGATGAATGTGAGCGAAACGCCGAGGCCGGCCAGAATCCCGGTTTGGCGCATTCATGCGATGCCCCTGGCCGTGGCATGACGAAGGCTCTCCCGGCGCATGAAGTTGGAGTTATGATAATGGGGTTATGACAGTGGTCGCGGCGCGATCAATACGCTCGCGGCCGGCGAACTCAACAAACTTGCGAGAATGCCATGCTTTCCTTCATGCAGCGCCTCCCGCTGGTCCGGCAGACCCTGATCGGCCTCATCGTGGTCTGCCTTCTGGCCATGACCGCCCTGTCCATCGGCCTGACGTACTCCACCCATCAGGTCGCCATCCAAGAGAGCCGGAGCAACCTGCAAACCGTGACGGCCCTGATTGCGCGCACCCTGGAATACGCCCAGGAAAGCATGAGAAAAAGGGCCTTGACCGCCCTGGAGCAATTCGAAGGCGCCCTGCCGCCGGCCCGCCTGAGCGGCAGGACGGTGACGGCCGGGGGGGCGACGTTGCCGGAGCTGATGTTTGGCGACAGTATTCCGGCCATCGGCAATCAGGCTTACCTGCTGGCCTACAAGAAGAACAACCCGCTCAACGACGCCGCCTTCCTGGTGCAGAGCGCCAACAAGATTTATCGCGCGACGACGCTGCTCAAGGACGCGAACGGGGACTATCGGGACGGCGAGCCGGTGACCGACGACTATACGAAAACCCTGCTGGACGGCAAAACCTATATCGGCACCCTGCAACGCTCGGGCAAGGTCTACATCCTGGCCGCCAAGCCGATCAGCAACGCGCAGGGCCAGGCGATCGGCGCCATCACCATGCGCATCGATCTCGGCGACGACATCGCGTTCCTGCGCGACAAGCTGGGTTCCATCGTCATCGGCCAATCCGGCTACCCCTTCATCCTGGCGCAAGCCTCAGGCGACAACAAGGAGCCGCGCATCATCCTGCACCCGACGCAGCAGGACAAGCCGTTTGATAGCGTGGACGCGGTGTTGCAGGCCGCCTTCAAGGAGATGCTGGCGCAAAAGAACGGCTTCCTGTCCTACGCGATCCCCGATGACAAGGGAGCGCTCCATCCGAAACAGGCCAATTTCATCTCTATCCCCAATCTCGACTGGGTCGTGGTGGCCTCGGCGGTGGAGGACGAACTCACCGCGCCCTTCGCCAAAATCCGTCGTCTGATCTTGAGCGGCCTGGCCGCCACCGTGCTGATCCTGGTGTTCTGCCTGACGCTCCTGATCCGCGCCCAGTTGCGTCCATTGGAACGGGTCGTCGAGGGACTGAGCGAGATGGGGCGCGGCAATCTGGCCCACGATATCGCAACCCAGCCCGGCTCGCGCAACGAGATCGACCTCTTGGCCGCCCGCGTCAACCAAACCCGGGACGCGATGAAAACCCTGGTCGGCACCATCCGCGCCTCGGCCAATCAGGTGGCCGGTTCCGCTACCAGCGTTTTCGGGTCGATGGCGACACTGTCGACCGATGTCGAGGAACTGACCACTTCCTCGACGGAAAGCAGCAGCAGCATCGGCCATTTGTCGACGTCCATCGACCAGATCGCGGACGCTGCCCATGCCGCGCACGCCCGGGTCAACGCTGCGGTGGAGCGGGTCGAACACGGCAAGCAGGTCGTTGACAAGGTCATTGATTCGATCAGGACCATTGAGGAACGGGTGCAATCCTCGCTGGCCGAAGTCGAGACGCTGACCAGCTATTCGCGGCAAATCGAAAAAGTGGTCGCCACCATCGGCCAGATCGCCGGCCAGACCAACCTGCTGGCTCTCAATGCCGCCATCGAGGCGGCGCGGGCCGGCGAGGTCGGTCGCGGCTTTGCCGTGGTGGCCGACGAGGTGCGCGATCTGGCCGAGCAATCCGCCGGCTCGGCGCGCGAAATCGGCGACATTCTCGGTCATGTTACGACCGGCGTGGCCGCCGTCCGCGCCTCGATCGGCGAGGTCGTCGCCGAAACCTGCAAGGGCACCGATTCGTCCAGCGCCGCCGGCAAGGCCCTCGGCGAAATTGATGGCATTACCCGCGACATCGCCGGCGCGGTCACCTCCATCGCCGATGTCATCCAGCAGCAGGTCGCCGCCGCCAAGAGCATGAACGATCAGGTCGCCGCCTCGGTCGGGGCCGTCAACGAAATCGACGGTCTCACCCGCGGCGCCTCGAAAAATGCCGCCGATCTCAAGGAGGAAGCCGACAAACTGGCGCGCGAGGCCGGTCGCTTCACCCTCTGACGCCGGCCTGAAGGAGTGACGGTGGCAGCGTTCAGGCCGCCCGCCAGATGTTGCGACAGCGCGTTTCGACGATCCACCAACTGGCGGCAGCCCCCAGCAGCGCGCAAACGGCGATGATGCCGACCCCGCCGCGCCAGGCGGCGAGATCGTAGACGCGCACACCGACGACCGTCTCGCCGCGCCAGACGAGATCCATGACCCAGCCGATCAGGGGTTGCAAGAGCGCCGCGGCGGCAAAGCCGCCCATGTTGGCGACGCTGGTGGACATCCCCGACAAGAGCGGCGGATTGACTTCCTTGGCGCACGCCCAGGTCAGCGAAAAACTGGCGGTCAACAGGCCGAGCAGCGCGAACAGCGCATAAGAAACGGCCAGCGGCATGGTGATACCGGAAAACAGCAAGAGCCAGATCAGGGCGTAGCCGTGAGCAGCGCCGATGATCACCGGCCGGCGCCGGCCGAGACGGTCGGACAGGGTGCCGATGAACAGGCAGCCGACGGCAAAGCTGGCGAACCACAACGACAGGTGGGCAGCGGCCTGATCGCGGGCGAGGCCGTGCACCTGCATCAGGTAGGGAACGGTCCACAAGCCGGCGAAAGCGAAAAAAGTGCCGCCAATGCCGGTATTGACCAGAGCCGCCGGCCAGGTGCCGCGATTGCGCAACACGGCCAGCAGCCCGGTGAGCAGCGCGGTGCGGTCGAAACGGACCGTTGCCGCCGTGGCCGTCGGACGGTCGCGCACCAGCGCCCAGCAGAGAAGAGCCAGCGCCAGCGAGACGAGGCCGGTGGCGATAAAGGCGCCGCGCCAGCCAGTGGTTTGGGCGATGGCCGAGAGCGGCGCGCCGGCCAGCACCGAGCCGAGGTTGCCGATCAGCATGCAGACGCCAACCAGGGTGGCGAAATAGCGTTCCTCGAACCAGACGGCGATCAGCTTGAGCATGGCGATGAAGGTGACCGAAACACCGAGGCCGATCAGGGCCCGCCCGGCCAGCGCCAGATCGAATGTCGGCGCGAGGCCGAAGAGGATGCTGCCCAGGCCGCCGATCACGCCACCCATCAGCAGAATGCGGCGCGGCCCCAGGGTGTCGACGAGAATCCCGGTCGGCACCTGCATCACCGTGTAGACGTAGAAATAGGTCGCCGCCAGCGCCCCCAGCGAAGCCGCCGAGGTGGCGAAGGCGGCGGCCAGATCCGGCGCGATGCCGGCCGGCGCGAAGCGCTGGAAAAATGAAAGGACGTAGGCCAGCGCGACGACGCCCAGCGCCAGCCAGCGCCGCTGCCGCGTCACGAAAGTCAGGGCCGGCATGGCGGCAGGCCGGCCAAGGTCAGCCGGAGGCCGCCGGACAGGAACAATATCGACAAGATCAGCTTACTTGTGCGTCAACACCCACTTGGACAAGGTCGCCGCCTCGGCGTCCGTGACGTTGTTCGGCGGCATCGGCACCTGCCCCCATTCGTCCTTGCTGCCGCTCTTGATCTTGACGGCCAGCGCGGCTTCGGCGCCCTTGTCGCCGACGCGCTTGGCGGTGATGTCCTTGTAGCTGGGACCAACGATCTTCTTGTCGGCAGCGTGGCAGGTCAGGCAATTCTTGGCCTTGGCCAGATCGGCATTGGCCAGGGCTGCCCCGGAAAACAGTAGCGTACCTCCCAGTACGATGAGCGCAGGCTTCATCAATATCTCCAGTTCGTTGTCCGCTTCTGAATGGCGGAAAAATCCGCAGTCTAACCCGAGAAAGCGCCATAAAAAATGCGTAATTTGACAATAATTCTTTATCAGGTATCTGCAATCGCGGCGGGCAGCTTCAAGCAGATTGTCCGCCGCGCCATCAGGCTGTCGCCGTGCGCGCCACCCCGGCATGCCGGCCACCGCAACGCGCCCGGACGCGCTACCATCCGGGCATAGCTCATACGCATCGGGAGAAAATCCGCGTGTCGCACTTGCCGAACAAAACCCTGCTCAGCGGCGATTTCTGGGGTGGACTGGCGGCGATGCTGGTCGCGCTGCCCGCCGCCATCGCCTTCGGCGTCAGCATCTATGCCGCCATCGCTCCCGGCTACGCCGCCCTCGGCGCTCTGGCCGGCATCATCGGCGCCACCGTCATCGGTCTGGTCGCTTCCCTGCTCGGCGGCACCGACCGTCTCATCAGCGCCCCCTGCGCGCCGGCCGCCGCCGTGCTCTCGGCCTTCGCCATCGGCCTGGTCGGCGATGGCGTGCCGGCCAGCAATATCGTCCTGCTCATGCTGATGCTCGGCATTCTCACCGGCCTCTTTCAGATCCTGTTCGGTTTCATCGGCATCGGCCGCCTCATCCGCTACATCCCTTACCCGGTGGTCAGCGGCTACCTCACCGGCGTCGGCCTGATCATCCTCGCCAGCCAGCTCGACAAGTTGCTCGGCACGCCGGCCGAGGTCGGCTGGCAGGAGGCGCTGGTCTCGCCCTGGCTGTGGAACTGGCGGGCAGTCGCCGTCGGCGCCACGACCATCGGCACGATGCTGCTGGCGCCGCGTTTCACGAAACGGGTGCCGGGAACCATTCTCGGCATCGTCGCCGGCACCGCCGTCTATTTCCTCCTGGCCATCCGCGAACCGGCGCTCCTCATCAGCGTCGACAATCCGCTCCTGGTCGGCCCGCCGGGCGCCAGCGGCGAAGGGTATTTCGCCGCCATCACCGCGCGCTGGCACGAAATCGGCGATCTGCGCCTGGCCCAGGTCGCCGCCCTGCTCGGCAGCGCGCTGACGCTGGCAGTGCTGCTGGCCATCGACACCCTGAAAACCTGCGTCGTGCTCGACCAGATGACCCGCTCGCAACACAATTCCAACCGCGAACTGGTCGCCCAGGGCGTGGCCAATGTCGCCGCCTCGTCGGTCGGCGGCATTCCCGGCGCCGGTACCATGGGCGCCACCCTGGTCAATCTGAGCAGCGGCGCGGTGACGCGCCTCTCGGGTCTGGTCGAGGGTCTGTCGGCGCTGATCTTCGCCCTCGTCTTGAGCAATTTCATCGCCTGGCTGCCGGTCGCCACGCTGGCCGGCATACTCATCGTCGTCGGCCTGCGCATGATCGACCGCGAAGCGCTGCGCTTCGTCCTGTCGCCAGCGACCGTGTTCGATTTCGCGGTGGTCGTGACGGTCATCGTGGTTGCTCTCGCGGTCGGCCTGATCGCTGCTTCTGCCACCGGCGTGGCCATGGCCATCCTGCTCTTCCTGCGCGAGCAGATCGGCGGCGCCGTGGTGCGCCACAAGCTGTACGCAAACCAGCGTTCATCGAGTTTGCAACGACCCGAGGCGGAAACCCGCATCCTTGAGGAAAAGGGCGACCAGGCGGTGATCTTCGAGTTGCAGGGCAGTATCTTTTTCGGCACCACGCGGCAGTTGCTCAACGCCCTTGATCCCGAAATCGAAAAACGCCGTTTCGTCATCCTCGATTTTCGCCGGGTGCAGTCCATGGATGTCACCGCCGCCCACATGCTGCATCAGGTACGCGACGCGCTAGCCGAGCGCGGCGCCATGCTGCTCTTCTCCAATGTCCGCGAAAATCTGCCGAACGGCCATAATCTGCGCGAATTCCTGGAACAGACCGGGGTCGCCAAAGATAGCGAGGCGGTGCGCCTGTTCGGCGAACTGGACGGCGCCATCGAATGGGTCGAGGAGCAGTTGCTCGACCAAAGCGGACAGGCTGCGCCAGCGGAGACTTCGCCACAACAGGAAACGCCGCTGGAACTGGCGGACATGGAAATGTTCCGGCAGCGCAAGGACGAAACCCTGGCGGATCTCGAAGCGCGCATGGAAAAGACCACCTATCCGGCCGGCGCCACCATTTATTCGCGCGGACAAGCGGACAACGCCATCTATCTGATCCGCCGCGGCATGGTCAAAATGTTCGCCCCGCTCGGCGCCGGACGCCTGCGCCACATCGCCACCTTCGGCCGCGGCGATTTCTTCGGCGAACTGACCTTCCTCGACGGCCGCACGCGCGGCAACGACGCCATCACCGCCAGCGAAACGGAACTTTTCGTGCTCACCGCCGAGCAGTTCGATCTCCTCTCCATCGAGCACAAACGCCTGGCCATCACGCTACTCACCGCCATCGCCCGCTCACTGGCCCAGCGCCTGCGCCACGCCGACCACGAGATCGTCATGTTGCAGGAATATTAGGCCGGATAAGCGACGAAGCAGTCGAGAAAAAAGCCGCCATTCGTTTCCGAACGGCGGCCTTGACAAGGAAAGCGGCGCGCTTCGCCGCTTTCTAGGGCTGGCTGGGCGGAACTGCCGGAACCATGCTCTTGTTGTTCAGGCGTTCCATGGCCCGCGCATCGAGCGCTTCCTTGTTGAAAGTCGGCGCGCCAACGACATCGGGCGGGCACAGATTGGCCGGATCGACGCTGGCCATGTCGCCAGCTTGCGGCTCTTCACTCTCCAGCCGCTGCAGACCGAGCGCCTGCAACAACTGGCCCATGCCGGCATAGGTGCGCAGGTAGGAGAGCGCCAGATCGTTCTCGGCATTGACCACATTGCGGCGGGCGCTCAACAGTTCGTTCTCGGTATCCAACAGGTCGAGCAGGGTGCGCTGGCCGATGTTGAACTGGTCGCGGTAGGCCGCCAGGGTGCGTTCAAGCAGGGCAACCTGGGTCGCCAGATAGTCCTTCTGCTGGCGCAGGCGCTGCACGTCGTTGAAGGCGATCAGCAGGGTCTGACGGGTGTCGCGGCAGGCTTTTTCGCGCAGATCGATGGCGGTATTGCGATGTTCCATGTACTGCCGCTCGCGGGCGCGGTCGGAACCGCCACGGAACAGGTTCCAGTTGAGCACGACTTCGGCAACGCTGTAATCGCGCCAACCATCCCCGCCAAGGTAATGCTTGGTGCCGCTGGTGCTGGCGCGCGCATCGACGCGCGGGTAGTAAGCGGCGCGGCGGACGTCGATGTCGTGTTGCGCCGCCTCGACATTCTCGATCGCCGCCAGCAGCGCCGGGTTGGCGCGGTAGAGGCCACCCAGCGCGGCATCGGCGTTGGTCGGCAGCATGCCGCTCAGATCACCCGGGGCGACGGTGGCGTCCGGCGGCAGGATGCCGATCAGGCGCTGATAGCGGGCCGAGACATCGTGCAGGTTGGCGATTTCGGTAGTCAGGTTGATTTCGGCCAAGGCCAGGCGGCTGCCCGCCATTTCCAGATCGACGCGGCGGCCGACGCCGGAGTGGACGCGCTGCGACACCTGTTCGTTGGTGGCTTTGTGCTGCACATAGTTGTCTTCGGCCAGACGAACCAGTTCGCGATAGCGAGCGACATCGAGATAGGCGCGGGCGGCTTCGAGGGCGGTGCCTTCCGAAGCGTCGAGCAATTCGTAGAAGCGCACCAGTTGCGCCTTGCCCAGGCGGGCCACTTCGCTGCGCGTGGCAAAGCCGTCGAACAGCATCTGGGTCAGGGTAAGCTGGGCGCCGCGGCGGCTGTAGTTGAGGACCTGGTTGCCTTCCTCAAGGCGTTCCCGGCCGCTGCCGGCGCTCAGGTCGAGCGATGGGAAATAACCGCCGCGAGCGACGCCGATTTCCTCGCTGGCGGCTTTGTAGGCATGCCAGCGGGAAGTGACCTCGGGACTTTGCAGGACGGCGCGCTGAGCCGCTTCCTTGAGGGTGATTTCGGCGTCGGCGGCATGGCCGAGCGTAACCGCCGCCAATAGAACCGGCAACGTCAGCAGTTTGATACCATTCATGAAAGTGTCTTCCTTGTTATGTGGCGTGATTATTTTAAAAGAAATAATGAAATGCTCTTTGTGCAATATTCCCTATTACGGCACTTTCGCTGAGAACTTGAGCCCGCCGCCTTGCCCAGACTGACTACGCCGCTGCCCAGAAATCTTGCCAGCATACTATTGGCCGCCGCCCTGCTTCTGGCGCTGTCGGCGGCTTTCGGTCTCGATTTCGGTCGCTTGCAGCAATCCCTGAGCAGCCGTTTCGGCGCCGCGCCGCTCGCCCTGTTCGCCGACTGGCAAGCCTTGCTGGCCAACGGACAGACGCTGGGCGAAAAAGAGAAATTGCGCCGGGTCAACGATTTCTTCAATCAGCGCATCGCCTTCGACGACGACATCAGCATCTGGGGCCAAGCCGATTATTGGGCGACGCCGCTGGAAACCATCGGCATGGGCCGCGGCGATTGTGAGGATTTTTCCATCGCCAAGTACTACTCGTTGCAAGCCATGGGCATTCCAGTGAACAAACTGCGCCTGATCTATGTCCGCGCCCGCCAGAACGGCCCGGCCGGGGTGGTCTTGCAGGCGCACATGGTGCTTGCCTATTACGCGACGCCGAACGCCGAGCCGCTCATCCTCGACAATCTCAGGCCGGAGATACTCCCGGCTGCGCAACGCGCCGACCTGTCTCCCATTTTCAGTTTCAACAGCGCGGGCCTGTGGCAAGGCGCCGGCAACCAGTCCAGCAAGAGCAGTCTGTCGCGCTGGCAGGATTTGCTGCGGCGGGCGCGTGCCGAAGGTTTCGAATGAGGTAATCGTCATGTCCCTGTTTCGCCAAATCTGGTTGGCTGTAATCGTCACCGCGCTCATCGCCTTTGCCGGCAGTTTCGTCGCCAGCATGCTGAACGCACGCGCCTACCTGAACCAGCAACTCACCATCAAGAATAATGACAATGCCACCTCGCTGGCCCTGTCGATGTCGCAACGGGAAAAAGACCCGGTGACCATCGAGTTGCAGGTAGCGGCGGTGTTCGACAGCGGCCAGTACCAGGTGGTGCGGCTGATCGCCCCGGACGGCACGGTAATGACCGAGAAAACCAGCGTGCCGCCGGCCGATGCCGTGCCAGGCTGGCTCATGCGGCTCTTCCCGATCGTTTCGCTACCGGGCCGGGCGCAGGTGTCGGACGGCTGGAAGCAGTTCGCCACGGTCGAACTGGTCAGCCACAGCCATTTCGCCTATCGCGCCCTGTGGGATGGCGCCCTGCACCTCTTGCTGTGGTTCGTCGCCGTCGGCGGCATTGTCGGATTCTTGGCCACGCACTTCCTGCGCAACATCAAACGCCCGCTCGATGCCGTGGTCGCCCAGGCGGCGGCGATCAGCGAGCGGCGCTTCATCCGCATCGCCGAGCCGCGGCCGGCGGAACTCAAAAGCGTGGTCAGCGCGATGAACAACATGGTCGACCGGCTCAAGGCCATGTTCGCCAAGGAGGCGGAACGGCTCGAAAGCCTGCGCCGCGAAGCGACGCTCGACCCCCTGACCGGCCTCGCCAATCGCGCCTATTTCCTCAACCAACTCGACGCCGCGCTCAACGACGACGACGCGCAACCGAGCGGCAGCCTCTTGCTGCTGCGCGTCGCCGATCTGGCCGGCATCAACCACCGCCTCGGCCGCGAACAGGCCGACGAGTTGCTGCGCCGCCTCGGCGCCGCCCTGCATGAACACAGCGCCAGCTATCCGGGCGCCGCCGCGGCCCATCTCAATGGCGCCGATTTCGCCCTGCTGCTGCCCGACTTGCAGGAACCGGCGCCGGTCGCCGAGCGCCTGCTCGCCACCTTCGGCGAACTGGTCGCGGCCGGCCTGATCGACGGCGAGCGCATTGGCCATATCGCCAGCATTCCCTACCTGCATGGGCAGCACATCGGCACGCTGCTCGCCCGCCTCGACGCCGCTCTGGCCGCCGCCGAAACCCAGGGAACGCTAGCCTGGCACCGGGCCGAAAGCGACGACCCGACAGAAGCGACGACCCGCGCCGACTGGCGCAAGCTGCTCGCCGGTGCGATCCAAACCCAGCGCCTGCGCTTGGTCGCCTTCCCGGTCGTCGACAACCACGGCCAACTGCTCCATCTCGAATGCCCGCTGCGCCTGCAAGCGGAGGAAGGCGGCGAATGGCTGGCGGCCGGCAGCTTCATGCCGATGGCCGCGCGCCTCGCCATGACCGCCGAACTCGACCTCGCCGCCGTGCGCTTGGCGCTCGAAAGCATCGCCGCCGGCGCCAGCGCGCTCGCCGTCAATCTCTCCGGCGAATCGATCAGCGACGCCAGCTTCCGCCAGCGCCTGCTGGCCCTGATCGGCGGCCGCAAGGATCTGGCGCCGCGCCTCTGGCTGGAAGTCGCCGAAGTCGGCGCCTTCCGCCACTTCGAGGAATTCCGCGCCTTCTGCCACATGCTGCTGCCGCTCGGCTGCCGCCTCGGGATCGAGCACTTCGGCCGCCAGTTCAGCAAAATCGGCCGCCTGCACGACATCGGCCTCGACTATCTCAAGGTCGACGCCAGCTTCATCCGCGCCATCGACAGCCAGCCGGGCAACCAGGCTTTCCTCAAGGGGCTGTGCAATATCGCCCATAATATCGACCTGACGGTCATCGCCGAAGGCGTGCAGACAGTCACCGAACTGGCCACCCTGCCGGGACTCGGCTTCGACGGCGCCACCGGACCGGCGCTGCCGCGGGAGACAGAATGAGCACGGAAATTGAACTAAAACTGCAACTGGACGCCAAAAACGCCCGCAAGCTGGCCGCACACCCGCTGCTGGCCGGCCACGCCGGAGCACGGCAGCGTCTCCTCAACACCTATTACGACACGCCGGAACTGGCCCTGCACCAGCGCCGCGTCGCCCTGCGCTTTCGCCAGAAGGGGAAGGACTGGCTGCTCACCGTCAAATCGGCCGAACCGGCCAGCGGCGGTCTGGCGCTGCGCAGCGAATGGGAAGCGCCGGCAGCGCCGGGGCAATTCGCCTTCGACCACATCGACGCGCCGGAACTCAAGGAATTTCTCGAAAACGCCCGACCCGAGCTGGCGCCCATTTTCAGCACCGACTTCCGGCGCCAGATCTGGCGCGTGCCCTTCGGCGAATCGCTGATCGAACTCGCCCTCGACCGCGGCCATGTCACCAGTGGCGAGCGCCGCGAGACGATCTGCGAAATCGAACTGGAATTGCTTGCAGGCCGCATAGCCGACATCTTCGGCCTGAGCCGCAGCCTGCAAAAAAGCCTGCAACTCTACCCCGCCATCGCCAGCAAGGCCGAGCGCGGCTACCGCCTGTTCCGAAACCAGACGCCGCAGCCCTTCAAGGCCAAGCCGCCGCCGCTCGCCGCCGACATGACGCCCTGCGAAGCCTTCCGCCAGATCGCCCTGGCCTGCCTCGAACACTTCCAGCGCAACGAACCGGGCCTGCAAGACGGCGGCCAGGTCGAATTCGTCCATCAAGCCCGCGTCGCCCTGCGCCGGCTGCGCTCGGCCATCAAACTGTTCGCCCCGGTATTGCCGGCGGAATTCGTCAAAGCCTACGACACGACCTGGAAGACGCTGGCCGGCGCGCTGGGCGAAGCGCGCAACTGGGACGTCTTTCTCGCCGAAACGCTGCCGCCGATCCAGGAACGCTTCCCCGACCACCCCGACCTCAAGCGCCTGCGCGCCGCCGCCCGCCAGCGCGCCCGCCGCGCCCGCCGCGCCATCGCCCGCCTGCTGGCGCTGCGCGAATACCCCCGGCTGATCGTCGAATTTACCGCCGCCATCTACGCCCTCAACGACGCCCAGCCGCTGTCGCTGAAAAAATTCGCCGACGCGCGCTTGGCGCAGCACGCGCGACGCGCCCGCAAGCTGGCCGAAAAACACGCCACGCTCACCAGCGCCGAACGCCACCGCATGCGCATCGCCTTCAAAAAACTGCGCTACGCCTCGGAATTTTTCGCCCCGCTGCTCTCCGCCAAGCGCCTCGTCCCCGCCCTCGCCACGCTCGGCCGCCTGCAAGACGAACTCGGCCTGATCAACGACCACGTCACCGCCGAGGCGCTGCTTACCGAAATCCTCGCCCAGCGCCCACCCGGCCCCCTGCACGGCTGGATGGCCGGCCGCCACGTCCTGCTCGTCGAACGCCTGCCGGAGGCGCTGAGCGAGTGGCTGAAACAGCCGGCGTATTGAGCCGGCCGGGGCAGTTTTTATTCAACGCCATTTCTGGATTGCTTCGTCGCTTCGCTCCTCGCAATAACGGCTCCAAAACAACCGTCATTGCGAGCGTAGCGAAGCAATCCAGTTTCGGGCAGACTTGAATCGAAACTGCTCTACTCGACGGGGCGCTCACGCGCGCGACGCAGGAGCAAAACGGCGGCTCAAATACGGCGAGCCCGCCAAACCAAACCGCCAGGGCAGCGTCACCGCCTTGCTGATGCCGATGCGCGGCCCGCTCACCACCGGAACCCCGGCAAGCGCGGCCAGCACGGTGAAGGGCGGCGCGTCCAGCGGCAAGCCGTAATGCGCCAGCGTAATGCCCAGCGCCTGCCCGACGCGCCCCGGCCCGGCGCACAACAGGCGATCATCGGCATGATCCTCGGGCAAACCCCGGCGCTGGCGCATAAGGGCAAGGCCATGCGTCGGCTGCACAGCGCGGATCAGCACGGCAGCCCCATGCCCCGCCTCGCGGCAAACGAAATTCAAACACCAGTGAATGCCGTAGCTGCGATACACATAAGCATGGCCGGGCAACCCGAACATGGCGCGATTGCGCGGCGTCGGCCCCGGATAGCTGTGCGATGCCGGCTCCTCGGCATCGTAAGCCTCCGCCTCGACAATAACGCCGCCCACGCCATCCACCAGCAGCGTGGCGCCGATCAACGCACTGGCCACTTCGGGCGCAGCGCCGGCAAAGTCGCCGGGAATCAGCGGGCGGTGCATGGTGTTTGCAGGCATGAGCCAATTATCGCCTCATCCCCAAGGCAGTCCCATGATTGATGTTGTCGTGGATGGACTCTGCGTTGCGGCAATCAACAAGTTAAACGCCTGTAGAATTTGCTTGGTTAATATCCAGGCAGTCCTGCAAAGTGCAGATTCGCCCAAATGTCATATCCAATTTTCTCATCAGCCTGATCTCCGAACAAATCACCAACTCATCCTTCTGCCATGCTTCTTGATTTCCAACCCGTCAAGCTGATTGCCCAGTTGCGGCATTGCTTCTGATGGATGCCACGATGAACTGGACATATTCAAGACAAATGGGCATCGTTGCCCCTGAGGTAGGTTGGACGCCTCCCATCCGCTACCTGCTGCGTCGCGCCCGAATCCTGTCGTTGCTGCGTAAGTCTCCAACTGGAAGGTTGCTGGAAATTGGCTGCGGTTCGGGGGCATTACTGTGCGACCTGACGCGCCTTGGCTTTTCCGCTCAAGGGCTGGAAACCTCTGCCCAAGCTCTCTCAATGGCAACCCAGCTTGCCGAACTCGCCGCCAGCCCACACCACATTTTCCCCACTCCGCAGCCTGGCTGGGAAAGCGCCTTTGACGTCATCTGCGCTTTTGATGTTCTCGAACATATTGAAGACGATGCCCAAGCACTCAATGAATGGATACGCTGGCTGGCCCCAAGGGGAGAATTGATCCTGTCGGTTCCTGCCCATCGTTCGCGCTGGGGAGCAGGCGATGAATGGGCCGGTCACTGGCGCCGCTATGACCGCAGGGACATACAAGAACTGATCGCATCCCAGGGTCTGGAAATCATTCATTTCGAGTGCTACGGCTTTCCACTGGCAAATGCCACCGAATTTTTCGGAAATGCTTCGTATCGCAGGATGATAAAGCAGCGTGCGGATCAATCGAAGGCATATGCCACCGCTTCCAGTGGCGTGGATCGCAGCAGCTATTCGCGGCTGATTAAATGGATCACCTCGCTGCCCGGCCAGACCGCCATGTCCGCCGCCATGGCGTTTCAAGCCATGACGCAGCGCACAGACTGGGGCAGCGGCTACCTGTTGGCGGCCCGCCGGCGATGAAGCGGCTGTGGCGCCTGTGCGGTCTGCTGCTTGCCATCGGACTGATTGCCTATTTCCTCTGGTTTTCATGGCAGAGCCTCGACCTGCACACGCTGGCGATCACGCTCAAAAACCCCGGGACGCTCCTTGCTCTCCTGCTGGCCACTCTTTGCTACATGACGATCTACCCGATCACCGGCATGGCCTGGCGTCAACTGCTGCTCCGGCAGGGGCAATCCTGGCGATCAGGGGAACTCACCCTGCTGATCTGTATCACACAACTAGCCAAATACATTCCCGGGAACATCGCGCAACACGCTAGTCGCGCCGCTCTTGCCCTGAAACACGGTATGCCGATACAGCCCTATGCATCGAGCGTCATCCAGGAAACCTTGCTGGCCTCCGCGGCAAGCGTCATCGTCGGAGCAGCCCTGCTTGTGCCAGGCGCGTCGGCTTCCAACCTTGCCGAATACCGCTGGGCGCTGCTCCTGCTGCTCATTGGCAGCGGAATCGGGATACTGTTGCTCTGTGTCGACTTGCCAATTTCAAAATTACGCGCCAATGACAGCCTCATCCGGCGATTGATACGAATGATCGGCGGTTTGCCCGGCCCTGCGGCCACACTAAAAACCCTCGCGGCCTATGCCTGCAATTACTTGATGATCGGTCTCGGCATCTGGCTACTTGCTATGGCGCTGGACATGGCCGATGGCATCAATTATGCACTGGCAACATCCGCCTTTGCCCTGTCATGGGTTCTGGGGTTTCTTGCCCCTGGCGCCCCGGCAGGGCTGGGCGCGCGTGAAGGCATAATGGCGCTTATCCTGCAAGGGCATGGCAGCAACGATCAGATTGTGCAACTGGTCTTGCTAGCGCGCGTTGCCAGCATGAGTGGCGATTTACTTGCCTTCGGTTGCGCGGCAATGTATTCCAATTTCGTCAAACCCAAGATATCTCCTTTTGAATGAGAATGAAAATTCACCTTGAACCTACCGGCGAACGAGTCATAGAGGACGCCTACATGCAGTCGCTTGGCGCATACACCATTTATGCGATGCATGCCGCCAGCTACCGATTTGTCGAAGCCATGTGCGCGGGGAAAAAAGTCCTGGATTTTGGTTGTGGCTCCGGCTATGGAACGTGGCGCATCTCCGAGGTTGCAGGAGAAATACATGGTGTGGACGTTGCTGGTGATGCAGTTGCATATGCCAATTCTCGATACAAGAACAAAAACCTCAATTTCATCCAGATACAACCTGGATCGCCATTGCCATTTCCTGACGCATGTTTCGATGTCATCCTGTCATTTCAAGTGATTGAGCACGTCAGTGACGATGACGCCTATCTTCAAGAGGCTCACCGGCTATTGAAGCCCGATGGCACTGTGGTAGTCATAACGCCTGATCGCAAAAACCGCCTTCTCCCTTACCAAAAACCGTGGAACAGATGGCATCTGCGCGAGTACGGAATGGAAATGCTTGCCAGCAAGATCAGCAAGCGTTTCCGCATTACGAGCAAGCTGCGCATGGGCGCCCAATGGAAGATTGCCGCAACCGAAATAAAACGATACACGCACACGAAGTGGCTAACCCTTCCCGTAACCCTACCCTTTATTCCCGAGCCTCTGCGTCGTGGCGCGCTCGATTTCATCCATACGCTACTGAACAAGATCAGGCCATCCCGCTCCGCTTCCACCCCTCCCGCAAGCTATGGCTTCGACGAAACCGACTTCATCATTGACGAAAACCCGCCCCATTCCATAAACCTGATCGTCGTCGCCACTCGCTCCTGCGCTGCGCCACATGCCTGACGCCATTAGCCGTGTTTTCATTGCGGGCGCCGGCCTGCGCGGTAGCGGCTATCCCAATGCGTGGAACACGATCCAGATGCTGCGTACCCTGGAAAATGTCCGCATTATCGAGTGCGGCCGATGGCTCCCCGAAAGCACCCGGTTATGGAAAATAGCGGGAAAATCGCGTTTCACCGGGCTGTTTTTCTTTCTCCGGCTTCTGTCGGCCAACGCCTTGTCGGCCATCCGGCTTCTGCTCCGCGGTCATAACAGAAGCATCGCCTATATCCCCTATCCCGGCCTTTTCATTCTCTGGCTACTCTCATGGTTACCCGGCCGATGGCGTCCCCGCTGCGTCTGCGATGCCTACATCACGATCTGGGATACGCTGTATCAGGATCGCAATCTGGGAAACGCCGCCAGCCGGACAGCCCGTCTGCTGCTGCATTTTGAATCCCGCGCATTGCGCGCCGCCGAGCTTGTTCTGGTGGATACCCAAGCCAATGCCGAACACGTCAGCCGCCTGTTCAAAATCCCGCGCGAACGCATCCGCGCTCTTCCTCTGGCGCTGGATGCCTCAACATGGACACCACCCTCCTCGCATTCCAACACCAGGGGAAACAACATCATCCGGGTGCTGTTCATCGGCACCTTCGTGCCATTGCAAGGCGCCACCCTCATCGCACAAGCCATTGATGCCCTGCGCGGGCACGACAACCTGGAATTCGTGCTGATTGGCGACGGCCAGCAAGCCGAAGAAGCCGCGCGCTGGCTGCAAGACAATCCAGCCGTAACCTGGCTGCGCGACTGGCAGCCGGCACAAGTGCTGGCCGAACATTTAGCCCAGGCCGATATCTGCTTGGGCATATTCGGCGGAGAAGGCAAGGCATCGCGTGTGCTGCCATTCAAACTGTACATGGCGCTTGCCGCCGGCAAGGCTATCATCACCCAACAACACTACAGCTTGCCGGACGATACGCCGCCTCTGCCGGCCCTGTGCATCCCCACCGATACCCAGGCGTTGGCCGATGCCATCCTGGCCTTGGCGTCAGATCCCGAACGCAGAGAGCAACTGGGCGAGGAAGCCGCCCGCTACTACCACCAGTATCTCTCCCCTGCCGTGTTGCGGCAGCGCTGGTGCCGGCTACTCACCCGTCGCTATCGCGATACATGAGCGCGGTGATCTGCTCCGACACCAGACCGATCAAAAACACCACGACACTGGCGCTGTAGAACAGGGCGCTCATGTTGGTAAAGCGACCGAATTCCACGAAGGTATGCACATACCAACCCGTTGCCAGAAGAAACAGAAATAAAGCCACGGGGCCGAACAGTTTCAATGGGGAATAGAGGGTGCCGATCTTGAAAATGATGAGAAAAAAACGCACCCCATCACGCAGCAGGCGGATATGGCTCTTGCCTACTCGCTGCGCCGCGTCGATCGGCTCGTAAGCCACGGAATAACCAGCGCGGAAGAAGGCCATGGTCGAAGTCGTAGGGTAAGAAAAACCGTTGGGCAAAAGATAGAGGAATTCCCGGAACCTGGCGGCTCGCACGGCGCGAAAGCCGGAAGTCAGGTCGTCGATGCGATGCCCGGTCATATAGCTGGCCATGCGGTTATAAAGCGCATTCGCCAAACCACGGCCGACACTGGCCTGCGAGCCTTTGCCCCGAGCGCCAACCACCATGTCGTAGCCGCTGTCGAGCCTTGCCAGCAAGCGCGGAATATCGGCGGGATTGTGCTGCCCGTCGGCATCGAGAAAGACGATGATCTCGCCCGAAGCAGCACGGGCGCCGCTCTTGATCGCCGCGCCGTTGCCTTTGGAATAGGGATGAAATATGACTTTTGCACTAGCCCTACCAGCTTCCCGCACTGTCGCATCGGTCGACCCATCGTCGACGACAATGATCTCCGCCCCCGGGCAGGTTTCAACGACGCAACGCACCGTCGCCCCAATCGCCAGTCCTTCGTTTTTGGCGGGCAGCACGATGCTCACATGGGAAAAATTTAGCTTCTCTAGCATCGCTTCACTCTCGGAAATCTGTACTGTACCAAACGCACCGGTCATTGCCTCTCGCTACTACAGTCTGGTTAACACATTCGCTCCCTTCCCCACTTTCAGGGTACCTCCCGCGCGCGCCGGATTTCCTCCAACTCCCCCACCCACTTCTCCTGCCCTATCTCGCGCAATTGGGTCAGCGCCTTGGCAATTTCCGGGTCGTCGGGCGGCGCCGCTTCGACTGCACGGCGCAGGAATGGAAGGGCTTTTTCCGGCTGCTGCGTTTTGTTGTTTATGTACTCTGCCATTTGCAAATATTCGTTGGATCTGAATCTCGTCCGGCTGTTGAAGATATCCAGCATCCTCAGCATTCCATCCTCGTCCAGCGCCCGGCCGCGCCTGGCGTTGCTGAGCATCACCATCACGATGCTCTTGTTTTGCACGTTCATCGTCACCTGTGGCAAACGAGCCAGCAGGCGCTCCCAATCCGCTGGCGAGACATCGCCCCGGATGGTCTTGTAAATCACCGCATTGGACAGCAGCATCGCCGACCCTGTTACTGCCGCCCCCTGCTCGCAGGTTGCAATGGCACGATCCAGCCAGGGATTCGCCTTGAATCCGCTCCGGTCCGCATAGATAGCATTGAGCACCACCCATGCCCGTTCCGAATGCGGGAGCAGGCGCAGCGTTTCCTCGGCAAAGCGCATTGGCTCGCCCCAGACATGCGACCGCCAGACCGTCGCCGTCCCCGTGGCAAGAAATAGCGCCGCCACCAAAGCTACCGCCACTGACGGGCGGAATGCCAGGCGCTGCCAGAGCATCAGGCACAGGTCAGCCAGTGCCAGTAATGCGCCGATCAAGGGAAAGTGATTGCGATGCTCGAAGGCCAGTTCCAGGCCGATAACATTGCTGGTCATGAAGTGGCCAGCAAAAAACAGGAACACGCCCAACGCAAACACAGGCCGCCGCGTCCGCCAATGCCAAGCCCAAGCCAGCAGCCCGAACAACAGTAGCCAGGCCGGCAGGGTTGTCAGCGGCTGCCACAGCCCGCGCGAAATGACGAGATCGTCGTAATAAAAGGGCAGCCGATTCGGCAAGGGCAGCACGATCTGCCCCAAATACATCGCCAGCACCCGCCCCTGGGTCAGCAGACGCTCATAACTGGAAAAATCCCGATAGGGGTAAGCATCCCAACGCCAGTAATGCGGCACGACCACGAACAGAAGCGCGGCGGCGCCAACCATGGTCAGGAACAGATAACCCTTGCGCCAAAACGCCGCCAGCTTGGGCGACGCCGCCTCGAAGCGCAGCACGGTCAATTCCAGGGCCAACGTATAGAGCGGCAACAGGGCTGCGTCCTCCTTGCTGGCGAAGCCCAGCGCCCAGAACAAGGCCGCCAGCAGGCCGTATTGCCGGCTACGCCGGCCTTCCATCTGTGCCTGCCGCATGAGCAGATAGGCCAACAGCGCCAGCAGCATGAACAGCGTTACCAGCGTCTGCATGCGCTGCACCACGTACAGCACGGAGGAAACCTGCAAGGGGTGGATGGCCCACATCAAGGCCAACGTCAGCGCCCCTGCAGCCACGCACTGGGACGGCCATTGCGCTGCCGTCAACAGGCGGCGCAGGAACAGGGCCAGCAGGAGGGTAGTCAGGGCATGGATCAGCAGGTTGGTGGTCTTGAACACCTTGGCATCCAACCCGCCGCGCCAATAATCCAACGTAAAACTGAGCATGGACAAGGCCCGCGAACCGCTGCCAGGATGAAAGCTGTAGGCCGCATACAGCAGATCTTCAGCATTCTCCAGTTGCTCGATGTGGACTGAGTAGTTCTTCTGGATACTGTCCCGGTCATCGAAGATGAAGCCCCCATCCAATCCTGGAGAGAGACACAGAGCCGCAAGCAGGGCGCAAACCAAGGCAAACAACAGAAACAACAGGTGCATTTTTATCTGGTTCACAGGAATGCTTCCATCGTTGCAAGTATTGAATCAGCGGGTTGAGATGGGTTTCGCCGCGGTCTATTCGCTGCCCACTCGAAATCAATTGAGGTTACAGGCGCCACTACCGGCATCGCACACTGCATCCTGTTTGATGGACGCATTACCTCTGATGGGAGTAACAAAATTGATGGCCGCCCTGCTGTTGTAATCGACGGTCGTGATTCTATTGGGACCCGAGGCGCAAACAGTGGGCGTATAAACCGTGGAGTCACGGTTATCCGAGATATCCGCCACCGCGTGATTCATGAATGCCTTGGCTTCCGCCAGGCAGGCGCCGTTGGCCGTACGCTGGGTGTAATCGCGGTATTGTGGCAGCGCGATGGCGGCCAAGATGCCGATGATGGCGACAACGATCATCAGTTCGATGAGAGTGAAACCCTGTTGAGCGCGTATCACACAAATCCCTCTTGTCGAAAAGGCAGCAAAGCCGCTGGTCATACGATGCGCGCTGTCCGGGACAAACACAAAGCTGTTCCAAGCCACAGACCACGCCCGCAATCAGGTGAAAAAGAAACCCGGCTTTCGCCGGGTTTCTTGCGCGTCACATCCCCTCAAAAATCAGGGAGCCATCGCGCAGCTACCATTACTGGCTTGACAAGTGGTCGTCTTCTGAAGAGCCGCATTGCCCCTGACCTGAGGCGTAAAGGTAATGGAAGCATTAGTATTGTACTGAGCAGTGGTGACCTGAACACCTTGGTCTGTACAAGAAATACCATTGTATACCGTGGAGTTACGATTATCGGCATTGTCCGCCACGGCACCATTCATAAAAGCTTTGGCTTCCGCCATGCAGGCGCCATTGGACGAACGCTGGGTGTAGTCACGATACTGCGGCAGCGCAATGGCAGCCAGAATGCCAATGATGGCGACGACGATCATCAGTTCGATGAGGGTGAAACCTTGTTGAGCGTGTTTCATGTAAATCTCCCTTTGAAAAGGCGGTGAAAATCCGCTGACTAAGCTTTAGCAGCTTTCATGCCAGAGCAATGCAAGCCCCGGCAGGAGAAGAAAAATTCATTTATTTTCAATTTGCTGCAAGTTTTTCAGCATCTTACCCCGGGAGCGGCAAAGCCAGACCCGGGCGAGGAACTGCCACTTTTCGTCAGCCGGGAGCAGCGCGATTGGGCATATGCCGCCCGGCAATGGCCGCTGCGGCGCTGACGATGGTCAAAACTCAATCTCCTCACCGCCGCGCAATATCCGTACTTTGTCAGCGCTGAGGGAGGCGGCGATTTCGGTTTCGATGAGGGCTTTCTGGCCGGGTTTGAGATGGGCGATGTGGATGGCGCAGGGGCGTTCGAGCCGGCGCAGTTCGGCGGCCAGTTGGCAGGAGCAGAAGTGTTTGGCCAGCGTCGCCCGGCGCTCGTCGCGGTTGGCGAAGGCGCAGTGGATGATGAGGTGGCGCAGGTTGTCGATGTCGTTGACGGCCTGCCAGAAGGCGGCGCACGGGCCGGTATCGCCAGAGAAGACGAGGCTGCCCAGGCCGGAATCGAGGCGATAGCCGACGGCCGGCACGCTGTGTTCCACCGGCAGCGCGGTGATTCGCCGCTGGCCGAGGCTTACCGCAATGCCTGTGGCGATGGTCTGGTAGCGCATGGCGGGGCGCTCGGCGCTCGGCAGTTCGCTGAAGTCCGGCCAGATGGCCCAGTTGAAGATGTGCCGGCGCAGGAGGTCGAGCACCGGCGCTGTGCCGTAAATGGTCAGTGGCGTTTGCCGCTGATCGGCAACGGCATCGACGAGCAGGGGCAGTGCGGCGATGTGGTCGATATGGCAATGGGTGAGAAAAACATGGTCGATGGCGGCCATGTCGGCCAGCGAGAGATCGGCGACGCCGGTGCCGGCGTCGATCAGGATGTCGTGATCGACCCGCAGCGCCGTGGTGCGCTCACCTTTGCCGCCAATGCCGCCCGCGCAGCCGAGTACGCGCAGTTTCATGGCGCCTCGCGAAGTGTGTCGGTGGCCTTGTCCGGGATGCAGCGCACGACCATCTCTTGTTCAAGCCTTGAAGAAAAATTCCATTTTGATGCCGGCGATTTCGACGATGTCATGATCGGCGAGGGGATGCGCCTGGGCGTCGAGGCGCTGGTTGTTGAGCAGCGGGAACTCCTTGCCTTCGACATGGGTGATGAAATAGCCCTGCGCCCGGCGGGCGATCACGGCGACCTGCTGGCCGGGTTTGCCAAGCGTCGTCAGGGTTTTGGTCAGGGCCAGTTCCTTGCCGGCATTAGGGCCGTCAAGCACCTGCATGGCGGCTTCGGGCACATGCGGCGCGGGCGCTGGCTCTGGCGACGCTGCCGTCGCCTCGGGCCGGGGGCGACGCGACAAGCCGTCGATCGGCGTCAGTTCCAGTTCGGATGCCTGCCGCGCCATGTTGGGGCGAGGGCTCTTTTCTTGATTGCTGGCCGGCTTGGCCTCGCCAGTCATGTACTTGAGGCGGTATTTGCCCAACTCGATGATGTCGTTATTGCGCAGAACCTGCTTCTTGACCGGCTGACCATTGATCAGGGTGCCGTTGGTGCTGTTCAGATCTTCGATAAAGGAGTCGTTGAGTATGGTGACGACGACCGCATGCTGGCCGGAGATGGCCAGATTGTCGATCTGGATGTCATTCTGCGGCTTGCGACCGATGCTCAGGCGCTCCTGGTCGAGCGTGATTTCCTTCAAGACCAGACCATCCATGGACAGGATCAGTTTTGCCATCTATCGCTTTCCTTGCTTACTGCCGCCCTTAGCCGCGCGGTAGCGCATAGTCGCCCCGGACCCGGGCCAGAATCACCGAAATATTATCCCGCCCGCCGTTGTCATTCGCCAGACGCACCAGGTTATCGACCGCCTGTTCCAGATTGCCGCCCATCTTTTGCAGGTTCAGCGCGATATCTTCGTCCGTGACCATATCGCTGAGGCCGTCGGAACACAGCAGCAAGAGATCTCCAGGCCGCGCCTCATGGAGATGGACTTCGACATTGACATTAGGATAAACCCCGAGCGCCCGGGTCACCAGATTTTGTTGCCTGGAAAAACGGGCGTCCTCCGGTCTGATCATGCCACGGTCAATTTTTTCCTGTAACACCGAGTGATCCCGGGTCAGGCGCTCGAAATGGTTGTCGCGCAAGCGATAACAACGCGAATCGCCAACATGGGCAACAGCGACCCGGTTGTCGTAAAACCAGACCAACACCAGCGTCGTCCCCATCCCGAGGTATTCCGGATCGCCTTGCGCGACATGGAAAATGGCCCGGTTGGCGGCCTCCACTTCGTCAATCAGGCGCTCATAGACGAAGGCCGGATCGCCGTCGCCATCAGTGTTTTCATTGCAGGTCGGCACAAAGCGGGCGAAGCCGCTGGATAGCAGGGCGCAGGCCAGACCGCTGGCCACTTCGCCGGCATTGGAACCGCCCATGCCGTCGGCCAAAATGGCAACGCCAAGCGCGGCATCGGCGAATACGGCATCCTCGTTATATGAACGAAGCAGCCCCGGATCGGTGCTCGCCGCCATTTCCAGCATATCGGACAGTTTCATGCGCGACCCTCGCGTATCCGCCAGTGGCGCGAATCTGCGGTCAGCGCCAGCGCGAAAAATGCGTCGAACTTCCAGAATCTGGCCTTCAACTATCCCTCCCGTCGCTGACGGATTTTTAAGCAATTTCGCATTGTCCCGCCGCAGCGCCGTTTCGGTCAAATGTCAGCGAGCGGCCACTGCTGTCCGATGCCGGCGGCCTCGGCGGCGGCGACGACGCGGGCGGCCACCGCCAGATCCTGAATGGCCAGACCCTGCGACTCGAACAGGGTGATGTCGCCAGTTTCCTCGCGGCCCTGCCGGCGGCCGATGATGATGTCGCCCAACTCGACCAACTGGCGCGGCTGCAAGCGCCCTTTTTCCAGCAGCGGCACGAGGTCGCCGGCCTCGGCCAAGGCCGTCGGCACGGTATCGACGGCGATCAGGCGACAGCGGCGGATGGCTGCTTCCGACAATTCCCGGCGGATCAGGGCATTCGAGCCGGCGGCGTTGATGTGAGCGCCCGCTTCCAGCCAGTCGGCATCGAACAGCGGCTCGGCGGCGGTAGTCACGGCGCCGACGATGTCACTGCCGCGCACCGTCGCCTCGGCGCTGGCCGCCGGTTCGACGGCAACGCCGGTAAGGCGGCTGAGGCGCTCGCAAAATTCCCGCAGCTTGTCGGCGCGGCGGGCGAAAACCTTGACCCGTTCCAGCGGCAGAACGGCGCACAGCGCCCGCACATGGCCCTCGGCCTGCCAGCCGGCGCCGAAAACGCCGGCGACGCGACTATCCGCCCGCGCCAGCCAGCGGGCGGCGACGCCGCTGGCGGCGCCGGTGCGTATCATGCCCAGTGTGTCGGCTTCGAGTACCGCGCGCAGGCGGCCGCTGGCGGCGTCGAACAGATGCACGAAAAAGCGGTTGCCGCTGCGGTTGCTGGTGTAAGCCTTGTAGCCGAGCACGCCCTGAGCCGGTAGCGCGCCGTGCAGGATGTGCAGCGCGGTCTGCGGCAGGCGGCTGCGCTGGCGCGGCGTGTCCTGCGCCAAGCCGAGCGCCAGATCGCGATGCGCCGATTCGACGCCATCCAGCGCCATGTCCACGGTGAGCAATTGGCGCACATCGTTTTCGTTGAGAAACAGGGCCATGATTTTCTCCGTCCTCTCCCTCGCCCCCGCCGGGAAGTTGTCGCAAAAAGCAGCGGTGGTTCATTCCGCGAGCGCCTTGAAGCCCCTCTCCCCTCGGGGGAAGGGAGTTTCAACGAGCCTGGGAGGCCAAGGCAAGAAATGGTTTGTGTTGAATCGAAAATAAAAAAGGCGAACCCACGGTCCGCCTTTTTGGGTCAGACGCCGCTATTACAGCACGGCTTTCAGCAGCTTGACCATTTTCACCCGTTACATCGACTCGCCCTTGAGCGCGCGCAAGTGCCAATCAAACGCCTCGCCAAGCAGATGCGGGGTGTGCATGCCGTTTGCGCCTTTTTCGGCACGCGCGAGGTAGTCCCGCAGCGCGGGGCGGAATTTGGGATCGGCGCACTTTTCGATTATCAGCTTGGCGCGCTGGCGCGGCGCGAGGCCACGCAGATCCGCCAGCCCGTGCTCGGTGACGAGCACCTGCACATCGTGCTCGGTGTGATCGACGTGCGCAACCATCGGCACGATGCAGGAAAGCGCGCCGTTCTTGGCCAGCGACGGGGTCATGAAGATCGAGAGGTAGGCATTGCGCGTGAAGTCGCCGGAACCGCCCAGCCCGTTCATCATCCTTGAGCCAAGAACGTGGGTGGAGTTGACGTTGCCGTAGATGTCGGCTTCCAGCATGCCGTTCATCGTGATAATGCCAAGCCTGCGGACAACTTCGGGATGATTGCTGATCTCTTGCGGGCGCAGGATGATGCGCTTGCGGTAGATGTCGAGATTGGCATTGAAATCGGCCAACGCCGCCTTGGACAGCGATACAGCCGTGGCCGAGGCGCAGACCAGCTTCCCGGAGCGGATCATGTCGAGCATGCCGTCTTGCAGGACTTCAGTGTAGGCGGCAAGGTTTTCGTAGGGGCCGTCGTTCAACCCGGCCATCACCGCGTTGGCAACGTTGCCCACGCCCGATTGCAGCGGCAGCAGGTTGGCCGGGATGTGGCCCTTATCGACTTCGTACTGGAGGAAATCGAGGATGTGCCCGGCAATGAGGCGCGAGTTTTCGTCCGGGGCGGAAAACTGGGTGTCGCGGTCTGGGCAATCGGTTTCGACCACAGCCACGACCTTGGCCGGATCAACCCGCAGGTAAGGATCGCCGATGCGGTCATTGGGGCGGATGATCGGGATCGGCTGGCGATGCGGCGGCTGGGCAACGGAATAGATGTCGTGCATGCCTTCGAGTTTGGCGTTCAGGCCAGCGTTGACTTCGAGGATCACCCGGTCGGCCAATTCCAGCCAGGTCGGGTTGCAGCCCACCGAAGTTGACGGAACCAGCCGCCCGTCTTCAAGGATGGCAACGATTTCGATCAGGGCAACATTGAGCTTGCCGTAATGCCCCCAGGACGTGTTTTGCGCCACTTCCGAGAGGTGGACATCGGTATAGAAAGCATCCCCGCCGTTGATCCGGTTGCGGCAATCCGGGTCGGACTGGTAGGGCAGGCGCATGGAAACGCCGTTGACCTTGAACAGAGCGCCATCGAGTTCGGGCGCGGTAGACGCGCCTGTCAACAGGCCGACGCGAAACGTCTCGCCACGCGCGTTGGCGGCGGCGATCCGACGGGCAAGCGCCTGCGGAACCTCCTTGGGATGACCCGATCCGGTGAAACCGCTCACACCGATGTTATCGCCGGGATTGATAAGGGCAGCGGCTTCGTCCGCCGACATGATCTTGCCGCGCAGGGCGGCATTATGGACACGGGATTCGCTCATTTGTATTCTCTTCTCGGGTGGAGGAACTAAAGAGTTTAGGAAGAGTTCCCGCCAAGCGTCAACAACGATGGCAGTAGGGTTTTCCTGTGACCCTGCCTGCGCTTGTCGTTGCGCTTGATCGGGATACTTGGAAGACGCTTGACAATGCAATGCATTGGCATTTTACCTTGAAAGTCTGTCACTACCCTTACGGTTGCTTTTGAAGCGCCAGAGAAGATGCCGCGAACTGGCTGGTGAATCCCACGCGAAACGGTGATGCCGGTGTGAACCGAAAATCGCTACCACAGAGAACATGATTCATTGCCGCTCAAAATTACGATGCTGATTCAAGCGCCCGCAAGGCGCGCCCCATCAGGGGCAACAGCAGCGCCGCCGCCAGCAACAGGCCAAGCACGGCGGCCAGCCAGAAGCCGGCGACGCCCAGCGACCAGCCGAAGCACAGCCAGGCGCCGCCAAGCAGGCCGACGCCCCAGAAGCACAGCAATTGCACCAGCATCGGCAGAAAGGTCACGCGGCAGGCGCGCAGGACGTGGCCGGCGATGGTCTGGGCGGCGTCGAAAAACTGGTAGACGGCAATGTAGATCACCAGCCCGAGCGCCACCAGACGCACCGCCGGATCGTCGGTATAGGCGGCGACGATCGGCGCGGCGGCCAGCCACAGCGCCAACCCGGCCAGGGTCGACAGCAGCGCGGCAAGGAGAAGACCGGCGCGCACATTGACCCGCACCCATTTCCAGTCGCGCCCGCCGATAGCCTGCCCGACCGCGGCCATGGTGGCGATGGCCAGCGCCAGCGGCAGCATATAGACCAAGGCCGAGAGGTTGGCGACGATGCGGTGACCGGCGACCACGGTGGCCCCCAGCCCGGCGATGAACAACGGGATGAGCGTAAAGGAAGTGATTTCGATGAAATTGGAGACGCCCATCGGCACGCCGAGGCGCAGCAGTTCGCGCCAATGCCGCCAGCGCGGCCCCCGCCAGGCGGCGAAGGGGCGATAGCGGCGGCCGAGCGGGCCGAGGCCGAGATACGCGGCGGCGGCAAAACAGGCCAGCCAGGCGATGATGACATTCGACCAGGCGCAGCCGGCAACGCCAAGCGGCTCGCCGAACCAGCCGGCGAGCGCCAGGCCCCAGGCGAGGACGGCATGCAGGGCAAGGGCGGCGAGGCCGACGCCCATCAGCACGCGCGGCTTGCCGAGGGCGTTACAAAAAGCATAGAAAGTGCGGTAGCACAGCGAGGCCGGCAGACCCCAGGCGAGCAGCCCGAGATAAGCGCGCACCTTGGCTTCGACGATTTCATCCATGCCCGACAGGCCGAGCACGGCGCCGGGGTGGAGCAGGAAGGCCATGCCCGGCAGCGCCAGCAGCAGCGCCAGCCAGAAGCCCTGTTGCAAGACTTCGCTCACCTCGCCGTCGCGGCGGGCGCCGTGCAACTGCGCGACCACCGGCCCGACGGCCTGCATCACGCCGGCCAGCGCAAACACCACGGCAATATGAATGCCGCCGCCAATGGCCACGGCCGCCAGATCGAGCGGGCTGACATGGCCGAGCACCGCCGTATCGACCACCATCATGCCGATCGAAGCCAACTGGGCAACGAATATGGGAAGAGCATGAGCGATCAGCCCACGGATGGCGGTCAGGAGCATAGCCTGCTATTGTCGCATGTTGGCCACGGCGAGTCGGGGGCGAAAACCCCGAGGCTTGATTTGCCTCAAGGGGAGAAGCCCCACCCCACAAGACAATTGCCGGCCAAGGAGAAAACCATGCCCCAGGGACTACATCCCATCGAAAACGCCAGCCGCGACGAAATCGTCGCGCTTCAAACCGAGCGCCTGAAATGGACGCTCCGCCACGCTTACAACAATGTCCCGCATTACCGGGCCAAGTTCGACGCCGCCGGCGTCCGCCCGGACGATTTCCGCGAATTGGCCGACCTCGCCCGCTTTCCCTTCTCCACCAAGCAGGATTTGCGCGACAACTACCCCTACCGCATGTTCGCCGTGCCGCGCCAGGAAGTCGCCCGCATCCATGCTTCCAGCGGCACCACCGGCAAGCCGACGGTGGTCGGCTACACGCAAAAGGATATCGACACCTGGGCCGATCTGATCGCTCGCTCCATCCACGCCGCCGGCGGCAGGAAGGGCGACATCGTCCATGTCGCCTACGGCTACGGCCTATTCACCGGCGGCCTGGGCGCCCACTACGGCGCCGAGCGGCTCGGCTGCACGGTGGTGCCCATGTCCGGCGGACAAACCGAGAAACAGGTGCAACTGATCTGCGATTTCCAGCCGACCATCATCATGGTCACTCCCTCCTACATGCTCAACATCGCCGACGAATTCCGCCGCCAGGGCATCGATCCGCGCAGCGCCAAGTTGCGCATCGGCATCCACGGCGCCGAGCCGTGGACCGACGCCATGCGCGGCGAGATCGAAACCACCTTCGGCATCGACGCCGTCGACATCTACGGCCTGTCGGAAGTCATCGGCCCCGGCGTCGCCAGCGAATGCGCCGAAAGCAAGGACGGCCCGGTGATTTGGGAAGATCATTTCTACCCCGAGATCATCGACCCCGACACCGGCGAAGTGCTGCCCGAAGGCAGCAAGGGCGAACTGGTATTCACCTCGCTGACCAAGGAAGCAATGCCGGTCATCCGCTACCGCACCCGCGACCTGACCGCGCTACTGCCGCCGACCACCCGCTCGATGCGGCGCATCGACCGCATCGCCGGGCGCACCGACGACATGCTCATCATCCGCGGCGTCAACGTCTTCCCGTCGCAGGTCGAAGAACTGATCCTCAAACAGCCGCGCCTGGCGCCGCACTATGTCCTCGAAGTAAGCCGCGACGGCCATCTCGACTCGCTCAAGATCAAGGTCGAAATGAAGCCGGAATTCCAGTTCGCCAGCGGCCCGGAAAAGGAATTTGTGGCGCAAGACTTGAAGCACCACATCAAGTCCTACATCGGCATCTCCGCCCGCATCGAAATAGTCGAACGCGACAGCATCGAACGCTCGCCCGGCAAAGCCCGGCGCGTCATCGACAAGCGCGCGGCGTAGCGCGGCGCTCCGGCGCTCAAAACCGGCTTGCTGGCGTACACTGGCGCTCCGCCTGCCGTCTGATCGCGGCAGATCGTTGTGCCAGTTTTGGAAAAACCATTCATGTTCCAACAAGCCTTCAAAAATATCGACGACGCCCTTTGGAAAGAAAGCGGCTGCACCACTGAACTGGACTACACCGAGCAGACTTCCTGGCTGCTCTTCCTGAAGTACCTCGATGGGCTGGAGCAGGACAAAGCGGCCGAAGCCGCATTGGAAGGCAAACCGTACAGCCACATCCTGAAAGAACTCTATCGCTGGGAAAACTGGGCGGCGCCCAAGGATGCCGAAGGCCGGATCAACCACAACAAGGCGCTGACCGGCGCCGACCTCATCGAGTTTGTCGACACGGCTCTTTTTCCCTACCTGCAAGGTTTCAAGCAGCGCGCCAGCGGGCCGGACACCATCGAATACAAGATTGGCGAGATTTTCGGCGAGATCAAGAACAA
>WREP01000024.1 GCA_009779265.1 Betaproteobacteria bacterium
CCCAGTCTCCGCCAGACTCAGTTGCTTCATTGCTTTCTTCATGTCGCGTATCGCAATAATGACAATGGCGTTATTTTATCAGATCGGGCTGTGTGGTGGCGGGTTGTGCAGAGGTTCCCTAGGTGTCGGCCGATGATGTTGTGGCACGAGCAGTTCCCAGTTCAACGGGGGGCCGTCTCAGAAAACGGAAAAAATCGTACGCTAAGCGTGTGCGGAGGCTGGCACCCAGCGGTACAGCGTAGGAATGGACACACCGAGGTTCTTGGCCACGTCCTTGGGTGGGACGCCGCTGGCCAGCAGCTTCTTGGCTGACTCGATCTTGCTGTCGGTCATCTTGGGCTTACGGCCGCCTTTGCGGCCGAGCTGCTTGGCGACTTCCAGCCCGGCGCGGGTGCGCTCAACGGTCAGCTCGCGCTCCATTTCGGCCAGACTCGCCATGACGTGGAAGAAGAAACGCCCGGACGGCGTGCCGGTGTCGATGGAGTCGGTGATGCTCCTGAACTGGACACCTTGCTCGTGCAGCTCGCCGACCAGATCGACCAATTGCTTGACCGACCGGCCTAGCCGGTCGAGCTTCCAGACAACCAGGGTATCGCCTTCGCGCAGCATTTCGAGCGTCTTGGTCAAGCCTGGCCGGTCTGCCCGCGTGCCGCTCACCTTGTCCTCGAAGACCTTCTTGCACCCGGCCTTGGCCAAGGCTTCACATTGCAGCTCAAGATTCTGATCCTGTGTCGAGACACGTGCATAACCGATCAGCATGGTTTGTCTGGCGCTCGGTCGATGCGTGCCTGCATCGCCTGCACAACTTCTTCGTGGGTGTCGTCGTCGGCATCCTGGCGCACTGCGGGTAGTTGCTTGAGCAATTCCGGTAGTGCTGTCTGCACGGTATCCCAAACTACATTGAGGTTGATGTCGAAGTAGCCGTGGGCGATACGGTTGCGCATGCCGCGCATATTGCGCCACGGCACTTGCGCGTGTGCCTGGGCGAACTCGGCATAGCGATCCATCACCTTCGTGACAGCCTCGCCGATGATGATGAGGCTCATGATGACGGCCTGCTGGGTGCGCTTGTCCTCAAGGAAGTCCTCCTTGGCCAACCCCTCCACGAAGCCGCAAGCATCGGCTGCGGCCTGCTGGATGTGGTCGAGGTAGTCGGGTAGTCGGTGGTTCTCGCTCATACCGGCTGCGCCTCCGCGAGTACCTTGGCCCGGAATTTCGGCGGCAGGTCGCCGGGGGTCAGCAGATCGACGTGAAGGCCGAGCAGCGATTCCAGCTCGTCTTGCAGACCGCCTAGATCAAACAGTGTTGCACCAGGCAACGCATCGACCAGCAGATCGATGTCGCTGCCATCGCGGTCGGTGCCATGCAGCACCGAACCGAAGACGCGCGGGTTCGCGGTGCGGAAGCGGCCTACCGCTTCACGCACTGCGATTCGCTTCATGTCAAGTACAGCGGACGGTCGCATGGGCACCCTTTCTTATCGAAACTCGTTGAGATGGTAAGCGATTGAGAATATAGTTTCAAGAACTATTTTCGAGAATCTCAATGCTTTGATTTTCCGTGCCGCGCCGATTGCCTTGGCGGGCTTGTCACAAACGAACGTTTTCAAGAAGAAGGAAACCGTATGCCCCGCCGTTCGATCCTGTCTGCCGCCGAGCGCGAAAGCCTGCTGGCGTTGCCTGGCGCCGAAGATAAACTTATCCGGCACTATACGTTCAGCGAACCCGATCTGTCGCTAATCCGACAGCGGCGCGGTGATGCCAACCGCCTGGGTGTTGCAGTGCAGTTGTGCCTATTGCGCTTCCCTGGTCAGGGCCTGTTGCCCGACGCTGCGATGCCATCGACCCTGCTGCATTGGATCGGGCGGCAATTACGCATTGATCCAACATGCTGGCCGCAGTACGCTGAGCGTGAGGAAACCCGGCGCGAACATCTGCTCGAACTGCGGGCGTACTTGGGCATGGAACCGTTCGGCTTGGCGTACTATCAGCAGACTGTCCATGCTACGACCGAGTTGGCCTTGCAGACTGACAAGGGCATCGTGCTGGCCAGCAGTGTCCTCGACGCACTTCGGCTTCGACACGTCATCTTGCCGACACTGGATGTTGTCGAGCGCATCTGTGCCGAGGCGATCACCCGCGCCAATCGGCACATCTACGATGCATTGGCCGAACTGCTGTCGGACGCGCATCGCCGCCGCCTCGACGATCTGCTCAAGCGCCGCGATAATGGCAAAACGACTTGGCTAGCCTGGCTGCGTCAGTCGCCCGCCAAACCGAATTCGCGGCACATGCTCGAACACGTCGAACGCCTCAAGGCGTGGCACGCACTCGACCTGCCTGCCGGCATCGAGCGGCTGGTACACCAGAACCGACTGCTCAAGATCGCCCGTGAGGGCGGCCAGATGACGCCCGCCGACCTGGCAAAATTCGAGCCGCAGCGCCGCTACGCCACTTTGGTGGCGCTCGCCATCGAGGGCATGGCCACCGTTACCGACGAAATCATCGACCTGCACGACCGCATTCTGGGCAAGCTGTTCAACGCCGCCAAGAAAAAGCATCAGCAGCAGTTCCAGACATCCGGCAAGGCGATCAACGCCAAGGTAAGGTTGTTCGGTCGCATCGGCCAGGCGCTGATCGATGCCAAGCAGGCTGGCCGCGATCCGTTCGCTGCCATCGAAGCGATCATGTCCTGGAATGCCTTCGCCGAGAGCGTCAGCGAGGCGCAGAAGCTCGCGCAGCCCGAGGACTTCGATTTCCTGCACTGCATCGGCGAGAGCTACGCCACGATGCGTCGCTACGCACCGGAATTCCTCAACGTGCTCAAGCTGCGGGCCGCGCCTGCCGCCAAGGATGTGCTGGAGGCCATCGAGGTGCTGCGCGGCATGAATGCTGACAACGCTCGTAAGGTGCCCGCCGACGCGCCGACCAACTTCATCAAGCCACGCTGGCAGAAGCTGGTGATGACCGATACCGGCATCGACCGGCGCTACTACGAACTGTGTGCGCTGTCGGAGCTGAAGAACGCGCTGCGCTCCGGCGACATCTGGGTGCAAGGCTCACGCCAGTTCAAGGACTTCGAGGACTACCTGATGCCACCCGCGAAATTCGCCAGCCTCAAGCAGGCCAGCGAATTGCCGCTAGCCGTGGCCACCGATTGCGACCAGTACCTGCATGACCGGCTGACGTTACTGGAAACACAGCTCGCTACCGTCAACCGCATGGCGTTGGTCAACGCGCTGCCGGACGCCATTATCACCGAGTCAGGTTTGAAGATCACACCGCTGGATGCTGCGGTGCCCGACACCGCGCAAGCCATGATCGACCAGACGGCGATGATCCTGCCGCACGTCAAGATCACCGAACTGCTGCTGGAAGTGGATGAGTGGACAGGTTTCACCCGGCACTTCGCGCACCTGAAATCGGGCGATCTGGCCAAGGACAAGACCCTGCTGCTGACCACGATCCTGGCCGATGCGATCAACCTTGGCCTGACCAAGATGGCGGAATCATGCCCCGGCACGACTTACGCCAAGCTGGCCTGGCTGCAAGCCTGGCATATCCGCGACGAAACCTACTCGACGGCGCTGGCCGAGCTGGTCAACGCGCAATTCCGGCATCCTTTCGCCGAACATTGGGGCGATGGCACAACCTCGTCGTCGGACGGCCAGAACTTCCGTACCGGCAGCAAAGCCGAGAACACCGGCCACATCAATCCGAAATACGGCAGCAGCCCTGGGCGAACGTTCTACACCCACATCTCCGACCAGTACGCGCCGTTCCACACCAAGGTGGTCAACGTCGGCGTGCGCGACTCGACCTATGTGCTCGACGGTCTGCTGTACCACGAATCCGACCTGCGCATCGAGGAGCACTACACCGACACGGCGGGCTTCACCGATCACGTCTTTGCCCTGATGCAACTCCTGGGCTTCCGCTTCGCGCCGCGCATCCGCGACTTGGGCGACACCAAGCTCTACATTCCGAAGGGCGATGCCACCTATGACGCGCTCAAACCGATGGTCAGCAGCGACAGGCTAAACATCAAGGCCATTCGTGCCCATTGGGATGAAATCCTGCGGCTAGCCACCTCAATCAAGCAGGGTACAGTGACGGCCTCGCTGATGCTCAGGAAGCTCGGCAGCTACCCGCGCCAGAATGGCCTGGCCGTCGCCTTGCGCGAGTTGGGTCGCATCGAGCGCACGCTGTTCATCCTGAACTGGCTGCAAAGCGTTGATCTGCGCCGCCGCGTGCATGCCGGGCTGAACAAGGGAGAAGCGCGCAACGCGCTGGCTCGTGCCGTGTTCTTCAATCGGCTGGGCGAAATCCGCGACCGCAGCTTCGAGCAGCAGCGCTACCGGGCCAGCGGTCTTAATCTGGTGACGGCGGCCATCGTGTTGTGGAACACGGTCTATCTCGAGCGCACCGCGAATGCCCTGCGCGGCCACGGCCAAGCCATCGATGACGGCTTGTTGCAGTACCTGTCGCCGCTGGGCTGGGAACACATCAACCTGACGGGTGATTACCTCTGGCGCAGCAGCGCCAAGATCGGTGCGGGCAGGTTCAGGCCGCTACGGCCGCTGCAACCGGCTTAGCGTACGATTTTTTCCGTTTTCTGAGGTACCCCCAACGGGCGCGGTCATTGGCATTCTGCCGCGTGGCGCCGAGGTGGTACTTGTTAATGACACAAGTAAATACAGTGGCTATTGTTCGTTTAGGAACGGGGGGCCGCCCATCTATGTATCCTGCCAGTATTTGAGTACGGTACGCATCAATACACCAAGAGCCGGAGAGGATGGCATCGATGCGGCGCAGCGATGGGTAGGCGGCAATGCCGTTATCGTGCGCGACAAGCCCAGCCCAAGCGCTGCCGTTGTGAGCCGCATGGCGCTGAACACTAGCGTGAAGCTGTTGGGGCAGGATACAGGCAGCGGTTATTGCGAAATTCGCTTGCTTTCCGGTCAAGGCGGCTTTACGGCTTGCCGCTACTTGGAACTTGCGCCAGTGGCGTTGGCGCGCATCGTAATGGAAGACTCTCCCGATTACGACCCGGAACGCGCCTTCTGGCTGAACCCCAGTTGGTTTGGGTTGGAGCGATATGCGCGATACCTTGAACAGCGCAGCCCCATTTCACCGCAAGGTCCTTGGCCGCGCGACGAAGCGCTGGAACGCATGAAGGCCCATTTGGCGCTTGGAATAAAGGAACGCCAACCAGAACCCTATGCAGACTGGTCCGACATCAAGCAGAGCAAGATGGGCCTTGCTATTTGGGCTTCGTCGGAGAGTGTTGATAAGAACATCCCTCTGACCCGCGCGTTGGAATTCGCCAGCGTGCAACCGTCGCTGTTTCGCAGCGAGGCAGAAATTGCGCCGCCGTGGGTTTCAGCCGAGGACGCAAGCGGTCGCCTTGGCATCGTTGTTCGGTACATCGTTACCCCGCGCCCCGGTAGCGAGAATGAAGGTGGGGCAGGGTTGTACGACATGCTGGCTTACACGCAATCGCTGGCGCGTCCGGTAAAGAAAGTCCGTCTGTTCCGTGACGGACGCCTGAGCGTCGAATCGAGTTTCGTTCGTTCGAGAGTGGTTCTATGGAAGGAACTTGACCCTGATCCGCCGGAGTGTGAAGGCTAGGTGGGGGGATTTGGCTACGGCGATGCTGACCATGGCACCTGGCGCTACTATGAAGAAGATGCGGCCGCGCAAAAAAAAGCTAACAAAAACCCTGCCAGAAGCCTGTACGTGTTCTACACGACTGTCGATTTGCCGCGTGCCACGGCCCTGCACACAGAAACATCCGTCAAGATGGACCGTGATGCCACAGGCTTCGTGCGTGGCGCCTACCTCTACTACGACTTGAATGCTGGCGGCATTCCTGATCTGGCGGTTTGGGAAGGCGAAGGGAAAGGCCCAGGGCATCTCGACGGTCCGACCAAGACCGATGTCCGCTGGTATCGATTGGTGCTTGTCAATATCGATGGCGCTTGGAAGATACTGGGCGATGACCAGTTTGGTTTCGGGTGCGGCTGCTGAGGGCCGTAGGAATGAAATGAACGCCTCCCTCCTTTGCCAGGGGGTGATGCCGGAGAAGGGTGCTCCCTCACGGGCCGACGGCATCAGGGCCGTAGGATGGGTAGAGCGCCAGCGAAACCCATCGTTACAAGGCGTTGAGGATTTTGCGAGGTGTTGCGAGATTTTTGATGGGTTTCGCTTTGCTCTACCCATCCTACCCTCACTACCGGGACGCTTTATTGAACCGCAACAAAGGGTTGAGGGTTTTTGCGCGCCAAGGTGTTGATTTGTAAATTTTAAAAATTCAACTCTTCATTGCCGGGTGAATAGTCCAATGCTTCGCATCGGATGGTTCAACCCGCCAGCGAAGCCAAGCCGCAAAGCGGCTACCTGATAGGCGGGGAGGGCTAGGCATCTGCTAGAATCCGCCCGGTTTTTTCGGATTTTTTCCTTGCTCTCCCTCCCGGAAATTTTTTCTCCCGCCGGGCCGCTGGCCGCGGCTATTGACGGTTATCGCGTGCGCTCGCAGCAGGTCGAGATGGCCGAGCGCATCGCCGCCGCCATCGAGGCTTGCGCGGTTTTTGTCGCCGAGGCCGGTACTGGCACGGGCAAGACCTTCGCCTACCTGGTTCCGGCCTTGCGCTCGGGCGGCAAGGTGATTGTGTCGACCGGCACCAAGACCTTGCAGGACCAGTTGTTCAACAAGGATCTGCCGATGGTCCGCGATGCCCTGAAAGCGCCGGTCAGGGTGGCGTTGTTGAAGGGGCGGGCCAATTATGTCTGCCCCTATCACCTCGAACGGGCGCTGGCCGATGGCCGTTTCGGCAGCCGCGAAGATGCCGCCGATGCCCGCCGCGTCGCCGTTTTCGCCAAGGTCACGCGGAGCGGCGACAAGGCCGAGTGCGTGGAGGTCAACGAGAATTCGCCGGTCTGGAATCACGTCACCTCGACCCGCGAAAACTGCCTCGGCCAGGAATGCCCGCATTACAAGGACTGTTTCGTGATGCAGGCGCGGCGCGAGGCGATGGCCGCCGATCTGGTGGTGGTCAACCACCACCTCTTTTTCGCCGACGTGATGTTGCGCGACGAGGGCATGGCCGAACTGCTGCCGGCCTGCAATACGGTGATTTTTGACGAGGCGCACCAGTTGCCGGAAGTAGCGACGCTGTTTTTCGGCGACAACGTATCCACGGCGCAGGCGCTCGATCTGGCACGCGACGCCCGCGCCGAGGGGCTATTGCATGCGCGCGACTGCCTCAATCTGCCCGTGGCGACTCGCCAGTTGGAAAAGCTGGCCAAGGATTTGCGTCTTGCCGTCGGCATCGACGCCGGCCGCTTTTCTTTTGGACAGTTGCAGGACAAGCCGGCCTTCGCCCCGGCGTTGAAGATGCTGGAAGAGGCCATGACGGCCTTCGCCGCTTTGCTTGAAAGCCAGGCCGAGCGGGCCGAGGGGCTGGAAAAATGCTGGCAGCGGGCCGGCGATCTGGCGCGCGCGCTGGCCGCGTGGCAGGCGCTGGCCGACGACGGCATCGTGCGCTGGGCCGAGGCTTTCAGCCATTCCCTGCAATTGCGGGCGACGCCGCTCGACATTGCCGGGATTTTCAGGAAACAAATGGGCGGCCATCCGCGCGCCTGGATTTTCACCTCGGCGACGCTGGCGGTGCAGGGCCGCTTCCATCACTATTGCGCCGAACTTGGCCTCGACGAGCCGGAATCGGCCTGCTGGCAAAGTCCCTTCGACTACGGCAGCCAGGCCGTGCTGTACGCGCCGCTGGGCATGCCGGAACCGAATTCCCCCGGCTATACGGAGGCCGTCGTCGACGCCGCCTTCCCCGTCGTGCGGGCCGTTGGCGGCGGCGTCTTTTTTCTCTGCACCAGCTTGCGGGCGATGCGCCGCACGCACGAGCTGTTGCAGACCTGGCTGGCCGAGGCCGGGGCCGACACGCCGCTGCTGCTGCAAGGCGAGGGCAGCAAGGACGAGTTGCTGCGGCGTTTCCGCTATCTCGGCAACGCCATCCTGGTCGGCAGCCAGAGCTTCTGGGAAGGCGTCGATGTGCGCGGCGAGGCGTTGTCGCTGGTGGTCATCGACAAGATTCCCTTCGCCCCGCCCGACGATCCGGTGCTGGCGGCGCGCATCGAGCAGATGCGCCGCCAGGGGCGCAACGCCTTTCTCGAATACCAGTTGCCGCGCGCCGTCATCAACGTCAAACAGGGCGCGGGCCGGTTGATCCGCGATGAAACCGATCGCGGCGTGCTGATGATTTGCGACCCGCGACTATTATCAAAGCCTTACGGTCGGCGGGTGTGGCAAAGTCTGCCGCCGATGAAACGAACCCGGGAGTTATCCGTCGTGCTTGATTTTTTTGCCAGCGGGAATCCGCATGTTTGACCGCGCCGCCCTTCAATCCGCGCTGGCCGACGGCGGTGGCCTCGATCTTGCGGCGCTGGCCGTCAGCCATCCGTCGCTGTTCTCGGCGGCGGCAATCGCGCTGCCAGCGGCGACGCTGGCGGCGATGCGCGATCTGGTGGCGGCGATTGAAGCGGTGGTTGCGCTGCCGGGGTATCGGAGCCGTGTCTTGGCATGGGCGCCGACTCATGCCGATTTAGCTTCGCGCGCGGAGAAAGTCCTCTCCCTCGCCCCCGCTTGCGGGGGAGAGGGCCGGGGTGAGGGGGGGGCGACGGCCGCTGCCCCTCACCCCAACCCTCTCCCCGCAGGCGGGGAGAGGGGGAGTTGTGCCCGTGGCGTTTTTCTCGGCTACGACTTCCATCTGGTCGATGGCCAGCCGCGCCTGATCGAGATCAACACCAATGCCGGCGGCGGCATGCTCAACGCCTGCCTGTTGCGCGCCCACGGCGCTGTTGATGCCGCCGACCGCGTCGAAGCGGACTTCGTCGCCATGTTCCGCGAGGAATGGCGTCTGTCGCGCGGCGATGCGCCGCTAAAGCGCATCGCCATTGTCGACGAACAGCCGGAACAGCAATATCTGGCCCCGGAATTTGCGCTCTTCCGCCGCCTGTTCGAGCGCCACGGTATCGCCGCCGTGGTCGCCGATCCGGCAGAATTCACGCGCAGTGGCAACCGTCTGCTGTATCAAGGCGAAACGGTGGATCTGATCTACAACCGGCTCACCGACTTTTCCCTCGCCGACCCGGCCCATGCCGAACTGCGCGCCGCCCTTGCCGCCGATGGCGTGGTCGTCACGCCGCATCCCTTCGCTCATGCGCTCTATGCCGACAAACGCAATCTGATGCTGCTTTCCGATCCCGCGGTGCTCGACGAATTCGCCGTGCCGCCCGCGGCCCGCGCCGCGCTGCTGGCCGGCGTGCCGCGCACGATGCTGGTGCGGGCGGAGGGGGGCGCGCAATTATTATGGGCCGGACGTAAAGGCTGGTTCTTCAAGCCCGCCGCCGGTTTCGGCAGCCGTGCCGCCTATCGCGGCGACAAGCTGACCAAGCGCGTGTTCGAGGACATTCTGCAAGGCGGCTATATTGCCCAGGAAATCGCGCCGCCCTCGGAACATGTGGTATCGGTCGAAGGCGAGCCGCAACGGATGAAGGCCGACTTCCGTGCCTATGTCTATCAGGGCCGCGTCCAGTTGTTCGCCGCCCGGCTGTACCAAGGACAGACCACCAATTTCCGCACCCCCGGCGGCGGCTTCGCCCCGGTTTTCGCCATCTGAACGGATAAAATGCGGCCATGAAAGTATTCGGTATCGCCGGCTGGTCCGGCTCCGGCAAGACCACCCTGGTGGAAAAACTGATTCCCCATTTCGTCGCCCGCGGCCTCACGGTGTCGGTCATCAAGCACACCCATCACGGTTTCGACATCGACCGTCCGGGCAAGGATTCCTACCGCCACCGCGCCGCTGGGGCGAGCGAGGTGCTGCTTTCGTGCAACGAGCGCTGGGTATTGATGCGTGAGGGCGGCGAGGCCGATCTCGACGGACTGCTCGGCCGTCTGGCGCCGTGCGATCTGGTGCTGATCGAGGGCTTCAAGCAAGAACCCGTGCCGAAGCTGGAAGTTCATCGTCTGGCCAACGGCAAGCCGCCGCTTTTTCCCGAGCGCCGCGACATCGTCGCCGTTGCCACCGACGCTGCCCTCGACACCGCCTTGCCCTGCCTGGCGCTCGATGACGTCGAGGGCATCGCCGATTTCGTGATGACCACTCTTGAATTGCCGGAGCGCCCATGCTGACTTTTGAACAAGCCCTCGACCAGTTGCTGGCTGCCGCCCAGCCGGTTGTCGAAAACCGCAGCCTGCCGTTGACCGTTATTGCTGGCCGCGTACTGGCGGCGGCGCAGTTCGCCACCGTCGATTCGCCGCCGCTCGACAACTCGGCCATGGACGGCTACGCCGTGCGTCTGGCCGACGTCACCGCCGCCGGCGTTTGCCTGCCGGTCAGCCAGCGCATTGTCGCCGGCAACCTTGGCGAGCCGCTGCGGGCGGGCACCGCCGCCCGCATCTTTACCGGCGCTCCGGTGCCGCCCGGCGCCGAGGCGGTCATCATGCAGGAACGCTGCGCGGCCAGTGGCGAAACGGTCGTCATCAACCATGTGCCGCGCGCGGGCGAGAACATCCGCCGCGCTGGCGAGGACATGGCCGCCGGCAGCGAAATTCTCCGTGCCGGCATCCGGCTGCGGCCACAGGATCTGGCCCTGGCCGCTTCGGGCGGCCTGCCGGAACTGCCGGTCTGCCGCCGTCTGCGCGTCGGCGTCTTTTTCACCGGCGACGAACTGGCGCAGCCGGGCGAGCCGCTGCCGCCGGGCGGCATCTACAACAGCAACCGCTACGCGCTGCGGGCGCTGCTCGAAGGGCTGGGCTGCGAAGTGCGCGATCTCGGCACGGTGCCGGACAGCCTGGCGGCGACCCGCGAGGCGCTCAGGAAAGTCGCCGCCGATAACGATCTGATCGTCACCAGCGGCGGCGTTTCGGTCGGCGAGGAAGATCACGTCAAGCCGGCGGTCGAGGCCGAAGGCCGGCTCGATTTGTGGAAAATCGCCATCAAGCCGGGCAAACCGCTGGCCTTTGGCGCCGTGCGGCGCAATAAAGGCGATGGCGAGGCGTGGTTCATCGGCCTGCCGGGCAACCCGGTTTCGGCCTTCGTCACCTTCCTCGTCCTCGTCCGGCCCTTCGTGCTGCGCTTGCAGGGCGTGGCCGACGTCGCTCCGCGCAGCTTCGCGCTGCGCGCCGATTTCGACTGGCCGCGACTGGAAGGCCGCACCGAATTCCTGCGCTGCCGGATCAATGCCGACGGCGGCGTCGAACCCTATCGCAATCAGGGTTCCGGCGTCGCCACCTCGCTCTGCTGGGGCGACGGTCTGGTGCAGGCGCCGCCGGACAGCGCCATCGCGCGCGGCGATCAGGTGCGTTTCATCCCCTTTTCGGAATTGCTGTCATGAGCGTGAAAGTGCTTTATTTCGCCGGTTTGCGCGAGGCCCTCGGTTGTGCCGACGAGCGCCTCGAACTGCCGGCCGGCGTCGCCACCGTCGGCCAATTGCGCGACTGGTTGGTCAGCCAGGGGCGCGGCAAGCTGGCCAGCGCCAAGAATTTGCGCTGCGCCGTCAATCAGGACATGGCCGGTTTCGAGGCGGCGGTCGCCGATGGCGACGAAATCGCCTTCTTCCCGCCCGTCACCGGCGGCTAAAAAATGCCGCTATTTCTGGATTGCTTCGTCGCTTCGCTCCTCGCAATGACAGCCGTCATTGCGAGCGCAGCGAAGCAATCCAGTTTCGTACAGTCTTAAATCAAAACCGCTCTAAAGGTCAAAAGCACGCCATGTCGATTCAATGGTTCCCGGGGCACATGACCTCGGCTCGCAAGAAAGCCGCCGAAACGCTGGCCGTGGCCGATGTCGTGGTCGAGGTGCTCGATGCCCGCCTGCCGGCGGCTTCCAGCAATCCGATGATCGGCGAGCTGCGCGCCTTCCGCCAGCGGCCCTGCCTCAAGATATTGAACAAGGCCGATCTCGCCGATCCGGCGGCGACCCGCGCCTGGTTGCAGCACTTTTCCGCGCAGCCGGGCGTTTCCGCCGTCGCCATTTCCTGCAAGAAGGCTGGCGACGTGGCGAAAATTCCGGCGCTGGCGCAAAAACTGGCGCCGCACCGCAGCGATGCCGTCAAACCCCTGCGCCTCATGATCATGGGCATTCCCAATGTCGGCAAATCGACCCTGCTCAACGCCCTGGTCAAGAAAAAAGTCGCCGCCGTCGGCGACCAGCCGGCGGTGACCAAGAGCCAGCAGCGCATCGACATCAACCCGCGCCTGACCCTCTACGACACGCCCGGCATGCTCTGGCCGAAAATCGCCGCGCCGGTCGACGGCCTGATGCTCGCCGCCAGTCATGCCGTCGGCGTCAATGCTTACATCGGCGAGGATGTTGCCTTTTTTCTCGCCGATTATCTGCTCCAGGTTTATCCGGCGCTGCTCACCGCCCGCTACGGCTTTGCCGTCGACGGTCTGGATGGCGTCGCCATCATCGAGGCGGTGGCGAAAAAGCGCGGCTGCCGGCAGCCGGGCGGCGAATGGGATATGGAAAAGGCGGCGGCGGTGCTGCTCACCGACTACCGCAGCGGCGCCCTGGGCCGCATCAGTCTGGAAACCCCGGCGCTACGCGAAGCCCGGCAGGCGGCGGGAATAGCTCCGGTGGTTGTCGACCAGAGCAATATTGATTCAAGCCTGTAAGTACGAAGCTGGATTGCTGCGCTCGCAATGACGCCTGCTACTGTCATTGCGGGGAGCGAAGCGACGAAGCAATCCAGATTTGAATCAAAACCGCTGTGCACGCCCTGATCAGCACCTTCCTTCGCTGCGGCAGGCGGCGACCGATACGACCGGCCGCTTTTCCGCGATCCAGCCCTTGATGCCTGCCGTGACGTTATAGACGGTGGCGTAACCGGCCTGCTCCGACAGAAAACGGCTGACGGTGCGCGTGATGCTGCCGGTGCTGCAAATGACGATGACCGGCTGATCCGACTGGGCGTAGGGCTGTATTTTTTTCAGCCAGGCCGCTGGGGCGGCCTCACCGCGTGCGTTGTAGAAGGAGCTCAGCCTGCTGCCGGCGATGATGCCCGTTGCTTCCCATTCCGCGGGCGGGCGGATGTCGATGAGCAGCACGCCATTCTGCATGAGCCGGGCCAGTTCGGCATTGTCGATGTCAATCGTTTCGGCGCGGGCGGCGAAACCCGCCAGCGCAAGGCAAGCGGCGAGAAGGAGAGAGCGAGCGCAGGAAGGCATGGGCGTTTCCAGAGCAGAGAATACCTTGATTATGTTCTCCCTGCTGCGGATGAAAATTAACACGCGCTAATAATAATGCCACCGGTGATTGCGCAGGGCAATCGCGTGAATGCTGACGCCATAAAAACCACCCCTCCCCGACCCTCCCCTCCGGGCTGCGCCCGCAAGGGAGGGGGCCAAGCTTGCAGCGCGCGCCGGTTTTCTCCCTCACTTGCGAAGCAGGGGAGGGCCGGGGAGGGGTTGTCGGCCACGACAACAGCACTCATGCGATTGACCTGGGTGACTGCGCCGCAGCGCGGCTTGGTCAGGGATTTTTCGCGTGCTCCGCGATTCAGCAGCTTGCTTCGCTGCGGCAGGCGGCGATTACCGGGCTTGCCGGCACGACCGGCCGCCTTTCCTTGAGCCAGCCCTTGATGCCTGCCGTGACGTTATAGACGGTGGCGTAACCAGCCTGCTCCGATAGAAAGCGGCTGACGGCGCGAGTACGGTTGCCGGTGCGGCAGATGACGATCACCGGCTGATCCGGGCGGGCGTAGGGTTTGATCTTTTCCAGCCAGGCCGCCGGATTGGACTCGCCGCGTTCGTTGAAAAAGGTGTTCAGCCTGCTGCCGGCGATGACGCCCGTTGTCTCCCATTCCGAGGGCAGGCGGACGTCGATGAGCGGCGCGCCATCCTGTATGAGCCGGGCCAGTTCGGCATTGTCGATGTCGATCGTTTCGGCGTGGGCGGCGAAACCCGCAAGCGCGAGACAAGCGGCGAGGAGAAGAGAGCGAACACAGGAACGCATGGGGGTTTCCAGGGCAGCGAAGGCTGTGATTATAGACTGCTATTGACGGACGGAAATCAGTACGCGCCGATGAGGATGCCGCCGCTCAGGGCAATCGAGAACAGCATTTGCAGCCGCGCCGCCATGACGTCGCCTTCCTTGATGCGCGCCGGTTCGTCGACTTCGGCGCGGCCGATGTAGCGGATGTTGCGCCAGGCCATCGGCGCGGTGAGAAAGACCAGCAGCGTCCAGGCATCGAGGATGCTGGCGGCGGCCATCAGCGCCACGGCGAGATAGGCCGTGCCGAGCAGAAGGGCGTATTCCGCCTTGGCGGCGCGGATGCCGAGCAGGATCGGCATCGTCCTGATGGGAACGCGGCGGTCGTGGGCGATGTCGCGGGTATTGTTGGCGAGCAGGATATTGGTGGTCAGGCAGGCCAGCGGCAGCGCCAGATACCAGGCGGCGCGCGGCACCTCGCCGATGAGCGCGAACACCGTGCCGGCGACCATCAAGGGGCCGAATAGCGTGAAAATCACCAGTTCGCCGAGCGCGGCATATTTGAAGCGGGTATAAAAAACGCCGCCGAAACAACCGGCAAGGCCGAACCAGAGCAGCGTCCAACTGGTGAAATGAATCATCACGAAGCCGAGGATGGTGCCCAAGCCGACCAGCGCGAAACCGGCGCGCAGAAAGGCGGGCGGCGGCAGTTCGCCATTGACCAGAAGGCGGCTGGAACCGTAGGTGTCGGGGCGGTCGACGCCGCTTTTCCAGTCGTGGTAATCGCTGATCAGGTTGGCGCCGAGGTGGTAGCTGATGCCGGCCACCGCGACCAGCGGCAGCAGCCACCATGCGGGATCGGCCAGCCCCTGGCGGTGCAGCGAGAAAACATAGGCGCTGGCGACCAGAATCGGCATGGCCGAGGCAGGCAGCGAAAAAAGACGCAGGGCGCGAATCCAGAGCGTCATTTTTGTCGGCGCCCCGAGTCTTGCTGATGGCATTTTTGTGTTTTTCTCTTTCATTCCGCCGCTCTGTTTCCTTGATGGTGAACCGATTTGTTTCTGGAACGGGTCATTTTTCGCCACCATTCCAAAAAAATATGAATTATTGTATTTTAACCGCCATGTTTCCCCTGTCCGCCAAAAAATGCGCTTCGCGCTCCATGCGGCCGTCCCGCGTGCTCATTGCTTCGCTGTTGCTGGCGGCGGCGCTCTGGGGCGTGATGTTTTCGCCGTGGACGGCGCCGCATATCCATTTCTGGCTGACGATGAGCGGCTCGGCGCTGCTCCTCGCCGCGCTCGGCCTGAAATTCGGCGGCTGGCGCGGACAGTGCCGCTTTTCGCCGCGCGAAATCGCGCTTGGCTTGGCTTCCGCGGCGCTTCTCTGGTGCATTTTCTACGCTGGCCACTATTTCAGCGGCCTGCTGTTCAGTTTTGCCCGGCCCCAGGTCGGGTCGATCTATGCCATGAAGGGCGCGGAAAATCCCTGGCTGCTCGCCGGCCTGTTGCTGTTCCTGATTGGCCCGGCGGAAGAAATTTTCTGGCGCGGCTTTTTGCAGCGCCGGCTCGCGGCCTGCTTCGCCGAGCGTGGCGGCAGGAGCGAAACCCGCGCCTGGTTGTTGAGCAGCCTGGCCTACGCGCTGGTGCATGTGTGGGCGTTCAATTTCATGCTGCTGGCCGCCGCGCTGGTCTGCGGCCTGTTCTGGGGCGCGCTTTACCGCTGGCGGAAAAACCTCGCGCCGGTGATCGTCTCCCATGCCCTATGGGATGTGGCGATTTTCATTCTCTTTCCCGTTTAGCCTCAGTTTCCCAGGAACAGCGGCGCCAATAGCGCGATGAGCATGAGCGCCGCCAGCACGGCGAAAGCGATCTTGACCCAGCTATAAGGCCGCTCGCCCGCGACCTGACCGGTGTAGCCGTTGGCGATGATCTGGTAATTCCGGCGGCCATAGGTGTAGCCGACAAGCCAGACCGGTGCCAGGATGTGCTTGAAGGTGCGGCCCGAATACTGGCGCTGCACTTGCAGATTGCGCTGGGTATCGCCCGGCACCTGGCGGGCGCAGAGGGTGCGCAATTGGGCGTCCATGTCCTGTTCGTTGATGCCGGCGGCTTTGGCGAGGTCGATCTGGTAGCGTTCCACCGTCCAGCCGCGCACGAATTCCGGCGAATAGGGCTTGAGGTCGGTGGTGGTGGGAAAAGGCTCGATCTGGCGCAGCAGCTTCAAGGGCACGCCGACGGTGCCGGGCACCAGTTCGTCGTCGAAAAAATGCCGCAGGCTGCCGGAAGCGAATTCCCAGCGCACCTGCCGCACCTGCCGGCTGCGGCCATTACCGTCCCTGACGGTGGTGGTGTAGTAATAGCCGGCTTCGGCCTGCCACTGGGCGGCGGCGTGGGCGTCGAAAGTCCAGTAGGGCAGATAGACGCCGTGCAGGGTGTCGGTCAGCGCGGCGGTCTTGAATTTGTTGGGGGCGAACCAGCGGCTGCCGTACCACTGGCGAATCCGGTCGCGTATCTGCCCGTCGCTGACCTTGAAGGGCAGGATGCTTTGCGGCGTGATGGCGTCGTTGCGCGCCTCGTGCGCGACGATGGCCGGCGAGCCGCAGAAGTCGCAGCGTTGGGCGACGGTGCGGTCGAGAAAAACGGAAATGGCATGGCAGTTCTGACACTGCACCTCATAGCCTTGGCCCGCGCCCCAGCCCCGGGGCGAATCGCGCAGGGCTTCGTCCAAATCCTGCTCGACCACCTCACGGCCCAGTTCCTCGCGGGTTTCCTCGCTCCACTCGACTTGCGCGCCGCAATAGGGGCATTTGAGGGATTGCGCCTTGGCATTCCACTCCAGATTGGCGCCGCATTCAGGGCAGGGGTGCTTTCGCACCACTGCTGGCGGCGATTCCGGGACGGTCATCCGCGCAGGAATTCGTCCAGCGCGCCTTGCGCGATGCGCCACTGGCCGCCGATCTGGCGGGCCTTGAGATGGCCGGACTGGATTTCGGCCAGCACGTCGGCTTCGCTAACGCCGAGCGTCTGCGCCGCCTGCGCCGGGGTCAGGACTTGCAGGCCCGGCGCCGCCGGAGCCTCGGCTTGCACCGCCGCCGGGGCCGCTGGAACCGCGCCGCCCTGCATGCTTTTCATCATTTCCTGCGCCATGCCGAAACCCATCGCCATGGTCGCCGGCATGACGGCCGCCGCCGCGCCTTCACCGCCGCTGGCCATGGCCTGGCCCATCTGGTATTTCACATAGTCGTTGAGATTGCCGATGGCGCTCATGCTGGCGCGCTTGTCGATGGCCTGCTCGACTTCCGGCGGCACGGAGACGTTTTCGAGAATGAAACTGGTCATTTCCAGACCATATTTCTCGCCCATGGCCGGGTTGATGAGTTGCAGCAGCGCCGCGCCCAGTTCGCCGTAACGCTGCGCCACGTCGAGCACCGGCACCTGCGCCTTGGCGAGGGCTTCGGAAAAGACGCTGACGAGGCGCGAGCGCATGGTGTCGGCGAATTCGTCGAGGCGGAAATTCTGATCGGTGCCCGCCACTTCCTTGAGGAACAGGGCCGGCTCGACGATGCGGAAGTCGTAGGTGCCGAAGGCGCGCATACGCACCACGCCGAAATCCTTGTCGCGCATCATGACGGGGTTGGACGTGCCCCATTTGTTGCCGGTGAACAGGCGGGTGTTGATGAAATAGACATCACACTTGAAGGGCGAATTGAAGCCGTATTTCCAGCCGCGCAGGGTGGAGAGAATGGGGATGTTCTCGGTCGTCAGGGCATGCTTACCGGGGCCGAACAGGTCGGCGTACTGGCCGGTGGAAACGAACTGCGCCATCTGTGACTCGCGCACGATGAGCTGGGCGCCGTTCTTGATCTCCTTGTCCTCGTCGGGCCAGCGGTAGGACAGCGTGTCGCGCGAATCATCGGTCCACTCGATGATCTCGATCAGTTGCTTGGTGATGATATTCATCAGGCTCATGGCATGCTCCGAACGGGGGTGGCGGAAGAGGGCATTTTAGAGCGGTTTGGGTGCAAGACCGCAGGAAACTGGATTGCTGCGCTCGCAATGACAGTCATTCCGCACACCGTCATTGCGAGGAGCGCAGCGACGAGGCAATCCAGAACTCTGGTCAGCGCCGGATCAGATTCCAGACATATCCGATGCCGCCGGCCAGCAGGTCGATGGCGTCATTGATGCCGCGCAGATCGTCGAGGCTGTCGGCCTCCTCGCGCTGCCAGCGCGACTTTTGCCGCTCTTGCGCGACGATGGCGTCGCCCAACGCGTTGACGTCGATTGTGTTGCGCCGGGTTTCGGCGCTCTGGAAGCGTTGCAGTGCCTGTTCCACGGCGTTGGGATCGAGAATGGCGATCGGTGCGCGGCAATGGCCGCAGGCGTGGTCGCGGCGGATATCGACCGGAGCGCCGCAACTCATGCAGCGGACGACGTCGATTTTGGCCGACAGCGTTTCGATTTCCGTCGGATTGAGCTGGCGGACGAAGCCCTTTTCGATCATGAACTGGGCAAAGGTGATGAAGCGGCCATGCTTTTGCAGGCAGCGGTGATAGTTGAAGCGCCCGCCGTGCTTGGCGGCATCGAGGCCATGCAGCAAACGCTCGCGGCAGCGCGGGCAGGCCAGCGCATCGCGCAGGGGCTGGTGCGGGTCGTCGCGGTGTTCGTTCAAGAGCTTGAACAAATCGACAATGCCGCCGGGCGTGATCTGGAGACTCTCGAACTCGTCGAACCAGATGCCCTGGCAGGAAAAACACACATCGAGCACCACCTCGCCGCCGTACTGGCGGGCGAAACGGTGCTTGCTCATCAGTTGGCGGCAGGAGGGGCAGGCGGTGGGTTGCATGGAGTTATGGATTCAAGACTGCACGAAGCTGGATTGCTGCGCTCGCAATGACAGGCATTCCGGTCATTGCGAGGAGCGAAGCGACGAAGCAATCCAGAAAGGGTGACATTTGAACATCTCTATGGCGTGTACAGGTTGAGTGTAACGCCCTTCTTCATCCTGCCGATAACGTGCATTTCGCAAGCTTTGCAGTCGAATTTGAGGATCAGCTTTTCCCCGCCGTGCAGCAAGGTCATCGGATCCGGCTTGAGGTGCTTTATTTCCTTGGGGCAGAGATTGAAGCTGTGGCGCAGGCAGTGGCGGGTGATCATCAGCGAGACCATGCCTTTTTCCTGGCCGGCTTCGTAGGCGTCCTCGATCAGCTTGACGCCGTGTTTTTCGTAAAAGGCGCGCGCCTTGGCGTTGAGGACATTGCCGAGATAACTCAATTCCTGTTGCGGGTAGGCCGCCGGGTTGCTTGCCGGAAGCCGGCGCGGCGGGCGTGGATGGCTGGCGAGGCGGGCCGCTGTCAGTTTTTCGGCAGCCTCGCGGCGTAAAGCGTTGATGGCGGCCAGCGGCAGCAGCCACGGCTGTGTCAAATCCACGTCCACCGCCGCCGCGGCAAACATGGTGTTGCCGAATTTGCCGAGATTTTCCTTGAGCTTGCTCATCGCCGCTTCGGGGTTGCGCGCCTGTTCGTGGCCGCTCTTGGGCAGTTCGGCGCGGGCCGTCACGCCGTCCTCGTCGCTCAGCGTCAGCACGAAATGCTCGGACGTTTCGCCGAGGCGCGGCCAGACCCGGATGCGGCGTTCGGCGGATTCTTTTTCCAGCGCCCGCTCGAATGCCTGGTCGCGGTTGCGGAACAGGGTCGCGCCCGTGGTTAGCTCGGCCGGCATCCGGGCCGGGTAGAGACGCTGGCCGGCGACGCGGTTGATGCGCATGCCGACGACCGCGCCGCCCGCGTCGTGAAAGCAGAGGCCGTCGCCATTGTGGAATGTCTCGGCGCTAGCGATTTCCAGCCAGCCGTCGCCGAGCGCCGTCACCTCGCCAACCGGCTCGCCTACAAAGGCCGGCGAATCGAAGGCGCCGATGTCGTCCTGGCGGCCACCGGCGAAATAGTCGGTGTAGCCGCGATTGAAGGTCTTGTCCGGGCGCGGCGTGAAGGTGAGGGTCGACTGCCCGGACGAGGCGCGGACATAGTGCGGATGGCCGGCGATGATGTCGTCGAGCAGGCGGCGGTAGTGGGCGGTGATGTTCTTGACGTAGGCGAGATCCTTCAGCCGGCCCTCGATCTTGAACGAGGAGACGCCGGCCGCGATCAGCGCCGCCAGATTATCGCCCTGGTTGTTGTCCTTCAGCGACAACAGGTGCCGGTTCTCGCTGATCGTCCGGCCCTTGTCGTCGGCCAGGGTGCAGGGCAGGCGGCAGGCCTGCGAACACTCGCCGCGATTGGCGCTGCGCCCGGTATGGGCGTGGCTGATGTAGCAGTGTCCGGAATAAGCGACACATAGCGCGCCATGCACGAAATACTCCAGCGCGAGGTCGGTCTGCCCGGCGACCGCCGCGATTTCCGCAATGCTCAATTCGCGCGCCAAGACCAGTTGCGAGAAGCCGACATCCTGTAAAAAGCGGGCCTTGGCCGGATGGCGGATGTCGGTCTGGGTCGAGGCATGTAGTTGAATCGGCGGCAGATCGAGTTCAAGCAGGCCCATGTCCTGGACGATCAGGGCGTCGGCCCCGGCTTCGTAAACGTCCCAAATCAGCCGATGGGCGGCTTCCAGTTCCGCATCGTGCAAGATGGTATTGAGCGCGACGAAAACCCCGGCCCGGTAGCGGTGGGCGAAATCGCACAGGCGTTGGATTTCAGCGACATCGTTGCCGGCGCCGTAGCGCGCGCCGAAGGCCGGACCGCCGATATAGACGGCGTCGGCGCCGTGTTTGATGGCTGCGATGCCGAATTCGGCATCCTTGGCCGGGGCGAGCAGTTCGAGCGGGTGTTGCGGACGGGTCATGGTCAATAAATAAAACGTGTCGCCAATTCCTCGATACGGAACTCGCGCAGGATGGCTTGTGCCCGCTCGCGGGCGTTTTTCCGTGGCGTGCCGCGTCGGCTGGCGATGATCAATTCGTTTTTCAGCGAATGCTCCCAGCCGACCAGTTCGGTGACGGTGACGTCGTAACCGTGTGCTTCGAGCAGCAGGCAGCGCAACGCGTTGGTCAGGTGGCTGCCCAATTCGCGGGTGTGCAGCGGGTGGCGCCACAACTCGGAAAGCGGCGTTTCGCCCAGGGCCGCGTTCTTCTTCGCCCGCATGGCGGCGGCCACCTCGGCCTGACAGCAGGGCGCCAGCACGATATGCCGGGCCTGACGGTCGAGAGCGAAGCGGATCGCATCGTCGGTGGCGGTATCGCAGGCATGCAGGGCGGTGACGACATCGGCGCGGGCCGGCAATTCGCCCGACGCCAGCGCCTCCGCCACTGTACAGGCGACGAAGGACATGCGCGGAAAATCCAGCCGGGCCGCCAGTTCGCGCGATTTGGCAACCAGCTCCGGGCGGCTTTCGATACCGATGACCTGGCCGCTGGCACGCTTCTTGATACAGAGATCGTACAAGATGAAGCCGAGATAGGATTTGCCGGCGCCGTGATCGACCAGCAATTCGGCATCGGCCAGCAGCGGCTCGATGAACCGGACCAGGTGATAAACCTGTTTCAGTTTGCGGCGGCTGTCCTGGTTGAGCTTGCCGTCGCGGGTCAGGATGTGCAGTTCCTGCAACAGTTCGATGGACTGTCCGGGACGAATCTCCGGGATTGCGGCAGGGGCATTCGGCTTCTTCATGGGGCGCCATTATCGCATTGGGCGATTCATGGCTTGCGGTTTAACCGGATCGAAATTTACGGAGAAGCAAATGGGCAATCTGAGCAACGAATCCTTCGAGCAATTTCTGGATTCCCTGAAAAAAGCCGGCATTGTCATTTCCAACGAAAGCGAACTGCGCGAGCGGCTGGCGGAAGCCCAGCGCTGGCGCTACGCCTTCCAGACCCTGGCCGCCAACGGCAGAACCATCGGCATCAGCTTCGAGGACCGCTCGCAAGGCGACAACGAAGCCGAAATCGACCGCGCCTTCAACGACTTCGCCTTTTCCGAAAAAAGCCGCAACGTATTCTCGGCCAGCCTCTGCAAGCACTGAGCCGCTGACCTGATGCAACCGCCTCACGCTCCGGCGCGGGGCCAAGCGGGCGCCGCAAGGGCGCCCGTTTTGCATCTCACCGCCCGAAAACCCGCATTGCCTGCGAAAGTTTGCCAAATTTTGCCAAGCCGCTAATATGGTGGCATGAGCACTATGAACATATCCCTGCCCGACACGCTCAAAACCTTTGTCGATGAGCAAGTCAGCCAGCGCGGCTATGGCACCAGCAGCGAGTATGTGCGCGAACTGATCCGCAAGGATCAGGATCGCCAGCAATTGCGCGATTTGCTGTTGGCGGGCGCGGCCTCAGCGCCCACGCCCCCCGTCGATGATGGTTATTTCGCTGCGCTGCGCGCGCGCGCGCGGAATGCCGGGGGATGAAGGCCAAGCCCGTCATTCCAAGGGCGCTCGCCCGGCAGGATGTCGAAGACGCACTCAGCTACTACCTGCGCGAACAAGCCGGGCAGGCCGCGCTCGGCTTCATCGACGCGCTGGAACGGGCCTATGCCCACATCGCCCGTCACCCTGCGACCGGCTCCCCACGTTACGCCCAAGAACTTGACCTGCCCGGCCTGCGTAGCTGGCCGCTGAAACGCTATCCGCATGTCGTGTTCTACATCGAACACGCCGACCACATCGACGTCTGGCGCGTGCTGCACGGCATGCGAGATATTCCCTCATGGCTGCGCTTGCCACGGCAGCAGTCATCAAATGGTGACCACAAATGACCAAAAAACCCTCTGCCCGTAACCATCGGGCAAACGCGACGCGCTCCAGTTTCAGGAGCATCAAGGTACAGGAAGGCAAATTGATCCGCCACCTGCGAAGCCGCCGTATATTGTGGTTGCACGGCTGGGCGATGGGACTGCTGACCTTGGGGGCGATGTGGCTTATCACCACGGTCTTGTTGCATGGCGGCGTTGAATCAATGGCCGTGCGCTATGCCGTCGCGTTGGGCGCCGGCTACTTGGTTTACCTGCTGTTGCTGCGCCTCTGGGCGGGTATGTTGGTGCGTGAGGAAGAGCAATCCGCCGACATTGACATCCACATTGATCTGTCCTGGCCGGGCGGCGGCGACACAGGCGATGCTTGCCGCAGCGGTAACGGCGGCGATTGCGGCAGCGGCGGCGCGGACGTCGGCTGCGAACCGCCAACCGACGCTTTGGCCGAAGGCGTGAGCGACGCCGCCTCTTCGGCGCTGGGCGATATAGCTTCCGGCGCATTGGAAGCAGCCGGCGCGGCGGACGAGGCGGCCATCGTCGTTATCCCCGTGCTGGCGGTGTTCGCGGCGGTGGCAGTGGCGCTGTTCGGCGCCGGCTGGCTGCTGTTGGCCTATTTCGGTACCGAGGCGCTGCTGGCCACGGCGGTGGAACTGGCATTCGCCTACACCGCCGCGCGCACCGTGGTACGGGTGGAGCGCGAAGGCTGGCTGCTGGCGGCTGTCCGCCTGACTTACAAGCCGCTGCTTGGCGCCTTGGTCAGCGCCGTGCTGCTGGGCGCGCTGATTGACCACTTCATCCCCCAAGCCAACTCTTTGCCCGAGGCGGTACGGTTGTGGCGGGCGCGTTGAATCACTGGCTTTATCTTGCGATGCTTCGCATCGGCCTGTTCAACTGACGATAGTCGTAGATGGCGGCGGGTCGTGGATGGGCCGCCTATTTTGTGCCTTCCTGAACCCAATCCTCCGGGTCGGCCTCGACCAGCGGCGGCAGCGCTGCCAGGCAGGTGGCGGCTTTGTTGGCCTGATCCGCGGCGCGGCGCAGGTCGCCGAGTTGGCCGACCCATTCGTGCACGGCGGCGACGTCGAGTTCGCCGTGCACGCCGGCGCGCAGCAGGGCGAGCTTGGCCTCCTTGTAGGCGGCCCTGAAGGCGGCGCGGGCGTTGTCGATGGCCTCTTCGGGCGCGCCGGTTTGCGGGTCGGCGGTTTCAAAAAAGGCCAGCGCCGCCGCGCAAACCGGGGACAGTTCGCTGACCAGCGGCGTCGGCTGCTCCTGTTCTGGCGTCTGCCGGCGCGCTTGCAGCGTTTGCAGGCCAATCTGGTGCATGACGCGCGCCAGGGTGTCGTAGTAGGTGGCGATGCGCAGCAGTTCGGGCATTTGTTCGGCCACGTCTTGCGACAGCGCCTGACGGCTGACTTCGGAGACGAAGGCGCCAACTTGTTGCAGCAAGCGATCCAGGGTTTGCATCTGGAGCGTCAGCCGTTCTTCGGCTTGCGGCGGGGGCGGAGGCCATGGCAGGACGTGGGGAGTAAGGCGCATGGCGTCCGCGCTCAGACGCAGGGCCAGATGGCCGACGCGCTCCATTTCGCGGCGCAGCGCCTGTAGCGCTAGGGTGGGAACGGCGGCGACGTTGTTGTCGATATAGCGCGTGCGCGCCTCGTCTTCTTCGGCGGAGCGGAAACGCCGCCGCAAAAAGCGCACCAGCGGCGGCGACAGCGGCCACATGAGCAACACGCCCAAGGCGTTGAAAATGGTGTGGAAGATGACCAGTTGCGTGACCGGATAGCTCTCGCCCGTCAGCCAGACGCTGACGACGTTGATGGCCGTCAGCAGCGGCGAGAGCAGCGCAAAGGCGACGATGGCGGCGACGACGTTGAACAGCACGTGCGCGGCGGCCAGACGCTTGGCGTTGGGGGTGGCGCGCAGGGCGGCGAGAATGCCGGTGAGGGTGGTGCCGACATTGGCGCCGATAATGATGGCCCCGGCCGATTCCACGGTCATCGAACCGCCGGCCACGGCGGTAAGCGCCAGCGCCAGCGTGGCCGACGAGGCTTGCAGCACGATGGTCATCAACAGGCCGATGAGCACGCCGAGCAGCCAGCCGCTCACATTGTCGGCAAGCGGCGGCAGGGTTTGCGGCCCGAGGCCCATGAAACCTTCGCGCAGCAGATCAATGCCCAGAAACAGGATGCCGAAGCCCGCTATCGCTTGCCCCAGCGCGCCGCGCTTGGTGTTGCCGCCGATGAGGTGGAGCGCCATGCCGACGCCGATAAAGGGCAGGGCAAAGCTATCGACCTTGATGGAAAAGCCGAGCAGGGCGATGAGCCAGCCGGTGACGCTGGAGCCGAGATTGGAGCCGAACACCACCCAGACCGCTGCGGTGAAGCGCAGCAGTCCGGCATTGACGAAGCCGATGACGGCAACGGTCATGGCAGTGGACGACTGTATCAGCGCCGTCAGCGTGATGCCGGTAATCAGCCCGCGCATGGATGTGCGCGTCCAGGTCGCCAGCACGCGCTCCAGCGCCCGTCCCGCCGCCAGCTTCAGGCCGCCGGTGAGCATGGTCATGCCGAGCAGGAACAGCCCGATGCCGCCCAGAAGCGTTCCGGCGGAGACAAAGGGGGAAACAGTGTCGGCGGTCAAGGCGGGGCGTTCTCGGGGAAAAGGTGGGACACGGTATTTTATCCGGGCGGGAGCGGCGCTTTCAGTCGCGGCCACGCCCGCCAGCCCGGTGATTACGTAAGAATTCTGGCATAAATGGCGGCGGGAAACTATATGTATGGTTTCAGGATGCCCCATGCGGGTTCCTTCGCCATTGGCGGAAGAGCGGCGCTGCCGGCTTGCATCCCATCCCGATCCGCAGCGCAAATTTGTTTCACCAAGAGAAGAGCCACGGCTCTGCCGGCGGAGACTTGCTCAGAGCATCCCTAGACAAAACGCCGGAAATGATACGCCCCGGTTATGTCCACATCGAAAGCTGCCAGCAGACAGTTCCAGAAGCCATTATCGCCTTCCTTCACAGTACCGGCTTTGAAAACGCCATTCGGATCTCGGTTTCCCTTGGCGGCGACAGCGATACCCTGGCCGCCATCACCGGCAGCATTGCCGAAGCCGAGTATGGCGTGCCGGAAGACTTGAAACAGCAAGCACTGTCCAGACTGGATGAAGCATTGGCCGCTGTGTATCAACGCTTTTTCACCTGGCCGGGCGGGAAGTGAGGATCGGTAGCGCTCCCTACATTTCCCCCGCGCTCACCGGCTTGAACCGGATGCGTTTCGGTCTTGCGTGAGGAATGACCATCGGAATACGCACAGCTTGTCCTGTGCGTATGGTTGCATTTTTGCTACCATGCAGACATGCGCATCGTCATCGACACCAATGTTTTCGTAGGAGCCTGCATGGGTGTTGGCGCATCTCGCAAAGTTGTCGAGTTATGTTTGCAGGAACACTGCATCCCGCTGATGGGCGCGGCGCTTCTCGCGGAGTATGAGGACGTGCTGGGGCGGGCGGCTCTGTTTCGCAACTGCCGTCTGGACGCTCAGGAGAGGGATGAACTGCTGGATATTTTCCTCTCCTGCTGCGAATGGACGCGGGTGTACTACCTGTGGCGTCCCAACCTGCCGGATGAGGCGGACAACCATTTGGTGGAACTGGCCGTGGCTGGCGACGCGCGTTATGTTGTGACACGCAATCTGCGCGACTTGCGTGCGATGAAATTGCGCTTTCCGGCGCTGAAGATCGTTTCGCCGGAAGATTTTTTGCAGGAGCAATGAGATGACTGCCCTGACCTTGAGATTGCCTGACGACAAGCACCGCCGCCTGAAGGCGCTGGCGGCGAGCCGGGGGACGCCTTTGAACCGGCTGCTGGACGAAATGACCACGCTGATGCTGGCCGAGTTCGACGCCGAAACCCGATTCAATGTCCGCGCCGCGCGCGGGGCGAAAAATGCCGCACGGGGTATGGAATTGTTGGAAAAGGCGGCTGGCTTGGGCTGAGGGGCGAAACCTCGGGGGCAAACCCCGGTTATGGTAGGGGCGAATAATTATTCGCCCCTACTTCACCGCGCTCACCGGCTGATCGGCTTGTACCGTATGCGTTTCGGCCGCGCGCCTTCCTCGCCCAGGCGTTTTTTCTTGTCTTCCTCGTATTCCTGGTAATTGCCGGGGAAGAAAGTCCATTGCGACTCGCCTTCGGCGGCCAGGATGTGCGTGCAAATGCGGTCGAGGAACCAGCGGTCGTGCGAGATGACCAGCGCGCAGCCGGGAAATTCGAGCAGGGCGTCTTCCAGGGCGCGCAGGGTTTCGACATCGAGATCGTTGGAGGGTTCGTCGAGCAGCAGCACGTTGCCGCCGGTCATCAGCGTTTTGGCGAGGTGCAGCCGGCCGCGCTCGCCGCCGGAGAGCTTGCCGATCTGCTTGCCCTGGTCGGCGCCCTTGAAGTTGAAACGGCCGATGTAGGCGCGGCTGGGCATCTCGAATTTGCCGATTTGTAGCACATCGCGGCCTTTGGCCAGTTCCTCGAACACCGTTTTGCCGCCATCGAGGCAGTCGCGCGACTGGTCGACGCAGGCCAGCTTGACTGTCTGGCCGATGTTGACCGCGCCGGAATCCGGCTGTTGCTGGCCGGTGAGCATTTTGAACAGGGTTGTCTTGCCGGCGCCGTTGGGGCCGATGATGCCGACAATGGCGCCGGGCGGCACGGTGAAACTGAGCTTGTCCATCAGGAGCTTGTCGCCGAAGGATTTGCTGACATCGGTGAACTCGATGACCTGATCGCCCAGGCGCTCGCCGACCGGAATGAAGATTTCCTGTGTTTCGTTGCGCTTCTGGTACTCAAAAGACGACATTTCCTCGAAGCGCGACAGGCGGGCCTTGGATTTGGCCTGGCGCGCCTTGGGGTTGGCGCGCACCCATTCCAGTTCCTGCTTCATGGCCTTGATGCGCGCCGCTTCCTGCTTCTGCTCCTGCGCCAGACGGGCTTCCTTCTGTTCCAGCCAGGAGGAATAGTTGCCCTTCCACGGGATGCCTTCGCCGCGGTCGAGTTCGAGAATCCACTCGGCGGCGTTGTCGAGGAAGTAGCGGTCGTGGGTGACGGCGACGACGGTGCCGGGAAAGCGGACGAGAAATTGCTCCAGCCACTCGACCGATTCGGCGTCGAGGTGGTTGGTCGGCTCGTCAAGCAAGAGCATGTCGGGTTTCGCCAACAGCAGTTTGGCCAGCGCCACGCGCCGCTTCTCGCCGCCGGACAGCACGCCGATGCGGGTTTCCCAGGGCGGCAGGCGCAGCGCGTCGGCGGCGATTTCCATCTGATGCCCGACATCGGCGCCGGTGGTAGCGATGATCGCTTCCAGCCGCGCCTGTTCCTCGGCCAGTTTGTCGAAATCGGCTTCGGGGTCGGCGTAGGCGGCATAGATTTCATCGAGCTTGGCCTGCGCCTGCATGACTTCGCCGAGGGCGGATTCAACTTCTTCCCTGACTGTCTTGTCCGCGTCGAGCTGCGGCTCCTGCGGCAGATAGCCGATGGACAGCTTCGGCTGCCATTGCACCTCGCCGTCGTATTCCTTCTCGACGCCGGCCATGATCTTCAGCACGGTCGACTTGCCGGCGCCATTGAGGCCGAGCAGGCCGATCTTGGCGCCAGGGAAGAAGGAGAGGGAAATATCCTTGATGATCTGCCGCTTGGGCGGAACGACCTTGCTCACGCGGAGCATCGACATCACATATTGAGCCATGAAACTGTCCGAAAATCCTGAAAGGGCGACAGTGTACCGAAGAACCGGCGGGCGGGGAGTTGGCTGCGCCGTTTTGGTCAGGGCAATCGCATGAATGCCGATGTCAAACGCTTCCTCCCCTTCGGACTTCGCCCGAAAAGGAGGAAGCAAAACCCGCAACGCTACCGCGCCTCTTTCCCAATCGTGATCGAACCGATTTCGAGCGATTCCTTTTTGTCCACGAGCCGCACGGTAACGAGTTCCTCTTTTTCCTGCGGCGTGCCGAAGCCGGTAATTAGCCGCGCCTGCGCCGTCACGGGGCCGAGGGCCGTCTGGCGGCTGTCGCCGTAATAATTGATGCGCACCGTGTATTTGCCGGGTTTTGGTTTTTTCACCAAAAACTCCTCCGGCCCATAGCCGCCGGTGAAGTCCTTCGACATGCGCCCGCCCTGATAGGTGAGGGGATGGCTGTACATCGCGCGCTCGCCGTTTGGATCGTCGACCCACAGGTCGATATCGCAATTGTCGGCGTCCCATGTCAGGATGACGCGCAGGCCGACAGGCATGTTCTTGAGCAGGCGCGCGTCGATTTTCGACAGATCGAGCGTTTTTCGGCTTGTCGCCACAATGGCATTCAGTTCTTCGAGCGCGATAAGCTCGATTTCAGGAAAACGCCCGTCCCACGGACGGCTTGCAACTTCCCAGAGCAAATCGACGGCGCGCTGGCGCTGCCCGAGTTTTGCGTACACAAGCGCTAGGTCGCGGCGGCTTTGCGGCTCCTCGCCGCGAATCTTCAACACGCGCTCAAACACCGGCAAAGCCAGATCGGGCCGCTGCGCTTGCACCAGACGGTAACCGAGCACGCGCAGCAAGGCAGCGTCCTCAAGGCCCAGTTCGGCAAGGTTCGACAGAATCTGCAATCCCGTCGCGGCATCCTTGGTTTCATCAAGGAAATACCCCGCAACATCCAGATAAAAACCCGGCTCGCGCGCATGGTCGGCGCGCTCTTCGAGATAGGTATCGAAACGCTTGGAGTCCGGCGCACGGCGGAGATGATCGAGATAGCCCGCCGCAGGCGACCAGCGCTGGAGGGCGATGGATGCAGACGGAGCAACAGGCGTGGCAGGTGGTTCTGGGGCGGCAGTCCTCATGACCGGTGCAGGAGACAAGGCGTAACGCCTGTTGGTCGCAGGTGCTTCCGGAGCGGCTGACTCCCTGTTCCTTAAGGCATCCGCGGGCCTTGGCGGTGGCGCTAGTGCTGGTGCTGGTTCTGGTGCTATTTGTACCGCATCGGCATAACTCTCCACCGACATTTCCAGCTTTTTGTCAGACTTGCGCGAAACGTCGTTCTTCGGAAATTCCGTCTTCCACCACTTCACGCGCTCGTTGAACAGACGCACGACATGTTCGATTTTCTGTTCGCGGTTTTTGTCGAAAGCGGTTTCGGACGCGCGGCGGCGTTTTAGCCATTCGTCGCGCAATTCAGCGGGCGGCTCGATGTCGTAGCGGATGTAGTCGTCGAGCGTTTCGAGCACGATCAGCGACGTATCCGCCGTGACGATGCGAAACTCGCGGCTCGTGCGGCGGATGTCTTCGCGGTTGTCGCCTGCTGCTGCGGCAAGGGCGTCAATTTTCGTCGCGGCCCACGCACGGGCGGCAAGCGTGCTTGCACCTTCGCCAGATTTCACGGCAATTTCAACCGTCTGCGCATCCGCTTCGGAGAAGCCTACTTTTACCCGCACGCTTGCCGAGGGCTTGCGCAGGATGCCTGTCACAACCAACGCACCGCTTTCGGTGCTTACGGGCATGCCCACCTCGGGGAACACTTGCGCGACGGCTTCCGGGTTGCGGTCAACGGCAATCACCCGGGGCGAAGTCTGCCGCAAGCGGGCCGTGGCAGCCTTGGCGTCGATTGCCAGCAAATCCACGTACTCGCCGCCGCCGCGCGCGGCCAACCCGCGCAGGAGCGCAGGCGCGGCGCTCGCAGCGGCGCTTACCACGTGCACGGGAGCGCGGAGCGGTAATTTTGCGAGGTTTTGGCTTACGCCGAAATTCACAAGGCCGTCGGAGAAGAGCAGCCATTCGCCCACGGAAGTATCGTCGGCAAGGCCGTCAAACGACGTGGCCCCGTCATAGGCCATCTTTTCGAGCGCAGCGCGGAGTTCGCCCCACTTGCCGCCGCGCACTTTGAAAGCAACCGGGACGGCAGCGGTGTTGCGGAGGCTGACGACTTTTACGTCAACATCGCGCACGGTGGCAAACCATGCGTCGAGGAGTGCAATTTCGCGCTCGTGGTCGCGGGTACTGCCTGAACCGGAAGCGTCCCAGAGGATGCCGACAGTTTTGGGCGCGGCGCGCGGTTTCGCTTTCATCGCGGCAACAGGCAGCGCGGTTTCGGCATAAAAATATTCGCGCTCGTTGAAGGTTTCCGTGATAACGGCAGGACGGACGGCAGATGTTGGGGGGAGTTCAAGTTCAAGCAGGCCGCGTGCGGTGAAATTTTCCTTTCTCACGCTGAGTATTTTTGCGTCGCGCCATGCGGGCAATTCAAGCGCGAGCGTGGTGGTAGCCTTCGGCGGGGCCGTGCCGGGCGCGGAAAAAACCTTTGCGGTGAGGTTAAAGGTTTTGAGCGCATTCGGAAAATCGAGCGCAAGCCGGTAACGTGGCGTGGCGCGGGCGGTCGACGAAACAAGCAAATCTTCCTGGTATGCGATGACGATGCGCCGCGTGCCTTGGGCGGGGATGGGATAAACACGCGCCCGGTAGTTGTTGCCCACGGTCTGTTCGAGCAGGCCGGGGTCGACCTTGCGGCGCTGGATTTCCTCGAACACGAGCCGACCTTTTTCCTTTTCGACGGGCACGGCCTCGCGGAGCGCACCGTTGATGTCGAGCGCGAAACGCACGATGCGCTGGCCGTCGAGCAGGGGAAATTCGAACGTGCCTTCGAGCACGCGGTTGTTGGGGTTGGCAAAGACGAGGTCGAACGTCGTTACCGCAAAACGCCCGGTGATTTCGGTCGTGATATCCGCCGACTGCACGGTGACGGGCGCGGCTTTCGGGTCGGTAACGTTGAGGGCAACCTGCGCGTGCGCAACAGGAAGAAAGATGGCGGCGGCAAGAACAAGCAGTGCATATAAAAGCGACTTCGCAATGCGGAACAGGGACAGGGCGCGAGACGAAATGCTCATGAGTCCTCCAAATTGATTGGACCAGGGCCTGTTCGCGCTATTTTGGCAGTGCGAACCGGCACTCATGCCGGATTTGCCATGCGAGGTGCTCATGAAATTCTCCAAGTCGTTGAGAAGAAAGGGCGCGGCGCGGAAAATTTTAGCGCCGCCGCTGCCTGCATGGAGGTAGACGCAGAGAATGAGCGATCCGGGTTCTTCATTTTGATGACCGGCTTGCGACAACCTTCAAGCGGGGCGAGTGAGAATGCGCCGTTTTTCATACGCTTGCCCTGCCGTTTTGGCATGGCCGGGCGCTGGCCGGCAAGACAGGCTACACTTGCGAATTCCCCTATTTCCCCGCGCGGATGATCCGAATTTCCTTTCGCCAGGGCCTGCTGGCCGGTTTTGCCATCATCGTGCTGTTGCTCGGCGGCGTCGCCCTGCGCAGTTGGATGCTGGTCGAAACGCTGGTCGAGGAAAATCGCCGCAACAGCGAGCAGGCGATCCAATTGACCGCCGCGGTTCAGGAATTGGCAGAGCGCAGCATCGATGTCGAGCGCAGCGCGCGGCAATACCTGGTGCTTGAGGAGGCGCTGTATCGTCAGCGTTTCGACGAGAATCTGAATAAGTCGCTGGAACTGGTCGAGCGCCTCGACAGTCTGGCGGCGGAGCCGCTTGCGCCCTTGCTCGGCGAATGGCGGAAAATCGCCAGGGCGCTGCGCGGCGGCATCGACAAGCAGACCGACAAGGATGAACCGGCGTCTTTCCTGGCCCGCCTGATGGAATTGAACGCTTTGCTCAAAAACGCCGGCCAGCGTTGGATCGAAAGCCGAAACGCGCATCTGCTCGACCAACTGGAAGCCAATCGCCTGCGCCTCGGCGGGCAGATTCTGCTGGCCCTGGGCGGCGCCCTGCTGGCCGCGCTGGCCATGGGCTGGTGGCTGGTTCGTCCCCTGCGCCAACTGGAGCAGGCCATCGGCCGCCTTGGCGCCAACCGCTTCGACGAGGCGGTGCAGGTCGGCGGGCCGGACGATCTGCGCCAACTCGGCCGCCGCCTGGACTGGCTGCGCCAGCGTCTGGCCGATCTGGAGGCGGATCGCGAGCGGGCGCTGCGCCATGTCTCGCACGAACTGAAAACGCCGCTGACGGCGCTCAAGGAAGGCGTTGCCCTGCTGCGCGAGGAAGTCCCCGGGCCGCTGGGGGAAAATCAGCGCGAGGTCGTCGCCATCCTGCAACACAACGTGCTCGGCTTGCAGCGCCAGATCGAAAGCCTGTTGAGCCTCAACGGCGCGGCCTTCGAGGCGAGGAAGCTGAATCGGGAACGCGACGATCCACGCAAGCTTCTGGCCGGTGTGGTCAAATGCCGCGAGTTGCACGCCCAGTCGCGGCAGGTGCGCGTCGTCATCGACGCGCCGGAATCGGGCATGGCGCTGATCGACAACGAAAAACTGGCCGTGGCGCTCGACAATCTGTTGTCGAATGCCATTGATTTCAGTCCGGAAGGCGGCGAGGTCAGGCTGACGCTGGCGCGCGAGGAAGGGCGCTTGCGTTTCGCCTGTATCGACCAGGGGCCGGGCGTAGCGCCGGAAGACCGGCTGCGCATTTTCGACCCCTTCGTTCAGGGCCAGCGCGTGGCGCCAGCGCCGCGTCAGGGCAGCGGCGTCGGCCTGTCCATCGTGCGCGAACTGGTGCAGGCCATGGGCGGAACCGTCGTGGTGATGCCGGTCGAACAGGGAGGACATTTTGTTTTGGACATACCAGATGAAAAATAAATTTCCGGGAAGGACCGGCTGCCGGCGATCAATGGGCATTCTGCTGCTGTCGGCGCTGCTGGCCGCCGGCTGTGCTCATGAGCAAGCGTTGCTGTCGGCGCGCGGCGATCCGGCGCCGATGGTCAACGTGCAAAGCGCTTTGCCGCTGCTGGCCTATTACGAGCTACTCGCCCCCCTGGACGCTGCCGAGCTGGCAGGAGAGCGCGACTTTCTCGCGACCCTGCCGGCCGAGCCGACGACCCAGATTCGCCTGGCGATGCTGATCGCTCATCCGCACAGCACGCAGGATGTCGCCAAGGCGCTGGCCCTGGTCAAACAAGTGCTGCGCTCGAATGAGCCGACCGCTGTCAAATTGCACGGACTGGCACGGCTGCTGGCCGATCAATATGAAGAACGCCAGCGCCTCGACAACGAGCGCTTGCGTCTCGATGGCGAACGCCAGCGCCTCGACGGTGAACGCCAGCGTCTGGAAGGGCAGCTCGACCGCCAGGGGACGCAACTCAAGGACAGCCAGCGCAAGGCGCGGGAACTTCAGGACAAGCTCGACCGCCTGGCCGACATCGAGCGCACCCTGACGCCGCAACCGCGAGCCGGGCAGGGAGGCGCGCCATGACAACCGATTCCACGGGCGCCCACATCCTGGTGGTCGACGACGACGAGGATATTCTCCGCCTGCTGACCATCCGCCTGAAGGCGCACGGCTTCCGGGTATCGACGGCGGCTTCGGCGGAGGAGGCGCTGGCGCGGATCGCCGTCGAAGCGCCGCGCGTCGTCGTCAGCGATGTCCGTCTGCCGGGCCGCGACGGGCTGGCGTTGTTCGAGGAAATCAACGCTACCCGGCCCAGCCTGCCGGTCATCCTGCTGACCGCGCACGGCACCATTCCCGACGCCGTGGCGGCAACCTCCAAGGGCGTTTTCGGCTACCTGACCAAGCCCTTCGACAGCCAGACCCTGCTGGCCAAGATCGACCAGGCGCTCAGTCTGTCGGCGCCCGGCCTGCCGTCCGCCGCGCCCATCGCCAACAGCGCCGGAACGGCGGGCGACTGGCTCGAAGGTATCGTTTTTTGCAGCAACAAAATGGCCGAATTGATGGCCGAAGCGCGCATGGTTGCCCAATCCGACGCCAGCATTCTCATTCGCGGCGCCAGCGGCACCGGCAAGGAAGTGCTGGCGCGCGCCATCCACCGCGCCAGCCCGCGCGCCCGCGGCCCCTTCGTCGCCATCAATTGCGGCGCCATTCCCGAGCAATTGCTGGAATCCGAGCTGTTCGGCCACGTCAAGGGCGCCTTCACCGGCGCTGGCGCCAGCCGCGTCGGACTGATTCAGGCGGCCAATGGCGGCACGCTGTTTCTCGACGAAATCGGCGACATGCCGCTGTCGCTGCAAGTGAAACTGCTGCGCGTGTTGCAGGAGCGGCTCGTGCGCCCACTCGGGGCGACTCGCGCCGAGCCGGTCGACATCCGCCTGCTTTCGGCCACCCACCGCGATCTCGACGCCGCCATGGCCGACGGGCAGTTCCGCGAAGATCTCTATTACCGGCTCGACGTTGTGTCACTGACCCTGCCGCCGCTCGACGAACGGCGCGAGGACATCCCGATGCTGGCCGCCCATTTCGTGCAACAAGTCGCCGCCAAATACGGCAAGACCATCGCCGGTTTCGCCCCGGAAGCGCTTGAGGCCCTGGCCGGCGCTTCCTGGCCCGGCAATGTCCGGCAGCTCTACAACGTCGTCGAACAAAGCTGCGCCCTGACCTCGACGCCGCTTATCCCGCTCTCCCTGGTGCAGCGCGCCCTGCGCGTGCCGGCCATGGAAACCCTCAACTATGCCGAAGCCAAACAGCGTTTCGAGCGCAATTACCTCGTCCGCCTGCTCAAACTGACCGACGGCAACGTCGCCGACGCCGCCCGCATCGCCGACCGCAACCGCACCGAGTTCTACCGCCTGCTACAAAAACACGACCTGACCCCGGCGATGTTCCGGGGAGAGGGCGGGGAAAGGTAGATCAGATATTGCATTTGCCGGGCGACTTCATGGCATCGGCAGGTTCTGCGTAACGAGCGTCCAGCAAGCGTAGCGTGGGTAGAGCGCAGCGAAACCCACGAATCCATTATTCCTCAACCGGAAACAATGGCAATGCGCAGGATGTGGTTGAGTACAGGTGAAACTTGTCACCTATCAGAAGCGAAATGCCGTGGGTTTCGCTGCGCTCTACCCACGCTACGCGGGCTCCTCGCAATGACGACGCATGGAATGGTTGTCATTGCGAGCGCAGCAATCCAGTTAGCGCAACAGCTTCCGAATGGAATACTCAAAATCCTCGCCAAGAAGCGCGGCGGGTTTGGCGTTGCCCCATTCGAGAAAAATACTGTACGTCGTATGGGATTTGGCTTCGTAGAAGATTGAACGCCTTTGATCCGGCTGGTCGATCTTGTACAGGAATAATTTCAGTTCGATCCGGTCGGGTTTCCCTGTCCAGCCTGTTATGTGGTCTTCGTAATGAAGAATCGTCGTCTCAAGCGCCAGCGTGGCTTCCTTCTCCCGGCAAACAGCCAGCGCGTTGGCTTGTTCCTGGCTGACCAGGCGTGAAAATTTGACAAATTTTCTCAGGGCATCCCGGATTTTCTCGGCCACTTCACCACCGCTTCCCGGATAGGGCTTTCCTTCAAAGGAAGCATCCGGCGGAACAAGAACGCAAACAACCGTGTCCTGCCGGGTAGAAAAGTCCGCACCGGCGGCGATGGGCTGCACCGTGGCGACGGGGAGGGCGGTGCAGCCGGCCAAGCCGATGGCAAGTGCGAGGGCGGGTAGGGGTTTGTTCATCGTCATGCGGGATACGATGCGCGGTCCATCTCACTAGCATACGCACCGGAACCCCCCATGTCCATTGACTGAATCACCGGGCATAAACCGCTTACCGCACCCGCTCCTTCATCGCCCGCTGCGCTTCGCGTTTGGCGTCCCGTTCTTCTTCGTCGGCGCGTTTGTCGTGCTGTTTCTTGCCTTTGGCCAGCCCGATTTCCAGTTTGATGCGGCCGCGCTGGAAGTGCAGGTCGAGCGGCACGAGGGCGTAGCCGGCGCGTTCGACCTTGCCGATCAGTTTCATGATTTCGCGCTCGTGCAACAGCAGCTTGCGGGTGCGTACCGGGTCGTGGCGGTCGTGGGTCGAGGCGGTGGAGAGGGGCGAGATGTGCATGCCGATGAGGAAAATCTCGCCGCTTTTGATGATGACGTAGGATTCCTTGATGTTCACGCGCCCAGCGCGGATGGCCTTGACTTCCCAGCCCTGGAGGACGACCCCGGCCTCGAACTTTTCTTCGATGAAGTAGTCGTGAAAGGCTTTTTTGTTGACCGTGATGCTCATGCCCGGGGTGTTCCATTAAAATCACCATTTTACATGGATGCCCGAGCGCCGCCGCTGCATGGCACTTGTCGAGAAAACCGTACTGATCGCCCAATCCGCCGAGCGCATGTTCGAGCTGGTGGATCGTTGCGAGGATTATCCGCTGTTTCTGCCCTGGTGCGCCCGGGCCGACCTGAAGTTGCGCGATGCCGGCAAGACCGTGGCGACGCTGCATATCAACTATCACGCGGTGAAAACCAGCTTCACCACGGAAAACGACAAAGAATTTCCCCATTCGATGAAGATTCACTTGGTCGACGGGCCGTTTCGCCGCCTCGAAGGCTCATGGCATTTCCGCGCCCTGGCCGCCGAAGCCTGCAAGATCGAGTTCCGGCTGCATTACGAATTTTCCAGCAAGCTGTTCGAGAAGCTCATCGGGCCGGTGTTCGGGCATATCGCCAACACCTTCGTCGATGCCTTCGTGCGTCGGGCGGAGCAGGTTCATCCCACCGCCAATGGTTGAGGCTGACATGCTCGATATCGAGGTCTGCTATGCGCAGGCCGACAAGCAGGAACTCGTCCGCCTGCGCTTGCCCGCTGGTGCGACTGTGGAGCAGGCGCTGCAAGCCTCCGGCCTCTTGGGCAAATATCCTGAAATCGACTTGGAAAAAAACAAGTTCGGCATCTACGCCAAGCTGGCGAAAAGCGATGCCGTGTTGCGAGACCGCGACCGGGTGGAAATCTACCGCCCGCTGCTCGCCGACCCCAAGGCGGTGCGCCGGCAGCGGGCGGCCGAAGGCAAGACGATGAAAAAGGGTGCCGCTGCGGACTGAGCGCGGTGTTTTCCGCCAGAGCGGTTTCGGTTCAAGAGGCGGTGATTGGCTGAAGCAGCGCATCTTGGTTTCCACTAAACTGCGGCGGTGATACCGCCCCGTGCTTCTTGGTTTTCCATTCCCCTTCGCCCAGCATCTTTACCCTCATTCCCAATTTGTGTAACAAAGCCATGCGTCATCTTGTGATAACCTTTTCCGGCCCATCAACAAGCTGTCTCTCCCATGCCTCGACGTCCGCGCGTTGTTCTGCCTAACCTCCCTTTGCACCTGATCCAGCGCGGCAACAATCGTCAGGTTTGTTTCATTGCCGATGAAGACTATCGCGCCTATCTGGGCTGGCTTTCCGAATATGCGGACGCTGCGGGTTGTCGTATTCATGCCTATGTATTGATGACCAATCACGTTCATCTGCTGGTATCGTCACCGCATGGCGAAGCAATCGGAAAAATGATGAAGGCGCTTGGACAGCGTTACGTACAGTACATAAACCGTACCTACTATCGTAGTGGCACGCTATGGGAAGGGCGCTATCGTTCATGCTTGATGCAAGCCGAGAATTATCTTCTGGCCTGTCAGCGCTACATTGAACTAAACCCCGTGCGTGCGGGAATGGTGAGGCATCCTGCGGAATATCAATGGTCGAGCTACAGGGCGAATGCCCAGGGGGAGAGCAATGGCCTTGTTGTTGCGCATGAAGTATATCGGTCGCTTGGCCCGGATACAGCAAGCCGACAGGCGGCATATCGGGAATTATTTCGTTCCGAACTGGAACCGGGTTTGGTCGATGAAATACGGAAGGCAACGAATGGAAATTTCGC
>WREP01000025.1 GCA_009779265.1 Betaproteobacteria bacterium
CGGAACAGGGCTGGCGCTGGGGCGGCGGTGACCAGACCACCGTCAGCGTAGCCGCGCATGTGCTTGTAGGCGCCCAACCCTCTCTCCCGGCCTCTCTCCCAGAGGGAGAGAGGAGGGATTTGCCTCCCCTCTCCACTTGGTGGAGAGGGGGCGGGGGTGAGGACGGCGGACATGCCGTAGCGGTTGAAGCGCTCAAGGAAGGCCAGCGAGGCGGGCGACACGGATTCGCGGCGCACCACGAATTCGCCAGCGTGAACAATGCCGGCGGGCTGGTATTTGGTGCCAGCACCGGTGTAGCCGCCGCTGGCGAAGCCAAACAGTGAGCCGATGCCGGATAGGAGGCTGCCCCAGAAGCCGCCGCCACCACCGCCGGATGCCGCGCCGGTGGCGGCGGCGCTCTGCTGCATGCTGGCTGCTGCTGTCTGGGTCGTGGCGGCGGCTGTCTGGGTTGTCGCCGCTGCCGTCTGCGTCGTCGCGCCCATGACCTGCGTCGCTGCGGCGCTGGTTTGCTGCGAGGCCGCCACCGCGCTCTGCGCCACGGCGCCCTGGAATTGGGCAACGGCAGCGCCCATCACCTCGCCTGCGGTGAGCAGGGTTTGCGCGGCCATCATTTGTTGCGAGCCGGCGGCCGCGTCGGCGCCGCCATTGGTACCGCCTGGCGCACCGCCTTGCGCCATCTGCAACAGGCCAGCCAGCGGGCCTTGCTGGCCGGTGAGGTATTGCGCGAAATTCTGCGCGTACATGTCGAGCAGGGTCTTGAATATCGTGTTCGACAGTTCGTGGATGGCGTCGCGCAGATTCATGGTGCCTTCTGCCAGACCGTCGATGGCGCGGGTGATGCCATCGGAAATGCCGCGCTTCAGGGCAGCCTCGAATTGCGTGGTGGTGGCTTCGAGGAGCTTGATCTGATTCCGCGTGTCAATCAGCGCCGCTTGTGCTGCTCGGCCGGCATCGCCTTCCAGCGTGGCCAGACGTTCGAGCAGCGGGATGCGCTCGCGCAGCGCCGCTGCCTGCTTGCGATTGAGATCCAGCAGTTGCTGCGCCGCCTCGATGTCGGTAATGGCGCCGACTTCGCGGTTGGTGCGGATGGTGGTCTGATTCTGGTAGAGCCGCTGCTGCATCTGTTGTAGCTCGGCCTGGACGCGGTCGACTTCTTGCTTGTCCAGGGTGAGCTTGATGACCATGTCGAGTTCGGCGCTGACCCTGGATGCCGCTTCGCTGGGGCCGCGTTCCATTTCCTTGTCGAGGGCGGCGCGCAGTTCCTTATAGCGGGCTTCGAGTTCCTTGCGGCTGGCTTCGGCGCTGTTGCCTTGTAGTTTCAGGAGTTCGATGCCGAGCGCCTCGCTGGCGCTGGCGATGGTTTCGGCCCGCTTCTTGGCTTCGGCGAGTTCCGTCCAGGCTTTGGCGGCTGTATCGACGGCTTCGGCCTGGCGCTGGAGCGCGGCGCGCTGGGCGTCGGAGAATTTCGCCGCTTTGTCGCTGGTAGCCAGCCAGATTTCCAGGGCGTCGCGCGATTTATCCGTGGATTCCCAGACGCCGGCCTGGGCCTGGGCGAGTTTCTGGTTGGCCTCGGCCAGTTGACGGTTGAGGTCGGCGGTTTTGGAGAGCAGGGGCGAATCTTTATTCGCCCCTACGGACGGCTTTTTGGCGGCTTGCAGGCGGTCGTATTCCCGGAGCGCGTCGTAGGTGTCGGCGATTTTCTTTTCAAGTTCCGGCGTCGCCTTGTCGACGCCGGCCAGCAATTTCGGCACATCGATGAGCATGTAGCGGTTGGCCTCGCCGCCGCTGGATCGGGCCAGCGTCAGCTTCTGCTCGGCGCTGGCCAGCGCCTCGGATGCCTTGTCCATGGCCTGCGATAGCGCGCCGGAAAGCCCCTGAAAGTCGCCCGCCGCGCCCTTGGCAGCCTCGCCCAGCGCATCCACGGTTGCCTTGAGATCGCGGCCCTGCTTTTGCATCTCGGCGGCCTTGCCGATCAGGGCGAGCAATTTGTTGCGCATCTCATCGTGCATGCCCGCGGCGCCCGAAACCGCTTGAGAAACCGCGTCCCAATCGGCGACCGCGCCATTCTTGACCTGGCGCACCGCCTGCATGACCTGTTCGAGCGCGGCCCTGGCTTCCGTCGCGGTTTTAGGCAATTCCCCGCGCCCGGCCTTGGCCGCCTTGGCGATTTCGTAGCCGAGATCGACATAGTCCTGGCGCAGGCTGGAAAGCTCGCCCTTCAACTTGACCAGTTCCGCCGCCTGCGCCGCCGCGCCCATTTCGAAGAATTTCTGCCTGGCTTCTTCCAGCCCGCCGGCAAGGCCGGAGAGGCTGGATTTGGCCTGCTCGGCGTTGTCGCGGAAGAGGAGGAAGCTGGCGGCCAACCCGCCGACGATGCCGATCAAGCCAACCCAGCCGCCGGCCAGGGCTTGCGCTGCCGCCATGGCGCGGCCTGCCAGCGTTACCGCCCGGCCTGCGGCTGCCGCGGCGGTCGTTATATTGAGCAAGGAAGCGGCTGCCGCCAGCATCGGGCCGATAAAGCGCCCGGCGGCCATGAAACCCACGCCGACAAACGCCATGCCCAGCCCTTTGAGATTTTCCGCAAGCAGGACGATGGCCTTGGCGATAACGCCGGTGGCGCCGCTGGCCTGATTGAGTTCGCCGAGCGAAGCTTGCAGGTTGGTGCGCAGGCGGGTGAAAGCATCGGCCACCGTCGCCGGCATTTTGGCGGCGGCGTCCATGTTGGCCTGCGCGGACTTTCGCAATCCCTCGGTCAGATCCGTGACCATCAGATCGCCCTCGGCGCCCAGCTTGCGGATGTCCTCGGCGGCCTTGCCAGTGGATTGGGCGATGGCCTCGACGATATTCGGCACGGCAGCGAGAATAGTCCGCCAGGAGAGCGCGTCGACCCGGCCGGTTTGCAAGGATTTACTGAAAGCATCCATGGCGCTGGCCGCCCGCTCGCCGGAGGCGGCGTTGGTGACGAAGAGGTAGGAGAGGCTATCCGACACATCGAGCGCCTGGGCGGTGTTGTAGCCCAGCGATTTCAGGGCGTCGGAAGTGCGGATATAGACCTCCTGCGCCTCGGCCAGCGGGCGGTAGGTGGCGTTGGCGGTGGCCAGGAGGCGCTGCTGCACCATCTCGTATTCCGCCGTATCCGCCGTCACCGCACGGATGCGCGAGGCCATCTGGCCGTATTCGTCGACCATGCGGGTGAGGTCGCGGCCCGCGTTAACGATGCCGGCGCCGCCCAGCAAGGTCAGGAAGCCGGTTTGCATCTTGCCCAGCTGCTCGCTGATCGAGCGCACACCCTGCGACGCCTTGCTGTAGCCGCCCGCCGCCTTGTCGAGGCCGATGCCCATTTGCGTGGCGGCGGCAGCCGCGCCTTGCGCCGCGGCATTGAATGTCTTAAGGTTGGAATTGACCGAGGTGATTTCCGCCACGGCCTTGTCGGTGTCGGCCTTGATGCGCAGCCCTAGCTCAATGAAGCGTGATGTCATGACAAATCCTCAACAGCAATTGACAACCAAGGAAGAAATCATCGTCGGCTTGGTGGGCGCGGCCGTGATGATTGGGCTGACCGCGCGTTTTGGCGGCGTCTGGCTTTTCTGGTTTTTGGTGTTCATTGGGCTGTTCAAGGCAGGCAAGCTCATCTGGGGCATCATCTTCTGGCGACCACCACGCATCGATTGGGACGAGTAGTGGCGAAAAATTTTTCGCCCCTACAAGCCGTCTGCCCAACCGACCCGCCACGCATCGGCACCGCCCTCACAAATACCCCCGCATTTCCGTCACCAGTTCGCGCGGCGCGGAATAGAACTCAATCGGCCCAGCCGCCCGATCCGCCGCGTTGATGGCGAGAAAGCAGGCCCAGGTGCGGTCGGCGTGGCCGCTGGCATCGGAATCGGCGACGAAGCGCGGGGCGCCGGTGGGGCTGGTCTGCTTTTTGAGCTTGTGCAGGTCGGCGCGCAGCGCCGGGTTGCCTTCGGGGATGCGGATTTTACGATCCTCGAAGGCTTCCTTGCCCTGGGTGGCGAGGGTCAGCTTGTTGGGGCCGGTGAAGAGCACCCCCTCGACGCGCAGGCGGCCGTGGCGGGATTGGGCGTCCTGCACCGGCTTTTCGCCCATGCCGGTCTGGTCGATGCAGCAGCGCAGCACGCGGTAGCGGCGGAACACGTCGTCGAGCAGGGCGTCCTGCTCGGCGAAGGGGATGCCCTTCCTTTCGATGATCTCCCGCGTCCACAGCACGTCGCCAATCTGCTCGACGACCCAGATCACGAACAGGTCATTCCTTGCCGCGATGTCCATGCCGACGTAGCAGGGGCCGCCGGTGTAGGCGTGCGGCTGGCCGGCATGCTCGCTTTCGCACCCCGTGATGAGGTCGAAATCCAGCCAGGCGTGAGCTTCATCCAGCCATTTCAGCTCGAATTCCTGCGCCCACAGATCCTCGTCGCCCGCGCCGCGGCGCAGTTCCTTGATGTCGCGGGGGAGGCCGTCGGCCACGGCCTGGTAGATGTTGGTGACGTGGCGGGACCAGCCGTCCACCCCCCTCCCGACCTCCCCCCTGCTTTGCAAGGGGGAGGAGGGAAATGCCTCCCCTCCCTTGCTTCGCAGGGGAGGGGTCGGGGGTGGGGTTGGGCCGCCGGTCATCAATTCATAAAATTTGTTGCCCTTGCCGTTGGGCGTGCTGATCACGCGCAGTTTGAGGCCGGGCTTGGAGATCACCGGAAAGAGCGCCTTCCAGATGGCGCGGCTGTCCTGGTGGAAGGCGAATTCATCCAACAGCACATTGGCCGAAAAACCCCGTGCCGTGTCCGGGTTGGCGGGGAGCGCGGTGATTTTGGAGCCGCCGGGGAGTTCCACTTCCAGCGCGCGGATGCTGGCGTCAAACGGCGTCTCGAATTCCCTGAATCCGGCTTGCAGGGCGCGCAGGTGGAGCTTGACGCCCTCGTTCATGGCTTCCCGCGCCTGGCGTTCGCCGCGGCTGAGGATCACCCAGCGGCTACGCCGGCCCTCGGCCTCGGCGCGGGCGACATCGAGGGCGATTTCCAGCGTGGACGTGAAGGTTTTGCCGCACTGGCGGGCGAACATGGCGATCTTGAAGCGGGCATCGTCCTGTAGCCAGCGGCGTTGGTAGGGGTAGAGCGGTAGGGCGGGTTGTAGGGGCGAAAAATTATTGTGCGGCTTCGCCGCATCCCGCTTCGCGGGACCAGCCTGCGGCTGTCCTTCGGCCTTCGGCCTTGTCGCCCCTACGGCCTTATCGCCCGGACGGCGTTTCGGATCATAGGGCATAGGCGGCCTTGATGACTTTGGCCAGCACTTCCGCCGGCTTGAGGTTTTCCAGGGCGCCTGATTTCTCCAGTTCGTCGAGGCGGGTTTTCTGCTCCTCGATCAACTTCTCGCGGGCCATCTTCGCCACCTGCTGGCGTTCGCGCAGCGACAGGCTTCTCGCCTCCTGCGCCGATTTGGCGGCGCGGGCAAGATCGAGGACGTCGGAGATTTCCAGATCGCCGCCTTCGCGCAGCTTGCCGTCGGCGGCGTTATAGACCAGGGTGGTGACGGCCTGGGAGAGCAGCGCCCCGGCTTTTTCGTCGAATCCCTCGCCCAGTTCAGCAACCAGCGCCTGGGAGGCGGTTTGCATCGCCCGCTGGGTGGCGACGATTTCATCAAAGCCCTTGCGAAAACGCCCGAGGGCGGAACGGCTCGGGGAATCCACCTCGGGAAAGTGGCTGCGCACGTCGGCGAACAGGCCGTCGAGGGTGAGGCGATCCTCGCGCAGGCGCTTTTCGATGTGGGCGCGGACTTCGGGCGGGAGTTTGGTGACGACGGATTTGCGGCCCATTACTTCCCCTCTCCCGCAAGCCGGTGAGATTTCTTGAGCAGCGCCAGATAACGCCGCGCCTGGGCGGCTTCGGCGGCGGCGAGTTTGGCGCTGGCTTCCAGCTTGGCGACGGTTTTTTCCAGGGCGGCAATGATGTCGGCCGGGGCAATCCTCACCCCCTGCCCCTCTCCACTTATGGAGAGGGGAGGCACTTGCCTCCTCTCTCCCTTGGGAGAGAGGTCGGGAGAGAGGGATTTGGTGAAATCCTCATCCGGCATTTCAGCTCCCATGCCGGGCGCGCGGCTTGGCGACGCCGTCGACCCTGGCCTTGCCCTCAGCCACGTCCTGGCCGCGATCGCTCAGGGTGGCGACGAGGACGGAACCGGCCTCCTCGATGGTCACCAGCCCGACTTCGGCCAGCCAGCGCAGGTCGGCCTTGACGGCATCGCGGGTAGCAGCGTGGCCGAGTTTATCCAGGGCGCCGGCAAGAATGCTGGAATTGGCGGCGTAGCCGGGCATTTCGGCCAGGGTGCGCAGCATCACCAGGCGGCGGTCGGCGCGCAGGAAATCGGTGAAATCGGCCATTACCTCGCTCCGTTATGCAGCAGAAAATCTTCGATACGCGAGAGCGACTGGCGGATGGTGCGGATTTCCTCGCGCGTGGCGTTTCCGACGGCGCGCACCTCCTTTAAATCGCCCTGGAGATGGGCGAGCTCGTCTTTGGTCGGGATGTTCTCCAGCGACACGCGCAGCACTTCCACATCTTTTTCCAGCCGGGCCAGTTGCTCGCCGTGGACGGCGATGCGCTTGCCAAGGGTCTTTTCCACCGCCTCGATGCGCACGGTGTTATCGCGGTCGCGGGTGGCGATCCAGGTATAGATCGCGCCACAGCCGGCAATGAAGAGCGAAACCAGCCAGCGGATCGTGTCTTCGGAGAGATTCATCATGTCGCCGCCCCTTGCGCGAAGCGCAGCGGCAGGTAGTCGCGGATTTGCGTGGCCACGCCGGCGGCGATCTGGTCGTATTCGGCAAGCAGGATGCGCTGGCGGTCGCTGAGGTGGCTTTCGTAAAGCGCCAACGCGCCGGGGAGCTCCCGGCGATCGAGGTCTTCGACGGCAGCGCGGTAGGCCATGGCCAGGGCAAGCTTGGTTTGGCTTTCAGTCATGGAACCTCCCCCTCTCCCCCGGCCCCTCCCCCGCGATGGGGGAGGGGAGATTGGGCGCGCTCGGCGAATTCGCGGATGGCGTCGATGCGGCCACGGCAGGCGTCGTAGCGGAATCTAACGTGGTTGGCCCAGAGGGCGATGTCGGTATCGGTGGCAAAGGCGGTAGCGGCCTCAAGAGCGTCGGCGGGATGCGCGGACAGGGAACGCTTACCGGCGGGATCGGCGCTGGCGTTGAGCAGGCGGACAGTAGCGCCGTCAAGGCAAGGGCGGCCCGTTGTGAGCTTTTTGAGGGCATTGTTTTTCTCCTTTTCCAGTTTTCTGCCGGTGGCTTCCAGTTCGAGCTGGCGGGCGGCGAGTTTTTCGCCTTCGGCCTCCTTTTCCCGCAGGGCGGTCAAGGCCAGCGCCACGCTTTCCGCCGCCACGCGCCGATCCTTTTCATAAGCGGCTTCGGCGACGGCGATCTTCTCCCGGTAAGTGCGGCCGGCCACGTCGCCGCCGATGAGTGCGCCTGCCGCAAAGACGGCCAGCAGGGCAATGGGCAGGGTGTAGCGGGATAGCCAGGCGGAGAGGATTTCAAGCATGGCGCGCCATCCTCCCTGCGCGGGGTAGGGGCGAATAATTATTCGCCCCTACGGCGGCCTTCAGCCTTGTCGCCCCTACGTTCAAACCACACATCACGCCACCCCTTCCCGGCGCTGCTTCCAGCGTCGCCAGAGGACGATGGCGCCCGCGACGACGGCGATCACGGCGCAGACGAGGAGCGGATTGATGGCGAGCGAACGCGCTACCGCTGCCACATCCTGCGAATACTGCGCGGCCAGGGCGAGGCCGCCGGCCGCTACCGAGGCGCCGCCGGAAAGCGCCGTCGGCGAAGCGGCGAGCGGGGCGACGGGAGCGACATCCGGCGACAGGCCGACGCCGGTGACCCGGCTGCTGCTGGCGGCGTACATTTCCGCCTCGCGGGCGCGGCGCAGCAGAAGCCCTTGAACGACCTGCTTCTTGCCGTTGATGGTGGCCTTGTTCCACAGGGCGAAGGCGGCGGCAGCCGCGGCCTTGTCGCCGCGATTGTGGGCGGCCAGCACGGTCGAGCGGGCGAAGGCGGCGATGCCGATGTTGTAGGCCAGCGAGACGAGCGCCGCCAGTTCGCGCGGCGCGGTCGGCAGCCGCAGCAGGGCATGCACCCGCACGCTCAAATCGGTCAGGGTGCGGCACAGGTCGGCGTCGGCCTCGGCCTGCGTCCAGGCGAGGCCGGCGGTAATGTCCGGCCCGGTCTGGCCCCAGCCGATGGTCCACACGCCGGAAATGTCGCGGTAGGCCGTGAGCTTGCAGCCCTCGGCCTCGGCGATCAACTCGACGCCGGCCCAGAGGATGGGCCAGGGCAGCGAGCGGTCGGGCAGTTTGGCCATGTCAGACACTCGCAACCTGGATGAAGCGGCCAAAGCGACCGAGCGGGCCGGTTTCCGGCTTGATCGTGTCGGCCAGCGGGTTTAGGGTGAAGGAGTTTCCGGCCAGTTCCTGGCCATTCTGGATCAGCGCCCAGCCCTGCATCGGGTCGGAACTGACCTTGTAGAACTCGACGATCACCGGCGCATCGTTCTCGGCCAGGTTAACGCCCTCGTAACGCAGTTGCAAAATCGGCTGCGAGCGGTTGAAGAAGGGCACCTGTTTGCCACCGGCGTACTCATAGGATGCCTTGAGCGGCATGGTGAGTGGCGGCGTCGGCAGGCCGACGAATTCCAGGGTGCCGAAGCGGGCATCGAGGATGTAGTTCTCTTCGCCGACGGTGACCGGCGTGCCGGCGCTGTCGGTGATGACCAGGTTGGAGACGCCGGGATATTCCAGTTTCAGCACATCGCCGACGGCGACCGTGCCGAGATCCTCGCCGGCCACCGTGCCGCCGGGGATTTCGCTCGCCGTACCGTAGAGCAGTTCGCCGATGGCCTCGGTATCGACCTGGTGCAGGGTGCCAGTCAGGCTCATGGTGGTGGAGGTGACGATGGTGCGCACCGGCAGGCGGCGGCCGCTGTAGCTCTCCTTGTGCTCCAGCTTTTCCGATTCGGCGGAAATGGAGAGTTCGGAAATGTCGCCCCACCAGCGCCAGCCACCGGCGCCCTCGGCGCCGTAGGGACGGGAGAAGAGGCGGCCTTGACCGAAGTAATACTGCTCTTGCGTTGCCATTTGGAGACTCCTGTGTTTATGCCGGGTTTCGCTGCGCTCTACCCAGCCTACGATTGGCCTGGGTGGCGGCTAAACACCGGCCCCATGCGGGTTGAATGGATGACTGAGGTTTCCCAGGCAGTGGGGAAATAGGCGAAACGTGCCTGGGAGTAATAGGGCCGTGGCGGCGAGACTGGCGTCAGGCCGCGCACGCATTGCGGTGGCCGCCAGCCGTGCAGGGCCGTGAAAATCTGTGGCAGGTAGCGGCTGGCCTCCTGGTTGCGGGTTTCGTCGCGGCCCTGGATGGCGCTGGATACGGCGAGGATGACGAGAAAGCGCAAGCGCACCGCCGCCCGCTGCTCATCGGCCTCGCGGATATCGTGACCGTCGTAGACCACCCAAACGGCGGGTGCGTGCTGCATTTCTTCCGCTACCACGGTAAGGTCGGCGCGCGTGCCAATCTGCTTGGCCCAGGCATCCGGCCCGCTTTGCAAATTCGTCTTGAGGCGCTCGACGATAGCGAGTTCGGCGGCCAGCCAGTCCCAGTCCATCAGTAGCCTCGCAGGCTATCGTCGGTGATCTGGCGTGGAGAAAAGCCAAACACCGTGTCGCCCTCGCCGCCGATGCGCTCGACCGGCGAATCGCCGAGCGGGCAGGCAATCGCCACCTCGCCAGCAGCGATGGCTTCCAGCATTCGGGTGGCTTCCTTGTAGCGGCGAACCACCTCGGCTTCCGGCGCCAGATCGTCGTACAGGTGGTAGCGGGCGATATCGCAGGTCAGGCGCGTGAGCAGCGGCGGGGCCGTGCGGAGTTCGCTGCCCGCCTGGCGGCAGCCGATGATCGGCAGACGGTAACGCTGGCCGAGGTAGCCATCGACCAGCGCCTGCGCATCAGCCAGCGCCGTTTCCGCCACAGCCACCGCGAGCGCCGCTGGCGGCACATGCTCGCGGTCGGTGAGCTGGATCAGTTCCCGCTCATCGAAGCGGCAAACCATGTCGGCGACGCTGGCGTAGTTCATGGCTTACGGCGCGGCGTGGACGTGCTTGAGAATTTGCACCTCGATCAGGTCGCCCGCCGCCGTGGCGGCTTGCAGGGCGCGGCCGCAGTGCTCGTCGGCGTCGCCGGTGACGGCATGGCCTTCCGCGCCGGGCTGGACGAAGGCATGCAGCGCGATGGCTTCGTCGGCCTCGACGATGTAGGACCAGCCGGTGACAACGGCAATCGCCTCGCCAGCGCGGCCGGCGGTTTCGGAAACGCCGATGGCATCCTTGACGCCGCCGGTGGTGGCGGCGTAGCCGCCGTTGTAGGCGATGAAGCGGTTGGCTGCGACGTCGACGGTCAGCACGCGGGTGGTGGCGTGCAGTTTTTCAAACTGGCTCATTTGGCGGCTCCTTTTTTGGCGGTGGCCTTGGGTGCGGTGGCGGCAGCAGGGGATTCCTCAGCCTCCCCCTCTCCCCGGCCCTCTCCCGCGAGGGGAGAGGTCGTAGCGATGGCTTTCAGCCGCAGCAACTGCTTGATGTCGGCGGCAGCTGCCGCTTCCGGCAGCGGGTCGCCGGGCATCAGGTCGACGCGCTTGCCGGCAACGGTGAGCGCGATGCGGGTTTTCGCTGTATACATAGTTGCATCCTCCTCAAGCCGGCTCGACGAACAGGAAGCCAGCCGCCGAAGTGGCGATGTTGGCGCTGCGTTCGAACGTCGCGCCGTACACCCAGGTTTTGCTGGTGTTCTCGTAGTACGGCAGTTCGGCGAAGGGATGGCCTTCCAGAACCGAGGTGAAGCCCCATGCCGGATCGGCCAGGCTCATGCTGCCGCCGACCGGCGGCACATAGGCGAGGATGGCGACATTGCCCCAGACATCATGCGCCACGTTCTGGCCGTCGACCCAGATGGCGTCGGCTTCCACAATACGCGGCACGCGCAGGATGGTGGAGAGGTCGGCCAGGGTCGGCAGGCCGATGCGGTCGGTGGGGAAATAGGCGCGAATCTGCTCGTTGCGGTACAAAGCCGAGAGCACATTGGGCGAGACGATCAAGGTATTGGGCCGGCGGCCCGTTTTGGCGCGGATGGCGTCCGAGGCGCCGATGATGTCATCCACCGGCTTGCCGGTGCTGGCGCTCCACTTGGCCGCGCCGGTCAGCGTCAGCACGTTGCTGGATGGGTACTGGCCCGCGTCGGTGGCGAGCGCGGCGGCTTCGACCTCGTAGCCGAGGGTGAGCACGCTGGATGCCGTGGACATGGCGATTTGCGACACGTCCAGGTTGCGCGGCAGGCCGAGGCTGAAAGCGCCCTGCTGTTCCTCGATCCATTCGCGCGGGATCGGCACTTCCACCGAATGCTGCTCGACGGTGTAGACCGCGCCCTCGTAGCTGACGGTGATGCGCTTGGTGTGAGCGCCCGGCGCGCGGCGCAGGTTGTACTGCTGCATCGCCTCGTTGCCGAGCTTGGGCACCATGCCCGAGCGCACGGCAAAGGGCAGGCGTGGGAAGAGAATTTCCGCCACCAGATTGCCCTGCGCCACCTGGGCGAGGAGCAGGCCGGTGAGGATGGGATTTTGCTTGAGGCGGATTTGTTCGAGAGTCATCGGCATGGCATCAGGCTCCAGCGGTCACGACGGCACGCACGGCGTCGGCGTAGGGGATGGACTTCTCCGCCGCGAGCTTCCTGGCGGCGGCGTCGATGGCGGCATCGCCCTGCGGCTTGCCGCCGCCGACCTTGCCGGGGGCGAACTCGCCGAACTGGAGGCCGCTCTGCTGGCGTTCGATCAGGTTCTTGACGAATTCGACCGGCGAGAGCTTCCTCGTGGCGTCGCCCTCGGTGAACTCCACCGGCGCGGCGTCGGCCAGCAGATCGAGCACGGCCACCATGGCGCCGACATCCTTGGGCAGAATGTGGCTGGCGGCTACCTGCGCCTCGGCAAAGGCGATGTGCGACAAATGCCGCGCCTCGCGGCCCCTGGCCTCGATCTCGGCCAGTTGTTGCTTGATGGTGGCCAGTTCCGCGCGGGCGTTGTCGCGCTCGCCGACAGCCTCGGAAAACTGCGCTTTCAGGGCGGCCAGTTCCGTCTGCGCCGGATCGGCGGCAGGCGCGGGCTTGGCCTTGTTGTCGTCGCTCATCGGATTCTCCTGTAAGGACGGGTGGGATAAAGCGTGGCCGATCCTCACCCCCGACCCCTCTCCACTTGTGGAGAGGGGAGGCAAATCCCTCCTCTCTCCCGCTTGCGGGAGAGAGGCCGGGAGAGAGGGCTTGGCAATGTCCTCCGCAAAGGAGATGACACCATCGGCAGCGGAAAAATGAATGTCGCGCAGCCCTTTGACGGCTGGCGGATGGGCGCCGAGAAAACCGACATGGCGCAGGTAAAGCTGGCCGGGGGTCGGATTGGACGGGTGCTGCGGCGGATAAAAGGCTGCTGATCGTTTAGGGAAGCGCTGCGCCTTGACCATCTCGGCAAAGGCCGGGTCGACATCTCTGGACTTGGCATAAAGCCGCCCGTCCGCGACGTGGATAGAGGTCACCCACCCGTAGGCGGGCGCGTCGACAGAGGGATGCCCAACAACAATGGGGGCTTCGGAGAAGTCCGGTTTATAGCCGGCGGCGATGGCCGCTAAGTCGGCATCGGAAATATCCCACTCGCCGCCCGCGCGATCGCGGTGCGTGCCGGCGCGGAAAATCTCGAAATCGGGGAGGGTTACGGTTTCATCAGCCATGCCGCCATCGTGGCGGGCGCGCGGCTGGGGGGAAAATAAAACGTTTTATTTTTTGCAGGGTAAGGAGCGGATTTCAAACCCGCTCCTTGCAGGCATCACGTCGGCCTGTGCGTCGTCACGGTGTACCCGTCATGCTGCTCGACTTCCTTGACGCCGGCACCGGTCTTGATCAAAGCGGGCTTATGAGAAAAAGGCTTCACGGCGAGGGCGAGGAAGTTGCTATTCGTCGACACGCCGCTGAAGCGCATCGCATCGACCTCGACCTTGGCGCTATTGATGATGGTCTGCGCGACTTCACAAACGGTTTTGGCGCGCTCAATCTCCATCGGATTGTCTTTGGCGCGAAGGTCTTCCAGTGTTGAAAACAGGTGGTCGCGCAGGGTTTCAATCGTGTTCGACATGATCCTTCTCCATTTTGTTGATAACGCGGGTAATGGCCTTTTTCAGATTGACGACTTCTTTCAACTCCGGCGGCAGGCGATGGATGGTGTTACGCGCCATCAGCTCGCGCCGGGTGACCAGTTCCAGGTTGTCGACAGCGACATTCCTTTTGTTTCCGTCGCGGAATATCAGGGCGTGTCCTGCCGGCAGTAGGCCGTTGATGGCTTCCCAGTTGAGAATATGGACGCTCCGCCAGCGCCTCTGCATGGGCAGGCCATCGTTGACCTTGCGTTGCAGGTAGCCATCCTTGCTGATGCGCTCGGCGCCGATCGGCTGATAACGCGCGGCGGCAACGCCGCCCTGATGACCAGGCTTGAACTGCGTCGCCTTCATGCCTTCGTAACTCAGGCCCTTCATGCCCTTGTTCCATGACACATGACCCTTGCGAAAACGGGTTTCGGCACCGATAACGCCATTCAGCCGTCTGGCCTTTTCACTGGTGTAAAAGGCATCGCTCTTCTTCAGTCCGAGCTTCGCCGCCTTTCGATAAACCGCGCCCAGGCTGTAACCAAGGGCGGCAGCAATGGCGCCCGCGCGCTGATCAGGATAGTTCGCCTTCAGCATTTCGATCTCATCCGGCGTCCAGTTGTTGCGGGCGGCCATCATTCGTCCTCCTTAACCGGCGGCAACGGCAAGCTCATCTGCCGCCGCTCGCGTTCCAGCCGCCGCTGTTCCTTGACGATCTGCCAGGCGCGTTGATCAGAGATGCCGAATTCGCGGGCCAGCGGGCGCAGGTTGTTGCCGGTGAAGCGGCTCCACAGCGCCTGATCGCGTGCTGAGAGCAAGAGGTTGGGCAGGTCTTTTGGGAAATACACGTTGGCGCCGCCCATGCGCCGGGCAATGGCGGCGACCTGCTCGCGGGCGATCATGGCCGCCGCCTGTTCCCGCGCCGCCAGTGATTCGCCCAGCGCGAGCGCGTCGGCCAGCGCCTCGTACAAACATTCCGCCGTCTCCGCCAGGGTCGGATGCAGGGTTTTCGGCAGGATGTCGTAGAGGGGGGCGTAGTTCATCTGGCCATGCTCAACAGGGTCGACCGCAGCGCGGCGGGTTCGATGGCGAATTGCCACAACGGGTTATCCCTGTCGTCGGGACGCAGAACTGGGTCTTTCACGCAGAGCATTTCGTGCGGTATGAGCAGCAGGTGGTAGCCATCTTTCAGCTTGCCGCCCGGCGCGGTGGCGAAAAACGCGCAGTACAAATCCGGTACCAGCGCCTTGTTGCGCGCCGTGTTGAAACCCCAGCGGCCATCCGACGGGCGAATGGAACTGTATTTGACGTCTATGGTCAGGTCGCCCACCATGAAATCGAATGAGGGATTGTTGGGTTCGAGATTGATGTTAGCCGCCATCGCCTCCGGCACCAGTTGCTGAAATTCCGCTTCCGCCGCCGCGCCGAGCTTGCTGGACGAGGTGCCGTACTGCTGCTTGTCGTTTTCGCGCAGGAGCTTGGCCTTGCGCAGCCAGATGTAGGCGATGTACGGCGGACAGCCGGTTTCGACGCAAACGCCCTTGATGCTGCCAAGGCGCTTGTAGCACTCAAATATCTGGTCTTTGTTGTAGCTCATGAATCACTTCCCTCGTTGGCTGGCGCCGATTCGTCCAGGGCTTCCCAGGCGGTTAGGCAGGCATCGTAGGCGCCGCGTTCGAGGGCGTCGTGTAGGGGCGAATAATTATTTGCCCCTACGGCCTCCAAAGCGTCCAGGCGTTCGGCGAGCTTGGCTGGGAATATCCGCTCCGCCCATTTTTTCAATCCCTCGATGACGCGCCGGCACTGCCGACCGTTGAGCCAGTGCAGATCGTCGACGCCCGTCATGCGCTTGATGTAGGCAGCGAGCGCCTTTTCGGATGGGTCGCGGACGAGGCCAAGAGGCTGGTGCAGGAACAGCCACAGGGCGCGAATCTTGGCCGCCTCGCCGGGATCGGCCTGGGCGGCGCCGGCTAGCGGGCGGGAGACGGGGGCGGGTTTTGTAGGGGCGAAAAATTTTTCGCCCCTACGGCATTCGGCCTTATGCCGCACCTTGAAGCCGCATTTTTTCAAATGCTCGACCAGCTTGTAGAGGCCGGTGATATCCAGGTCTTTGGAACTGGCAACGCGGAATTTTTCGGCAAGCAGGGCTTTCCAGGCGGCATCGTCGATCTGGAGATCGCGCCGGGCGACGTGGATCAACTTGATGGCTTGAGCGCGATTCATGAGCACACCCCATACTCGGACGGCACCGCCGGCACGTTGTAGATAGGCGAGTGGCCGGTGAAGATGAGGGTTTCTATATGCCCGTCCGGGAACATAATTTCCATCGTCGCTGCCGCGCCTGAATCATGGCGGAATGTGACGCTCATTCCCGGCGGCAGCAGCCGTCCGATGTTGAGGATGGATGCCTTGAGTAAGGCAATTTTGTCGGCGTCGTTCATGGCTTTTTCCCGACGACGATTTGCCACAACTCGCGGCCATATTCCGGCGTGGCGATGTGCTCAGGCGGGCGCAGCAGGTCCCACATCGACCCGTCCAGATGTTTTTCGGCGGCGCGCAGGACGGCGATGGCGGCGCTCTGGGTGGACGAGGCGCGGTAGCCGGCGCCGGCCACTCTGGCCGTGTATCCAGCGGAGTCCATCTTGACCTTGACCGGGATGGTGTGCACCTCGCTCATCGCGCCACATCCACCTCAAACGGTTCAATCACAAAGTCCTCGACGCCGGTGACGATGGTGATGCCGGCGATGCCGGAGACGGCGTTCGGTTCGGCGAGCATGGCTTCCTTGTTCGGCTCTTCCCTGGTGCGGATGAAGCGCTTGAGGCCGAGCGCGCGGAGCGTTTCCAGCACCTTGTCGACGGCGCGGATGGAAACGCTGGGCGGGCGCTGGCGCCAGCGCACCAGGCCGGTAATCAGGTTGGCTTCCTTGCCGCCGCCGGTGAGCAGCGCGCTGCGGTTGGCTTCGCACCATAACTGGATGCCGGCGACGAGGGTTTCGATGCGGCCCTTGAGGGCGTCGATGCGGTCTTTACGCTCGGCGGTGACGGCGGCGAGGATGTCATTGATATCGGTCTCGATGCGCGTGAGTTCACGCTGGGCGTCGCCGAGCGTCTTGATGGCCTCGATGGTCTGTTCCTTGCTCTGGCAGACATAGGGGGCAGCTTTGGCTTTGATGGGCATTTTGCAAATTCCTTTCAGTTTTCAAGGGGCGTAGGGGCTGGCATCGCGGGCGGCGAGGCGGCAGGCGTTGCAGAGGCGGTGCTGCGGGCCGGTGGAGTTGAACGGCTGGCCGCAGCAGAGGCAGGGGCGTTTGCGCGGCAAGGGCGGTCGCTCGGGCCGCACGGAGCCGAACAGGGCATAGCGCACGCCCGACTTCGATTTGCCCAGCGTCTTGGCGATGGCGTAGATCGTCTTTCCGGCGGCGTGCATCGCCCGCGCCTCTTCCCGTTCGGCGGCGGTCCAGGTCATCGCCGCGCCATCCCGGCGGGTTCGGGTGTGTGGCAGGCCTTGATCCAGGCCAGCCGCCAGGTAAAGCCGAGGCGGTGGTAGTAGCGCCAGGCGAGGCGCAGACGGCGCAGGGTTCTCATCAGGTTGTCCATCTCACACCCCCGCGATCACTTGCCCGTCGACCTTCGGCCAGCCGGCGCCGGCTGCCGCGTTCATGGCGCGGGTGACGAGATTGCCGACGACGAGCGGGTAGCACATGCTGATGGCGTCGGTGGCCTTGCCGCCGCGCGGTATCCACACCAGGCGGGCGCGGATGGCATCCACCGCTTCCGGCGCCAGCACGCTGGCCAGATCGGCGCCGGCCCGCTGGAACTTGTGTTTCAGATAAGACTCCAGGTCGTTATCGAGCGGCGCGAGTTCGACGACTTCGCAGCGCTGCACCACTTCCCTGACCTCGGCCTTTTGCTCGGCCAGGCGCGCCTTCAATTCCGGCTGGCCGATGAGGGCAATGCCGAGCAGCCGGGAGAGGCCCTGCTTCAATTCCAGCAGGCGCTTCAAGTGCTTCAGGGTGGCGAAGGGCAGGCAGTGGGCCTCCTCGATGAGCAGCAGGGGCGAGACGCCAGCGGCGCGGGCGGATTTGAGGAGTTCATGCACCTGCCGCCAGCGGGCGTCGCGGGTGCGGCGCGGCGCGGCGGTGGGGTCGAGCGCCCGGATGATGGCCTCCGCAATCGCGCCGGATTTGAGCGTTTTGCCCTTCTGGTCGTTCTCCTCCATCTCGACGATGTAGGGGCGGATCACCACCACCGGCCGGTTTTCGTCGAGGATGCGCTGCTCCAGTTCTTCGACCAGGAGCGACTTGCCGGCCCCGCTTTCGCCGACGATGGCGACAAAGCCGTGATTGACCGCCGCATCGTGCAGGGCGGCGCGTACGTAGCGGATGTGCGGGCTCAAGAAAACATCCTCGCGGGTGTGGATGTCGTCGGCGAAGGGCGAGCGCGTCAGGGCGAAGTGCTTTTTGGCGGCTGGCGTGAGGTTTTCGAAGCGTAGTAACATGGAGTCCTCCGTAGTTGATTGCGATGCTGCGAGAGACGCCCCGCTCGGACTGCCATCCGGGTGGGGATTTTTTTGCCCATCAAAGTCCGCCCAAATGCGCCCAAATGCATTTTCTGGTGTCGTGGCGGGTGGTTGCTGCTTGAGCGCCTCAACGAAGCGCAGAACGCGCGCTGGCGCTTCGCGGTCGCGCTTCGGCCATGCCCCCTGGGTGAGCAGCCGGTAGCCGGCTGGCCGGCTGATGCCGACGGCCTTATAGAACTCATCGTGCGCGACGCCGTGATGGTCGAGCATGGCGCGCAGGTCGGCGGCGATGGGGTTGGCTCCCTCGCCCCGCTGGCGGGGAGAGGGTTGGGGTGAGGGGGATTTTTTGTCGGTCATCATTCGCCTCCTACCACCTTGAGCGCCGTCATCCAGCGCAGTTTGTCGGCCAGCGCCGCGAGGTCGGCCTCGGGCACGCCGTCGGGATACCACTCGCGGACGCGGGCGTTTTTGGCCGTATCCATCGCAACACCGGCGGCGACCAATGCGCGGGCGGCCTCGAAATGGGTGAGGCGCTTTGACTCGGCGGCAGCCACGCTGGCGGCGACATCGAGCGCCGTGCCGCGCCGCGGCATAAAGATGTGCTCCGGCGACTGATCGATGCGCTTGCCGGGATCGATGCGCCCGCCGAAGGGCACAGCCTTGGCCTTCTTCGCGGCTTCGGCGGCCTCGTCGGTAGCGACGCCGTAGGCATGGCGGCGCAGTTCCTTCCGGTGCGTTTCGGCCAGCGTGTCGGCTGGGCGTGTCCAGGTTTCGCCGATGACGTTGGCGTCGACGCGGAAATTGCCGGCGCCCTCGCGCACCACCAGCGGCGCGTCGAGCAAGAGTTCATGGCCCTCTTCGTCGCGCGTCACGATGGTGCAGGCTTCCGACTGGCCGGCGGCGTAGGTCACTTGCAGGCTTTCGCCAACCATGACGCGGGGCACGCCGCGCACGTCGTATTCGTTGCCGTCGAAGCGCACAGTCAGCGTGGCGCTGACCTTGCGCGCTTCCGGCGTGTGGGTGAGCAGCTTTTTGCACAGCTCGACCGGCGGCGCGATGCGCAATTGATCTTGCGCGATGGTCATCCAGCACGCGCTGCGCGTTTTGCCGTGGCGGCTGTGTTCGCGGTTGGCGTTGTACCAGGCGGCCCAGCGCCCGGCGGCGGCGTTGAGTTCATCCAGGTCGGCAACGGGGGAGAGGCGCAGGCCGGATTCAAAGCCGCGTTCGATGATGTCACGCGCCTTTTCCACCTGGCCGGTGGCGCGGGCATTGCCCGGCATGTGCGCGATCAGTTCCACGTTCAGGCGCCGCGCCAGGTTGCCGAAGAGGCCGCTGGTGTTGGCGCTGCCCATGTCCATCATGAGGATGCGCGGCACGCCGTGGCAGGGATCGCCGGGGCGCGGCTGGATGAAGTGGATGAAGCTGTCGGCGAGGTTGATCCCGCTCTCGGCGCCCATGACGTAATGCACGCCGAGCGAGCCGCTGTAGTGGTCGGTGCGCTCGTAGGACCAAACCCGGTCGGCCTCGATGCTTTTGAGATTGCCGGGCTTGTTCTTATAGAACCTTTCGCGCTCCATCACCTGCAAGCCAAGCTCGGCCTTTGAGCGGGGGCGCAGGTAGTAGAGGACGCACAGCGAGGCGTCGATCTGCCAGACGTGGTTCGGGTGCAGGCTCTTCAGTTCGACAGCCGGCGCCGGGCGGTTGATCTGGTCGGGGTGCAGGCGATAAGCGCGCAGCGCGGATGAAACGGCGCTGGGCGACAGCGGCAGCACCTCGCCGCTGGCCAGATCGAGCCGCTCGGCCCGCACCGCGTGATTGGCGCGCAGGATTTCCAGCGCCTCGCCGATCGACATGAGGCGCTTGCCCGTTTTGCGATGGCTTTCCATCAGGAGGGCGCTGATGGTCAGCGCCTCCTGGCGCGGCAGCGCCACTTCGCCCGCGTCAGCGCGCTGCTTGCGCCTGGGCGTCACCCGCACCGACTTGAGCCAGCGGTGCAGGGTGGGCAGGCTGCACCCCAGATCGGCGCAGGCGTCGGCATAGATCGCCGCCTTGCCGCCGTGCGGCGCGGCGGCAAGAGCTTGCGATACGGCCAGGAGGCGTTCCATGACAGAGGGGCGGGGCGGCATGATGGGCGCTCAACCGCCCCACTGCGCCACTTCGGCGGCGAGCTTTACGTCGGCGGCGGTGCTGACATCGGGCAGGTCGAACTCGTCGCGCAGCGTGGCCAGTTCGGCGGCCAACTGGCCGACCAGGCCGGCCATGAAGATGGCATTTTGGCCGCCCTCTTCGCCCGCCAGGGCGCGCAGCGCCTGGCGGAAGTTGCCGCGGATCAGACCGAGGGCATCGGCCATGATGGCCGAGGCTTCCTTTTTCGTCAGCGCCAGCGCCTCGTCGAGGGGCAGGCGGGAGATCATCAGCTTGTCGCGCTCCAGCTTGTCGATGCGCGCATTCTTTTTTTCCAGCAGTTCGGCGTCTGCCTCTTTATCGGCCTTGGCTTCGCGCAGCGCCTTGCGCAATTCCTTGACGCTCATGGTGGCGATGTCGTCGAGGGCGAGTTCGCCGGTTTGGCCGGTGAGCGCCAGTTCTTCGATCTCTTCGTCGTCAAGGACAATCAGTTCGAGTAGCTTGCTCTGGCTGTCGGCGACTTTGAGCAAAGTGGACGACGTCGTCCACTTTGACGCCCGGCGCGCCACCTGCATGTAGCGGTTTGCCACGCGCTGCTCAAACCTCAGCACCTCCAGCCGCGCCATGAATTCGCCGTGTTCACAGGCTTCTTTCAGGCAGATGAGGCCGCGCCCGACTTCCAGCATGGCTTCCGCCGTGCGCCGCATGTTACTGGCGATGTCGCGCTGGATCAGGTCGGCGTCGGCGCAATCGGCGGGCAGTTGATAGCCGAGCCGGTCGGCCACGGCGCGCACCGTGGCTTCGCGCTGGTTGTCATAGACGGCGAGTTGATTCAGGCCATCGACCACCGCCGGCAGACCGGGCAGGTCGATTGGCTCGGTGGGTGGTGTCTGGGGATTGGGTTTGCGGGCCATTTGTTACTCCTGAGTGGTCAGTAATCGGGTTTGCAGGTTTTCGAGCCGGGCGCGCTCGACGTCCAGGCTGCGCAGGATGGCGATGGCGTGGCTGGCAAGCTGCGTCGATGGCCGGATGCGCCCGGTTTCGACAATGCGGGCGGCAAAGCCCTTGGCTTCCAGCGTGGCGATGTAGCGGGTGACGGCCGAAGGGTCGAGGCCGGTGGCCTTGGCGATGTCGCCGGGCGTCAGGCCATGGGCGAAGTGACCCAGCAAGGCGGCGAGCACGTCAAGCACCTTGCCGCCGGACTGGCTGGTTTGGCTGGGCCGCGTCATGGTTGCCCCCAGTTGTAGTCATTTCTCGCCACCATGTAGCGGCGGGCGGCAGCCGGGGAGAGTTCCGCCACCTGGCCAAGGTTGTCGATTTCCAGCAGCGGCTGGCCGTGGCGGTCGACGGTGTGCTTGACGCGCAGGGTTTTGATCATGGCCGCGCCTCCCGCCGGTTGTACGGCTGCTTGACGGCTACAGCCTGGCCAGCTTTGAGACAGAGAAAGACGGCGATGTTGTGAGAGGCGCCGCGTCGGCATTGCTTTTGCCCGCGCAGGATGGCGTCGACCAAGCTGTGGCTAACGCCGAAGCGCCGCGCCAGCTCGGCCTTGCTTAATCCCGTCTCATCCATCCATTGAATGGCTTGGGCGTGGGTACGAATGGTTTTCTTCATGGTGTCGTTTAGTTGCTGTTTGGTGATAAATTGACGAAATAGGCATTTCTTGCGATACGAAATGGACATTCCCACCCTGTTATCCACCGCCAATGCTGTTGCCGAGTTGGGCGGCCTGCTCGTCAAGGAGCGCGACCGCCAGAAAGCGGCGGCCATCCAGGCTGACTTCACGAACAAATTGCTCGACTTGCAGTCCAAGCTCAGCGAGGTGTTGGTCACCGTCATCGAGCAGCAGGGGCTTATCCTTGCCCTTCAGCAGCGCATACGCGAACTGGAGGCTGAAGCTGCTGAGAAGGACCGTTACGAGCTTGCCAAAGTGGGAAGTCAGGGGCAGTTCTTTGCCTATCGCTTGCGTCGCACTGCCGAACTTGAGAAGGGCGGTGGCGATGTCGAGCACTTCATCTGCCAGCCGTGTTTCGAGGGTGGCAAGAAGATCGCCCTGGTCGGCAACGGCGACGGTTACTTCGGGTGCCCCGTCTGCAAGCACGGCGCCCAGGTCGAGCCCGGCACTCCGGCGTGCGTGAGCGGTCGGCGCGATGACTCCTTGGATTTGCGAGGTTACTGATTCCATGGCTCGTCCTTATCTGTGTGTTGTTTATTGCAGTTGGTGAGATGATTGTAAGTACGCATTTGCGTACTGTCAAACCATTTTTCAGGGGTCGTATGAGTACCATTGGAGACAGGCTGAAGGTAGAACGGCAGCGCCTCGACATGAATCAGACTGAACTAGGCGCAATCGCTGGCGTCCAGAAGCAGGCGCAGCTCAAGTACGAGAAAGGGGAGCGAACACCAGATGCCGATTACCTCGCCGCCATAGCCGCTGCTGGCGCCGATGCCCTCTATATCCTTACTGGTCAGCGTTCAGGGCATGGCATTGGTGAATCGGCAGTGCATCAGGCCGTACTGGACGCGATAGACCTGCTGTCGTTGGAGAGTAAGGTCGACGCCAAACAGCTCGCTAGGGCGGTGGTAAAGTTGTGCTCCAGGTCTACAACAGGGGCAGTGTCAACACCGGCAAGGCAGGTATTCCACGGTCCGATCAACGGTGGCGTTGCTGGACGTGACATCGTGAACAAGAATGGGAAATGACCACCATGAAGCAGGAATTCCACGGCGAGGTCGGCCATGTTGCTGGCCGCGACATCATTTACGAAGCGCCGCAGATGTTGTGGGACTGGGAAACATCAGAACTGAAGCATGAATTTAGACGGTGTAAAGCCAAGCTCTGGAAGGTGCGCTTTGACATATTTTTCAGTGCCCCCTCCATTTGGCTCGCGGCAGGTACTCTAGCTATGGTATGGATGCTATTTTCCGGCATCTGGTTCAAGGTCGCAGAGCCGCTGTGGTTGTTTGCGGCACCATTTGGTGCAGTAATGATTCCTTCGATGTGGTTGTTAGCCGTTCGCCAGCGCAAGGGGAAAATGGTTGCCCACTATCGTGAGCGTATTGAGATCATCGATACCATTCTGCAAGACAGAGAGTGACCGAAGGGTTACCCGATATGAATGAACTGAATAAACCTGTTGTACAGGACAGCAAGATCGAGCTGTGGCTGTGGAGCCTGATCGTCATTGTCAGCATCTGCGTCGGGCTGATGGCAAGCCGCAGCGGTGTCGGTAACGCATTGATGATATGGTGTATCTCATTGATTAGCGGATTTTTCTATCTGACCCCGAGCTTTGTTGCCATTAGCCGAAACCACACAAATAAGAACGCCATCGTCGCACTCAACATCCTGCTCGGCTGGATGCTGCTGCCGTGGATCGGCGCATTGATCTGGGCGCTGACGCGCAACCGGGCGGCGGAGTTGATGGAGGCGCAGCAGACAGCCGCGCTAGAACGAGTTTGTCCGTTCTGCGCGGAAACCGTGAAGGCCGCCGCGCTTATCTGCAAGCACTGTCAGAGAGAATTACCGCCGCTCAAACATGGCGCAGCTCAACAACCGGGCGTCGCGCGACTAGAGCCGTCTTGAACAGTCATGTCCGCAACCGTCGCCGTAATGCTCTGCGTAGCGCGTAGGCTGGGTAGAGCGCCAGCGAAACCCAGCATTGCCGGCGTGTTGCTGGGTTTCGCTTCGCTCTACCCAGCCTACGGCCCTAACCCTGACGCTTTTGCCAAAGCGTTTCGGCGAGCGTGGATGCAAGCCGAGACGACTCACGAAGACGACGCAATTGATCAAGCTGTCCTTGGCGGTATCGAGTCAATGCTGGAAGTTCTGGAGGGCAATTGCCCGGTTCCGCTGGCTGTTCGTTCCCCGGACAAGGCCGCGCCGCCGGAGTGTTGATGGGTTTGCGTTTCATGATTTGTAGGTGATGTATGCCAGAAAGCCGAAAAAACAGATCGGAAACACGATCCACTCGCCGATGGCTTTGATTGTTTCAGCGTCCATTGAGCATCCTGCTGATCGTATCGAGCACCGTCCGCTCGGCTTCGGGTTGTAGCTGCGCGCTTTCGGGCGGGCCGGCGAAGGGGAGCCAGGGGCGGGCGGGGATGGCGACCTTGCGGCCCCGGCCGGCCATGCCGCCAAATTGATGGATGGCGGCATAGGGTACGTTGCTGCCGATCTCGGCGTAGTCCGGGCCGGTGTCGGTGGACAGGCTTTTGGCGAGGATGCCGGAGTCTTGCAGGATTTGCAGCACCGTCGCGCCCTTGCCGCCGCCCTTTTTCTGCCGCGCCTTGACCGTTGCCGGCGCCAGCGGCGGCACCCAATGCGGGCGGCCTTGTGCCTGGAAGTTTTGCCAGGTTTCGTCTTTGAGGTCTTCGCCGATGGCCCGCATCAGCGGCGCGGGGTTTTGCAGGATGGCAAGGATTTCATCCAGGGTGCGGCCTGCCTGGCCGGTGTTGACTTCGACGGTGAAGGTCATGGTTTGAATCTCAGCAGTCTTTGCAGTACAGTAGATATGCCTCCCGCACTGGACGGGCCAGACCGCTCGGACGCTTTGGCGTCAGCCCTGGATACCCGACTTTGTTGGAGGCTTTCTTTTGTCGTGACGCTGTGCAGATACATCCGTTTCGTGTTCATGTCCTTATGGACAAGGATGGTCACGATGTCGTCGATTCCGCCAATACGGACTGGCGCGGCGATATAGATGGAATCGACACGGCTGTTCCTGGCCTCGCGCAGCACAACGCGCCCGAGTTCGATCACGTCTTTCACCACAGCAAACGCATTGGCTTTCGCATAGTTCATGCCGTGGCCTAGAGAGTCCCTGACAGATCGCTCATCGAGCACCACAGCACCGATTTCAGGGCTGGTCGCCATGTTTCCCCAGGCGTCGAAAATCTCGGTCGCCCATTGGCGCAGCGCGGCGAAGCTGTTTGTTGGCGCGGCATTGATGGGGATTTCCTTGATCGGCTCGCCTTGCAGGAAGCGGGCTATCTCCGCTTCGTTTCGATAGAGCGCCGCTGCTTTCGCTGCAACTTCTTCCGCCGTGGCCGCTGTCACCGCGCCGCCCTTGGCTGCTTCCAGATACAGCGGTCGCAAGGCTTCCGGCGCTGTCGCTGCCCGCCGTTCCAGCCATTGGGCCTGCTGCTCGGCGGCGTTCCAGCCGGGGTTTTGATCCCAGCCGACGTCGGGGTAGAACCATTGGCCGTCCACGCGCACGGCGTTGCGGTCGATGGTTTCGCCGTTGATTTGGATGCTTTCGGTCTTGATGTCTTCCGCCGTGGTGGCGGATGGCGTGATGCCTTCGCGTTCGAGATTGGCATCGTTGAGGGCGCGGACGCGGCAGCGGCAGTTGAAGCCATTGGGCGGCCAGATGATTTTCCAGATCGGGTCGTCCCAGCGGTAGACCTTGCCGTTGAGGGCTTCGTGTTCGGGCCGGGTGCGGTTGTCGAGGATGGCGATGTATTGCCACCAGGGGCGGTGGTCGACGTTTTCTGCAAAGGCTTTGTAGTGGCCGGCCATGTAGGCGGATTGGACATTGGCCCGAAAAATGGTGCGCAGCCGGCTGTTGCTGCCTAACTGGGCGCCGGTTTCGGCATCCTTGCCCCACCAGCCGAGTTGTTGCAGGCGGGGTTTGAGGTTGTCCTTGAATTGGGCGAAGGTGCGGCCCTCACTGATGGCGCGGTCGACTTCGGCGTGGATGGCTTGCAGCACATCGAAGCTCGTGACCTTGGCGACGGTGAAGCTGGTGGCGTGCAGTTCCGTGGCGGTGTCGGTCCAGTTCCAGGCGAGGTGCGCGCCCTTGGCGCGGAAGTAGGCGACGGCGTCTTTGGGGGTGAGGGCGAAGTTGGCGCGGATCATGGGGTTGTAGGGGCGAATAATTATTCGCCCCTACTCTCCTGCGTCAGCCGCCCGAATGTCTCCGCACCGAACATGGCGTTGAGGAGGAGGTCGGCGAGCTTATCGAGGGGGATGTCGGGGAGCGCGGCGGTGGCTTTGGCTAGGGCTTCTTCGTAGCTATCAGAAGCGTCGATGGCGGCGGTCAGCGCCTCGATGATGGGCTGCATGGCGGCGTCGAGCGCGGCGTCTGGGATGGCGGCCAGGGCGCGGTCGATTTCGGCTTGGGCAGGGTCGGGTGGCGAATAATTATTCGCCCCTACGGCGGCATTTGGCCTTGTCGACTCACCTTCGGCGAAGGCGGATGCTTCGACCTCCCCCTCTCCCCGGCCCTCTCCCGCGAGGGGAGAGGGAGAGGTCGGATCGGTGGCGGGCGGTTTTTCGGCCACTGACCAGCCCTCCCCATACTTTGCCCGCACCGCTTCTTCGGCGAGCGTAAACCCCATGCCGGCGATGATGGCGTCGGTTTCGGCCATGGCTTTGAGATCGTCTTCTTCCTTGATCGGGCGGTAGACGGTGCACGGATTGATGCCGTTGAATTCGCACAGCCATTTGATGAGGGTACGGTTCAGGGTCTCAGAAATGAGATCGGCGTCGCTCTGCACTTGAGTAAGCAGTCCGCTGACGCGCTCTTTACTGGCGGCGGCGAGGGCGCCGCCGGATTCGCCGCGTTCGTCCTGGCAGAGGAGGACGGCGGCGATTTCGTCGTTCATGGCACGGCGCAGGGTTTCGTGGACGTTGGTGGCGGCGCTGCCGTTGGCTTCGATAAGGTCGATCAGAACGCCTTCCGGCGTCATGACGAAGCCGTCGTGGCTGAAAGCGCGCAGGGCGTCGGCTAAGGTGTTTTTTTCTGGCTGCTTGGCGTCTGTCGGGTAGCGACCCCAGGGCGTCGGCGTGCCGAAGCGGTCGGCGAACTTGGCCCATGCCGCCGTCGCCTTCCTCTTGAAAAATACCGGCCAGTAGAGTTGCAGGCCAAGGCCGGTGCCGTAGGGGTTATCGTCGCGCGGGTGGATGCGGTGCACGATGAATTTTTTGTCGGGCAGCGGAATGCCCTCGACCATGTTGGATTCGACCAGCAGCCGCAGTTCCGGCGCGCCGCCTTCGATATCCTTGAAGACGAAGCGGCTTTGCCGGCGTACGGGCAGTGATCTGGGTATCACAATGCCGTCGACGATGTCCCAGACGATTTCGACGACGCCGAAGCCGGCCAGCAGCACGGTTTCGGCGAGGTCGGCCCAGAGGCGGTCGAAGGCGAATTTACCGAGCAGCGCGGTGAGGCGCTCGGCGCTCTCGCTGTCGCCCGCATCGACCGGCGCGACAGACCAGGGGCTGGAAACCAGGACGCCGACGCGCTTTTGCAGGCAGAAGCGGACTTTGCCATCCTTGATGAGGTCGAGGTAGAGATCGAGATCGGCGCCGCGCTCGCGCAGGAAGGGATCGTTGGGGCGGATGATGCCGAGGTAGTCCTGTTCCCAAGGGTCGAGGCGGCGCGGGGCGGCTTCGGAGGTGAGTTCGTGGGATAGGGGCGAATGATTATTCGCCCCTACGGGACGGCGCGGCGTTGTAGGGGCGAAAAATTTTTCGCCCCGACGGGCGGGCACAAGACCTGTCCCTACGGATTTGCGGGTAACGCGCGCCATGTCAGTCTTCCCCCGTCAGTTTGGCAATGGCTTTGCCGGCTTCCTTGCCGCCGGCCATGCCGTAGGTGGCGGCGGCGATGGCGCCGGCCTGGGCGGTCGCCTCGGCCTGGCGCGTCTCGCGGTAATAGAGTTCGAGCTGGCGCATGGTGTAGTTCCTCAAGTCCCGCTCGCGGTGGCCGTGGCGGATGAGGGCGGCGAAGACGCTGCCCCAGTTGATTCCAGCGCGGCGCTGATGAGGGCGAGTTCTGCCGGGCGCCGCACCCGCCGGAGAAAAAAATTGCAATTGACGCTCCACCAGGTGATGGCAAGCGCCTCGCCTTCTTCGCTTTTCAGGGCGTCGACCCATGCCGGCGGGCGGTCGCAGGCGGCGGCGAGGAGGATACGGAAGGCTTCGGCTTCGCTGGCAATGGCGTCGAGCAGGGCGGTGAGGGGGTCTGGGGGCGAATAATTATTCGCCCCTACGAGGTCGGTGGATTCGCGCCTCGCCGCGGCGATGGCATTGGCGAGCCGGGCCAGTTCGCCGCCGAGCTTCAACTGCTTGCCGAAGCTGTATTCGCGGACAGTGACGGTTTCACCGGAGAGCGTGAGATCGCGCGAGGAAAAGAGGACGGCGAGATCGTCCGGTGGTGCTTCTTGGGCGGGTTGTTTTTTCGGGAGCTTGGTGGCCATGGTTTTTCCGGGAAGGGTTGGAGGCGCCGGCCCCGCGGCGGAGAGTAGAACGCCGCTGGCCGGCTGCCGGTGTTGTTTGGCGCTGCCCTCACCGCCGGCTGGAGAGCATGGGTTCACGCGCCTCATGTCTAGGCCGCATCGTGGCTATTGCCGGCGGCGGCGGAAAATAAAACGTTTTATTTTTGTGACGCGCGCGCGCAGGCCAGACTGGCGGGGCATCCACAGCAGAAACTACCGGAAACCCGCCTATGCCCCACCTCATCGGCTTCGTCGACGACAGCACACAGCTCGCGCACAAGGCGCTGATCGCTGTCATCAAGCAGTTCGCCAGCGCCAACGGCTGGCAGGTGATGCGCGACCTGACGCCGAGCGACGGCGCGCATGAGTTGATCCTCAAGGGGCCGGGATACTCCGGCACGGAGGAGATTTTTGTGGGGGTGAAATCCTACGAGAACGTCAACACCGATTACTACAACCTGGCCTTCATGGCCTGCGTCGGCTATGTGGCCGGCAACACCTTCGAGACCCAGCCGGGCGTGCGCATTTCCGGCTGCCCGGGGCATAACAAGCGGATCGACTACTGGATCAGTCTTTCGCCGCAGCGCATCGCCGGGGCGCTCAAGGTCGGCACGCCGGTGTATGAGTCGTTCTACGTCGGCAAGATGTTCCCCTACGCCCGGCCCTCGCAGTACCCGCTGCCGCTCGTCTGTGCCTCGATGTTGAACGGCGCGGCGGCGACGCGATATTCGGATACGACGCATTCCATGCCGTACAAGGGTAACCGGGCGAATTGCGCCATGCGCTTTGTCGATGGGCTGTGGCAGACGCCGTATTGCCATCCCTGGGGGCAGACCAATGCCTACAGCGACAGCACACGCGATACGAACGGGGTCTATCCGTTGATCCCAATAGAACTGAATAGCGCGAACGGCATGTTCGGCTGCCTGGAGGGCATCAGCCACATCAGCGGTTTCAACAACATCGTGGAGAACACGGTGACGCAGGGCGGCCAGACCCATGTGGTGATCCAGGATGTCAGCCGGACTGGATTCGCCGATTACTACGCCCTGCGGCTCGATGCGAACCCGTAGGGGCGAATGATTATTCGCCCCTACCCATAGGAGGAAACATGGCGTATCTGACTGGCACGGCAAACAGTTTGCAGGATTTGCAAAACGCCTTTTTCGCTGGCCTGCAATCGGCTGGCATGGGTTGGTCAGTGGATGTCGGCTCAGGGATGGCGAGCAAGGGGGCGATCAATCTATTTGCCGAGGTGGTCAATCTCGGCACGATGAACTTAAGCAACGTGCGAATTCAGAATCGTAACCTGATCCGATTCCGCGTGAACGACGCGCCGATTGCTCAAGCTGTCGGCGATATGACCGATACTCCCGTGGCGCAGTCAGGCCCAAATTACGGTATCGAATTTCCCTGCTCCTGGCACCTGCACGTCAACACCGCGCCCGACGAGATGTATTTTTTCGTGGGCTACAACATTACGGATTGGCAGTGGTTCGCCTGCGGTTGCTCGTCGGCGCCAGGGATCACCGGGACGGGTGTCTGGGCCAGCGGCACCAAACCAGTGCTACCGACAGGAAACACGCTAAATCAAAGCAACTCGGCCAACTTTATCAGCCAGAATTTTACGATTTCCAATACGGCCGGCGGGCAGCAATACAGATCGTCCGGCGGTCTATTTTGGACGACAACTTTTACCAACGCTGGATTCAGCAACGTCGGGAACGGCAACAATGTGCAGGCCAGCGTTTTCCATTCCGGCATGCCTGTGGTCGATGCCAATCATCAGATCAATGGCTGGACGGATTACGTGGTCGGCATCTCGGCGGTGAGCACGCACGTGAGCAGTCAGCCAAACGCATGGAACGCCGAGAGCCTCCTGATCCCGATACGGGTTTTCGAGAACCGGCCGGAGTCGAAATGGTCGATTGTCGGTGAACTCCGCCACTGCCGGTATTTCCGCATCGACAACCATGCGCCGACCGAGTTGATTGCGCTCGGCACTGACCAGTGGCGTGTCTATCCGTGGTTCAGGAAGGATTTGACGAACCGCAACGGCGGGCAAAACATATTTCACACCGGTACATTCGGCTGTGCATTAAGGGTATGACGTGGCGACCCTGACCGGCTGGCTGCCCGATCCGTCGATATTCATCAGCGTTCAACCCGCCCATTTCAGTGACGATCTCGACCGCTTTGCCGGAACGGTTGGCTTCCCTTTCTTTTCATCCACGTCGCCGGCCAGCCAGAATGACTGGACTGACGCGACGCCCTCCATCGGCGGCCAGGGTTTCGACTATCTCTGGCAATCCGGGCCGGGGCTTTTCTCGGTGCTGGCGCGTAATCTGCCAGTCGCCGCCAATGGCCGGCCTGTCGGCGGTCATGTGGCGCTCTCCTACTTCGACGACTACTACAACCGCATCCACCTCGGCCCGGCGTCGGTGGATGTCGGCAATGTGGTGTCCACCGTTACCCGCCAGTTCTACATCTGGAACGCGAATCTCGTACCGCGGACGCTGATCGCCGTCGACAACATTCCCAGCGGCGTGCTGCTGGCGCCGGTCGATGGCTCGCCGCTGCCATCGATCTATGCCGCGTTGCAGGAGCGCGAGTGGGGGTTGACTGTTTTATCGAGCGGTTCGAGCCGCATCGACAGCAACATCGTTTTCGATTTCGCCGAGAGCAACGATCCTATCCTGCGCCTGGTCGGCCAGCGGGTGATCGCCTGGGCCTGGCCGCCGGACTGGTCGGAGGGGATCAGCGAGCGGCTGGAATGGCTGACCGATGTGCTGGTTTCCCGTTCCGGCGCCGAGCAGCGTCGGGCGCTGCGCATCGCGCCACGGCGTAGTTTCGAGGCGCGGTTTGTAGTCGAGGCCGGCAGTTTCCAGAACCTCGGCCTCATGCTCGCCGCCTGGGGCGCGAATGACTGGGCGCTGCCAATCTGGCCGGATGGCCAGTTGCTGGCCGCCAATTTAGCCGCCGAGGCCACAGCCATCCCCTGCGCCACCGCTTACCGGGATTTTCAGCGCGGCGGCATGGCGCTTCTGATTCCCGGCGACATCGATAGCGCCGGGCCGCTGACGGCAGAGGCGGTGGAGGTCGAGGCGGTGAGCGCCAACCAGATCACGCTGGTGCGACCGACGCAAAACCACTGGCCGGCCGGATCGCGCCTCTATCCGGCGCGCGCCGCGCGCTTGGCGGAAACGCCGACGCTGGCGCGCAAAACCGACCGCACCGCGACGTTTTCGGCGCGCTTCGAGGTGCTTGATGCCTGCGACTGGCCGGAAACTTCACCCGCTGACAGCTACCGTGGTCGCCCGGCGTTTTTCGAGCGGCCCAACGAGGTTGAGGATTTGTCCGATTCGGTGGCGCGTATCTTGTCGGAACTGGATAATCAATTCGGCAAGCGCAGCCGCACCGATGTGGCCGGGGTTGGCTTCGTTACCCAGTCGCACCGCTGGTTCCTGCATGGGCCGGCGGCACGGGATGGGTTCCGGCGGCTGGCCTATTTCCTGCGCGGCCGGCAGCGCTCGCTATGGCTGCCGGCCTGGGCCGAGAGTCTGACTCTGGATGCCCCCGCATCCGGCTCGGTGCTGCGGGTGAAGCGCTGCGGTTATGGCCGCTTCGGCGTCGGCCGGCTCGGCCTGACCGACATCGCCATTGAGTTGAACAACGGCTTACGCCTGCTGCGCCGCATCACAGCCGCCAGCGAGGATATTGAACTCGACCAGGATGTGCTGGCCATCGAGCCGCCGCTACAGACGGCGATCCTGCCGGCGGAGGTGGCGCGCCTCCACTTTTTACGCGCCATGCGCGCCGATGCCGACGAGGTGACCATCCGCCATCACGCCGACCTGGACGGCCTGGCTGAAGCTGAAATTGTGTTTCGAGGGGTACGCGATGACGTTCTCTGACCAGGAATATTCCCTCGCCGAAGGCCGCCCGGCCAGGCTTTACCTGTTCGAGCGCGGCCCCGCCGCCTGGGCCTATACCAGCGCCGACCGCGACATCCGTTTTCAAACCTGCGATTACCGCGCCGTGCCGATTTCCGACGATGGCATCCGCCAGACCGGCGAAACCTCCGCCGACGCGCTGACGCTAACGGGACCGGACGATCTGGAGGTGGTCGGCATGTTCGTCGGCCATCCGCCGAGCGACGAAATCTGGCTGACCATCCGGGATTTTCACCATGGCCTCGCCGATGCCGCGGATAACGCCCTGATCGTCTGGATCGGCACCGTTCAGGCGGTGCGCTGGACCGCCCCCGGCCAAACGGAAATCGTCTGCAACTCGCTCGCCGCCAGCATGGGCCGCAATGCGCTGCGCCTCGCCTACGAGCGTAACTGCCCGCACACCATTTACGACATGGCCTGCCGGGTTTCCCGCGCCCTGCACCAGATTCAGACGACGATCACGGCGCTGGATGGCGCCACCGTCACCGTCGCCGGGCTGCCCAGCAGTAACTACGCCGGTGGCTATATCGAGTGGGCGACGCCTGCCGGCGTGGTCGAGCGCCGCGCCATCGAGGCACAGGCTGGGCTGAAACTGACGCTGCTTTCCGGCACCGCCGGCATCCGGGCCGGGCAAACGATTTCCGCTTTTCCCGGTTGCGATCAGACGCGGGCGATGTGCGCGACGGTCTACAACAACCTCGACAACTATGGCGGATTCCCGCACATGCCGGGGATTTCGCCGTTCGAGAACAACCCGTTTTTCTAAAAGGCGAGACCTATGTTTCAACTTTTCATATTGATCGTCTCCCTGGTCATTTCGGTACTGACCGCGCCCAAGCCGAAGAACGCCAAGCCAGCGGCCTTTTCCGACATCGACCTGCCGCAGACCGCCGAGGGTTCGGCGCAAATCTGGATATTCGGCGACGTCTGGGTCAGCGACTGGATGGTGCTGGGTGCCGGCAACTGGCGGATATCGGCGATCAAGACGAAATCCGGCAAATGAGCCGGCAAATGATGATTACCGCTGCCGATCTCGCCGCCGTGCCGTTCGCCGGCAAGCAAGGCTATTGCATGGCCGGCTGCCGCCAGTGGGCGGCGCGGCATGGGTTCGATTGGGCGGATTTCGTGCGCGATGGCATTCCGGCGGAAGCCCTGATCGCCACTGGCGACGCGCTGGCGATTGCCGTGGTGGAATGGAAATCTGGTTTAACCCCCTCGCCCCGCTTGCGGGGAGAGGGTTGGGGTGAGGGGTAAAGCATGGGCAGCGGTAAAAAGGTCACCATCGGCTACTGGTATTCGATGGGCCTGCATATGGGCCTCGGGCGCGGGCCGCTCGACGAGATCAGGGAGATCGTGGTCGGCGACAAAACGGCCTGGACTGGCAGCGCCAGCGGCAATGCCGAGTTCCAAATCAACCAGCCCAACCTCTTCGGCGGCGAGAAAAAGGAAGGCGGCATCGTCGGCCCGCTCAAGGTTTTGATGGGCGATGTCGATCAGCCGGTGTTCCCGCGTCTGGCGGCCATGCTGGGTGGCTTGGTGCCGGCCTTCCGCGGCGTCGCCAGCGTGTTTTTCGATGGCCGCATTTCGGCCATGACGCCCTACCCGAAGCCATGGAAATTCCGCGTGCGGCGCACCAACGCCGGTTGGGAGAACGGCGCCTGGTACCCGGAGCGGGCAGCCATCTGGCTCGCCGGCAACCAGATCAAGGCCATGAATCCGGCCCATATCCTGATGCAGCTCTACACCGATACGAAGAACGGGCGCGGCCTGCCGCCGGCGCGGATCGACGACGCGAGCTTCCGCGCGGCGGCGGACAAGCTTTACGCCGAGGGCTTCGGCATGTGCCTGAAATTCAACGCCCAGGATTCGATCGTCAATTTCGCCCAGAGCGTGATCGACCACATCGGCGGCTCGATGTTCGTCGACCGGCGCACCGGCAAGCTGAAGCTGCGGCTGGTGCGCGACGATTACGACCCGGCCACGCTGCCGATCTTCGATGCCGATTCCGGCCTCTTGGCGGTGGAGGAATTCGAGAGCGCGGCCATTTTCGACGGCCCGAGCGAGGTCGTGGTCAAGTTTATTTCGCCGCTGGCGCGCGGCGAAATGCGCTCGGTGCGCCAACGCAACGCGGCGGCCATCACCACGGCCGGCGGCGCGGTGGTGTCGCTGACGCGCGAATATCCCGGCCTGCCAACCGCCGATCTGGCTGCTCGCGTGGCCCTGCGCGATTTGAAATCCATGGGCGGCAATCTCAAGAAGTTCACGGTCAAGTTGAATCGGCGCGGCGCCTTGATCGCCCCCGGCGACGTGTTCCGCATCGCCGCGCCGGAAGTCGGCGTCAATAACATGGTAGTGCGCGCTGGGCGCTGCGAATATGGCGAGGGCACGGACGGCACGGTAACCATCATCGCTGTCGAGGATGTTTTCGGCCTGCCGACGACAAGCTGGCTGGGACAAGACCCCGGCGGCTTCGTCCGCCCCGATCTGATGCCGCAGCCGGTGCCGGCGCAGCGCGCCGTCGAGGCCGGCTACCGCGATCTGCTGCTGCGCATCGGCGACGCTAACGCGCGCGGCCTGGCCGATTCGGCGGCTTTCGTGGCGATGCTGGCGACCTCGCCAAGCGGTCTGGCGCTTGGTTTCGACGTGGCCGTATCGGTGGGGGCGGGCGGGTTTTCCGTCGGCAATGCGGATATGGGGACATTCTGCCCGGCGGCCGCGCTGGCGGCATCGGTTGATCGGTCGGCGACGGTGTTGCCCATGGTGGATGCTTCCATGCTGGACGGTGTCGAGATCGGCAGCGCCGCCTGGCTGGAGGATGAACTGGTGCGTATCGACGCCATCAATACCGTGGCCAACACCATCACCGTCGGGCGCGGCTGCGGCGACACCATTCCCGCCGCACACCCGGCGGGCGCCCTACTGTGGTGCTACGGTTCGGCGCAGGATTACGGCTTCGACGAGCGCGAATACGTCCAGGGCATGACGGCGCAGGTTCGCGCCCTGACCCGCACCGGCTCCGGCACCCTGGCGCTGGCCAGCGCGCCGACCTCAACCATTGCCCTTGCCGGCCGGGCGGCGAGGCCCTATCCACCGGCCAATGTCCGCCTCAACAACCTCCGCTGGCCGGCCAGCATCAGCGGCGCCCTGACCATCGCCTGGTCGCACCGCGACCGCCTGACCCAGGCCGATCTGCTGGTCGATTGGCTGGCCGGCAACACCGGCCCGGAAACGGGCGTCACTTATAACCTCTACCTCTACGGCGGCGCGACGCCGGGAAACATGACGCTGCGTAAAACCGAAACCGGCTTCACCGGAACCAGCTACACCTGGACGGACGAAGACGCCGACCCCGCTACCGCCGGCAATCAGCTATGGCCGGCCGTGCGCGTGGTGCTGGAAACGGAACGCGGCGGGTTGAAGAGCGTGCAGCGGTTCGATTGGAGCGTGACGAGATGAGCTTTACCGTCGAAGTCGATAGCGGAAAGGTAGGCCACTGGCTGGATGAAATCCTCGCAGTCATGACCAACGCGACGCCGATGATGCGAGCCATCGCCAGCGATCTGGAGTACGAAACCGAGCAGAATTTTCAGTCCCAGGGCCGCCCGCGCTGGCTGCCGTTACATGCCTCAACCGAAGCGGCGCGGCTGAAGAAAGGCAAAGGCCGCTCTGTCCTGATGATCCTGCAAGATAGCGGTATCCTGGCCGCAAGCCTGTCCACCGACTACGGCCCGGACTTCGTACAGATCGGCAGCAACGTACCCTATGCCGCGATCCACCAGTTCGGCGGCACCACCCGCCCCCATGTGATCCGACCGAAAGACAAGAAGGCGCTAGCCTTTGGCTCGAAGGGCAAAGAGACAGTCGTCAAGCAGGTCAACCACCCCGGCTCGAAAATCCCAGCCCGCCCATTCATGCTCTTCACCGGCCCGCCTGAAGCGGTAAAACTCCAACCGGAAGCTGAGCGGACGATCCTCGACACAATCAGCAGGATGCTCAACCGGCGGGCGCCATGATCGCCTTGCAATGGCTGCAATAAAATTGCAAAACATGTCCCGATAAATCCCGGAAAATTCCGGTATATCCCCGAATTATCTCAACTCCGCCGCCCATTTATCTCACTCGTTCACAGGTATGCCGCAATCGAATGCGGCCCGATCATGCTTGGCATCCAGTGCCGCGATCAGCACCGGCGCGTGGGTCATTCGGCGCGCGCCAATTTGTCGTGGCGAGCCATCGCCCGCTTGAGAGCGGGGCCGGGCTTGGGCGGCGAGAGCAGTACTTCGGCAAAAAGCTGCTGATCGGCAAGCGACAAACGGATGATTTCGGCCTGCTCGATGGCGCGTTGTGCCGCATCCTGAACGGCGGTAACGACGAAATCGGTCAGGGTGCGGCCTTGAATCTCGGCGGCGCGCTTGAGCATTTTCTGTAATTCCGGGCTGATTCGGGCTTCGAGCCTGGCGGTGGAAACGGCTGGCATGGTGGCATCCTCCTGCCGCAAATTGCCGGAAAATTCCAGAGCGCAGGGGGGCGACAAGAATACGTCGTCGACGAAAAGAGCGCCCACAAGCCGTAATGCCGTTCAGTTAGCGCTGAGCGGCATTTTCATTTTCTTTAATCGCTTTCTTTAAGTGGTTGTAAACCCTAGAGAAAGCTGTTAACTTTTGGCTCGATGCTATCGAGCCTGCTCCACACG
>WREP01000026.1 GCA_009779265.1 Betaproteobacteria bacterium
GGGCGACGGCGAACCCGGCGTAAAAACCCTCTGGCAAGGATTGCAACGCCTCAGAGATTTCGTCGAAGGGGTCGAACATATGCGCACCATCTACGCACAGTGAGTTGTGTGTAAGGGAATGGGCTGTAGCGGGTCGCGGGCCGGCCGCTCGACAGGTCTTCCTGGCAGGCGGGGCGGGCTTGCTAGCGGATATCCGCTAGCGTTCCGCCATTTCTGATCGTCATGCGATCACCATGGCGGCAAAATTGCCACCCAAAAACAAAAATTGACTACTGTTACAATGCGCGACCCAAGCGTATATAAATTATGAAATCTCCGATATCGCCGCCTTCGACCCCGTCCAACGGCTACTGCCACAAGGGGGCGCCCATGTGTTGGCGTGATGTCCGTTCCGTTTTCGTTTTGCTGGCGGCGCTGAGCCTGACTGCCTGCGCTTCCTTCTGGCTCTCCGGCGGATTGCCACTGCTGAAAATCTCTCCGGCAACGTTCGGGGTGCGAACCATTGAGCAGCGCTCGACCATCACTTGGTCTGGCGAACAAAAAACGCTGGAGATGGTGCTCGACATCCGCGCAGATGCCTTGACCGTGATCGGCATGGCAATGGGCGCGCGCTTGTTCAGCTTCGATTACGACGGCGAGAAAATCGTCGAAACGCAGCCCTTGCCGCGTAGCCTGTCTGCCGCGCGCATCATGAACGACCTGCTGCTGATCTATGCGCCGCTCGATACCCTGCACGCTGCGCTGCCAGCCAACTGGACGGTTCTTGAGGAAAAAGGGACGCGGCAAGTGTTTCTCGATGAGACGCTCAACATTTCCATTCACACTGTTGAAGGCTCAAAGTGGCAGGGACGTACCGTGCTGGATAACCATGCGTTGCGCTATCAACTGACGCTCGACAGCCGTGAGGCGACAGACGATGCCCCCTAGCCCGATCGTATTACTGCCGCCAGCGGTTGCCTGCGCCTTGGGCGACGGGTTGGAGAATGTCCGCGAAGCGTTGTTCTCCGGGGTGAGCCCAGGCATGCGCCAGAGCGACACCTACAGCCCGGGGCGGGTTCTGACGCTTGGGCATGCCGAAACAAAGTTGCCGTCGCTCGACGGATTCCCGGTTCCTCAAAGGTCGCGCAACAATGCCTTGCTGCTGGCAGCTTTTGCGCAAATCGAACCCTCGTTCCGGGAACTGGCACACGATATTCCGGTGCACCGCATCGCCGTAATTCTTGGTACCAGCACGACGGGCATTGCCGAAAGCGAAACCGCTATCCGGTGTCACCACCAGACAGGCCATTTCCCCGAAGGTTTTCACTACAGTCAGCAGGAACTCGGTTCCCCGGCCCGGATGCTTGCCGAGTATCTCGGTTGCACCGGCCCTGTTTACAGCGTTTCGACCGCCTGCACATCGAGCGCCAAGGCGCTGATCAGCGGTGCACGGCTATTGCGCGCCGGTCTGGCCGACCTGGTGGTCGCCGGGGGCGTCGATACGCTCACCCGTTTCACCATCGCCGGGTTCTCTTCACTCGAAGCGGTCAGTGAAACGCCCTGCCTGCCGTTTTCAGCCAACCGCTGTGGCATCAACATTGGTGAGGCGGCGGCACTGTTTTTGATGCGACGGCAAACCGCCGGGGATGAGCACGCGGTCACATTGGCTGGTTGGGGCGAGGCCTCCGATGGTTATCACATTTCAGCGCCTGACCCTAACGGTGTCGGTGCGTCAAACGCCATTCTCGAAGCACTGGACCGTGCCGGTTGTCCGGCAGCCGACATCGGTTACATCAACCTGCACGGCACGGCCACGCACCATAACGATGCGATGGAAAGCCGTGTCGTTTCAAGGCTCTTCCCGCATTGCCCGGCCAGCAGCACCAAGCCGCTCACCGGCCATACGCTGGGTGCTGCCGGGGCGCTGGAAGCGGTGCTGGCCTGGCTGACGCTGACCGACAGCGCCCAGCGCCTGCCGCCGCACCTGTGGGATGGCATCCAGGATCCGAACGACCCTGCCTTGCCATTGGTTGCGCCGCGGTCGCGCGCGGCATCGAAGGTGCGGGCGGCGCTGTCCACCTCGTTTGCCTTTGGCGGCGGCAACACCGCGCTGTTACTCAAAAAAACTTGACGCTGCCATGAGCTATCGCCCGATTGTTGATTATCTGCCGCACCGCCCGCCGATGGTATTGCTTGACCATGTCGTCGAAGCCGCCGAAACCCGCATCGTTTGCGAAACCACCCTGCGGGTCGACAGCCCGTTTTGCGACGGCGCCGCCGTCCCCGGCTGGGTCGGCATCGAATACATGGCGCAAACCATCGGTGTCCTGGCTGGCTGGCGGGCGCTGGCGGAACAATTGCCGGTCAAGATTGGTTTCCTGGTCGGGACGCGCCATTACCAAAGCCATGTGCCGCAGTTCCGTGTCGGCGACGTATTGCGCATCACTGCCGATGAAGAAATGATGTCCGCCGATAAGCTGTCCGTTATGCGCTGCGCTGTGCATGATGCTGCCGGTAAGCTGCTTGCCGAAGCCTCCTTGCTGGTGTTCCAGCCCGACGATCTGGATGCTTATCTGCAACAGGCATCGACCCATCGCGAAAACGCGCTGACGCTACAATGACGCACTTTTCCAATCAGGAAACGGGTATGTCCTTACCTTCCTCCAGAACCGTATTGGTCACCGGCGCGAGCCGGGGCATAGGCCGTGCCATTGCCCTGCGTCTGGCGCAGGACGGGTTCGATATCGTTATCCATTGCCGTAGCCAGCGCGCCCAAGCCGAGGCTGTTATCGAAGCCATTACGGCCCAAGGGCGACAGGCCCGGTTGCTGATGTTCGACATCGCCGACCGCGAAGCGGCGCGCCAGGCGCTGGAAACCGATATCGCCGCGCACGGTGTCTATTACGGCGTGGTGTGCAACGCCGGCGTGACTGCCGACAGCGCCTTCCCGGCCATGCCCGCCGCCGACTGGGATCGGGTACTCGAAACCAATCTCGACAGCTTTTACAATGTCCTTCATCCCCTGATCATGCCGATGGTGCAAACGCGCCGACCTGGCCGCATCGTCACGCTGTCGTCGGTATCGGGCATTGCCGGCAACCGCGGGCAGGTCAATTACAGCGCCGCCAAGGCCGGCATCATCGGCGCGACCAAAGCACTGGCGCTGGAACTGGCAAAACGGCAAATCACCGTCAACTGCGTCGCGCCCGGCCTGATCGACACCGAGATGGTGTCGCCGGAAGTGATCGAACATGCCATGCCCGCCATCCCTTTGCGGCGCATCGGCAAACCTGAAGAAGTTGCAGCCGCCGTCGCCTTCTTGCTGCGTGATGAAGCCGCCTACATTACCCGGCAGGTCATTGCCGTTGATGGGGGGATGCTGTGAGTCGTCGTGTCGTCGTCACCGGCATGGCCGGCATCAGCCCCATCGGCAACAACTGGCCGGATGTCGAACGCGCCCTGCGCGCCCGGAAGAACGCTGTCCGCCATATGGACGAATGGGACGACATCGTTGGCCTCAATACCCGTCTCGGTGTGCCCGCCGCCCCGTTTGAACTGCCGGCGCACTATGGGCGCAAACGCACCCGCAGTATGGGGCGTATCGCCTTGATGGCGTGTCTTGCCAGCGAGTGGGCGCTTGCCGACGCCGGTTTGCTCAACCATCCGGTGCTGATATCGGGACGTACCGGCGTGTCCTATGGCTCCTCGACTGGCGAGCCTGCCGCAGTCACCGATTTCGCACGGCTCATCAAAGAGCGCACGCTGGAAGGCATCACCGCCAACAGCTACTTACGGATGATGGCGCACACCGCGCCGGTCAATATCGCCGTCTTTTTCGGGCTGACCGGTCGGGTCATCACCACTTCGAGCGCCTGTACTTCCGGTAGTCAGGGCATTGGCTACGCTTATGAGGCTATCCGCTACAACCACGCCGACGTGATGATTGCCGGTGGCGCTGAAGAACTGTGCCCGTCGGAAGCGGCGGTTTTTGACGCCCTGTTTGCCACCAGTACACGCAACGATGCGCCCGCAACATCGCCGCGCCCTTACGACCGTGACCGCGACGGGCTGGTGATCGGCGAAGGCGCCGGCACACTGATTCTCGAAGAACTCGAACATGCCCGTGCCCGTGGCGCCCGGATAGTCGCCGAAATCGTCGGTTTCGGAACCAATTGTGACGGTGCGCACGTCACCCAGCCGCAAGCCGGGACCATGGCTGTCGCCATCCGCTTGGCGCTTGCCGATGCCGGTCTTTCGCCCGAGGCCATCGGCTACGTCAATGGCCACGGCACGGCCACCGAATTGGGCGATATTGCGGAAAGCATCGCCACGCATGCCGTTTTCGGCGAAAAGATGCCCATCTCGTCATTGAAGAGCTATGTGGGGCATACCTTGGGCGCTGCCGGTTCCCTCGAAGCATGGATGACGATCGAGATGATGCGGGCCGGCTGGTTTGCGCCGACGCTGAACCTGGATCATGTCGACCCACGCTGCGCGCCGCTCGATTATGTGCGCGGCGATGGCCGTACTCTTGATTGTGAATACACGATGAGTAACAATTTCGCATTTGGCGGCATCAATACGTCGTTGATATTCAAACGGTGGGATTGATTTTATCGTTTTCTCTCATTTGTCAAAGGAAGGTGTCATGAAAATACCCGTAAAAATAAGCGGTTTTTCTGCGCTACTCGTTGTCCTGTTGTTATGCGCGCCTGTTGTCCAGGCCCGTGACACCGTACACTACCTGCCGATTCAGGATGTTATCGAAATGGGTAAAGCCAATGGGGAGCTGGGTGCTGATGTCAAACTTTATTTTGCCAATCAGCCGCATCCCGCAGCCGAGACCGTGCTGACCAAAGGCGTCACCACCAACAAGAAAACCAATGCCGTCAACAAGAGCGATGAAGAAGCGTGCAAATGGGTCATGTTGTCGGCATTGATCCAGATGCAGCAGGGCGCCCGCAACCAGGGTGGCAATGCGGTTGTAAATATTGAAAGTTTTTACAAAAAGAAAGCCTACAGAAGCAATGATAAATATGAGTGCCATGCTGGCGCCATCATGTCTGGCGTTGCACTGCGCGGTGATGTTGTCAAATTGAGGCATTGATTCCAGGTTGGGGGGGCAATCAATGTTCCAGGGTATTTTCTCGGCATGGTAATCCGGGGTTTCCTTTTCAAGATCAAAATCGGCGCCAAGATTTAATTTTTGGCAGCATCAATATCGCATTGGTTTACAAGCAGACGGGTCAATTTTTACTATCCACGAGAGCCTTATGAAAGCATTTATAAAAGCGTTTGTTGTGCTGTTTGTTTCCCTGCCGCTCTGCGCTGCTCATGCCAGAAACACCACGCACTACCTGCCGATCAAGGGCGCCATCGAAATGGATAATGCAAAAGAGCAGTCCACTGGCGACATCGGGATCGGTGCCATGCAAATCTCTCAGACAATCGGGGCGACAAGGAAAATTGCTGGCGATATCGGCTTGTTTTTTGCCGATCAATCGCACCCCGGGATCGAAGCTGTTTTGACCAAAGACGTCGTCGCTTACAAGAAAGCCAGTGCCAAGGCTGCTTACAATAGCGATGAAGAAGCCTGTAACTTGGCCATGCAGTCCGCACTGACGCAGCTTCAGGAGCGCGCGCGCAAGGAGGGCGGTAATGCTGTCATCAATATCGAAAGTTATTACAAGAAAAAGAGTTTCCGGAGCCAGAATCAATTTGAGTGCCACGCTGGCAACGCAGGGGCAGGCGTTGCCTTGAAAGGCAACGTTGTCAAATTGAAGCATTGAGTTCGGCTGGGGTGGCTGTCAGGACTCCTGTGCACTCGTTTTCCATTCGTCGCTGGAGCGCGTGGGCGCCCGCCATGGCCGATGCCGACAGTTGGCGGGCTTGGGCGTGCGAGGGAACGTCTCTTGTCGCGCATGAAGAAACTGCCGCAGTACGGATGATGCCGCCGCTGCTGCGCCGCCGGGCGTACCCGCTTGGCCGCGCCGCGCTGGAAGTCTTGTATGCGCCAGCGCTGGCCTATGCCGATCAGCCAGTCGTTTTTTGCAGCCGCCATGCTGAAATCGACCGTTCGCTGGTCATCCAGCAAGCACTGGCGGCAGAAGGGCCGGTTTCGCCGCAAGAGTTCAGCATGGCGGTGCACAATGCCATTCCCGGTCTCTTCATGATCGCGAAAAAAAGCCGTGCGCCGGTTGTTGCCCTGGCTTCAGAAAATCAACTGGCGCTGTCGGGCATCCTGGAAGCGCTGGCGCAAATCGCCGATGGCGCGCCTTCCGTGATCCTGGTGTTTTGCGATGGGCCGCTACCAACGTTGTTCAGCCCCTTCATTAAGAACGAAGCAAGCTGCTTCGCCTTCGCGCTCGAAATGACGGCGGGTAAGGACTACTGTCTCGGCTACGATGAGGCAGGGACTTTCACGGAAACCCCATCCGCGTTGTCACCTGGTTCCGCGTTGCCGTTGCTGCGCTTTGTCCTCGATGAGACGCGCAACGCCTTGACGCTGACTGAAATGGCTGATTGGCAATTATTGCGCCTGGCGCCGGAGGTTGGGCATGCCTGAGCGTCTGTTGTCGGTGATTACGCCGCCGCATGACGATGGCGGGCAGTGGTTTTCGCTGGAACGCTGCTGGCGCATCGTGGCGACCGGTTTCTGTTTCGCGGTGTTCGGTTTTGGCGGGCTGCTCGTGTTGTGCTTGCTGTTTCCGCTGCTACGGATACTGGTATGGCGACGGTCGCTCCGCCAGGCGCTGGCGCGCGATATCGTGAGCTTGGGCTTCTGGCTTTTCTGCAAACTGATGACTGCCGTTGGCGTCATCAGCTATGAAGTGCGCGGCCGCGAAAAGTTGCGCCGCCGCGGCCTGTTGATCGTTGCCAACCACCCATCGCTGATCGATGTGGTGATGCTGGTATCGTTGCTGCGTCAGCCCGATTGCGTGGTCAAGGCCGCTGCCTGGCGCAACCCGTTCATGCTCGGGCCCGTATTGTTGTGCGGTTTCATCCGCAATCAGGACGGCCCGCAATTGATTGAGGATTGCATCGCGTCGATCCGTCGCGGCGGCAATCTGGTTATTTTTCCGGAAGGCACGCGCACCCGGATCAATGCGCTACTGCAACGGGAGGTCAATCCATTGCAGCGCGGTGCGGCCAATATTGCGGTTCGTGGCAAGCTGCCGTTGACGCCGGTTGTCATCACCGTTACCGAGCCGATGCTGACCAAGCAGCAACCCTGGTATCGGGCGCCGCGGCGGCGGCCACATTTCGTACTGAACGTGCTCGACGACATGGATACTACGCATCTCGTTCCTGTTGATACGCCGCCGGTGTTGGCGGCGCGTATCGTGACGGAACACCTTTCCAATTTTTTTGACCGGGAACTGAAATGTCTGACCTGATTGATGAAATCAAAACCCTGATTATTGAGGCGCTGAATCTGGAAGATGTCACCGTTGCCGACATCGACACCGACGCGCCGTTGTTTGTCGAGGGTCTTGGCCTCGATTCGATCGACGCGCTGGAACTCGGCGTTGCCCTGCATAAACGCTATGGCCTGACGCTGTCGGCGGAAACGGAAGAAACGCGGCAATATTTCGCCTCGGTTCGCCGTCTTGCCGAATACGTTTCGGCTCACCGCAATCACTGAGACTCTGGGGAGGCGCGATGTCATCAACAATGTCCAAAGAAGAAATTCTTGTCTGGATACGCGATGTCCTGCATGAACATTTCGAAATTCCCGCCGCGCGCGTGACGCCGGAAGCCCATTTGTACCAGGATCTCGATATCGACAGCATCGATGCCGTCGATCTTCTGATCCGGCTGAAACAATTGACGGGGCAAGCGATTTCGCCCGAGGTTTTCAGGCAGGTGCGCACCGTCGGCGACGTGGTAGATGCTGTCCATGCCCATCTGCAAAACGGCTGATGGCCGCTGTGCGCTGAAATTGGTGATTCCGCTGCTCGGCATTGCCCTGCCGCTGCTTTTCTGGGTGTGTTACTGGCAAGGATGGCCCTTGTGGCTATGCGGCTTCCTGTTGCTGCCTCTGGCCTGGCGCCGGAACGGTATCGGCGGTCTGCTCGGCTGGCTCGGCCCATGCGTGGCGCTGCTTGGGGTGATGGCGTTGCTGCTGCGTTCTTCAGTGTCGCTGCTTTACTACCCGGTGCTGGTCAGTACGATATTTCTGCTGGCCTTCGCCGCTAGCCTCTTTCAGTCGCAAACGCTCGTCGAGCGCTTGGCCCGTCGCTTCGATCCTGAACTGCCGCCGGAAGGTGTCCGCTATACCCGCAAGGTCACGTTCGCCTGGTGTGTGTTTTTTGTCGTCAATGGCGGTATCGCCTGGTGGACGACGGCCCAGTCCATGACGGTCTGGACACTTTATAACGGGCTGATTTCCTATGTGGCAATGGGCGTGATGTTCGGCGGCGAATGGCTGATTCGCCAACGTGTGATGCGTCGTCCTTCTCCGCTAGAGTCCCATGAGTAATCTGTCTCTTCCCCCGCCGCTGCTGTCGGCTTCACCGGAGGCGATCGCCTTTTATCGGAATAGGGCGCCGGTATCCTATGCGGCCTTGCGCGCCGACCTTGCCGCTGCCCGTCAGGCGTTGGCGCGGCTGGAAGCGCCGGAAGTCGTGCTGCACGATGCCGATGCCTATGCCTTTCTCGTCTGGCTGATTGCCTGCTGGCAGAACGGTCAGACCGCCCTGTTGGCGGCTGACGATTTGCCAGCGACCCGCGCTTTCCTTCCTCTGCCCTGGGTTGGTCGCTGCGAGGGCAGTGTGTTATCCGACTGGTCGGGCGGCGTGGCCGATGCGGCTGCGTTCCCCGGCCCGGGGCCACGGTTCGGTTGCCCCGGCATGGTGGTTTTCACGTCAGGGTCCAGCGGTACGCCAAACCGCATTTTCAAAGCGCCGGAACAGTTGTACCGCGAAGCGGCTTTGCTGCAACAAGTGTTTGGCAGCGGCCTGCCCGCCGCTACCCGTTTTGCGGGTACTGTGCCGCACCAGCACATGTTCGGCTTGCCGTTCCGCTTGATCTGGCCGCTGTGGGCCGGTTATCCGATCATCAGCGACTACTTTCACCATCCTGAAGAGTTGGGGCGGTTGGAGAGCGAACCGCATGTGCTGATCAGCAGTCCGGCTACGCTGAAGCGGCTGGCGCAACTGGAAACCTTTTCGTCTCCGGCCAGTTTTCTCGCAACATTTTCGGCGGGTAGCCCGCTCGAAGACAGTGTCGCGGCAGCTTGCGCAATGCGGCTTTCGACGCGGATGATCGAAAACTATGGCAGTACCGAAACCGCCAGTGTGATGCAACGCATCTTTCCGGGCGGTGCCTGGCGCCCATTGCCGGGGGTTACGCTGGCGCTCGATGAGCAGGGCTGTTTGAAACTGCGTTCGCCGCTTCTGGAGAACGATGACTGGTTTCAAACTCGGGATACCGCCGTGCTCGGTGCTGATGGCTGGCGGTTGACCGGCCGTGCTGATCGTGTCGCCAAAATCGAGGGGCGTCGTGTGGCGCTCGATGCAATCGAAACGGCCCTTTTGGCCTTGCCCGAAGTGGCGGAGGTGCGCACTGCGCCGCTCTACCGGGAGCGTGACGAGATCGTCGCTGCCGTGGTGTTGAGCGATGTTGGCCGCGCCCAGTTGCAGGAGATCGGCAAAACCCGTTTCGACCGCCGGATGCGGCAGAGCCTTGCGGCATCGCTCGAACGCATCGCCTTGCCGCGCCGCTGGCGTTATTTATCGGCAATGCCTTACAACGCAATGGGCAAAGTCACTAGCGCCGACATCGTGCGGCTGTTCGAGCGGCAGGCGTTGCCGCCGTTCTCCGTCGCCAACCGGTCGGCGCATGAAATGGTGCTGACGCTGGCGTTGCGCGATTGCATGCAGGCGTTCGCCGGCCACTTCCCGCAACTGCCGGTTCTGCCCGGCGTTACCCAGATCGACTGGGCTTTGCGGCTGGCGCAGCGATACTTTCCTATCGAAGGGCGTTTCTCCGATCTCCGTCAAATCAAGTTTCAGCGCATTTTGCGCCCTGATGACGAAGTGTCGCTGACGCTGCGTTTTTTTCCCGAGAAAAAAGAAGTGCGTTTTTCCTACGCCTCGGCACATGCTGAATATTCGCAGGGGCGAGCCTTGTTTGCCCATCCGGTTTTGGCGCTGGACACTGTGTCATGAAAGCCGTCGCACTCGTGCCGGTGTACAACCATGCCGCCACGGTTGGCGCCGTGGTGCGCGTATTGCACAGTCTGGCGTTGCCGGTCATTTTGATCGACGATGGTTCCAATGCCGAATGCGCGTCCGTGCTCGATGCGCTGGCCGCAGAGCCGGAAACCTCATTGGTGCGCCTGCCGCGCAATGGCGGCAAGGGCAGTGCGGTCATTGCCGGTTTGCGCGAAGCGCATAGCCAAGGGTACAGCCACGCATTGCAACTGGACGCCGACGGGCAGCACGATACCGAGGCGCTGCCAGCGTTTCTCGGCGCAATGCGTGATGCGCCGCAAGCGGTGATTGTCGGGTTCCCGCGCTACGACGCCAGCGTTCCGGCTGGCCGTCTGTTTGGCCGCTACGCGACGCACATCTGGGTCTGGATCAACACCGTGTCGTGCCGCATTCGTGATTCGATGTGCGGGCTGCGGATTTATCCGCTTGCCGCCACGCAGCCGGTTCTCGATGAGATGCCGCAACAAAGCCGGATGGAGTTCGATAGCGAAATCCTGGTGCGCTTGGACTGGGCCGGCGTGCCGATCCGCAACCTGCCGATTCTCGTGTGCTACCCGCCGGATGGCGTGTCGCACTTTCGACTCTGGCGCGACAACGTGCGCATAAGCTGGATGCACACCCGCCTTTTCTTCGGCATGCTGCGGCGCTTGCCGGGTCTGCTTGGCCGCCACTTTTCGAGGCGGCGCTGATGCATTGGGCGCAGATACAGGAAGTAGGAGGTCTGGCGGGCATGCGTTTCCTGTTGCGCGTCTATCGCCTCTGCGGGCGCTGGCCGTTCCGTTTTTTGCTGTTCTTCGTCCTGCTGTGGCTTTTTGCGCGCAAGCGCATTGCCCGTGAAGCGTCGCGCGAATACCTGCAACGGCTGCATGCCTTCAGTAAAGGGACGACACCGCAGCCTTCGGCGCGCAACGTCTTCCGGCACTTTCTGGCGTTTTCCGAAATCCTGCTCGACAAACTGCTGACCGTGGGCGCCACCGATCTGCTGGCCGATTACCGTGTCGACGGTGGCGAACACATCACTTCACTACTTGAACAAAAGCGTGGAGCCATCATCGTTACCGCGCATCTGGGCAATTTCGAACTGTGTCGCAGGCTGGCTACCGGAGTGCGGATGACGGTTTTCATGCATACGAAAAACGCCGCCCGTTTCACCCGGATGATGAAAGAACTTGATCCCGACTACGATATCGACCTGATTCAGGTAACCGATATCGGTGTCGATACCGCCATCGCGCTGGCGCAGCGGATTTCTGCCGGCGGCTTCGTCGTCATCACCGGCGATCGCGTTCCGCTGGGTAGTTCCACGGCCACTGTGCGGGTTCCGTTTTTGGGGCATGAAGCCAGTTTCCCAATCAGTCCCTATGTGCTTGCCGCGACACTGCAATGTCCACTGCTCGCTGTTTTCGGCGCCCGCAGCCCTGATGGTTTTGTCATTACCCTGCGCCAGCTTGCCGAATCGGTTTCCCTGCCGCGCCGTACCCGGGAAACAGCCGTCGTGCCCTACGCCGCCGCTTTTGCCGGATTGCTGGGAGCGGAGTGCCTGAAAACCCCTTTCCAATGGTCCAATTTTTACCCGTTCTGGGCACTGCCGGAATCGCCCAAGGAGACTCTCTGATGCCGCTGACAGCCCGCGTCGACTGGATCGTGCCCTTTCATGACATCGATTCGATGGAAGTGTGTTGGCACGGGCACTATGTCCGTTATTTAGAGCTGGCGCGTACCGCGCTGTTGCAGCGCATCGACTATGATTACCCGCAGATGCGCGCTTCCGGTTACGCCTGGCCGGTGATCGAACTGTTCATCCGCTATGCGCAACCCTTGATGTACCAGCAGCGCCTCCATCTCGACGCCCGTCTCGTCGAATGGGAAAACCGGCTGAAAATCGCCTACGAAATCCGCGACGCGGCAACGCAAAAACGGCTGACGCACGGCCATACCGTGCAAGTTGCCGTCGATATGAAAACCCGCGAGATGTGTTTCGTTAGTCCCGACGTCTTGCGTGAAAAACTAAAAGGTTATTTATGAAAAATACGATAGGGCGAACGCTGCTCATAGGGTTTATTTCATGCGCATTGTGTATTGCCGTCCCGGCGCAGGCCGCCGGCGATCCGGCGCTGTTACGCACGATTCAATCTCAACTGGCCGACGACATGGTCGTTCACGGCGACTTTACCCAGACCCGGCAGTTGGCTGGCGTCAAAAAGCCGTTGCTAGCCAAAGGCGCGTTCGTCGTCGAAAAAACGCGGGGCGTGCTGTGGCGCACCCTTACGCCCTTTCCGCAAACGATGCGGGTCACCCAGGGCGAAATCCTGCAAAAAGACGGCGACCGTGTGTTGATGCTCTTGCGCGCCGATCAGGAACCGGCGGTCAATGCCATCAGCCGCGTCCTGTTTTCGCTGTTTGCCGGCGATCTGTCGGCATTGGCCGAATTTTTCGATTACACGGGACGCGCGGGCAGCAGTGGCTGGCAACTGTCTTTCACGCCAAAAAACGACGGCCTGCGGGCGGTTATCGGCTCGATGGCGCTGGAAGGTGACAAAGTCGTCCGCCGGGTCACGCTGACCAGCGCCGCTGGCGATGTGACCCATATCGCCTTTTCCAATGTCGCTACCGCTGCCGCGTTGACCGCCGATGAACGCGCCCAGTTCGAGTAAAGCGCCAGACACGCCGGGCGATTTTCGCTATGCCCGCCGCCACCGCGTGTTGGCCTGGAGTTGGCTGGGTATCCTGGCGCTGCTGGCTGCCGTGCTTCTCGCGCACATACAGCCTTGGCGCGGCCAGATCGATACCGATTTGCTGGCGCTGCTTCCTGTCGACGAACGCAACCCGCAGGCCGAAGCCGCGCTGAAAACCCTGACCCAGCACGGCGAACGGGAATTGGTGCTGCTGCTGAGTGCAAAAGATGTTGCCACGGCACAACGCGCAGCCCGTTTGGTGCGTGAAAGCCTGCACCAACATGAGGCGCCGCTGACGCCGCAAGCGCCCCAGGCGCAAATCGAGGCCCTGCGCGACCTTTATTTTCCCTATCGCGCTGGCTTCGTCACCGATCAGGATCTGCGCTGGCTTGGCAGTGCCGACCAGGCGGCGCAAGAGCAGCGCGCCCTGGCGCTTGCCTATCAGCCGTTCGCGGGCGGCACGCTCAATTGGCGCGATGACCCCTTCGGGTTTTTCGGCAACTGGATGATGCAACTGGGGGCCGCCAGTCCGGTGCGCCCCTACGGCGATACGCTGATGGTGCAAACGGCAGAGCGCCACTACGCGGTGCTGCTTTATCAACTGACGCAAAGTGCGTTTTCGTCCGACCTTCAGGAGCGCCTTGCTGCCGATCTGGCCGCTGCCCGGAATGAACTGGCCGAGCAGTTCCCCGACGTGCAACTGCTGCGGGCGGGCGTCGTCCTGCACGCCACGGCAGCGGCGCAACAGGCGCGGTTTGAAATGTCACTGATTGGCAGTGGTTCGCTGCTGTGCTGCATATTGCTTGCGTGGTTCGTTTTCCGCAATTTCAAGGCATTGCGCTTGATCCTGATGTCGCTTGCTACCGGCGCGCTGATGGCATTGACGCTGACCTGGTTGCTATTTGACCGGCTTCATGCGCTGACGCTGGTGTTTGGCGCCAGTCTGATCGGGGTTGCCGTCGACTACGGTGTCCTGGTGATGGCGCGACACCTGAACGATCCGGAACCGCGCTGGACGCGTTTTCGCCGCCTGGTATCGCCATTGTCCCTGGTGCTGATTGCTCCGGCGCTGGCCTATCTCGGCCTGCTGCTGATGCCGTTTCCAGGCATGCGGCAAATGGCCTGCTTCGCCGTCAGCGGCATCATTGGCGCTTGGCTGACGATCATGCTCTGGCATCCCTATTTGCTGCCTTCATCGCTGCCGGTCACGCCGCTTGCCGGGTGGCTGATGCAAATATTGCGCTATTGGCCGCGCTGGCGCGCAACGCCCGCGCAATGGCTGATTGCCGCGCTTGTTGCCACTGCCATCGGTGTGGGCGTGGCGCAACTGAAAACGAACGACGACATCCGCAGCCTGATCAACATCGACCCACAACTATTGCACGAACAAATCGATGTCGCCAAGGCGCTTGAACTACCCAGCCCCGCCCAGATTTTTCTGATTACCGGCGCAACTCCCGAAGAGGTGCTGCAACACGAAGAGGCATTGTTGGCAAAACTCTTGCCGCTGATCGCCGCCGGCAAACTTACCGGCTATGACGCAATTAGCCGGTGGTTGCCGTCACAGCAGCGGCAACAGCTTGCGCGTGAGGCGCAGCAAACGCTGGCTGGCGCCCGTGCCGCGCTGGCGGAAGAACTGGAACTCACCGGCGACTGGGCCGCCGCCCCGCCCCAAGCATTGCTGACGGCGGACGCATGGCTGGCGCAACCGGCAACAAAATCATTGCGTTATCTGTGGCAAGGCCGTAGTGCGGATGGCCGTTATTCGAGCATCGTCCTGCTGAAAGGGTTGCGCGATGCCGACACCGCCCACCAACTGGCGGCTTTCAATGACGCCCATATCCAATGGGTCGACAAAACCGCTGAGGTCTCGTCCTTGATGGGACGTTACCGGACGCTACTGTCATCCGTGCTGGCCGCTGCTTACGTATTGGCTCCGCTGGCGCTGCTGGCGTTCTTCCGCCGTCAGACGTGGCGGGTGGTCATGCCGTCGTTGCTGGCCACATTGGGCACGCTGGCGATCATGGGCTACGCGGGTCTTCCGCTGCAATTGCTCAATGTGCTGACGCTCCTCCTGGTGTTCGGCATGGGCATCGACTACGGCCTGTTTCTGGTCGCGCAGCGCAGCGATGCCCGCGCCTTTCTCGCCATTTGTGTCGCTGCCTCGTTAACCCTGTTGTCATTCGGTCTGTTGGCCGTGAGCAGCACACCGGCACTGAGGACGATTGGGGTGACGACCGTGCTTGGGATTGGGTTGGCCTGGTTGTTTACACCGTTGTTCCGGGCGTCTGTGGCGGAGGTGTCATTAGGGGCTGAGAACATGGACACAATCAACGCTTGATTGGCGGATGCGTGGGTGACGTGATCGGCCCGGAGAAGAAGGCGCATGCCGGGCCGACTGTTGTTTCGCTGCTCAGCGGCAACGCCGTCGGCGCAAGGCGGCGAGCAGGTGGAGGCGCCAGGCGGCCTTGGTCAGCAGATAACCGGCGACGGCAAGGCCGCAGGCCAGGGCGACGAGGCCGATGGCGAGCGGCTTGGCGACGCTGAGCATCCAGACTTCCAGGGCCTGCGCCCAAGCGGCGAAATGGCTGAGCGAGAAGTCTGGCGGCGCGATGAAGCCGTTGCTGTCGCCGAGTAGCAGGCGGCCGATCCCGTAGGCCACGAGATAGAGCGGAACGATGGTGAACGGGTTGGTGTAGAGCGTGGTCGCCATCGCCAGCGGCAGGTTGACGCGAAATACCACGGCGCATAGCGCGGCGCCGAGCATTTGCAGCGGCCCGGGAATGAGGCCGCAAAACAGCCCGGCGGCGACGGCGCCGGCCGCCGAGTGGCGATTCAGGTGCCACAGCCGTGGATGCAGCAGGGTGTTGGCGAAGGGCCGCAGCCAGCGGTTGCGGCGGATGGTTTCGTGATCGGGCAGGTATTGCCTGAGAAAGCGGCGCATGCATTGATTATCGCCGAAATACGCCGCTCACGTTCGCTGCGGGATGCGGTGACCAGGCGCCATGAGCCTCGGACGGCGGCGCGAGGGCGGGGCGAGGAGCGGCGCAGCGGCTTGTTGATACGGTATTGCACCCGCCATTCATGGGATGCCTGCGGCCTCGTCGATGTAAGCGATGCGGGTTCTTTTATGCGCTTGCCCTGTCGGCGCGGCGCGATCCGTGCAAGGATATGTCATGCGTTCCGCCATTCTTGCCTTTGCCGCCGGTGTGCTGTTGTTGCAGACGCGCGCTGAATTGCCGATGCCGTGGCCGTGGCTGGCCGGTGGTCTGCTGCTGGCCAGCTTGCCGCTTGTCTGGCGTGGCCGGTCAGCGGCGCGGATTCTGGCGCTCGGCGGCTGCTTGCTGCTTGGTTTTGCCTGGGCCGCCTGGCGGGCCGAATGGTGTTTGGCGGATGAACTTGGCCGCGACTGGGAGGGGCGCGATGTCGAGGTGATCGGCACGGTCGCCGGGCTGCCGCAGGATTTCGCGCGCGGCACGCGCTTTGTCTTTGCCGTCGAGCAGCGCCTGACGCCCGGCGCCATCGTGCCGGAAAATATACAACTGGCCTGGTATCGGGATGAAAGGCGTCGCGCCGCCACGCCGCCCGCCGCACTGCCCGCCGTAGCGCCGGGCGAGCGTTGGCGTTTCACGGTGCGCCTCAAGCGCCCGCATGGCGGCGCCAATCCCGGCGGGTTCGACTATGAAGCCTGGCTGCTCGAACGGGGCGTGCGCGCCACCGGCTATATCCGGCCGGGGCCGGCGACGCGCCTGGAAGAATTCGTCTGGCGGCCCGGCCATGTCGTCGAGCGCCTGCGCGCCGCCGTGCGCGCCAATTTCCGGGCCGCCCTGCCGCAGGCCGAATGGCCGTGGACCGGCATTCTCACGGCCTTGGCCGTCGGCGACCAGCAGGCGGTGCAGAGTGAGTTGTGGTCGGTTTTCAATCGCAGCGGTACGACGCACCTGATGAGCATTTCCGGCCTGCATGTGACGATGGTCGCCGGCCTGATCGGCTGGCTGGCGAGCTTCGTCTGGCGGCGCGTGCCGGCGCTGGCGCTGCGCCTGCCGGCGCAACATGCCGGGCTGCTGGCGGCGGCGCTGGGCGGTTTCGTCTATACGCTGCTGGCCGGCTTCGCCGTGCCGGCCCAGCGCACGCTGTACATGCTGCTGGTCGTCGCGGCGGCGATGTTTTCCCGGCGGCAGTTGGCGCCTAGCCGGATTCTGGCGCTGGCCTTGCTGGTGGTGCTGTTGATCGACCCGTGGGCGGTTCTCGCCGCCGGTTTCTGGCTTTCCTTCGGCGCCGTCGGCGCTTTGCTCTATATCGGCACGGCGGGCGTTGGCGACAATCGCGGCTGGCTGACCCGCGTTCGCGGCTGGGGCATGGTGCAGTGGGCGGCGATGCTTGCCTCGCTGCCGATACTGTTGCTGGTGTTCCAACAGTTTCCGCTGGTTTCGCCGCTGGCCAACGCGCTGGCGGTGCCGCTCATCAGTTTCGTCATCACGCCGCTGGCCTTGCTCGCCGCGCTGCTGCCGTGGCCGCCGCTTTTGATGCTGGCGCACACGCTGCTCGACGGCTTGATGCGCTTTCTCATCTGGTGCGCCGCCTGGCCCTTGTGGCAGACGCCGGCGCCGCCGTTGTGGGCGGTTGTCGCGGGCGGCGTTGGCGTCGCCGTCTGCCTCTTGCCGCGCGGCGCGCCGGGCCGCCTGCTCGGCCTCTGTCTGCTGCTGCCGGCGCTGTTCTGGCCGGCCGAGGAAATCCCCGAGGGCGAGGCGCGTATCGACGTGCTCGATGTCGGGCAGGGGCAGGCGCTGGCGGTACGTACCCGCAAGCATCTGCTGATCTACGATCCGGGGCCGCAGTACGGGCCGGACAGCGACGCCGGCCAGCGCGTCGTCGTGCCTTACCTGCGCTGGCTCGGCGCTGGTGGCGTCGACCGTCTGGTGGTGTCGCACCGCGACAGCGACCATGCCGGCGGCCTGGATTCGCTGCGCGCGGCGCTGCCGGTGGACGATCTGCTTTCGTCGATGGCGGAACTGGATGGTGAATTGTGCGCCGCCGGCCAGACTTGGACCTGGGATGGCGTCGTTTTCGCCGTGCTGCATCCGCCGGCCGCCGCTTATGCCAAGCGTATCGCTGCTAACCATTTGTCCTGCACGCTGACGGTGACGGCGGGGACGCGGCGGGTGCTGCTGACCGCCGATATCGAACGCAAGGACGAGAAGGCGCTGCTTGCCGGCGACGCCGCCGCGCTGGCCGCCGAGGTGATCCTGGTGCCGCATCACGGGGCCAAGACCTCGTCCACGGCGGCTTTCGTCGCCGCCGTCGGGGCGCGTCACGCCCTGGTTTCGGCGGGTTATCGCAACCGTTTCGGGCATCCGCGCGCGGAAGTGGTCGCTCGCTATGTCGAGCACGGGGCGCAAATCTGGCGCACCGACCGTGACGGCGCCCTGCGCGTCACCCTGCGCCCGGAGGGCGTTTCTGTCGCCGCCTGGCGTGAAGCGCAGCGGCGTTACTGGCATGGACGGTGATACATTGCCTCCTGGAGGAAGGGCAAGCCGGCGTCGGCCAGGCGCCGATGTGCCTTGACCCGGAGCCAATCGACATCGTCCGCAATTTTCTGTTCGCCCCATGAAACACATCACCGTTGCCGGCTGCCGGCTCGAATATCGCGATATCCCCGCCGCCGTCGCTGGCCGGCCCGACCTGCTGCTGCTGCACGAGGGCCTCGGCTGCGTCGCCATGTGGCGGCATTTTCCCGAACGGCTGGCGGCCGCCACCGGCTGCCGCGTCATCGTCTGGTCGCGGGCTGGCTATGGCGGCTCGCAGCCCTGGCCGCAGCCGCGCCAGCCGGATTACATGCACCGCGAGGCGCAACAGGCGCTGCCCGAACTACTGGCCGCGCTCGGCATCGAGCGACCGGTGCTGGTCGGCCACAGCGATGGCGGCAGCATCGCGCTGATTTTTGCCGGCACTTTTCCGGCGGCGGTGCGCGGCATCGCCGTGCTGGCGCCGCACGAATTTGTCGAGGAAGTGACCCTGGCCGGCATCCGTGCGGCGCGGACGGCCTGGCAGACGACCGACCTGCCCAAAAAGCTGGAACGCTACCACCACGCGCGAACCGATCAGGTGTTCCGCGACTGGAACGATACCTGGCTGTCGCCGCCCTTCCGCGACTGGAACATCGAGGAATACCTGCCGCGCATCGCCTGTCCGGTGCTGGCCATTCAGGGCGAGGACGACGAATACGCGACGATGCGCCAGATCGAGGTTATCGCCGAGCAGCTTCCCGGGGCCCGGCTGCTCAAACTGGCATCCTGCGGCCACTCGCCGCATCGCGACCAGGAAGCGGCGGTGCTGGCGGCGCTGGCTGATTTCGTCGCCGGCCTGTAGACGCCGCCGCGCATTTCATGAGCTTGGAATCCGTCATGGTCGGCAACGGCTTGCAACGGAATTTCGGCTATAGTCATAGTTATGACGAAGCATTGCCGAATTGAGACGGGAGAAATGTCCGGATGAGGGTTTTCCACACTCAGTGGAAATTGCTGTTTGTCTTCATGATCGTGCTGGCCGCGGTGATGGCGTACAACATCGACGATTCGCGCCGCGTCAAGATGGCCGAAGAAGAGGGGCACCTGAGCAATCTCGCCGCCATTTCCGCCGACATCATCGAACGCCGCATGCTTGGCGCGGATCAGTTGCTGCAAGTGGTCATCGAGAGCGTGCCGACCTGGGCGGCGGCCAATGCCGCGGCCAACGCGGCGGCGACCAAGGAAAAAGACAAAAATCGCTGGGCCCTGGCCAAGGAGCGTCTGGCACAACTGGTCGTGCTTGGTCAGGGGGCCGAGGTTTTGCTGCTGCTGTCGCCGACCGGCGAAATCCTGGCCGACAGCCGCGACGATCTGGCCGGCCTGAGCGCGGCCCACCGCGCCTATTTTCAGGATGCCAGGGCGGCGGCAGACAGCGAGAAGCGGATCATTTCGCTGCCATTCGAGACGGTTTTCAACAATTTCACCTTTGCCATCTCGCGCCAGTTTCGCGACCGCGAGGGGCGCGTCGTCGGCGTTGTCGCGGCGGCCATGGACATGGCCTTCATCGGCCAGTTGCTGCAACGCATGCGCTATGCCGACGATGTGGAAAGCGCGCTGATTCACGGCAAAGGCATGCAGATCATGGCGATCCCGGGCAATGCCGAGGAAACTGGGCGGGATCTTGCCGTGCCCGGTTCCTTCTTCACCCGCCATCGCGACTCGGGCGCCATCGACAACTTTCTGGTCGACGCGGGCGCCTACAGCGGCCAGGGGCGGATGATGGCCTTGCATACCATGCAACTGGACGGTCTGAACATAGACAATCCGCTGGTGTTGAGCATCAGCCGCGATGTCCGGGAGGCGCTGGCCGAGTGGCGTCAGCGCACGCTGGTCTGGGGAATGATCTTTCTCGCCGTGACCCTGCTCGCCTGCGGCGGGCTGTGGTCGTATCAGCGCAAGCACCGCCAGGACTGGGAAACCATCCTGCGCAAGCAAACCCTGGTCGATACCGCGACCGACGGCATGCTCCTGCTCGACAGCAGCGGCATGCTGGTTGATGCCAATCCGGCTTTCTTCAAGATGGTTGGCCTGACGTCGGCGGATATCGGCCGCGTCCGGATCGACGCCGTCGATATCGGCCATGACTATGACGCCATTCTGGAGCGCATCCGCCACCTGCGGGAAACGGGCGCCGCGCTGCGCTTTGAAACCCGCTACCGTCACAGCGGCGGCAACATCATCGACGTTGAGATCTCCTGCTGTTCCCTGGAGGAACAGGGGCATGCGCTGGTCGTCGCCTCGTCGCGCGATGTCACCGAGCGCAAGGCGACGGAAAAGGAGCTGGCCCGGCTGCACCAGGCGGTCGAGCAAACGCCCGAGGGCATCTGCATCACCAATACCGACGGCAAGATCGAATACGTCAATCGCGCCTTCATGGTCAGCAGCGGCTATAGCTGGGACGAACTGGTCGGCCGCAATCCGGGTCTACTCAGCGCCCACCAGACGCCGCGCGAAGTTTACGAAAATCTGTGGGCGACGCTGCACGCCGGCCAGATCTGGGCCGGCGAATTGCTCAACCGCAGGAAGAGCGGCGAATGCTTTACCGAATCCGTGATTATCTCCCCGGTACGCGAGGACGACGGACGCATCACCGGCTATCTGGCGATCAAGCAGGACATCACCGAAAAGAAGCAGATGCAGCACGAACTCGAGGCTTACCGCGAGCACCTCGAAGAAATGGTCGCCAACAAGACGGCCGAGTTGCAAAAGGCCAATGCCTCGCTGACCGTCGCCAACGAGGCCGCCAACCAGGCGGTGCGCGCCAAGGCGGCCTTCCTGTCGAACATGAGCCACGAAATCCGGACGCCGATGAATGGCATCATCGGCATGCTGCACCTGCTCCGCCGCAGCCACATGGATGCGCAGCAACGGGGCCATCTGGCCAAGATCGAGCAATCGGCCCGGCACCTGCTGGCGCTGGTCAACGACATCCTCGACCTGTCCAAGATCGACGCCGACAAGATGCTGCTCGAATCCCTGCCGGTCAACGTGCCGCTGATTGTCGCCAACGTTTGCTCCATCATCGGCGAAACGGTGCGCAAAAAAGGGCTGACCGTCGTTACCGACCTCGATCCGCTGCCCTCCGGCCTGCTCGGCGACACCACGCGGCTGACCCAGGTGCTGCTCAACTACACCTCCAATGCCGTCAAGTTCACCGAGCGCGGGCAGATCACCATCCGCGTCCGCGCTGGCGATAGCGATGATCAGAGCGCCGTCATCCGTTTCGAGGTCGAGGACACCGGCATCGGGGTCGAACAGCAGGATCTGGAGCGCCTGTTCCAGGCCTTCGAGCAGGCCGACAATTCAACCACCCGGGTCTATCAGGGGAGTGGTCTGGGTCTGGCCATCAACCGGCAGTTGGCCGTACTCATGGGGGGCGACGCCGGGGCCATCAGCACGCTGGGGCAGGGCAGTTGCTTCTGGTTCGCGGCGCGTCTGGCGCGCGGCGAGCATGATGCGGCGACGACGGCCAGCGCCGTCCAGAGCGACGCCGAAAGCCGGGTGCTCGCCCTGCATGCCGGCAAGCGCGTGCTGCTGGTCGAGGACGAGCCGATCAATCAGGAAATTTCCCAGATGCTGCTGTCCGACGCCGGCTTAGAGGTCGATCTTGCCGGTAACGGCGAAGAAGCCGTGGCGCTGGCCGCCAGCAATGACTACGCGCTGATCCTGATGGACATGCAGATGCCGATCATGGACGGCCTCGACGCGACCCGGCTCATCCGTCAACAGGCCGAGGGCAAGAAGGTGCCGATCGTGGCCATGACCGCCAACGCCTTCGCCGAAGACCGCGAACGCTGCCTGATTGCCGGCATGGACGATTTCGTCGCCAAGCCGGTCGATCCCGAAGTGCTGTTCAGCAAGATTCTCGAACAGTTGGGCGACGGTTAACGGCGGCCCGGGTTCTGCCGGTAATAGCGGCAAAACAGCGCGTACAGGGCCGGGTACTCGGCGGCGAAGAGGTCCGGCAGATCGAAGAAACACTCGCTCAGCACGGCGAAAAATTCGGCGGGGCTGTCGCTGGCGTAGGGGTCGATGCGTGTTTCCTCGCCGCTGTCGACGCGCGCGCAGAAGTCGTCGTAGGCGGCGAGCAGGGCCGCTTCCCAGTCGGCGCTGGCGATGCCCGAGTGCAGCGCCGGGATGCCGTCGGATTCGCCGTTGAGCATGTCGAGTTTGTGGGCGAATTCGTGGATGACCACGTTGTAGCCGTCGCCGGCCAGCCGCACGTCGTGCCAGGAGACGAGCAGCGGGCCGCCCGGCCAGGCTTCGCCAGAGAGCACGTCGTCGAATTCGTGGACGAGGCCGTTGGCATCCTCGATTTCGCGCGGCGCCACGAATTCATCGGGATAGACGACGATGCCGACCCAGCCGCGATAGGCGGCAAGGCCCAGGTTGAGGATGGGCAGGCAGCCCTGGGCGGCGATGGCGACACAGATTTCATCGCTCAGTTCAAGGCCGCCAGCGGCGGTGAATTCCTTTTCGCCGAGAAATTCCTCGGCCAGTTGCTTGAGGCGCGCGAGTTCAGCGGCATCGCGGGCGGCGAGAAAGGGCAGGCCGGCCACGGTGCATTGCCACAGCTCGTCGGGAATGGGCCGCGAGCGCTTGCCGCGCAGCCAGGCGAAAAATCCCATCACGGCCGCCGGAAAAGCGAGGCCGGCGGCGCGGTCGGACATTTCATTGATGGCGGCGGGGCGGGATGGATTGGGCGGCGCAGCATGGTCGGCGGATTATGCCTGATGTCGGCGTGAAGCCGGCATGCCTTGCGTGCCCGGGCATTGCAATCCAGAAGAAACAATGTTCTAGTTATCCTGATGAAGGCAGTTGCAAGAGGAAAATCCATGAAGCGCACCCTGATCGCCGCAGGCATTGCTTGTGCCATTTTGTCCGCGCCGGCCCTCGCAGGGAATACGTTGGGCAAGATCAAGGCCAGCGGTGTTATCGCGCTGGGACATCGGGAATCGTCGATTCCCTTTGCTTACTACAACAACCAGCAGCAGGTGATCGGCTACTCGCATGAGCACGCACTCAAGATCGTCGAGGCCGTCAAGGCCGAATTGCGGATGCCCAACCTGCGGGTCAGGCTGGTGCCGGTGACGCCTACCACCCGCATGGGGCTGCTCCAGAACGGCACGGTGGATATCGAGTGCGGCTCGACTACCAATAATGCCGAGCGGCGCAAGCAGGTCGCTTTTTCCAACTCCATTTTCATCAGCGGCATCCGGCTGATGACGCGGAAAGATTCCGGCATCAAGGATTTTCCCGACCTCGCCGACAAGAGCGTGGTTACCTCGGCCAATACCACGTCCGAAGTCCTGCTGCGCAAGATGAATGACGAGAAGCGGATGCAGATGAATATCGTCTCCTCGAAGGATCACGGCCATGCTTTCCAGATGCTGGAAACCGGCCGCGCCGTCGCCTTCGTCATGGATGACGCGCTGCTCTATGGCGAGATGTCCCAGGCCAGGCGCTCGAGCGACTGGCTCGTCACCGGCACGCCGCAATCCAGGGAAGCCTACGGCTGCATGCTGCGCAAGGACGATCCCGCCTTCAAGAAAGTGGTCGATGCCGCCATCGCCGAGTTGCAGACTTCCGGCGAAGCCGAGCGGATTTACAACAAGTGGTTCCTCAACACCATTCCGCCCAATGGGATCAGCCTGAGAATGCCGCTTTCCGACGACATGCGGGCGTTATTCGCGGCGCCGAACGACAAGGGCTTCGATTGAGCGGCGCGGCCTTGCCGGGGTGGCTTGCCGCCGCCGAGGCGCGCATATCAGGATAATCGGGTCATGGTTTCTGTCGTTCATTCCGTTGCCGCGCAGGCTGATTTCGCAGGCTTTCTCGCCACCCTGGCGGCCGCTTTGCCGGCGCCGGACGCGGCGACGCTGACGCGCGCCGTCGAATACGCCTGGGAGCGTTACGGTGAGAGTACGTTGAGTAGCGGCGAGCGCATCTGGTCGCACGCCTTGGGCATGGCGCTGGTCATCGCTGGCCTGAAACTGGATGTCGAGTCGCGCATGGCGGCGGTGCTGTTCGCTATTCCAACGCTGGAAGAGCACGGCCTTGCCGACATCGAGGCGCAATTCGGCAAGCCGACGGCGCAACTGGTCGGCGGCATATCCCGGCTGAACGGGCTGCGGCCGATCACCCGGGGCTTCGTCGCCGGCAGCATCGAGGCCGGCGCGGGCAATGCAGCGGAAATGAAGGCGCAGGTCGAAGTGCTGCGCAAGATGTTGCTGTCCATGGTCGAGGACATCCGCGTGGTGCTGCTGCGTCTGGCCAGCCGGATGCAGACGCTGCGCCACTATGCGGCGCAGCCGAATGAATTGCGCGTGCCGGTGGCGCGCGAGACGCTGGAACTCTACTCGCCGCTGGCCAACCGGCTCGGGGTCTGGGAATTGAAATGGGAACTGGAGGATTTGTCTTTCCGTTTCCTGCATCCCGACATCTATCGCAAGATCGCCAACATGCTCGACGAGAAGCGCAGCGAGCGCGAGCAGTTCATCGTCGAAGCGGTGGACAGGGTGCGGCGGGAACTGGCGGCGGTCGGCATCGACAATCCCGAGGTCTATGGCCGACCGAAACACATTTACAGCATCTGGAACAAGATGCGCAAAAAAGGCGTGGAATTTGCCGAAGTCCACGACGTGCGCGCCCTGCGCATCATTGTCGATGACGTCGCGGAGTGCTACACCGCGCTCGGCATCGTGCACGACCTGTGGCACCCGATCCCGAGCGAATTCGACGACTACATCGCCAATCCCAAGGGCAACAACTACCGCTCGCTGCATACCGCCGTGCGCTGCCCCGACGGGCGCAGCCTGGAAATCCAGATCCGCACCCGGGACATGCATCGCCACGCCGAACTCGGCGTCGCCGCCCACTGGCGCTACAAGGAAGGCGCCAAGCGCGCGCAGGCGGACGATTACGACGAGAAAATCGCCTGGCTGCGCCTGCTGCTGACCTGGAAGGACGAAGTCACCGACAGCACGGACTGGATCGACCACTACAAGCAGGCGGCGCTGGACGAAGCCATTTACGTCATCACGCCGCAAGGCAAGGTGGTCGATCTGCCGCAGGGGGCGACGCCCATCGACTTCGCCTACCGCGTGCATAGCGATCTCGGCCACCGCTGCCGCGGCGCCAAGGTCGGCGGCCAACTGGTGCCGCTCAACACGCCGCTGCAAACCGGGCAGCGGGTCGAAATCGTCGCCGCCCGGGAAGGCGGCCCGTCGCGCGACTGGCTCAATGCCTCGCTCGGCTACATCCATACCAAGAGCGCCCGAACCAAGGTGCGCGCCTGGTTCTCCAATCAGGCCCTGGAAGAAACGCTGAGCGAAGGGCGCGCGCTGATCGCCAAGGAATTGCAGCGCGCCGGCCAGACCGCCGCCAATATCGACGAACTGGCTCACAAACTCGGTTTCGCGCACGCCGACGACCTGTACATCGCCGCCGCCCGGGGCGACCTCAGCCAGCGGCAATTCCAGGCCGTGGCGCGGGGCGGCCAGCCCGGCGAAGCGCCACCGCCCGATGAGGTCGTGACCCGGCCAAGCAAACCGGCCAAGGGCAACCAGGGCATCCTGATCGTCGGCGTGGACAAACTCCTGACCCAACTCGCACGCTGCTGCAAACCGGCGCCGCCGGACGAAATTTGCGGCTTCGTCACCCGCGGCAAGGGCATTTCCGTGCATCGCGCCGATTGCTCCAACTTCGCCAGCCTGGCCGCCAAGCATCCCGAGCGGGTCATCGAAACCGGCTGGGGCGCCCAGACCAGCGGCGTCTTCGCCGCCGACATCATTGTCGAGGCGCACGACCGCCAGGGCCTGCTGCGCGACATCTCGGAAATCTTCACCCGCGAAAAACTCAACGTCACCGGCGTCAATACCCAGTCCAAACAAGGCAAGGCGCGCATGAGCTTCACCATCGAGATCACCAACCTGCAACACCTGCAACGCACCTTGACGCAGATCCACGAGGTCGATGGCGTGGTCGGCGTGCGCCGGGCGTGAGCGGCGGATAGCGGCAGCCGGCGGCAAACCGGGTTGCGCCCGGGTTGCGCTTGTCCCGATCCATGCTACGATAAATGGATCCATCCAACTTACCAAGCGTAAGGAGGCTCCATGATTGAAATGACTTTGACGGCCAAAAACCAATTCACTTTCAACAAATCGCTTCTGGAGCATTTGGGCGTGAAAGCGGGCGAAAAAATAGCCATCAAAAAACTCCCCGATGGCAGCATCAATATCAACGCCAGCAAAAAACACCGGAGCGTCATGGATTTGGCCGGTGCATTGAAGGGGAAAACCGATGTCAAGATGACGATTGAGCAAATAAATCAAGCCATCGCAGACGGCTATGTTGAGCATGGAATGCGAGGGATGAAGTGAACGTCGTCATTGATACCAATATCCTGCTTCGATTCATCCTTGCCGATGATGACGAGCAATACAAGTCGGCGCTTGGATTATTTGATGAAGCCGACAGCATTACTATCCCCACGGTCGTTTTGTGTGAAACGGTATGGGTTTTACGATCAGCGTACAAAGTTGATCGACAAGAAATCGCCGAGCAAATCAACGCCATGACCCAGAGCGATAAAATCGTACTCGCCGACGATGAGGTGAACGCGGGCCTTGATCTCCTGAAAGCCGGCGGCGATTTCGCGGATGGCGTAGCGGCCTATGTTGGCCGCAAGATGTCGCCCAATGGCGCGGCTGCGTTCGCCTCCTTCGATCAAACCGCTGTGCGCCTGCTCAGCCAGCACGGCCATTCAGCGTTCGTCCCCCTGTAGCCGGCGCCGGTGGGATGCAGCGCAATCCCGGCAATTTGACCTGGTCGCCCGTCCGCCGAAAAAAACAGCGCGGTCACCGTTGCCGATGCCGCGCCGTTGATAACACTCACTTTTTCAATTTGCGCCGCTTGGCATCGGAGGATACAACCGGCGGATGGCGGCCTGCGGCCTTATCCGCCCTAGCCTGCTACCACTATGTGTTCCAAGGTAAGGTAGGGAAGTTTGCGGTAAAATTCCCAAATTGCATACAGCGGGGTTGTCACAATGGCCAAGGAAAAAGCCAAAGTCTCTAGTGAGAAGAAGAACCTGAACCGGCTTGCAGGAGAGTTCTTGGTTGCTTCAAGACTCACACACCGAGGCTACATGGTCACTCTTCAATGGGGCACAGCTATCGGCTACGACATTCTTGTTTTTGATAAAAAAGGCAATTTTGCCTTTCTTGAGGTTAAGTCCTCTGCTCAACACTCAAAACGATGGGTTCTTCAAAAGAAGTATGCAACTCCAGAAAATGAAACAATGCCGCCCATTGAAAAACGGTTCATTTGCTGTGTGAATTTGGCAAAGAAAGAAGGACATCCTGATGTCTATGTATTCCCTGCCAAGGTCGTAGCAGATGGGCTGAAATACTATTTCAGCGGCAAATATCCTAATAGCGACAGCTACCATCTGTCCCTGAATTTCAAACCACAGCACAAAACAAAAGAGGACGGCGTCCTGACTGTTGGCGAATATATCAATGCAGATAGTTATTTGGAAAAATTTGATGCATTTGGGATTGATCCAGTCACCACTTAATCACCGTCTTAAAAAGCTGGAAAGTAGCGAAAAACAGGGGGTGCCCGGTTACATCGTTCTTGATCTGAAAACGGAATAACCAACCTGACGGTGTCAAGCAATTCAGTGTGGCCGCGTGGCAGGCGCAATTAGAGGGCGTTTCTCGCCATATTTTTTCGCTTTTTTGTACCATATTGCCGCTTCGGCATCATCCTTGGACACGCCCCGGCCTGTTTCATACATGTATCCAAGGAGAAATTGGGCATACGCATCCCCTGGTTCCGCTGTTTTGCGATACCGAAAGGCCCGACCATTAAACTGGAACACAGCATACGTATCCCTTGGTTCCGCTGCCTTGCGATACAACTCCGCTGCCTTACAGTACCAAGCCGCAGCCTCGGTATGGTCTTGCGTCACACCCCGACCTTTTTCGTACGCGCGTCCAAGGCAGTATTGGGCATGCGCATCGCCCTGTTCCGCTGCCTTGCGATATGACTCCACTGCCCTACGGTACCAGGTCGCGGCCTCGGCATGATCCTGCGTCACACCACAACCTTTTTCGTACGCGCGTCCAAGGCAGTGTTGGGCATGCGCATCGCCCTGTTCCGCTGCCTTGCGATATGACTCCGCTGCCCTACGGTACCAAGTCGCGGCCTCGGCATGATCCTGCGTCACACGAAAACCTTCTTCGTAGCAGAATCCAAGCCAGTCTTGGGCATCCGCATGGCCCTGTTCGGCTGCCTTGCGATACCACTTCACCGCTTCGGCGTCATCCATGGGGACGCCTTTACCGACGTTGTACATCCATCCAAGTTTGTATTGGGCTATCGCATCTCCCTGCTCCGCTGCCTTGTGGTACCACTTCACCGCTTCGGCGTCATCCAGAGGGACGCATTGACCCCACTCATACATCCATCCAAGCTTGTATTGGGCGTCAACATATCCCTGTTTCGCCGCCTTGCGAAACCAGTTCGCGGCCTTGGTTTCGTCTTGCGTCACACCGCAACCTTCGAGGTACATCAGGCCAAGGTCGTTTTGGGCTTTGGCATCCCCTTGCTCGGCTGCCTGTGTCACGGCCTCGACATCTTGCGCTTGGGCCATTCATTCTTCCTTCATTGTTTTTGAAAACCCGGGGCCACAGGGCCGTAGGCTAATGGGTAGAGCGAAGCGAAACCCAGCATTGCAGGCAAGTTGCCGGGATTACGCTGCGCTTCATCACAGCCTGCCGTGCTTGCGCTCAAGCCATCCTGCGGGCTTTCAGCCGCCGAGCATCAGCATCAATTCGCCCTGGGCGTTGTGCGGCTTGTTGCGGGAGCGGCGGCGGCGCTGGTAGGCGCCTTCGCTGTTCATGTCCCAGCTTTGCTGGTTGTCGGCCAGATAGAACTTGAGTCCTTCGCTGATGACGCGCTTTTTCAGCTTGGGGTCGAGGATGGGGAAGGCCAGTTCGATGCGCTTGAAGAAATTGCGTTCCATCCAGTCGGCGGAGGAGAGGTAGACCTTTTCCTCGCCGCCGGCAAAGAAGTAGAAGATGCGGTGGTGTTCGAGGAAGCGGCCAATGATGGAGCGCACCCGGATGTTTTCCGACAGTCCTTCAACGCCGGGGCGCAGGGCGCAGACGCCGCGGACGATGAGGTCGATCTGGACGCCGGCCTGGGAGGCGCTGTAGAGGGCGTCGATGACTTCCGGTTCGAGCAGCGAGTTCATCTTGGCGACGATGATGGCTTTACCGCCGTTGCGGGCTGCTTCGGCTTCGGCTTGGATCGCCTTGATGACGTTCGGTTGCAGGGTGAAGGGCGCCTGCCACAGGTGTTTCAGGGAGAGCGCCTTGCCCAGGCCGGTGAGTTGCTTGAAGACTTCGCTGACGTCCTGGGTGATTTCATCGTTGGCCGTCATCAGGCCGAAATCGGTGTACAGGCGGGCGGTGCGCGGGTGGTAGTTGCCGGTGCCGAGGTGGGCGTAGCGTTTGAGGGCGCCGTCCTCGCGGCGGACGATGAGGAGCGCCTTGGCGTGCGTCTTGTAGCCGACCACGCCATAAACGACGTGGGCGCCGACTTCTTCGAGCTTGGTCGCCCAGCTGATATTGGCTTCTTCGTCGAAGCGCGCCATGAGTTCGACGACGACGGTGACTTCCTTGCCGTTGCGGGCGGCGCTTATCAGCGACTGCATTAGCACCGAGTCGGTGCCGGTGCGGTAAACCGTCATCTTGATCGCCACCACTTGCGGGTCGGCGGCGGCCTGATTGAGCAGTTCGATGACCGGGGCGAAGGACTGGTAGGGATGGTGCAGCAGCAGGTCGGAGCGGCGGATGCTGTCGAAAATGTTGGCGCCCTTGCCAGCCGCTTTGGGTAGACCCGGGGTGAAGGGGGCGAATTTCATCTCCGGACGATCCACCCAGTCTGGCACCTGCATCAGGCGAACCAGGTTGACCGGGCCGTTGACGCGGTAAAGATCGGCTTCCTTGAGGCCGAACTGGGCGAGCAGAAAATCGGTCATTGCCGGCGAGCAGTTGTCGGCTACTTCGAGGCGCACGGCGTCGCCGAAGTGGCGGTGCGGCAATTCGCCTTGCAGTTTGGTGCGCAGGTTGGTGACTTCTTCCTCGTCGACGAACAGGTCGGAATTGCGGGTGACGCGGAACTGGTAGCAGCCCAGCACATTCATGCCGGTGAACATCTCGCCGACGAATTCGTGCAGCACCGAGGAGAGAAAGACGAAACCGTATTCGACGCCGGCCAGTTCCTCGGGCAGGCGGATGACGCGCGGCAGCACGCGCGGCGCCTGGACGATGGCGGCATTGGAATTGCGGCCGAAGGCATCCTTGCCTTCGAGTTCGATGGCGAAATTGAGGCTCTTGTTGAGCACCTTGGGGAAGGGGTGCGAGTGATCGAGGCCGATGGGCGTCAGCACCGGCACCGTTTCGTGCAGGAAATAGTCGCGGATCCATTCGCGCTGCGCCTCGGTCCAGTCCGAGCGGCGCAGGAAGTGGATGTTGTGCTCTTCGAGCGCCGGCAGGATGATATCGTTGAGATGCTGGTACTGCTCGGCGACGATGGCGCGGGCCTCGGCCGATACCAGGCGAAAGGCTTCCTGCGGCGTCTTGCCGTCGCTGGTGACGATCGCCGTATTGGCCCGCACCTGCTCCTTGAGGCCGGCCATGCGGATTTCAAAAAATTCGTCGAGATTGCTTGAAACGATGCACAAAAAACGCAGGCGCTCCAGCAGGGGCATCCGCCTGTCCTGAGCCTGGGCGAGAACGCGCCGGTTGAAAGCGAGCAGGCCGAGTTCGCGGTTGAGATAATTTTCGGCCGGGAAGCGGGAGTTCGGATAGGGATGTTTCATGGCGAATTCCGTATAAGTCCTTCGAGTATAGGCTTCAATCCCAACATTTTGTGCGCTCTTATGGCCGCGTCAGGGCGTCTGGTTCTGTTGACCGGCCCGTTCGGTCGTAAAATGCCAAATTTTACCGGCTGGGCCGGACAAGGTTTCATCCCCATGACTTTTATCAGCAAGACGCCGACAGTCGGCTTCGTTTCACTGGGTTGCCCCAAAGCTGGGAGCGATGCCGAGCTGATCCTGACCCGGCTGCGGGCCGAGGGTTACGAGATTTCGCCGAGCCACGAAGAATCCGATCTGGTTATCGTCAATACCTGCGGCTTCATCGAAGCCGCCGTCGAGGAATCGCTCGACGCCATCGGCGAGGCATTGGCCGAAAACGGCAAGGTCATCGTTACCGGCTGCCTCGGCGCCAAGGGCGACACCGTGCGTACTGCCCATCCCTCGGTGCTGGCCGTGACCGGCCCGCATGCGCTGGAAGAGGTGATGGGGCATGTGCATCGGCATCTGCCCAAGCCGCACGACCCCTATGCCGACCTCGTGCCGGCGCAGGGCATCCGCCTGACGCCGACGCATTTCGCCTATCTGAAAATTTCCGAAGGCTGTAACCACGGCTGCACCTTTTGCATCATTCCCGCGTTGCGCGGCCCGCTCGTTTCGCGCCCGGTCGGCGACGTGCTGGCCGAAGCCGAAAATCTGGCGCGCGCCGGGGTCAGGGAAATTCTCGTCATCGCCCAGGACACCAGCGCCTACGGCGTCGATCTCAAGTACCGCACGCACTTCTGGGGCGGCCGCCCGGTCAAGACGCGGCTCAAGGAATTGTGCGAGGCGCTTTCCAGCTTCGGCATCTGGGTCCGGCTGCACTACGTCTATCCTTACCCTTCGGTCGACGACGTCATTCCGCTGATGGCCGAGGGCAAAATCCTGCCCTATCTGGATGTGCCCTTTCAGCACGCCAGCCCGCGCATACTCCAGGCCATGAAGCGCCCGGCCTCGGCCGAAAACATGCTGGAACGCATCGCCAAATGGCGCGAGATTTGCCCGGAAATCGTCATCCGCTCGACCTTCATCACCGGCTTCCCCGGCGAGACGGATGCCGATTTCGAGCAGTTGATCCAGTTTCTCGAAGAAGCCCGGCTTGACCGCGTCGGCGCCTTTGCCTACTCGCCGGTCGATGGCGCGCGGGCCAACGACCTGCCCGGCCTGCCGCCGGAAACGGTGCGCGAGGATCGCCGACGCTGGCTGATGCAGGTGCAGGAGGACATTTCCGCCGACAAGCTGGCGGCCAAAATCGACAGCGTGATTGAAGTGCTGGTCGACGAGGTTGACGAAGAAGGCACGATCGCCCGTTCCCAAGCCGACGCCCCGGAAATCGACGGCCTCGTCTATCTCGACGGCCATTTCGCCGCAGCGCCCGGCGATTTCCTGCAAGTCCGCGTCGTCGACGCCGATCATCACGATCTCTACGCCGAGCCGGTCGGGCAGGGCAGGGTAAACGCATGAATGGTTCAGGGCGAAAAATTCTCCGGCTCCCCTCCCCCCTCGCGGGGGAGGGGCCGGGGGAGAGGGGGAGGTGGCAAGAGGTTCAAACTCCTCCCGACAGAGGACTACGGGTTTACGGGCCTTGCCAAACCCGCCACTCGCTCCCATCTGCACCTCCCCCTCTCCCCAACCCCTCACCCCCGCGAGGGGGGAGGGGCTTCAAGGACACCCATGCCTGATCGCCTGATCGGCCAACTGGCCGCCATCGTCGGCGCTGACCAGGTCATTGCCGAGCCGGCCGCCATGCAGCCGTGGCTGACCGACTGGCGGGGGCGTTACCGGGGCGCCGCCCGCTGCGTCGTTCGCCCCGGCACGCGGGCCGAGGTCGCCGCCGTCGTTGCCGCCTGCGCCGCCGTTTGCGCGCCGTTGGTGCCGCAGGGCGGCAATACCAGCCTGTGCGGCGCGGCGACGCCGGACGCATCCGGCAGCGCCGTCGTGCTTGCCCTTGGCCGCCTTAACCGCATCCTCGCCGTCGATCCGGTCAATGACACCATCACCGTCGAAGCCGGCTGCACCCTTGCCGCCGTGCAGGAAGCGGCCCGCGCCGCCGGGCGGCTGTTCCCGCTGGCGCTCGCCGCAGAAGGCAGTTGCCAGATTGGCGGCAATCTCTCCACCAATGCCGGCGGCGTGCAGGTGCTGCGCTACGGCAATGCCCGCGAACTGACCCTCGGCCTCGAAGTGGTTCTGGCCGACGGCACGCTCTGGAACGGCCTGCGCGGTCTGCGCAAGGACAATACCGGCTACGACCTCAAGCAGCTCTTCATCGGCGCCGAAGGCACGCTTGGCGTCATCACGGCGGCGGTGCTCAAGCTCTTTGCCCTGCCGCCGACGCAAACCGCCTGCTGGCTCAACGTGGCGACGCCGGCCGTGGCCGTCGACCTGCTGCGTCGGGCCAAGGAACATTTCGACGCGCAATTGACCGCCTTCGAGCTGATCTCCGAAACCGCCCTTGCGCTGGTGCTGCAACACATTCCCGGCAGCCGCCGGCCCGGCGCGGCCAGTCCGTGGTACGTGCTGGCCGAGTTTTCCGGCGCCGCCCCGGTGGCGGTCGAGGCGTGGCTCGCCGCCTGCCTCGGCGCAGGCATCATCGCCGACGGCGTGCTCGCCCGCTCGGAAAGCCAGGCGCGGCAATTGTGGGCGCTGCGCGAAAACATTTCGGAAGCGCAAAAAATCGAGGGCCTGAGCATCAAGCATGACATCGCCGTGCCGCTCTCCGCCATCCCCGACTTCCTGACACAAGCCGACGCCGCCCTGACGGCGGCCTTCCCCGGCGTGCGCATCGTCGCCTTCGGCCATGTCGGCGACGGCAACCTGCACTACAACCTGTCGCACAGCGCCGACAACGCCGCCTTCATCGCCCGCCAGCCGGAGGTGCACCGGCGCGTGCACGACATCGCGCACGCTCTGGCCGGCACCATTTCCGCCGAACACGGCCTGGGCCAACTCAAGCGCGAAGAAATCCTGCGCTACAAAAGCGCCGAGGAAATGGCCCTGATGCGCGCCATCAAACAGGCCCTCGACCCGCGCGGCCTGATGAATCCCGGCAAGCTGCTGTAGGCGGCGGGCGGGAACAAGGGCACCAGTATTCATGCGACTGCTCTGATGTGACGCATCGTAATTGGGTGACGGCAGGTCAATACATGTCCAATTTGCAATTGGCGTAATTGCGTGAATTCGATAAATTCGCTATAATTGAAGAATTTATGCCGAGTTGACGGCACCGGAATTGCCGCTTTGAGCGGCGCACACACAGTCTGAAGTCTCTGCTTTACCGGGAAGTGCTTGCCAGATTGAACTTTTCAAAAGGATTTTGTATGAAAAATCATATGTACTGGCTTGCTGCCATTCTCATGCTTACCGGATGTGCTTCTAACGCACCAAAGTTGACGCCGGAACAATTAAAAGAAAAAAGGCTTTCCACCTTGAATATTTATGAGGATAACCGCGTTGCTGTCCGAGCTAGATATAGTATATTCATAAACGAGTCAAAAGATGAAGCCGCTGTATATTCAACAGGAGAAGAATATTTTAATGCGCTTGATCTGGCATCAATAACCGGAACTAGAGATAGGTATGGCGAGTATGTTACGTTTGCGCTAAAAGATGGAAGAAAAAAGACATTTAAACGTGCTGGCTTTTCTGCTTTATGGTGCAACAGGGATAAGATTTGCCGAAGCGAACGTAATGGGGGAATGAAAATCGCAGATTTAAACGAAATCCATGGCGCTCCTAAACGAGACCCGTCCTTTGATATCAAAACGCGCGGGGCAGCCCCTTTAGGTAATTTGGGCGCCGAAGATCGCATCCAAATTTTGAGCGGCAAGGACTACAATTATTATACGGAGAAAATTGATGATTACTATGCCCGGTGGCCTGATGTTGAGAAAAAAATCATAGCGGAGCTAAAAGCAAGAGAACAGGCAATTGCAAATATTAAGGAGCGAATGAGAAACGCTCCGAAAGGAACCAAGGAGTTCTGCGGGGGCAGGCAATTAGACGGAAACCCGGGAGATGCGAGAAAGGCCGGGATTCTAAGCTTTGATTGCACAAAATATGGTCAGCAACGGTACATGGACATGGTCGATGCGGGTTGGGTTATTATCAATGTAAACACGAGACCAATTATCCAATTTGGCCAGCAAGCCATAATGTATGATGTGACAATGGAAAAGCAGTAAGCGGCGTAGCTTGCGAAGCGCTCGGACGGCGCGGCATCGTCAACGGTGGCCGCGCCGTTTTTTTGTCGCCATTTCCGCATGGGAATCAGAGGGAGTTTGGTTCGAGATGGCGCGAAACTGGATCTTCGTTGCGTTCGCAATGACGGGCGGATCGAGGCAACAGCCCGTAGTTGGTGGTGAGCGAAGCGAACCTCAAAACAGTGTCTGGGGCTAATGCCGTTCAGTTAGCGCTGAGCGGCATTTTCATTTTCTTTAATCGCTTTCTTTAAGTGGTTGTAAACCCTAGAGAAAGCTGTTAACTTTTGGCTCGATGCTATCGAGCCTGCTCCACAC
>WREP01000027.1 GCA_009779265.1 Betaproteobacteria bacterium
CCGTGAAACGGGAAATCCCCAAATTTCTTGATCAACAGCCCAAAAACCTGTGCCTTGACACATTTTCCAGGGTTTTTATGACAAGGCTTGCCAAGATGGACGGTTGTTCAGAGAGTCCTTAGGGACAACTTTGTGTCTAGCGGTTTTTTAGTTGGCAATCCACCCCTCAAAACCAGTTCAGAACTGCAATTCGACTTCCGTCTAGTTGGCAACAGATTTGTCCCGTTGTTGGATTCACCCCAAAAAAAGAGGCAAAAAACGACGGCGGTAAGCTCCGATCCTTGCTCTTTGTGCTGCCAAAATTCTCTGCTGGTTGGGGCCGGAAATGGTTGATTCGCGAATCCATCGTCCATATCGAAGTACGTACCAACAAAATCAACCGCTGCCGGCGTCAATTTGACGCCGCTAGAATTGTTGGGCGACCACGCTGCCAAATTGACGCCAGAATGACGCCAATCTGACGCCGCGCTTTCTGCCCGTTTCTTGGTGGCGTCAATCTGACGCCGAATTGGCGCCAATTTGCCAGCGCCCGATCGAGCGGGCGGAATTTTTTTTATTTTGCTCTCCATTCCTACACCTACCCCCCATTTTTTGACTGCGTTTCTGACTTCCACAGCCGCCATGGCCTTACGACAATGCGTCATCTCATCCGAAAGGACAATTGATGCAAGTGTTGCAACCGCTGCTTGATCCGACTTTCAGTGAGCACCCTCGTCCAACGGGCAGGATGTGCTGGTGGCTTGCTCCAGCCAATCCCCCCACCACTGCATCAATTCACGCCGTTGCGCAAGGTATTGCGCCCGGTTGTACGCTCCTCGTACCTCGTCGGTTTCCTGATGCGCCAGTTGCCGCTCGATTACGTCAGAAGCAAAGCCCGACTGTTCGTTGAGCACCGTCGACGCCAGAGAGCGGAACCCGTGACCCGTCATCCGGCCGCGATAGCCGAGCCGGTACAATGCAAACAGGAAAGTATTCTCGGATAATGGATGTCCTGAGCGTAGCGGTGAATCCAGGACAAATTCCCGCTTGCCGGTGAGCAAGCGCAGTTCCTTGATCGCTTGCCGCGCTTGGCTGGAAAGCGGCACCACGTGCGGCAAACGGAGTTTCATCCGTGACTCCGGTATCACCCACACCGCGCCCTCCTCGCGCAGTTCATCCCAGCGCATCCCCCGCAGCTCGCTCGTGCGCACGAAGGTGTATGCCATCAAGCGTAACCCAAGGCGGGTGACCGGTTCATCGTAATCATCGATAGCTCGCATCAGCGCCCCAGCCTCGGTTGGCGGGATACTGACCATTGGTCGACGCACCTTGCGCGACAGTAGCACGCGCATCAGCCGCGCCGCGCCGTGATACTCGATCAGTCCAATATCCTGCGCGTAATCAAAAACCATCGTGATCCGGCCGGCCACACGATGCGCGGTTTCGACCTGTCCGCCAGCCTGTACCGCCTGTACGACCTCAACCAGTTTGGTGCGCGGCACCGTGTTGATCGGCATCGCGCCGATAGCCGGCAACACGAAGCGTTCCAATGTGTTGACGACCTGTTTCTGGTGCTTGGGATTCGACAGTCCCGGTAGTTTGATCTTGAGCCACTGGCGCATCACCGATTCGAAAGTCGGTACCACCTGCCGATCCGCCGCCGGCTCGTCATGCGCCATGGCATGCGCCTTGCGCGCCTGTGCCAAACTCATCGCCGGATAGCGCCCGTATGTCCGGGTTTGCTGTTTGCCACCGCGCATGAAATTAGCACGCCAACTTTTACCGCCGGCTGGTGTCACGTATAGGTACAGTCCACGTCCGTCAGCCAACTTGTAGCCGCGCTCGCGTGGCTTGGCGGCCTCCACCGCCTTGATCGTCAGAGTCATGGTATCGCCCCGTAAGGTGCCATGTTCTATACCACGATTAGCACTTAGCTACAGTGGGACAAACATGGACAACTCGGGACGATTATAGACGCAGAACCTTGATACAACGCCAGTTTACGAGACCATCCGGGACTTGCCCGGGTGTGTCTGGATTGATACTGGCGGAGACGGAGGGATTCGAACCCTCGATGCAGGTTTTGCCCGCATGCTCCCTTAGCAGGGGAGTGCCTTCGACCTCTCGGCCACGTCTCCTAGCGTCTTGCGCTGAGGCGCGGATAATAGCGACTCAGCGCCGCGAGGTCAAACGGCTTGGTCGAGGCCGAAGGTGTTGTGCAGCACGCGGGCGGCCAGTTCCAGGTATTTTTCCTCGATGATGACGGAAATCTTGATCTCGGAAGTCGAGATCATCTGGATGTTGATGCCCTCGTCGGCCAGCGCCTTGAACATCTTGGAAGCGACGCCGGGGTGCGAGCGCATGCCGACGCCGACGGCGGAAACCTTGCAGATCCGGTTGTCGCCGGCCACCTGGCGAGCGCCCAGTTCGGTCTTGACCTTCTCCAGAATGCCTTGCGCCTTGGCGAAGTCGCCGCGGTTAACGGTGAAGGAGAGGTCGGTACTGCCGTCGTGGCCGACGTTCTGGACGATGATGTCGACGTCGATGTTGGCTTCGGCGATGGCGCTGAGTATGCGGTAGGCGATGCCCGGTTCGTCGGGAACGCCGAGCATGGTCAGCTTGGCTTCGTCGCGGTTGTGGGCGATGCCGGAAATGATCGGTTGTTCCATATTGCTTTCTTCCTCAGCGGTAATCAGCGTGCCTTCGCCTTCATCCTCGAAGCTGGAGAGCACGCGCAGTTTGACCTTGTATTTGCCGGCGAATTCGACCGAGCGGATTTGCAGCACTTTCGAGCCGAGGCTGGCCATTTCCAGCATTTCCTCGAAGGTGATGGCGTCGAGTTTCCGGGCTTCCGGCACGATGCGCGGGTCGGCGGTATAGACGCCGTCGACGTCGGTGTAAATCTGGCACTCGTCGGCTTTCAGCGCCGCCGCCAGGGCGACGGCGGAGGTGTCGGAACCGCCGCGGCCGAGCGTGGTGATGTTGCCGTCGGCATCGACGCCCTGGAAGCCGGCGACGACAACGACCATGCCGGCGTCGAGGTCGAGGCGCAGGTTGGCGTCGTCGATCGACAGGATGCGCGCCTTGGTAAAGACGCTGTCGGTCAGCACCTTGACCTGGCCGCCGGTGTAACTGCGGGCCGGCAGGCCGATTTCCTTGAGCGCCATCGACAGGAGGCCGATGGTGACCTGTTCGCCGGTGGCGCAGACCTGATCGAGTTCGCGCGGGTCGGGTTCAGCCGATATTTCCTTGGCCAGCGCGATCAGCCGGTTGGTTTCGCCGCTCATGGCGGAAACGACCACCACGACCTGGTGGCCCTGGGCGTGGAATTTGGCCACGCGCCGGGCGACGTTCTTGATGCGCTCGGGGTTGCCGACCGAGGTGCCGCCGTATTTCTGGACAATCAACGCCATGAATTCATCCGCTCAAACATTGGGAATGGAAAGGGGCGGGATTTTACCGCGAAGCGCCCTTTTCCAACAATGGCGCCGGGATGTATTCCGTTTCCAGATCAATCGAGTAGGCGCAGGCCGTGCTGGCGCATGGCACGCGAAGCCGGGAACGGAATCAGAGATCGGCCAGCACCCGCAGATGCGCGCCGACGCTGCGCGCCAGCGAGGTCATCACATAACCGCCTTCGAGTATCGAAACAATGCGTTTGTCGCATAGCTCAGCGGCCAGTTTTTTCAGGTGGCCGGTACACCAGGCGAAATCCTTTTCGACCAGTTTGAGGCCGCCCATGTCGTCCTCGTAGTGGCCGTCGAAACCAGCCGAGATGAAGATCATCTGCGGCTTGAATTCCTGCAGGCGCGGCGTCCACACCTGCATGACCGCATCGCGGAATTCCTCGCCGCCGTAGCCGGCAGCGAGCGGCACGTTGCACATGTTGGCGGCGGGCCGGTCGGCGCCGGAATAGGGGTAGAAAGGATGCTGGAAGGTACCGCACATCAGGATGCGCTCGTCGCCGGCACAGCAATCCTCGGTGCCGTTGCCGTGGTGCACGTCGAAATCAATGATGGCGACGCGCTCCAGGCCATGCGCCTTGAGCGCGTGCTGGGCCGCCACGGAAACGTTGTTGAAGAAGCAAAAGCCCATCGCGTTTTTCTTTTCGGCGTGATGGCCGGGCGGGCGAACGGCGCAGAAGGCGTTTTCGCATTCGCCGCCAAGCACCAGGTCGACCGCCAGACAGCCGGCGCCAGCGGCGCGCAAGGCCGCCTGCCAGGTATGCGGATTCATCGCCGTATCCGGGTCGAGATGGACGATGCCATGTTCCGGCGAGGCGCGCTTGACACGTTCCAGATGCGCGGCGGGATGAACGCGCAGCAATTGCTCGAAAGTGGCGAGCGGCGCTTCGTGATAAGTGAAGTATGCGTCGATGCCTTGGGCGATCAGATGATCGTTGATGGCGGTGAGACGTTGCGGGCACTCCGGGTGATGCGAACCCATGTCGTGCAACTGGCAGTCGCGATGGGTGATGAAAGCCGTGCTGGTCACTGTTGCCTTTCTCTCTGTGCAATCCGTCGCCCCTGGCGGCGCGCGTCGAATCCTTATTATCAATCGGTTCCGCTTCAGGCTTCAAGCATTAGAATTCTCTTCTTTCATAAAGAAAGTTCGCATGTCGCCCCTTCCGCTCTCGGGCCGTCCGCGCCCCCTGGCTCCCGTACTCGCCCGCGCCGGGGAAACCATTCTCGGCAAGGCGACGGAAATCCGCCTCGCCGTAGCCTGCCTGCTGGCCGGCGGCCACCTGCTGATCGAGGATCTGCCCGGCCTCGGCAAAACGACGCTGGCGCAAGCCCTGGCCCGCCTGCTCGGGCTGCGCTTTTCGCGCATCCAGTTCACCAGCGACCTCTTGCCCGCCGACATCACCGGCGTTTCCATCTTCGAGCGCGAGCGCAGCGAATTCCGCTTCCTGCCCGGCCCGATCTTCTCGCAACTGCTGCTCGCCGACGAAATCAACCGGGCCACACCGAAAACCCAGAGCGCCCTGCTCGAAGCGATGGAAGAAGGCCAGGTCACCGCCGAGGGCGAAACGCGCCCGCTGCCGCAACCCTTTTTCGTCATTGCCACGCAAAATCCGGCGCACCAGATCGGCACCTTTCCCCTGCCGGAATCGCAACTCGACCGCTTCCTCATGCGCCTCGAACTCGGCTACCCGGATCAGGCCGCCGAGCGCCGCCTGCTCGAAGTTGGCAGCCAACGCCAGCGCCTCGACACCCTGGCGCCGCTGCTTGAAGCCGGCGCCCTGCCCGCCCTGCAACGCGAAGCCGCCGCCGTGCACGCCGCCGCGCCGCTCATCGACTACGTCCAGGCACTGATCGAAGCCAGCCGCCAAACGCCCGCCTTCCAGCACGGCCTCTCGCCGCGCGCCGGCCTCGGGCTGCTCGCCGCCGCCCGCGCCTGGGCCTGGCTGGCCGGCCGCGACATGGTCCTGCCCGACGACGTGCAGGCCGTGCTGCCGGCAGTCGCCCGCCACCGTCTGCGTTCGCTCCAGGGCAGCGGCCACGCCTCGGCGGAAGACATCGCCGCGCTGATTCGCGGCGTCGCCATTCCTTGAGCCGCCGTGAGGCAATGCTTGCTTTGGGCGCCCCGTCCGGGGACGACAGCGCGGAAGCGTCATGGGACGCATTCGTTCAATGGGCGCATGGCGTGTTTGAAACTGAATTGGGAGAAACCGAAATGTTTACTATCGACGCATTGCCCGATATGCCGGATGCGCAGCCACCGGTAGTTTTGGTTGCGCAGGCAAAGAATGCTGCCGCGCGTGGCGGCAAGGCCAAGGAGATTGTCATTGGATCGTGCCAGCCCACGGAATACTTGGAGCCGGGGGTGGATTGGATGAGTAAATTTGGAGGGAACTGGGTGGGGGGAGCGATGTTTAGCCCCAACCATACCGCATGGAGTTATCTCAAATATGTTGAGAAATGGGAGATTACGGGGTCTTCTCATCCCTCCATTCATGACGTTGAAATCGTGCGACAACCGAAGCACGGTAAGGTGGCACTCAAGCTCAATAGAGCCGGGGAGGAACGTCTGTTCTACGTCCCGGACGGCGGTTATGTCGGGACGGACCGGGTCGACTTCCGTGTGCGCGTGGGAGATCAGTTGGTGCGGATCGTTCAGTTCTTCAAAGTCACAAAACTTCCCATTGAAGGCGAAGATAGCGATGCGGCATGGAATTTGTGCAAGCGTCGTGAGTGGAGGATTTCAAGCGCCGACAATGCCGTCACGCTGACGAACAGCGGATGGGATGCGCGCTTGCCGACGCTTCTGGCTGCGGCAAGCCGTTCAGTGACCGGCTTCGCCGACCTCCCCGGTCTAGCCCGCGTAGGCTGGGTAGAGCGAAGCGACAAGGCCGAAGGCCGCAGGACAGCCGAAGGCTGGTTCCGCGTAGCGGGATGCGGCAAAGCCGCACAAACCCCGCATTGCACTCAGGCAAAATGATGTTGCCGGGATTACGCTACGCTTCATCCCAGCCTGCGGCCTTGATTCGCGGCGTCGCATTTCCTGAGCCGTGACTCTCACCGCCACTCTCCGGCAACGCCTGTTCCGCTGGCGGAGCGACGGCACGGCGCCAATCCGCCTCGGCCAGCGGCGCGTTTTCATTCTGCCGACCGGCGCCGGCCTCTTTTTCGCCATCGCCCTCGCGGTGATGCTGCTCGGCGCCATCAATTACACGCTGGCGCTCGGTCACGCGCTGGTTTTCCTGCTCGCCGGCATTGCGTTGAACGGCATGGTGCATACCTTTCGCAATCTGCACGGTCTTGTCGTCACCCCCGGGCGCTGCGCGCCGGTGTTTGTCGGCGAAACCGCCCATTTCCCGCTGCACCTCGGCAATGAGCGCGCCACGCCGCGTCTGGCGCTGGAACTGGAAGCCGCGCCCGGCGCCGGGCAGATCCGCGCCGACATTACCGGCGGCGAGACGCTGCGCCTCGCCCTACCGCTGCCCGCCGGGCGGCGCGGCTGGCTGATTCTGCCGCCGGTGCGGCTGTGGACGCGCTATCCGCTCGGCCTGTTCCGCGCCTGGAGCTATCTGCAACCCGAGCTGCGCTGCCTGGTCTATCCCGCGCCGCTGTCCTCGCCGCTGCCGGCGGCAGGGCCAACCCCGCGCGGCGGCGAGCAGGGCGGCGATGGCGGGGCAGAGGATTTCGCTGGATTCCGCCCGCGCCAGCCGGCCGACTCGCCGCGCCATGTGGCCTGGAAAGCAAGCGCCCGCGATCCGGCACGCCCGCTGTTGGTCAAGCAATTTGCCGGCGGCGCGCAAGTCGAATTGCGCCTCGACTGGGATTTGACCGATCCCGCCCTGCCGCCGGAAACCCGTTTGTCGCTCCTCACCGGCTGGGTGCTGGCGGCGGATGCGCTGGGCGCCCGCTACGCCCTGCGCCTGTCCGGCAGCGACATCGCTGCCGGCAGCGGTGAGCAGCATCGGCGGCGCTGTCTTGAAACCCTGGCCTTGGCGGCGCTTTGATCCAAATGACACTATTACTGGATTGCTTCGTCGCTTCGCTCCTCGCAATGGCGGTGCAGAAACAGCCGTCATTGCGAGCGCAGCGAAGCAATCCAACGGGTTCTCCCGCTCCGCAAGCGGAGCTTGTCGCAAAAAACTCAATCCGCGCTCTTAAAGCCCCTCCCACCTCGCGGGGGAGGGGTTGGGGAGAGGGGGAGGTGCAGTCGGGTACGGTGGGCGGGCTTATCCGCCTCCCCCTTCCCCCGGCCCCTCTCCCGCGAGGGAAGGGGAACGTCGAGCTTTCGCGCCAACCGCCGGTTCCGGGGCACCAGCCGGCAGCGCGGCGCTACATTCATCTCTCCCCGCAAGCGCAGCGGGGAAGAGCGCAAGCAGCACATCTTTCATGCAGTTGTCCCGCCCCATGAGCACCGCCGCCCGCGAAGCCCTCGATCATCCGGTCGCACCCTGGCTGTTCATTGCCGCCGCCGCCACCGTCGCCCCGCATTTCGCGCACCAGCCGTTGTGGCTGAACATTTTCGCCGCCTTGCTCTTCGCTTGGGCCGCTTGGCTGTGGCGGCATGACCGCCGCCTGCCCGGGCGCTGGCTGCGGATACTGCTCGTCGTCGGCGGCTGTGCCGCGACCCTGTTCGAATTCCGTACCCTGTTCGGGCGCGATCCCGGCGTGGCGCTGCTGGTCATGCTGATGGCGATGAAGCTGCTCGAACTGAAAAGCCGGCGCGACGCGATCGTGCTGATAACCCTCGGCTATTTCCTCTTGCTGACCCATTATTTCCATTCGCAGAGCATCGCCACCGGCCTCTGGCTGCTGACCGCCCTGTGGCTGCTCACGGCGGCGCTCATCCGCGTGCACGGCGGCGTTGCCGCCACGCCGCGTCATGCGCTGCGCCACGCCGCCGTTCTCGCCGGCCAGGCTTTGCCTTTCATGCTTGTGCTGTATCTGCTCTTTCCGCGCATTCCCGGGCCGCTATGGGGCCTGCCGCGCGATGCCCACGCCGGGCTGACCGGCCTGTCGGAGACGATGGAGCCGGGCAGCATCGCCGATCTGGTTCTGAACGGCGAAATCGCCTTTCGCGCCCTGTTCGATGGCAACCCGCCGCCACACGGCAAACTGTACTGGCGCGGCCCGGTGCTCGAAAGATTCGATGGCCGGCGCTGGCATCCGCTTCCCGGCTTGGCGCCAGCGCCCCGGCTCGACCTGGCGGGCCAGCCGGTCAATTACCAGACCACGCTGGAAGGCCATAACCAGCGCTGGCTGCTGGCGCTCGACGCGCCCACCGCGCTGCCGCCCGACACCGTCCTCAACAGCTCGCTGACCGCCCTCTCTCGCCGGCCGGTCAGCAATCGGCACCGCTTCAACTTCAGTTCCGTGCTCGATTACCGCTTCAACACCGAGGAAAATGCGCCGGTGCTGCAACGCAACCTGGATTTGCCACCCGGATTCAATCCACGCGCCGTCGATTTGGCTCGCCGCTGGCGGGCCGAGAACGACGCGCCGCTGGCGCTGATCGACAAGGCGCTCGGCCTCTTCGCCCGCGAATTTTTCTACACCCTGCAACCGCCGCTGCTTGGCAAAAACAGCATCGACGACTTCCTCTTCGACAGCAAACGCGGCTTCTGCGAGCACTACGCCGCCGCCTTCGTCGTGCTCATGCGGGCAGGCGGCGTGCCGGCCCGCGTCGTCACCGGCTATCAGGGCGGCGAGCGCAACCCGGTTGACGGCTATCTCATCGTCCGCCAGTCCGACGCCCACGCCTGGGCCGAAGTCTGGCTGGCGGGGCGCGGCTGGGTGCGCATCGACCCGACCGCCGCCGTCTCGCCGGCCCGCATCGACACCGGCATCCTCAACGCGCTGCCGGCTGGCGAGCCGCTGCCGGCCTTTCTGCTGGCGCGCGCCGACTGGCTGATCACCCTGCGCTACCGCTGGGAGGCGCTCAACAATGCCTGGAACCAGCAGGTGCTGGGTTTCGACCAGGAGCGGCAACGCCAGATGCTGGCCCGCTTCGGCTGGCCCGATGCCGATTGGCGCGATCTCGCCAGCGCCCTCGGCATCGCCACCGCCGTGCTGCTCGCCGCCAGCCTGGCCTGGGCGCTATACCACCGACCACGCCGCGATCCGGCGGCGCGGCTATGGCACAAAGCCTTGCGCCGCCTGGCCCGCCGCCGGGTGCACTGCGCCCCCTGGGAAACCCCGCTCGCCCTCGCCGCCCGCGTCGGCAACGAGCGCCCCGAACTCGCCCCGGCGCTGGCAGAAGTCGTTGAAGCCTATCTTCTCGCCCGCTACAGCGCCGCTGGCGGCGACCTGAAAACTCTGCGCGCCGCCATCGGAAATTTGTAACTAAAAGACGGCGACCAGCGCCAAATGGGCGGCGCGGCGACCGCTGCGCACGGCGCCTTCGAGGGTGGCGGGGTAGTCGGCCCATGTGTAATCACCGGCCAGGAACAGGCGTTGGCCAAGGGTGGCGGGCGGGCGTTGCAGATTCGGCCGGGCGCTGAAGGTCGCCCGTTTTTCGCGGATGACCTGCCACCAGACGGGTTGCGCGCCAAGCTTGAGTTCAGCGGCCAGACATTGGGCGAGGCTGGCGTCGTCGACTTGCTCCCAGGCGCCGTGGCCGCTCAGGATGCAGGCGAGAAGGCCCTCGCCGCGATCCACCAGCCATTGCCCATGACCGCCGCACATGGCTTGCAGCGGGAAGGGCAAGCGGATGCCCGGCGGGTATTGCAGATACACGGTGGCCAGCGGCTGGTAGTCAAGTTCACCGGCCAGCCCCGGCCACAAACGGCTGGCGTGTTGCGGCGCGGTGGCGATGATGGCGGCGGCATAATGTTCGCCGTCGATGGCGACTGTCCCGGCATCGGCATGCAGGGCGCGCACGCGGGTACGGCAGCGCAGCATGGCGCCGTGGGCGAGCAGCCAGGCGCTCGCCGGCTCGGCCAGGAGGCGGCCAAGGTCATGGCGCGGCAGCAGCAGATCGGTGTCGGCGCGGTGCCGGCTGCCCAGACTGTCGCGCAGGACGTTGGCGAACAATTGGGCGGATGCCTGTTCGGCGGGCGTGTTGAGGGCGGCGAGGCAAAGCGGCTGCCACAGGCGGCGGCGCAGGCTGCCGCTCTGGCCGGCGGCGTCGAGCCAGTCGGCGACGCTGCTGTCGTTGGTCAAGCGAAAGCCTTGCCGCTTGAGGCTGTGCAGCCAGCGGGCGGTGTGCAGCTTTTCCCGCCAGCCGACGCCGCGCGCCGTCAGCAATCCCCAGGCGAGATTGAGCGGCGCTGGCAGCCGGAGCAGAGCAAGGCGAAAACCAGCGTTGTCGACGACACAAAGCGGGTGGCGGGCGAGCAGGCGTTCGGGATCGGCGCCGACCCGACGCATCAGCGCCAGCGTCTCGCGATAAGCGCCAAGCAGGATGTGCTGGCCGTTGTCGAGGCGGCGGCCAGCAATTTCGGCCTGCCGGGCGCGGCCGCCAAGGACGCGGCCGGCCTCAAACAGGGTGACGGCGGCGCCGCTGGCGGTCAGCTCAACGGCGGCGGCGATGCCGGCCCAGCCGCCGCCGATGACGGCAAGGCGCGGGCGGTTCAACTTCTGATCCAGGTTTTGAGCGCCAGCCACAGTTTGCGCACCGGCGTCAGGGCGATGCGCTGGTGCAGCACCTGGAAGTCTTCGCCGCGGATTTCGTCGAGCAGGGTGCGGTAAATGGTCGCCATGATGAGGCCGGGGCGCTGGTTTTTGCGGTCGCCGACCGGCAGTTCGGCCAGGGCCTTGGCGTAGTATTGCTGCGCCCGGTCGTGCTGGAAGCGCATCAGGGCGGTGAAATTGTCCGAATAGCGGCTGTTGAGGATGTCGGTGGCCGGCACCTCGAATTGCCGGAGTTCTTCCAGCGGGATGTAGATGCGGCCGCGCCGGGCGTCCTCGCCGATGTCGCGGATGATGTTGGTGAGCTGGAAGGCCATGCCCAGGTCGTGCGCATATTTTTGCGTGCCCCTGTCCCGGTAGCCAAAAATTTCGGCGGCGAGCAGACCGACCACGCCGGCAACGCGGTGACAGTACAGCGACAGGCTTTTGAAATCGGCGTAGCGCGGCTGGTGCAGATCCATCTCCATGCCGTCGATGATTTCCAGCAATTGTTCGGCCGGCAGGCTGAACTGCCCGGCGGCGGCTTGCAGGGCGAGGCCGACCGGGTGTTGCGGCTGGCCGCCGTCAATGCGGTCGATCTCCTGCCGCCACCAGGCGAGCTTGGCGGCGGCGATGGCGGGGTCGTGGCATTCGTCGACCACGTCATCCACCTCGCGGCAGAAGGCGTACAGCGCCATGATCGCCCGCCGCCGCTCAAGCGGCAGGAAGAGAAAGCTGTAATAAAAGGAAGAGCCGCTGGCGGCGCACTTTTCCTGGCAGTATTGCTCGGGAGTCATTCAGAAACCCTGGAACAGAAGATCCAGAGCGGCCACGATTTCCACGCGCTTGTCCGCAAGGGAGGTGATCGGCTGTTTCAGCAGCTGGCTCGGTACTGCGGCCAAGCCTTGGGTCATCATGACCACGCGCTGGCCTTCGATTTCAAACTCGGGATTGAGCACTCTGGCAAAGTCGGAAATTTCTGCCAAGGGAAACAGGGGAACGACCACCCGGGTTGCGAAGTGGTCGATGATGTCCGACTGCACATTCAACAGATAGCCAAAGCCATCCGGATTTCCATAGACTGAGAATTGTGCCATCAAAAACTCCGATACTTTGCCAAGGGCAAGCCGTTCTTTTCGACATAGGCATTCCAGCAATCAAAAGCCTTGGCATTCTCGGCCACCCAAAGTTCCGCGCGTTTTTCGGCAACTGCCTTGGCCAGCCCGGATTCGGCGGCCTGCGAGATGTTGATGCGCAATTCCCTGGCTTCGGCAAGAAGCGGTTCCGCCAGCGAAACATTGGTGGCTTTCTTGGCGGCATTGGGATACATGCTGATCGTGGACATGGCTGATTCCCTTGTTGTGGCACGGACAAGTGTGCCCTGAGTGCGCATCAGATGCAATATTTTTGGTGCGCATGGATGGCAACAATGGCTACATGCGTAGCGAGCGGCCGGCAACGACCAGCCAATCCCACGGGCCGAGGGTCGGCCGGTGGCGGAAGACGTCGCCGCGCGCGGCGCGCAGGCGTTCGAGGATGCGCAGGCCGCCTTGCGCGGTCAGGCGGATTTCCCAGCCGAGCCGCCCGGGCAAGGCATGAACCAGCGGCAGGCCGCGGCGCATCAGGGCCTCGGCGCGGTCGATCTGGAAAATCAGCAGCGCCGTCCAGGCCGGCGTGCAGCGGCCGGCGGCAATATCCGCCTCGCTGACCGCGAATTGCGCCAAATCGCTCTGCGGAAGGTAGACGCGGCCCTTTTGCCAGTCGATGGCGATGTCCTGCCAGAAATTGATGAGTTGCAGGGCGGTGCAGATGCAGTCGGATTGCGCCAGATGTTCCGCTTCGTTGCGCCCGAACAAATGCAGCACCAGACGGCCGACGGGATTGGCCGAGCGGCGGCAGTAAGCGAGCAGTTCCGCGTAATCGGCGTAGCGTTTTTTGACCACGTCCTGGGCGAAGGCGTCGAGCAGGTCGTGGAAGGGCTGCAAGGGCAAGGCGCGCTCCCGGATCGTCTCGGCCAGTTCCTGGAAGGGCGGCGTCGCCGCCGGCTCGCCACGGGCGATGCGCTCCAGTTCGGCGCGATAGGCGGCCAGTCCGGCCAGGCGTTCTGCCGGCGTGGCGTCGCCCTCGTCGGCAATATCGTCGGCGCCGCGCGCGAAGCGGTAGATCGCCTCGATCGGCTGACGCAGCCGCGCCGGCAGCAGCAGCGAGGCGACGGGGAAATTCTCGTAATGTTCGACGGGCATGGGCCGGCAGTATAGAGGCGAAGCCCGGGGATGATAAAATGCGCCGCCTGCCCAGGTGGCGAAATTGGTAGACGCACCAGATTTAGGTTCTGGCGTAGCAATACGTGGGGGTTCGAGTCCCTTCCTGGGCACCAGGGCGCGCTTTGGCGCCCGGCGCGGATCAGTTGCTGGCCGGCGAGCCGGTCATGAAACCGTTTGTCCGCAGATCGTCGGCGAAGCGCGGCTTGGAGAAATAAAATCCCTGCCCGCAGCCGATGCCGGAGTGGTGGCGCAGGTAGGCGACTTCCTCCGCGCTTTCCAGACCTTCCGCCACCATATTGATGTGAAACGCGCCGAACAGCGATTCGACGGCCTTCAGGATGCTCTGGCTGCGCGGCCGTTCGTGGATGGCCATGATGAAGGAGCGGTCGACCTTGACTTCGTCGGCCTTGATGTCGGAAAGCACCGACAGCGACGAATAACCGGTGCCGAAATCGTCGATCGAGATGCGCACGCCGAGCGCGCGCAAGCGCGGCAGCACTTCGCGCTGGAAGGCGTGCGCCGCCAGCAGCGCATCCTCGGTCAATTCGATGATGAGCCGGTGGGCGATGCCGCGCTCGGCGATGCGCTCCAGGAGGCGGTTCATGAAAGCGACATCGCCCGCCTGCAAGGCCGACAGGTTCAGGGCAAGATTGACATGAGCGCCGAAGCGTTCGGTGAGTTGCGGCAGGTCGCGCGCGATGTCGTCGAGCATGAACAGCGTGATGTCGCCGAGCAGGCCAAGCTCGCCAGCCACCTCGATGAAGGCGGCGGGCATGAGCGTTTCGCCGTTGGGTTCGATCCAGCGCGCCAGCGCCTCGAAACCGAGCACCTGTCCATCGGACAGATTCACTTTCGGCTGGTAAATGGCGTGGAAGCAGCGTTGCTCAACGGCGGTGTGCAAGCGCTGTTCAAGCGCCATGCGCGCGCTCATCGCTTCGCCCATACTGCTGTTGAAATGCGCGACGCTACCCTTGCGCAGGCTCTTGGCGTGGTACATGGCGCTGTCGGCGCAGCGGCGCAGGGTTTCGTAGCTGTCGCCGTGCAGCGGATAGATGCTGGTGCCGGCCGAAGCCGAGGTCATGATCTTGTGGCTTTCGATCTGGAATGGCTGGCGCAGTGCGTCGAGCATGCGCTCGACCAGGATGTTGAGGCTGTCCTGATCTTCGAGCGGATTGATGAGCAGCAGGAATTCATCGCCGCTGATGCGCGCCAGCGTGTCGCTGCTGCGCAGGGTCGCGGCGATGCGCCGCGTGACCGCGATCAGCAGGAGGTCGCCGATGGCGTGGCTGTAGAAATCGTTGACCTGCTTGAAATTGTCGAGGTCGATGAACACCAGCGCGAACTGCCCGCCGCCGCCGCGATAGGCGCGCAACGCGGTGTCGACGACCTCCTGGATCAGCGCGCGGTTCGGCAGTCCGGTCAACTGGTCGTGGAAGGCGCGGTGCTCCATTTCCTCCTCGGCGCGCTTGCGCTCCGTGATGTCGAGCGCGATGGTCAGCATCAGGCGCTCGGCGAAGATGTGCACCGGCTTGCTCGTCACCAGCAGCGTGCGCTGCTCGCCGTCGAGTTCGATGGCATGCTCGCTGGTGCGCTCGCTATCGCTGAGCAGTTGCTCGCGGAAGCTGCGCATGCGCCGCTCGGGCGTGCCGCTCGCTTCCAGGCCCCAGGGCATGCTGACCAGGCCGCACGAATCGCGCGAGGCGCGCCCGAACAGCCGTGCGGCGGCGCCATTGACCATCAGCAGCTTGCCGTCTTCGTCCTGCACCATGATGCCGACCGGCATCATCTGCACCATCTCGTTGAGCAGATCGGCGTTGCGCTGCGCCGCCTGCTCGCTCTGCCTGAGCTGCTCGCTGAGTTTGCGCAGACGGCGGCTTTCGCGGACGCTCTGGTTAGCGACGCGCGTCGCCAGCGCGTGCGAGGCGAGCACGGAAAAACGCTGCGCCAGCGCGACGTGCGAGCGGCTGAAACCCGCCTCGCCAACGTTGTGCAGCAGGATCAGGATGCCGCGCCGGGAGCGCGCGCGAATCGGCACATACAGCGCCGGCGCGGCGGGATTCAGGCCGAGCGCCGCGGCCTCCCGCCATTCTTCCGCGTCGCTATTGGAGAAAGCCGCCACCACGCGCCCCTGCATCACCTTGCGAAACAGCACTCCCACCGGCCAGCGCGAGCCGACGAGGCCGGCCGGCTCGGCAACGATGCAATCGAGCGCGCCTTTGCCATCACCCTCGCCCGCGTCATCGCGCTCGACCAGAATCAGCGCCTGCGAAAAGACGAATACCTTGCGCAGCGCCGCGAACATGCGCGCGAAGGGATCGCCGTCGGGACCGACGGCGAGCAGGGCATCCAGCGCGTCGAGCAATTGTTGCGCGTGATTGCTGCTTTCCAGCAGCGCGGCGTACTCGCGGCGCAAGGTCAGCAAACTTTCGCGTAACGCCTCGCTGCTTTCGACCATTGCCTCGGAGCGTATGGGCACCATGACTTCAGCTTCCAAAGACGACGGCTGAAATCATCAGATTGCCGTGAACATTGTGGTCGATCAGGCGCCCCTGTTCGCCGAAGGTGAAACAGGTGACGAACGGCGCCTCGCCCAGACTGTGCGCCACCGTGTCGGCCACGGAGCCGATTTCCTCGCCGACGGCGATCTTGCAGCCGGCGCAATAGACGACCAGCGCGCCAGCGACGGCGCGCGGATTCTCCAGGCCGCGCCGCGCTTCCTCGACGACGCGGCCGGCGCGCCGGATCAGGCGCCCGCGATCGCCATGCATGGCGTACACGCGGCTTCCCACCTCAAGATTACAGAATGTGCGCAGCCCCCCACCGGGCGACACCGACTCGGGGTGCACCAGCAGGTAATGCGCGACATCCTCGATCCGCCCCGCCTCGACCGCGATCGGGCGCATCGTCGTCTCGGCGAGAACGACGCCGCCCTCCGCCACTTGGCGGTCGATCAGCCCGCCGGTCCAGCGGTTGTAAACCACCGCCGCCGGCTCGTTGTCGATACTGACGATTTCGCGCCCCGCCATCGCGGTGACGATGCCGCTCTCGCCGGCAAGCATGCGGCCGATGCCGGTGACGATGCCGTTCGGGCCCAGCGGCTCATAGCCGCCCTGGAAGGAAAAGCCCAGTGGCGTCGAGGGAAAGAGCACGCCGACGACCAGTCCGTTGTCGAACACGCCCTCCGGGCCGAGCTGACGCCAGAACCCCAGGACATTTTCATCGGCCGATGTGCCGCCGATGATCGGACAGCCATCGCCAATCACACTGCACAGCCCCTTGATGACGGCCTCCTCGCTGCCTGGCGCCTGGTAAATCCAGATCAGCTCGGGCAGTTGTCCGGCGCAGCCACAGCTCGCCAGAGCGCGGCATAGCGCGTCCTGCGCGGCGGCGGCGGGATCGTCGCCGAGCCGCGCCGAGGCCGCGCCGTAGTCGCCGTCCTCGTCCTCGATCAGCAAGAGGCCGATCGACAGCGGACCGCCAAAACCGCGCTCGCTGGCCACGCCGCCGGACGAGGTGCCGCCCAGCAGCGTCGCGGCGGGAAAACTCTGGCGCAGCGCGTAATGCAGGAGATGGTCGTCATGCCCGCAGCCATAAAACGCGAACACCATCCGTATCGCGTCGGCATGGGGGGGAAACTGCTCCCGCAGCACCTCGATGACGCCCAGCGTATCGGCGCCTTGCGCCGCGCAACTGTAGAGGCGAGTCATGCGTCATTTCCTCTTGGCCGGAAAGGGCTGACAAGGCCGCTTTCGTGAAAATGATATGCAGATACTTAAAGTATAGTGCACTTGGCAAGCGCCTGCCCGTTTCCGGCGCCGGGACGAAGCCGCTCTCGACGCTGCCATCGGCTTTTCGGCGAATAACGTGTTGACAGGGCTTTTTTGGAGAATCTATAATGCGCGGCTTCTTCAGGCGGTTAGCTCAGTTGGTTAGAGCGCCACGTTGACATCGTGGAGGTCGTTGGTTCGATTCCAATACCGCCTACCAGATTCCCGACAGGGTTGCGCGAATGCGTTTTTGAATTTGCCCGGCAATTCGGAAACCATAATCGAGTCAGCTCTCGTTCGATTACAAAAGTGCGGCGCGTTCCGCACTTTTTTTTGCCCCGGGATTTGCCATGCCCAATATCAAACTGCCTGATGGCTCCATCCGCTCATTCGAGCAGCCGGTCACCATCGCCCAAGTCGCCGCCAGCATTGGCGCCGGGCTGGCCCGCGCCGCGCTGGCCGGCAAGGTCGATGGCACGCTGGTCGATATCTCTTATCTGATTGAGCGCGACGCCGATCTCGCCATCGTCACCGAGCGCGATGCGGAGGGGCTGGAGCTGATCCGCCATTCGACGGCCCACCTCCTCGCCTACGCCGTCAAGGAACTATTTCCCGAAGCGCAGGTCACCATCGGGCCGGTCATCGAAAACGGCTTTTATTACGATTTCGCCTACAAGCGCCCATTTACGCCGGAAGATCTGGCGGCCATCGAAAAGCGCATGGGCGAATTGGCGAAAAAGGACATCCCGGTCAGCCGCGAAGTCTGGCAGCGCGACGACGCCGTGCGCTTCTTCCTCGACCAGGGCGAGAAATACAAGGCCGAACTGATTGCGGCGATTCCAGCCGATCAGCCGGTGTCGCTGTACCGCGAAGGCGATTTCATCGACCTCTGCCGCGGCCCGCACGTGCCGTCGACGGGCAAGCTCAAGGTCTTCAAATTGATGAAGGTGGCCGGCGCCTACTGGCGCGGCGATCACCGCAACGAACAATTGCAGCGTATCTACGGCACGGCCTGGGCCAAGAAAGAAGAACTCGACGCCCACCTGCACATGCTGGAAGAGGCCGAGAAGCGCGATCACCGCCGCCTGGGCCGGCAGTTCGACCTGTTCCACATGCAGGACGAAGCGCCGGGCCTGGTTTTCTGGCATCCGAAGGGCTGGGCGGTGTGGCAGGAAATCGAGCAGTACATGCGTCACGTTTATCGTGACAACGGCTATCAGGAAGTGCGCTGCCCGCAGATTCTCGACAAGACGCTGTGGGAAAAATCCGGTCACTGGGAACATTACAAGGACAACATGTTCACCACGTCCTCGGAAAACCGCGACTACGCGGTCAAACCGATGAATTGTCCGGGGCATGTGCAGGTGTTCAACGCCGACCTGCGCTCCTACCGCGAACTGCCGCTGCGCTACGGCGAATTCGGCTCCTGCCACCGCAACGAGCCGACCGGCGCCCTGCACGGCCTGATGCGCGTGCGCGGCTTCGTCCAGGACGACGGCCATATCTTTTGCACCGAGGACCAGATCGAAGCCGAGGTGACGGCCTTCAACGCGCTGGTGCGGAAGGTTTATGCCGATTTCGGCTTCACCGACGTCGCTGTCAAGCTGGCGCTGCGCCCGGACAGCCGGGTCGGTTCCGACGCCGTCTGGGACAAGTCCGAGGAGGCGCTGCGCCAAGGCTTGCGCGCCTCCGGTCTGGCGTGGACGGAATTGCCGGGCGAAGGTGCTTTCTACGGCCCGAAGATCGAATTCCACATCAAGGATGCCATCGGCCGTTCCTGGCAGTGCGGCACGATGCAGGTGGATTTCTCGATGCCGGGCCGGCTTGGCGCCGAATACGTCGACGCCAGCGACGAGCGCAAGACGCCCGTGATGCTGCACCGCGCCATTCTCGGCTCGCTCGAACGCTTCATCGGCATCCTGATCGAAAATTTCGCCGGCGCCCTGCCGCTGTGGCTGGCGCCGACCCAGATCGTGGTTTTGAATATTTCCGAGAAGCAGGCCGATTATGCCGGCGAGATCGCCCAAAAGCTGCACCGGGCGGGTTTCAGGGCCGAATCCGATTTGCGCAACGAGAAAATAACCTATAAAATCCGAGAACATAGCTTGAACCGTCTGCCCTATCAGCTTGTCGTCGGCGACAAGGAAAAGGCGGAAGGACTAGTGGCCGTGCGTACCCGCGGCGGTCAGGACCTCGGACAGATGACTGTCGATGCCCTGATCGCGCGACTTCACGAAGAAGTCGCGGCGCGGAGTGGCACGGCTTAATTATTGTTGTTTTCAGGGGATTCACCATAGCTCAGAACAAGGCGCATCGCCTCAACGAGGAAATTACGGTTCCGGAGGTTCGCCTCCAGGGAGTGGACGGCGAGCAGCTTGGGATCGTGAGTATCCGCGCTGCCTTGCAAGTGGCCGACGAAGCGGGCCTCGATCTGGTCGAGATCGCCCCCACGGCCAAGCCGCCGGTCTGCCGCGTGATGGACTACGGCAAGTTCAAGTACCAGGAACAAAAGCGCGCCCACGAGGCGAAGTTGAAGCAGAAGCAGGTCCAGGTCAAGGAAGTCAAGCTGCGCCCCGGTACTGACGAAAACGATTACCAGATCAAGCTGCGCAACATGCTGCGTTTCCTCGACGAAGAGGACAAGGTGAAAGTCACCTTGCGCTTCCGGGGCCGCGAAATGGCGCACCAGGAATTCGGCATGCGCCAGTTGGAAAGAATCAAGACCGATCTCGAAGCCGTCGGGCAGGTCGAGCAGATGCCGAAAATGGAAGGGCGCCAGATGATCATGATCATCGCCCCGACCAAGAAGAAGCAGCAGTAGTAGTTGGTCGCTCGCCGGCAACGGTGGGCAACAAAACAAGTGCTTTCGGGTAGAGCAAGCGTTCCCGCCGGGAACCACCTGACGGCATGTCATTAGGAGCAGTCAAATGCCCAAAATGAAGACCAAGAGCGGCGCCAAAAAGCGCTTCTCGATTCGCGCCGGTGGCAGCATCAAGCGCAGTCAAGCCTTCAAGCGTCACATCCTGACCAAGAAGACCACCAAGAACAAGCGCCACTTGCGCGGCGTTGTCGGCGTTCATGAGAGCGACGCCGCGGCCGTCCGCGCCATGATGCCCTACGCATAAGGAGTCAGAACCATGTCCCGAGTCAAACGTGGAGTAACGGCGCGCGCCCGTCACAAGAAGATTCTTGCTCAAGCCAAGGGCTACCGCGGCCGCCGCAAGAACGTTTATCGCATTGCCAAGCAGGCGGTGATGAAGGCCGGTCAGTACCAGTACCGTGACCGTCGTCAGCGCAAGCGCCAGTTCCGTACGCTGTGGATTGCCCGTATCAATGCCGCCGCGCGCGAGCTGGGCATGAAGTACAGCACCTTCATGAACGGCCTGAAAAAGGCCGACATCGAAATCGACCGCAAGGTTCTGGCCGATCTGGCCGTCTTCGATCAGCCGGCTTTTGCCGCCCTGGCCGCGCAGGCCAAGGCCAAGCTCGGCGCCTGAGCGAAGGCTTGAAGAAAAAAAGGAGGCGTGAGCCTCCTTTTTTGTTGGGGTTTTGTGCATGGACAATCTAGATCAAATCGTAGGCAAAGCGCGCGCCGCCTTTGCCGCCCTCTCCGATCCGGACGCTCTGGAGCAGGTGAAAGCCCGCTTTCTCGGCAAGAGCGGCCAGATCACCGAGTTGCTGAAAGGGCTGGGCAAGCTGCCGCCCGAGGAAAAGAAAACCGTCGGCGCGGCCATCAATGCCGCCAAGACGGCCGTCGAGAACGCGCTCAACGCGCGCCGCGAGGCCATCCGCCAGGCGGCGCTGGCCGCGCGTCTGGCCGAGGAGGCTCTGGACGTGACGCTGCCGGGACGCAGCGAGCAGCGCGGCGGCCTGCATCCGGTGACGCGCACCCTGGAACGCATCGAGGCGCTATTTGCCGCGATCGGCTTTGAAGTCGCCGACGGCCCGGAAATCGAGGACGACTTCCACAATTTCACCGCCCTGAACACGCCGGAGGATCACCCGGCGCGCTCGATGCACGACACTTTCTACCTGCAAAATCCGGACGGCTCGCTGGCCGACAAGGTGCTGCTGCGCACCCATACCAGCCCGATCCAGGCCCGCTATATGCAGGCGCACGTCGCCCGTTACGGCCATCTGGAAAACATGCCGGAAATCCGCATCATCGCCCCCGGGCGCGTTTACCGCGTCGATTCCGACGCCACCCATTCGCCCATGTTCCATCAGGTCGAAGGTCTGTGGATCGGCGAGAATGTTTCCTTCGCCGATCTCAAGGGCGTCATCGCCGATTTTCTCCGGCGCTTTTTCGAGACCGACGATCTGACGGTGCGTTTCCGTCCCTCCTTCTTCCCCTTCACCGAGCCGTCCGCCGAAATCGACGTCGCCTTCATGGGCGGCGCACTGAAAGGGCGCTGGCTGGAAATCGCCGGCTGCGGCATGGTGCATCCCAATGTGCTGAAAATCGCCGGCATCGACCCCGAGAAATACACCGGCTTCGCCTTCGGCTTCGGCCCCGACCGCCTGACCATGCTGCGCTACGGCATCAACGACCTGCGCCTGTTTTTCGAGGGCGATCTGCGTTTCCTGCGCCAGTTCGCCTGATCCACCATTCGAGTTACGCCCATGAAATTTTCCGAATCCTGGCTGCGCACCTTCGTCGATCCCGCGCTTTCGAGCGAGGAACTGTCCCATCGCCTGACCATGGCCGGCCTCGAAGTCGAGGAATTGAAGCCGGTGGCGCCCGCTTTCGACCCGGTCGTCGTCGCCCAGGTGTTGACCGTCACCAAGCATCCCGATGCCGACCGCCTTAACGTGTGCCAGGTCGATACCGGCAACGGCGCGCCGGCGACCATCGTTTGCGGCGCCCCGAATGTCGCCGCCGGCCTCAAGGCGCCGTGCGCCCTGCCCGGCGCCCACCTGCCCGGCGGCATGACGATCAAGATGGCCAAGGTGCGCGGCGTCGAATCCTCCGGCATGTTGTGTTCGGCCAAGGAACTGGGCATCGCCGAGGATGCCGCCGGTCTTCTGATCCTGCCGACCGATGCGCCGGTTGGCCAGAATCTGCGCCAATACCTCGATCTCGATGACCACCAGTTTGAGTTGAAGCTGACGCCGAATCGCGCCGATTGCCTGTCCCTGCTCGGCGTCGCCCGCGAGGTCGGGGCGATTACCGGCGCCGCGCTCACGCTGCCGGAAATCGCCGACATCCCGGCAAGCATCGCCGACACCCGCGCCATCGCGCTCGACGCGCCGGAAGCCTGCCCGCTGTATTGCGGCCGCATCATCAAGGACGTCGACGCCAAGGCGGCGACGCCGGAGTGGATGCAGCGCCGGCTTGAACGCAGCGGCATCCGGGCAATTTCGGCTCTGGTCGACATCACCAATTACGTCATGCTCGAACTCGGCCAGCCGTTGCACGCCTTCGACAACACCAAGCTGAGCGGGACGGTGCACGCCCGTCTGGCACAGCCCGGGGAAAAACTCCTGCTCCTCAACGAGCAAACCATCGCCCTCGACAGCGATGTGCTGATGATTGCCGACGACGCCAAGCCGCTGGCCATGGCCGGCATCATGGGCGGCGAGGAGAGCGGCATCACGCTGGCAACGCGGGAACTCTTCCTCGAATCCGCCTTTTTCGCGCCGGCCGCCATCGCTGGCCGCGCCCGGCGCTACGGCTTCAGCTCCGATGCCTCGCACCGTTTCGAGCGCGGCGTCGATTTCGCCGCCACCCGCCGCGCCCTCGAACGCGCCACGCAACTCATTCTCGCCATCTGCGGCGGTCAGGCCGGCCCGGTCGTCGAAGCCAAGGCCGCCCTGCCGCGCCGCGATCCGGTGCGTTTGCGCACCGCCCGGGCCGAGAAAGTGCTTGGTCTCACCCTCGGCGCCGAGCGCATCGCCGCCCTCTTCGCCGGGCTGGCGCTGCCTTGCCAACGCCAGGGCGACGATTTCCTGGTGACGCCGCCCTCCTGGCGTTTCGACATGGAGATCGAAGAAGATCTGATCGAGGAAATCGCCCGTCTTTACGGTTACGACAATATCCCGGCGCCGGCCCCGCGCGGCCGTCTGGCGATGATGCCGCAACCGGAGGCGCAGCGCCCGGCCGCGCGCATCCGCCAGATGCTGGTCGACCGCGGTTATCAGGAAGTGGTCAATTTCGCCTTCGTCGAAGCCGACTGGGAAGCCGATTTCGCCGGCCGGACGGAAGAGAACGAACTGATCCGTCTGGCCAATCCCATCGCCAGCCAGATGGCGGTAATGCGTTCGACGCTGATCGGCGGCCTCGTCGCCAATCTGGCCACCAACCTGCGGCGTAAGCAAAGCCGTGTGCGCCTCTTTGAACTGGGCCGCTGCTTCAGTCGCGACGACCAGGGCGCGCCGGTAGCCGGCTTCAGCCAGCCCTGGCGTCTGGCCGGCCTCGCCTGGGGCGGCGCGCTGCCGGAAGGCTGGGCGAGCGGCGAGCGCGAGGCCGATTTTTACGACCTCAAGGGCGATCTCGAAGCCCTGCTGGCGCCCGCCGAAGTACGCTGGGAAAAAGCGACGCATCCCGCCCTGCACCCCGGCCGCGCCGCCCGCCTGGCGCTCGACGGGCAAGAAATCGGCTGGCTCGGCGAACTGCATCCGCAGTGGGTGCAAAAACACGAACTGACGCAAGCGCCCGTGGTCTTTGAACTGGATTTTGCCGCCCTCGGGACGGCACGGATTCCGGCCTTCGCCGAAGTGTCGAAATTCCAGCCCGTCATCCGCGATCTGGCGGTCGTCGTCGACCGGGACTTGCCCTTGCAGACCCTGCTCGATGCTCTGCAAGAGAGTCGACCAGCCTTGGTTCGCGATGTCCAGTTATTCGACTTATATGCCGGAAAGGGCGTCCCGGAAAACAAAAAAAGCCTTGCGTTTCGTATAGTTATGCAAGATACTCAACGGACTTTGCTAGATTCGGAAGTTGATGCTGTAATACAGCAACTGGTGTCCTGTCTTGAACAGGCATTCGGTGCTCGACTGCGTGCCTGATGGAAAAGACAAAGATGACGCTGACCAAAGCCGAACTCGCCGACCTGCTTTTCGAGAAAGTCGGCCTCAACAAACGCGAAGCCAAGGACATGGTCGAAGCCTTTTTCGAGGAAATCTGCAATTCCCTCGAAACCGGCGATGGCGTGAAACTTTCCGGCTTCGGCAACTTCCAGTTGCGCGACAAGCCCCAGCGCCCCGGGCGCAATCCCAAGACCGGCGAGGAAATCCCCATCACGGCCCGGCGGGTCGTCACCTTCCACGCCAGCCAGAAGCTGAAGTCGGACGTGGAGCTAGCCTTCGATGGAAGCCCGGCATAAAACCCACTCCGGCGACGAACTGCCGCCCATCCCCGCCAAGCGCTACTTCACCATTGGCGAAGTCAGCGAGCTGTGCGGCGTCAAGCCGCATGTGCTGCGTTACTGGGAGCAAGAATTTACCCAGTTGAAGCCGATCAAGCGCCGCGGCAACCGGCGCTACTACCAGCACCATGAAGTCCTGCTCGTGCGCCGCATCCGCGAACTGCTTTACAACCAAGGGTTTACGATCAGCGGCGCGCGCAATCGCCTGGACGAAAACGGCTCACCCATTAATGCCGTTAACATCGAAAAGGAAGCAGGGCCAAAGCCTGCCATCAGCCTGCGGCGGGAAATACAGTCGATTATCGACATACTGCGCCTTTGAACCCCAGCGCAATTCAGTTATAATAGAAGGCTTGTCGGGGCGTAGCGCAGCCTGGTAGCGCACTTGCATGGGGTGCAAGGGGTCGCGAGTTCGAATCCCGCCGCCCCGACCATTTTTTCTTGTTTCGTCATCCCCTCGCGCGCCCGTAGCTCAACTGGATAGAGCAGCTGCCTTCTAAGCAGCAGGTCGGGGGTTCGAGTCCCTCCGGGCGCGCCATGTGCTCGTCGGCGACCGCATACGAACGGAATAACGCATGCTTGCGCTATCCGGCGCAGCGCAAAAAGCTCAGAAACGCCTGCAATTCACGCGACCAAGCAAGCTGTTCATCCGCGGAGTTGAACAGGGCCTGAATACCAGAATGCGCGCCATCGCCCGGACAGGAAAATGCAATCCGCATTTTCCTCGCTTCATCAATGCTATACTAAAAGATAATTCGCACTGACGATCTCACTGAAGCCGAGGCGATGAGTGTTCTTGAATTGTCAGCGGGAATTTGTGCTGCTGTGTATGGCGCCTGGTTTACTAACTAGACACTCATTTCTATGAAAGGGAGTTTGGTAATGGAATTTCTTGGACATCCACGGGGCGCTCTCATGCTTTTGGCGGCCGTTTGTGGTGTGGCACTGTGCATACATGCCTTTGTCGCTTACTACAGAGAGTACAGAGAGACTCACAACAAGTTCCCCAGACTTTACGAACCTGACGCCACCCCCGAGTTCACCGCCAGCCTTGAAAAGCTGATTCGTCGCGTATTTACGGCGCTATACAGCACATGCGCCGTGGTAGCAACCATTGCCGTTTCGCCTTACCTGCATGGTGTAACGGGAGTTTTTGCATGGGTGGCGGTTGTTTGCCTTTTCATGCTGTGCATGAAGCCACTTCTCTCTCTCTGGATAGCCTGGCTCAAATATCTCGTAACGAATCCCTACAAGCAGACCCAGGGCCTTGAAAAGCAAGTTCGTCTCACAAGCGCAGTAATCATCGGCATATGCGCCGTGGCGTGCTTCGTGATGGTAATTGTTATGCTGGCCGACTAACCAGGCCATGCACTCACGCCCACAAAAGGAGATTTGACAATGAAAATTCTCATACTTCTGGCGGCTGTTTGTGCTGTGGCCGTGGTCATCCATGCCTATTTCTACAGAAAGCCTCATGACGATCCTGCCAGCCTTGAAAAATACTTCCGTCGCGTGGGAACAATTTTAGGCGCATGCGTCGCGGCAACATTGATTATTGCCGCCTGGCCTCACCTGAATGGGGCAGTGGATGTTCTTGTATTGTTGGCGCTCATTTGCTGCTTGGCGCTCGTCATGAGGTATCGTATTTCTTATGATTTTGATTTATTCACAAGAGCTTACGACCAGTGTTCTGACGATGAAAAGCGAACCCGACGCATTCACGCGACTATCATCATAGTCAGTCTCGTGGTTCTTATTGTTTTCCTATTCGCACAATAGCTTTTCCGCCTGCAACAGCCGAGAAATCCTCGGTAACTGAATCCACTGCGAATTACTTGCGTCCCGCCCTGACCGGCTTGCCCTTGCCGCCGCGCGGGCCGCGGCAGAATTCCAGGCGCTCGCCCTTGAGTTTGCCGGCGGCGCCGTCGCTGACCGGCACGATGTCTTCCAGCGCGGTTTTGCCGGGGGCGGCGGCGATCAGCTTGAGACCGCGCCCTTTCGGCAGCGGGCGGATTTCCTCGATGGCGAAGACCAGCGCCCGGCCGTCGCGGGTCAGGCAGGCGATGTCGCCATCCGCCGGAGCCGGGGCGAAGACGACCGGCGTTTCGTTTGCGGGCAGGGTCATGAAAGCCTTGCCGGCCTTGCCGCGCGACAGCAGATCCTCGCCCTTGCAACGGAAGCCGTAGCCGCCGTCGGCGGCGACCAGATAGAGTTTGTCCGCCGTCACCGCCTGCGCCAGACAGGGCTTGCCGCCCTCCTGGAAATCGGCGAGCGAGGCGGCGGGAACGCCGTCGCCCTTACCGCCGGGAATGTCGGCGGCGGCGATGGAGTAAGCACGGCCCTTGGTGTCGAGCAGGATCAGATGATCGACGGTGCGGCAGGGCAGGCAGGCCAAGAGGCCGTCGCCGGAACGAAAGCCGAGTTGCGCCGGGTCGATATTGTGGCCGCTGCGCGAGCGCAGCCAGCCGTGTTTCGAGACGATGAGCGTGGTCGGCTCGTCGGGGATGGAGATGCTTCGGGTATCCGATACCGTGATTTTGTCGGCGGTTTCGATCAGGGTGCGGCGGGCGTCGCCGTATTTTTTTGCGTCGGCCTCGATTTCGTCGGCAACCGAGGCGCGCAGGGCGTCCTCGCTCGCAAGCAGATGACGCAGCCCGTCGGCTTCCGCGCGCAGTTTCTGCAATTCCTCGCCGATGCGGATGCCCTCCAGCCGGGCCAACTGGCGCAGCCGGATTTCCAGGATATCCTCGGCCTGAATTTCGCTCAGCTTGAAATGGGCGATCAAGTCGGCCTTGGGATCGTCCGCCTCGCGGATCACCTGGATCACCCGGTCGATGTCGAGTAGCACGGCGAGCCGGCCTTCGAGGATGTGGATGCGCTTTTCGGCGGCGCTCAGGCGGTGGCGGCTGCGCCGCTCGACGGTGGCGAGGCGGAAGCGGCACCACTCCTCGACCATGCTGTACAGCGAAGCCTGACGCGGACTGCCGCCGACGCCGAGCACGGTCAGGTTGATCGCGGCATTGGTTTCCAGGCTGGTGTGAGCGAACAAGAGGCGCACCAGATCGTCCTCTTCCTGACGCGACGAGGCCGGCTCGATGACCAGGCGGATGGCGTGTTCCTTGCCCGATTCGTCGCGCACGCCGCCTTCGCCGATGGCGGCGAGAAAGGCGGCCTTGAGATTGAGCTGTTCCGGCGTGAATACCTTTTTGCCGGCCTTTTCCTTCGCCACCGGATTGGAGCAGGCTTCGATCTCGGACATCACCGTGGCCGTCGATACGCCCGGCGGCAATTCGGTAACGACCAGACGCCACTGGCCGCGCGCCAGACGCTCGATTTTCCAGCGGGCGCGCACGCGCAGGCTGCCGCGACCGCTGCGGTAAATGGCGGCGATTTCCTCGGGCGCGGAAATGATCTGTGCGCCGCCGGGATAATCCGGGCCGGGAATGCCTTGCAGCAGTTCTTCCTCGCTGAAATCCGGGTTGCGGACAAGCGCGGCGGCGACGGCGGCTACCTCGCGCAGATTGTGCGCCGGAATTTCCGTCGCCATACCCACGGCGATGCCGGAAGCGCCGTTCAAGAGGCAGAAAGGCAGGCGCGCCGGCAGCAGCGCCGGCTCATCGTTGGCGCCGTCGTAATTGGGCTTCCAATCGACCGTGCCCTCGTCGATCTCGGCCAGCAGCAATTCGGCGATGGGCGTCAGGCGGGCCTCCGTGTAGCGCATGGCGGCGGCGTTGTCGCCATCGCGCGAGCCGAAATTGCCCTGGCCGTCGACGATCGGATAGCGCAGGCTCCAATCCTGCGCCATGCGCACCATCGCGTCATACACCGAAGCGTCGCCGTGCGGGTGGTACTTGCCGATCACATCGCCGACCACGCGCGCCGATTTCACATGGCGCGGGCTTTTATACAGCCCCATCCGGTGCATGGCGTAAAGAATGCGCCGCTGCACCGGCTTCTGGCCATCGGCGGCGGAAGGCAGGGCGCGGCCGGTGACCACGCTCATCGCATATTCGAGATAACGCCGGGCAGCATAATCGGCCGGCGAGGGAATATCGCTGGCCGGGCCGCTGGCCGAGGGGGGCAACGGCGGCTGATCGGCGTCGTTACCCTCGCCCTGCGCAAGAGAAAGGACAAGCTCGGCGGAAACCTGTGGCGATGGCGCCTGCTCTCCCTCCTCCCTCGCGGGAGAGGGGGATGACGAAAGAGTAGACGTCGTGTCAGCTTCCGGCTTGGCGGCGGTGAAAAGATCGAACTGGTCGGGCATGGCGCAGGCAGAAAAACAGGCAGGCGGCGATGTTACCGCAAGCTGCCGCCCCGCCCAACGCCGGCCAGCCACCAGCAGCCCCACCGAGCTGAAAAACCAAGACGCTGCGCGCCAGAGGTTTACAACCGCCGGGCAGCGGCCTCGCCCATAACCTGCCCGGGCTGGCTCTTTACGCCGCTTTTTCGAGCGTCTCGAACTCGAATTGCACAATCACCTTATCGAACGGAAAAAGGTATTTGCCCCCATCGGTGCGGTCAATGACACCGGCCATTACCAGCGCATTGACATCGGTATGCACCGCCTTCACGTCACGCCCCAATCGCCGTGCCAACTCGCGCACGCCAATTTCGCCCGCACCGGTCATGGTTTCCAGCAGCGTCCAACGCAACGGCGTCAGTGTACGCGCCATGCTTTCAGGACTACGAAACGTCATGCGCGCGTACTCGTCAGGCTTGCCGCTGCTCAGTTGCGCCTTCATGCGCTCGATGACGGCGGCGGGTTCCGCGATTTCAAACAATACCGTTTTCATCATTCCACCTCGCAATGTCGGCATAAAAATCATTGAGCAGCGCATCCGTACCGGTGAAGTCATAGCCGGATTCTTCCGCGCCCCAATGCCTGTGATCGCCCTTGCCCGCCGTCGTAGCGCAACACGCATTCGCCAGCGACGATATAAGCCAAGGCATATTTGTAAGCATGCGCGCTGCCGCGAACGGGTTGCGGAACAGCCCATATACGCACATGGGCAAAGGCGTCTTCGCCAATTTCGATATGGGCGTTGATAATGGGCAAGGCTTTCATGTTTTTCATTTTAACGACACAGCAAATGTTGTCAAATTGAACAACGCTCTTGCAACTCCCGCCGCAGCCCGCTTCGCGGTACCCGCTTTCGGTCTTGTTCCGCGAGGGTGGAGGGAGAACACAGGCAACGCGCCTTGCATACGATTGCCCAGCGCACCCCCGTTACACGAACCTGCCCGCCGGCAAAAACCTCCGACCCAGCCGAAAAACCCGGGCGCTTCCCCAATCATGCCCGCGCCGACATGCCTTTGGCTTGCCGCTATCCACGCAGTATAAAATTAAATATTTACATCGGCATTTTTGGGGGAAACAACATGAAACCGCGTCTTACCATTATCTCGCGCGCGCTGCTCTGCCTTGGCTTGGCGGCCCTGTCCGCGCCGGCTTGGTGCGCCGATATACAGGTGTATGGCGGCGGCGGCGGTGGCGGTGGCGGCAGCGGCGCGGATACCAACGCATTGCCTGGTAATGGCGGTGCGGGCGGTGCGGGCGGCGCAGCAGGATTAAACGGCTTCAACGGCGGACATGGAGGCATTGACTCATCCACTAATCAATCCCCAGGCGGCGGCGGCGGTGGCGGTAGCGGCGGCGTGGCAGGCGGCGCGGACGGGGGTTGGGGAATGTTGGGTACAGATCCTGCCGGAAACCCTGGCGCGGGCGGCGCGGGGGGCGCAGGCGCACAAGCCGGTGGCGCCGGCTACGGCGTTTCTGGCGGCGCTGGTGGCGCGGGCGGCGCTGGGGTGAGCGACAACCAAACCAGTGGGCTGACAACCGTTGACGCAATTTCCGTCATCGCCGGTTCCGGCGGCAACGGCGGACAAAGCGGCATGTTTGGATATGCCGTAGGAGGTAACGGCGGCGCTGGCGGCGCGGCGACTCTCTCCTTGACCGGGGCGACAGTCACTTCCACTGGCCCCGTATTGGTTCAGAGCGGCGCAAACGGCGCGGCGGGCAACAGCACAAACTTTTTTGGCGACAATAGCACAGGCGGCGCTGGCGGCAAGGCGGGCTTCATCGCCACCACCCTCATCGCGCCCGCCATCACCCTGACCAAACAGGACGGTGCGCTGACCTTCAAGGTCGGCACACTGGACGTGAGCGGCGGCGACACCACCCTGAATCTGAACAACGTCAGCGCCAGCGACGTCACCATCGACACGATCTTGCTGGACAACAGCCACAGCTTTACCGTCACCAGCGCCAACAGCGGCCTGGCCGCCATCTCCGCCCTAGACGTGACCGGCGCAGGCGGCACGGTCAGCGCGCCGTCGACGCAGCTTTTCGCCACCGTCAACCTGGCCGGCGGCAGCAACTTGACGACGAACGGGCTGAATTTCAACACTCTGAATGTGCGAGGCGCGGGCGCGACATACACCGGCAATCTGGCTGCGAACGGCAAGGCCATGAATTTTTACCTGCCCGGCAATACGGCGGCGAGCGCTATCGGAACCATGCTCACCGTCACCGGCAACGCGACCATTGCCGGCGCCACGGTCAATGTGGGCATAGACGGCGCCAGTTCGCCCCTGCAAAAGGGCGATCAGGTCACGCTGATCGACGCCGCCAACCTGAGCGGAACGCCGGCCAACTCCACCGCTAACGGCCAGGGCATGCAGGGCGTCACCCTCAGGTACGACTTCGATCTGCTCGCCGACACGAGCAATGGCCTGCTCATTGCCACCGTCGCCCAGGCCGGCGTCAACGAGCAAGCCAAAGCCTTCTCCGAAGCCTGGCTCGCCGGCCTTACCCTGCTCAACCAGAGCGGCGATCTCGTTGCCTGGCAAGCCATGAACGACGCCCTGCGCGTCAGCCAGAAAAGCGGCTTCGGCGTCTTTGGCGTGCTCGGCGGCGGCGATACACGATACGACACCGGCTCGCATGTCGATATGAAAGGCTTCTCCCTCGTTACCGGCCTCGCCTGGGGCGCGGATATCGCCCCCGGCCATTTGACGCTCGGCGCTTTCTTTGAATACGGCGACGGCAATTACGACACCAGCAATTCCTTCGCCACTTCCGCCAGCGTCAAAGGCAGCGGCGACGCCGACCACAAGGGCGGCGGCGTTCTGGGGCGGCTGGATTTCAAGGGCGGCGGCTACGCCGAAGCCAGCCTGCGCGCGGGCCGGGTCGACAACGACTACAAGAGCCGCAACCTGACCGACGCCATGGGCCGCGCCGCCCGCTACGACGGCGACGCCGCCTACTACGGCGCGCACCTCGGCGGCGGCTACCTGTGGTCGATCAACCAGAAAAGCAGCCTCGACCTTTACGGCAAATACTTCTGGACGCGGCAAAACGGCGACAACGTGACGCTCAACACCGGCGACAAGGTGAAATTCAAGGACGCCGATTCCAGCCGCCTGCGTTTGGGCGCGCGCTTCAACCATGCGGTCAACGAAACCGTCGCCGCCTACGCCGGCCTCGCCTGGGAACATGAATTCGATGGCAAGGCCAAGGCCAGCGCCTACGGCTACAGCATCGACGCGCCGGAGTTGAAGGGGGATACGGGGATTGGCGAAGTGGGCATTGCCTTCAAGCCCAGCAAAACCCTGCCGCTCTCCGTCGACCTCGGCGTGCAAGGCTATTTTGGGCAGCGCGAAGGCGTGACGGGGAGTTTGCGGATTTGGTATGCGTTTTGAGCTTTGATCGGGCGAATAATTATTCGCCCCTACGGGTTTGAACCACGACGGGGCTGCGATGCCTTTTGTGGGTTAACCTGTACAAACTGGATTGCTACGCTCGCAACGACGGTTTGCGCCGTCATTGCGAGAAGCGAAGCGACGAAGCAATCCAGCCGTAGGGCAGACAAGCCGCATCGCGGCGCAGCGCGGTATGCGTTTCGGCGGACGGGCAAGTTGCCGGGATTGCGCTGCATCCCAGCCTGCCGCGCTGAATCACGAAATGGGGTCTGTATGACGCTGTTTTTTTCGGACTTCCCGTCTATTCATGATTTAATAAAGTTTCCGGCCGCAGGGCCGGGAGGCATCCGTGATGCCACACCCCCAGCACATTTCACGAAAGGAAACAGTATGGGAATCTTCAGCACAATTCTCGCCAAACTCGGTTTCGGCACCGCGGCAGCAGCCGCTGCCGCCGCGCCGGCTCCTGCCGCCGCTGCCCCAAGCGCGCCCGCCGCCCCGGTGGCGATCAGCGCGGTGGACGTGGTGGCCAAGCTGGAAGGCATGGCCAAGAGCAATCCGGAAAAGCTGAACTGGAAAGTCTCCATCGTCGATCTGATGAAATTGCTCGGCCTCGACAGCAGCCTCGCGGCGCGCAAGGAACTGGCCGGCGAACTCGGCTGCCCGGCGGATAAAATGGGCGATTCGGCGCAGATGAACATGTGGCTGCACAAGACGGTGCTGCGCAAGCTGGCCGAGAACGGCGGCAATATTCCGGCCGAACTGTTGTAAACCACGAGCAGCGCATGAGCGCACAGGCCCGCTGGCAGCGGGCCTTTTTGTTTGTGTGCCGACTCGGGGCGCACGCCTGCGGGGGCAAGGCGAGCGGCGCAGCGCAAACAAGGGGCTAAACTGTCGCCCATCTGCATTTTGGAAGCTCGTCGCCATGCCCGTTTCACAGCCGCTCCGCCCGCATCCCGCCCTGCCCGCCCCTGCTGGCCTGACGTTGACGGTCGATTGCGTCCTGGGCGCGGCGGGAATCGAACTCTGTTACCGCTATCACGGCGATCCGGCGGCGCTGCGTTTGCCCGCACCGCAAGTAGCCGGGCCGGCTGATGATTTGTGGCGGCACACTTGCTGCGAGGCGTTTGTCGCCGGTGCGGCGTCGCCCGGCTACCGCGAATTCAATTTCTCGCCTGCGGGGCAATGGGCGGCCTACCGTTTCGCCGCTTACCGGCAACGCGACACGTCCGAGCCGCCGCCCGCCGCGCTGCCGCCTATCCGTTTTTCTCGCCGCGCCGATGGCTTCGATCTGCGGGCGACGATCCCGGACGAACTGCTGCCCGCCGGTCCGCTGCATCTCGGCCTGTGCGCCGTGATCGCGCGCGCCGACGGCGGCATGGATTACTGGGCGCTCGCGCATGGCGGCGAGCGCCCGGATTTTCACCTGCGCCCATCCTTCACTCTCCAACTTTCCCGCCCATGAGTAAGCACTTCCAAACCGGCCTCGACCGCCTGCTCGCCGATCCCGCCCTGCGCCGCCCGCTGGCTGGCCGCCGCCTCGCCCTGCTCGCCCATCCGGCCTCGCTGACCGCCGCTCTCACCCACGCCCTCGACGCCCTCGCCGCCCTGCCCGAGATCCATCTCACCGCCGCCTTCGGGCCGCAGCACGGCCTGCGTGGCGACAAGCAGGACAACATGATGGAGTCGCCGGATTTTTTCGATCCGCGCCTCGGCATCCCGGTGTTCAGCCTCTACGGCGAGACGCGCCGGCCCAGCGTCGCGATGCTGGAACATTTCGATGTCTTGCTGGTCGATTTGCAGGATCTCGGCTGCCGCATCTACACCTTCATCACCACCCTGCGCTATGTGCTGGAAGCGGCGGCGGCGCACGGCAAGGCAGTGTGGGTACTCGACCGTCCCAATCCGGCTGGCCGGCCGGTCGAGGGCCTGAGCCTGCGCCCGGGCTGGGAGAGTTTCGTCGGCGCTGGCGCGATGCCGATGCGCCACGGCCTGACGCTGGGCGAACTCGGCCACTGGTTCGTCGCCGCCAACCAGCTCGATGTCGATTACCGCGTCATCGACATGGCGGGCTGGCAGCCGGATGCCGCGCCCGGTTACGGCTGGCCGCTGGGCGAGCGGCTGTGGATCAACCCCAGCCCGAACGCCCCCAATCTCGGCATGGCCCGCGCCTACGCCGGCACCGTGCTGCTCGAAGGCACCACCTTGTCGGAAGGGCGCGGCACCACCCGGCCGCTCGAACTGTTCGGCGCCCCCGATCTCGACGCCCGCGCCATTCTGGCCGCAATGCGGGCGCTGGCGCCGGACTGGCTAGCCGGCTGCGCGCTGCGCGATTGCTGCTTCGAGCCGACCTTCCACAAGCACGCAGGGCAACTGTGCCACGGTTTACACATCCACGCCGAAGCGCCGCATTACGGGCACGCCGCCTTCCGCCCCTGGCGTCTGCAAAGCCTGGCTTTCAAGGCAATCCGCCGGCTCTACCCGGACTACCCGCTGTGGCGCGATTTTCCCTACGAATACGAGCGCGACCGGCTGGCCATCGACCTCATCAACGGCTCGCCGCTGCTGCGCGAGTGGGTCGACGATCCGAGCGCCACCCCCGCCGACCTCGACGCCCTCGCCGCCGCCGACGAGGCCGCCTGGAACGAAGAGAGGCGGCCTTTCCTGCGCTACTGAGCGCGGCGCGGCCTTGCCGGTATCCACGGATGGTAACTCACGACTACAACGGCAAAGGCAACTGGAGCGTAGCCGCGGTTCAGCAGCGTTACCTTGAGCACTGCCGTCGTCTTGGCATCTGGCAGCCGCGCTCGCTTCAGCCCGCGGTCTATTGCCAACCCGGCTCGATGTGGATCTACCCCATCATGAGACCCGTCATAGAGGGCATCCAAGCGGGCGACCTCGCATGCGCCACGCTGGGCGTGGAGTTCATCGAGCAAGATAGCCGCTTCCCGTTTGGCCGCAGTCTCAAGAGCCGCGCCGCGCGCGCCCTCAAGCGCGTCGAGTTGCCGCAGTCGCTCAAGGTTCGCATCCAGCGGCGGGTAGCGGCCATGCTGGCCGCTGGCGACACACCGCGAGAGTTCCGGGAATACGCCCGCCTGCTTCGGCGCATCGGCTTCGCAGACATCTGGCCGCGCATGGCGGCATCGCCACCGGCGGGCAACCAGTACGCGATGCGCTACTTTGCGTACTTTCGTGCGATTCAGGAAAGCTCGACGGCGGTCGTGCGCAGGTGATTGCCAGCAACTCGCCGCCGCCAACACCGTTTCGTGGAACCGCCCCAATACTGTTCATTTAACAGATAATGATTGGAATCCATGAACATCTCCGGTTAAGCTGCTCGCCCCCTTTACGTGGCGGAAATTGTTTCGTACGTCGCTTGACGACCCTTGGGTTGGTTC
>WREP01000028.1 GCA_009779265.1 Betaproteobacteria bacterium
AGAGAGGTGGCAAGTGCCTCCCCTCTCCACAAGTGGAGAGGGGCAGGGGGTGAGGATCGAGGGGCCGGGGGAGAGGGGGAGGCGGCAAGTGAGACGGCGGCTGGTTCGTCCATCGCACTTGCGTACGCCGCTTCGTGGGCAGGAGTGACGGGGAACGCCCCTTTCTTCGGTGAACCTCCCCCTCTCCCCAACCCCTCCCCCGCGCGCGAGGGGGGAGGGGCTTCAAGGGCGCGGATTGAGCCTTTTGCGACAACCTCCAAGTGGGAGAGGGAAAGACACGCCACTCGCCCGCTTGCGGGGAAGGGGCGTGTCCACGCATCAATCAACCTTGCACTAAGGGGCGCGGCGCAGCGCCATGTGCAGGGCGATCATCCCGGGAATCCGGCGTTCGAGATCCGCCCCTTCCCGGCCGCCGAGCAAGAGATGCAAAAGACCGCTGGTGAAAGCCCAGGTATCGCGCGCCACCGCCAGCGGATCGAGGCCGCGGCGCAGGGTGCCGCGCGCGGCGGCAAGCTGGTAGCGGGATTCGATTTTTTCGAGAAAGGCGTAGGCCGGCCTCTTCACTTCCTGCTCGACGCCGGCAAATTCCTCGACGTACTCGCAGCGCAGGATCATGATCTCGAACACCTCGCGCACCACCGGGCAATCTTCGAGGACGCGGAAGAATTCGTTGAGCGAGGCTTCGATGGCGTCGATCGGGTCGCTGAAACGCTCGGCGAACAGCAGGGCATCGGTGCGCGCCGTGAGCGGCGTGAAAACATCCTCGCGCATGGCGAAGAACAGCGCCGCCTTGTCCGCGAAATGCCAATAGATGGCGCCACGGGTGACGCCCGCCGCGCGGGCGATTCCATCCAGCGTCGAGCGCCCGACGCCGCACTGGTGAAAAACCCGGCGCGCGGCATCGATGATGTCCTTGCGGGTTTTTTCAGCTTCTTCCTTGGTTTTTCTGGCCATAAGACACTTCTCCGATAGCCGTCGGCGGGCTTCAAGGCGGAGTCAATTTTACGAATAGATCACTCATTTACATACATTCTCGTTTGTATATACTAAGCCGTTTCCCCCCCGGAGTACCCACGATGTTCGCCGTCCGGTCGCTGCGCCCTGTTTCGTCGCCTGTCTTTCTCGCCTGCTGCCTTGCCCTGCTCACCGCCTGTTCCGGCGGCAAACAGGAAGCAAGGCCGGCGCCGGGGCCGCTGCCGGTCACGGTGCTGGAAGTGCAGCCGCAGCGCGTGCCGGCCCACATCGAAGTCATGGCCCAGACCGAAGGCGCCCGCGAAACCGAGGTGCGCGCCCGCGTCGGCGGCATCCTGATGCAGCGCCTGTACCAGGAGGGCGACGTGGTCAAGGCCGGTCAGCCCTTGTTCCAGATCGACCGTTCGAGCTATGAGATCGCGGTGGCCGATGCCCAGGCCAGGGCCGAGCAGACCAGCCGCGAAATGCAGCGGATGAAGCGTCTGGCCGCGGCCAAAGCGGTCAGCCAGAAGGATTACGACGACGCCGCCTCGGCCGACGCCATCGCCCAGGCGGCGCTGGCCCAGGCCAAGCTGAATCTGTCGTGGACGACGGTGACGGCGCCGGTCGGCGGCACCGCCGGGCGGGCCGTCAAGTCGGAGGGCAATCTGATCAACACCGGCAGCGACAGCCTGCTCACCTCGATTTACCAAAACAACCCGATCTGGGTCCGCTTCAGCCTCGGCGAGAGCGACCTGGCCAAGCTCGACGGCGGCCGCGCCACGCGCAAGAACATCCAGGGCGTCGAACTGATCCTGCCCGATGGCCGCGCCTATGGGAAACCCGGCAAGCTCAATTTCCTGGCCAGCAACATCGACCTGACGCTCGGCACCCAGCAGTTGCGCGCCGAGTTCGACAATCGCGAGGAAACACTGCTGCCCGGCCAGTTCGTCCGCATCCGCCTGCTTGCCGGCGTGCACGAGAACGCCTTCCTGGTGCCGCAGACGGCGGTTCTCCAGGCCGAGCAGGGCATGCTGCTGATGCTCGTCGGCGCCAACAACACGGTCGAACCACGGCCGGTTCAGGTCGGCGAATGGCTGGGTACGAACTGGGTCATCCTCGGCGGCCTCATGGCCGGCGACAAGGTGATTCTCGACAACCTGATCAAGCTCCGCCCCGGCGCGCCGGTCGCGCCGCACGCGCCCGGCGCCGCCGCCACGCCGCCGGCCAAGGGCTGAGGAACACTCATGGTTTCGTCCAAATTTTTCATCAACCGGCCGATTTTCTCGTCGGTCATTTCCATCATCATCATCATCGCCGGCCTGGTCGCCGCGCGCGTGCTGCCCATCGCGCAATACCCGGAAATCGCGCCGCCGACGATCATGATTAGCGCCAACTATCCCGGCGCCTCGGCTGAAACCCTCGCCAAGACGGTCGCCGCGCCGATCGAGGAGCAGTTGAACGGCGTCGAGAACATGGTGTATTTCAACTCCTCGGCGACGGCCAACGGCACCTTGACGATCACCGCCACCTTCGAGGTCGGCACCGATGCCGACATGGCCGCGGTCAACGTCAACAACCGGGTCAAGATCGCCGAGCCGCGCCTGCCGGAAGAGGTGCGGCGCATCGGCGTGGTCGTCCAGAAACGCTCGGCCGACATTTTGCAGGTGGTGGCGCTGACTTCCGACAAGGGCAGGTACAGCACGCTGTTTCTCTCCAACTACGCGAGCATCAACGTCGCCGACGAGTTGAAGCGCATTCAGGGCGTTGGCGACGTGATCATTTTCGGCGCCCAGGATTACTCGATGCGCGTCTGGCTCAAACCCGACCGCATGGCACAACTCGGCGTCACCGTCAGCGAGGTGGCGCAGGCCATCAACGCCCAGAATGCCCAGTACGCCGCCGGCAAGATCGGCCAGGACCCGGCGCCCTACAACCAGCAACTGATCTACACCGTTACCGCCAAGGGCCGCCTGTTGACCGAGGAGGAATTCGGCAACATCGTCATCCGCGCCAGCGGCCCCGGCGGCCTTTTGCGCCTGCGCGACGTCGCCCGCATCGAACTGGGCGCCTACAGCTACGACCAGCGGACGAATCTGAACGGCGAGCCGAACATCTCCCTGGGCATCTTCCTGCAAACCGGCGCCAACGCGCTGGAGGTCGCCGAGTCGGTGCGGCAGAAGATGGAGGAACTGAAAGCCAAATTCCCGGATGGCATGAATTACGTCATCCCCTTCGATACCACCTTGTTCGTCTCAGCCTCGATCACGGAGGTGGTGTATACGCTGGGCGAGGCGATGCTGCTCGTCCTGGCGGTGGTCTTCATCTTCCTGCAAAACTGGCGGGCGACGCTGATTCCCATGATCGCCGTGCCGATTTCGCTGATCGGCAGCTTCGCCGGCCTGTGGCTGTTCGGTTTCTCGATCAACACCCTGACGTTGTTCGCCCTGGTGCTGGCCATCGGCATCGTCGTGGACGACGCCATCGTCGTACTGGAAAACGTCGAGCGCCTCATGGCCGAAGAAAAATTGCCGCCCAAACAGGCGGCGATCAAGGCCATGCAACAAGTCACCGGCGCGCTTATCGCCATCGTCATGGTGCTGTGCGCGGTGTTCGTGCCGGTCGCCTTCCTCGGCGGCATCGCCGGCCAGTTGTACAAGCAGTTCGCGGTTACCGTGGCGGTTTCCGTGGTCCTCTCCGGCACCGTCGCGCTGACCCTGACGCCGGCCCTGTGCGCCCTGCTGCTCAAGCGGCAGCATGAGGAAAACAAACTGTTCCGTCCGTTTAACCGGCTGTTCGATTATTTGACCCAATCCTTCCTCCGCGCCGTTCGCTTCACCTTTCGCCACGGCAGCGTCGGCGCGCTGGTTTTTGTCGCCGTGATCGGGATTTCCCTCTTCTTCTTCCGGGTCATCCCCGGCAGTTTCGTCCCCCCCGAGGACCAGGGCTTCCTGATTTCGGCGATCATGCTGCCGGACGGCGCCACCCTGTCGCGCACCGAAGCGACGGGCGAAGCCATCCGCCGGAGCATCGCCGAGGATGAAGCCGTCCAGAACACCTTCATGGTTTCCGGCTTCGACATGATCGGCGGCGGCAACAAGCCGAACGCCGGAACCATGTTCATTCCGCTCAAGGACTGGTCCGAGCGCAAGGGCAAGGCGCAGGACCTGGCCGGCAAATTCACGGGCATCGGCATGTCGCAACCGGACGGCATGGGGCTGGTCTTCAACCCGGCGCCCATCCGCGGCATCGGCACCGCCGGCGGTTTCGAGGTCTATGTCCAGAACCGCATCGACGGCGACGCCAGGAAGCTCAACGAGGTGGTGCAGAACTTCATGGCCGAATTGCAGAAGCATCCCGAATTCACTCGTATCTCGACCTTTTTCCGCCCGAACGTGCCGCAATTGTTCATCGAGATCGACGAACAAAAGGCACTGGCGCTCGGCATTCCCATCGGCGATATTTACGCCACCCTGCAAAGCACCATGGGCGCCCTCTACGTCAATGACTTCAACAAATCCGGCCGCGTTTTCCGCGTCCAGTTGCAGTCCGAGGCCGCCTACCGCATGAATCCCGACGACTTCGGCAAGGTCTACGTCAAGAGCGCGACGACCCAGGCCATGATTCCGCTCTCGGTCATCAGCCGCGTCAAGCGCGTGGTCGGCCCGGAGCAGGTCGAGCGCTTCAACGGTTTCGTCGCCGCCAAGGTGATGGGCGATTCCCGGCCGGATATCAGTTCCGGCGCCGCCATCAAGCTGGTCGAGGACGTCGCCGCCGCATCCCTGCCGGAAGGCTACGAAATCGCCTGGACCGGCCAGGCTTTCCAGGAAAAGCGCACCTCCGGCTCGTCGCTGCAAGCCTTCGCTTTCGCCATCATCATGGTGTTCCTGATCCTTGCCGCCCTCTACGAAAAATGGTCGCTGCCGGTGGCCGTCATCATGGCCGTGCCCTTCGCGCTGATGGGCGCGCTGCTCACCATCTGGCTGCGCGGCATGCCCAATGACATCTACTTCCAGATCGGCCTCGTCGTGCTCATTGGCCTGGCTTCCAAGAACGCCATTCTGATCGTCGAATTCGCTGCCCAGAAATACTCCGAAGGCATGGATGTCGCCGAAGCCGCGCTGGAAGCCGCCCGCCTGCGCCTGCGTCCCATCATCATGACCTCGCTGGCCTTCGTGCTCGGCGTCTTCCCGCTCGTCAAGGCCACCGGCGCCGGCGCCGCCGCCCGCCAGTCGATGGGCACCGGCGTTTTCGGCGGCATGCTGGCCGCCACCTTCATCGCCACCCTGTTCATCCCGCTGTTCTTCAAGTGGCTGGAGCGCGGCAAACAGATCAACCCCTCGCATTTCGACGAGGAGGAACAAGCATGACGCCGCGCATCCTCCCGCTCGCCTTGGCGCTGGCGCTCGCCGGCTGCGCCGTCGGCCCCGACTACCAACGGCCCGCCGCCCCGCTGCCGGAAAGCTACGGCGAAGCCGCTGAAACCGCCGCCATCGACAAGCGCTGGTGGACGCTGTTCGAAGACGCGACGCTCAACGAACTGGTCGATCAGGCGCTGCTGAACAACGCCGACCTGCGCCTCGCCATCGCCCGCGTCGAAGAAGCCGACGCCGTCGCCCGCGAGGTCGGCGCCGCCTGGTTCCCGGAAATCGACCTCGCAGCGACCGCCGGCAGAAGCAAGATGAGCACCAAAACCGCCGCCTGGAACCCCGGCGCGCCGCGCATCGTGAAAGATCTCAGCGCGGCGCTCACCACCACCTACGAAATCGACGTCTGGGGCAGCATCCGCCGCAGCAACGAAGCGGCACGGGCCAACATGCTCGCCAGCCGCTACTCGCGCGACGCCATCCGCCTCAGCATCGCCGGTTTCGTCAGCAGCGCCTATCTCGCCCTGCGCGCCGTCGACGCGCAACTGGCAGTCGCCGCCGAATCGCTGGCCAGCCGCGAGGAAAGCCTGCAACTGGTCAAGACCCGGCTCGACGCCGGCTACGTCTCGCCGCTCGATCTCCATGAAGCCTCCAGCGCCGTCGCCGGCATGCAGGCGGCGATCATCGACTTCCGCCGCCAGCGCGACTTGCTCGAACACCAGTTGGCCCTGCTCACCGCCAACCCGGCGCTGAAAATCGCCGTCGGCGACCTGCGCCAACTGCCGCTGCCGCCCATCCCACCCGCCGGCCTGCCGGCCGATCTGATCGAAGCCCGGCCCGACGTGCGCGAAGCCGAACAACGCCTGGTCGCCGCCAACGCCAGCATCGGCATCGCCAAAGCCGGCTACTACCCACGCTTCATGCTTACCGGCAGCCTCGGCAACGCCAGCAAGAGCCTCGGCGATTTCCTCGGCGCCGGCACCTGGACGGTCGGCCTCGGCCTGTTCATGCCGCTGCTCGATTTCGGCCGCACCTCGGCCCGCGTCGATCAGGCCACGGCGCTCAACGAGCAATCCCTGATCGCCTGGCAGAACAGCCTGCAAATCGCTTACAAGGAAGTGCGCGACGCACTGGTCAACCTGCACCGCAACAGCGAAGCCGAAGCCGCCCGCGCCGCCCTGGTCGCCGATACCCGGGACGCGCTGACCATCTACGAGCACCGCTATGCCGAGGGCTATTCCAGCTACCTCGAAGTCCTCGTCGCCCAGCGCAACCACAACGACGCCCTGGAAGCCCTCATCGCCACCCGTCAGGCCCGCCTGACAGCCGCCGTCGACCTCTTCAAGGCTCTCGGCGGCGGCTGGCAGGCGGCAAGCGAGGAAGGCGAAGCCGTTGCTGTCGCAACCGATGCGCATCCCGACAACTGAGGATTGCTCGGGGCGCAATGACTGGCACACGATAAGCCGCCCAGTCATCCCATTGCCGGCAACAGTTTGCCGGCAATGCGGCGTCTTGTAGTTGGGCGGCATACGAAATAGTGGCTCGCCTTCACAACATGGTCTAGTATCCAATCAAGTTGGTCTTGTTTTGGAGTCAATTGCGATGTTGATGCTCAACGTACACGAGGCAAAAGCACGCCTTTCCGACATGCTGTCCAAGGTGGAGGCGGGTGAAACGGTCATCATCGCGCGCCGCAACAGGCCCGTCGCCAAATTGGTGCAGACGACGGACGAGCCAGCGAAAAAGGAACCGCGCCGCATGGGGACGGCGAAGGGCCGGATCGCCATCCCCCCTTCTTTCTTCGAGCCGTTGGATGACAGGGCACTGGGCCTGTTCACCGGCGAACCGCTGGCGCCGGAAGATCCCCTGAACCCGGACTGGCAACCCAAGCCATGAAGCTGCTGCTCGATACCTGCACGTTTCTGTGGTGGATTGCCGAACATCCGGGCATGAGCGACAAGGCGGCGCAGGCATTGGGCAACCCGGACAATCCATGCTGGCTGAGCGTGGCGTCTCTGTGGGAGATATTGGTCAAACAGCGGGCGCACCGCCTCGACATCGACTCCGGCGCGCAAGCGGTTTTTGATTTTTTGTGCGAGCAGTGCCGCATCAACCAGATCGAGCTACTGCCCGTGCTCGCCGGCGACATCCGCCATGTTAGCCAGTTGCCCGACATCCATCACGATCCCTTCGACCGCCTGCTGATCTGCCAGACCATCGAAAACGGCCTGACGCTGGTGACGCCGGACAGGAACATCCAGCGCTATCCGATTCGCACCTTCTGGTGAATCCTTCTTCGTCATGCCGCGCCTCGCTGTTGGGCGAGTTGGCGACAAATTTCAGCCGCGACGGCGGCGGGCTTCGTAGAGGCAGATGCCGGCGGCGACCGAGACGTTGAGGCTGGAAACCGTGCCGTGCATCGGGATGCGCAGCAGTTGGTCGCAATTTTCCCGCGTCAGGCGGCGCATGCCTTCGCCTTCGGCGCCGAGCACCCAGGCCGTGGCCGCCGGCCAGGTGACGCTGTAGAGATCATCGGTGGCCGCGTCGGCGGCGCCGACGACCCAGATGTCGCGCTCGCGCAATTCGCGCAGCGTCCGCGCCAGATTGGTAACCTGCACGTAGGGCATGGTCTCGGCGGCGCCGCTGGCGGCTTTGGCGGCCACGTCGGTGAGGCCAGCGGCGCGGTCTTTCGGGGCGATGACCGCATGGGCGCCGACGGCGTCGGCAACGCGCAGGCAGGCGCCGAGGTTGCGCGGGTCGGTAATGCCGTCGAGCACCAGCAGGAAGGCTGGTTCCGTCAGCGTATCGAGTACGTCGTCCAAATGGGCCGCCTTGCGCCCGCCTTCGATGCGGGCAATCACGCCCTGATGCCGAGCGCCCGGCGCCATGCCGTCGAGCCGCTTGCCGTCGGCGGCGATGACGCGCACGCCCTGCAAATCGGCATGGGCCAGCAAATCGCGGGCGCGTCCATCCTGACGGCTGGCGTCGATGACGATTTCCTTGACCGCCGCCGGATCGTGGCGCAGTTTGGCGGTGATGGCGTGAAAGCCGTAGATCAGGCGGGAGGACATGCGGTTTTCCGGTGAAAAGTGGCGGACATTTTAGCGGCTGTCGGGGAGAAATCGTAGTGCGCCGAGCCATTGCATGTACATGTGTACATGATAAACTCATCATATGTCCAGACAAATCGTGATTGACGCCAGCGCCGTGATCGCCACGCTTTTGCGGGAAAACAGCGCGGCAGCCATCCTCGAGGCGACGGCGGGCGCGGAATTGATAAGTCCGGCCTCCCTGCCCTATGAGGTGACCAACGCGCTCTCCGGGCGGATGCGGCGCTCAGCCGCCGACCCGCAACGTCTGGCGCCCGCGCATGCCGGGCAGGCATGGACGTTGTTCATGCGGGCGGACATTACCCTGTATCCCGTGGACAATGCCCGCCATGCCAGCGCGCTCGCCATTGCGGGAGCGCAAGGCATTTACTGCTATGACGCTTATCTCATCGCACTGGCGCTGGCAAAAGATGCGCCGTTGCTGACCCTGGACAAGGGCCAGCAACGGACAGCCGCCGCGATGGGCGTACAGATCGTTTCCTTGGAGGGCTAGCCATGCGTGCGTACAAGGTCAGCGAGTTTCGGGAAAATTTGGCCGGGGCGCTGGATTTGGCGGAGTCGGAAACCGTCATCATCAAGCGCAACGGCAAGCGCTATGAACTGCGCGCGGTGCCGGCACCCGGGAAACACTCCGGCCTCGATGTGGGTTTTGTCCAACTGGACACCCCGCCCACCCTGGACAGTATCCTTGAGGACATACGGGCCGGACGGGAACGGCGATAAGACCCAGGTAGCTCAAGCCGGAGTGGCGTGGCGAGAGCGGCATGGGTTCAAAAACTGGATTGCCGCGCTTGCCACGCATCCCCCGGCGCGAAGCGGCGAATCCAGAGATAGCGGCATCTGAACCCCAAACACTCTGGCGCAACGCCCTACCGCCCGCCCGTTTCAGCGCCGCCGTTTCGTCTTGCCGCTGGCGGCAGAGGCTGGACGCTTGGCGCTTTTGGCCGGCTTTGCCTTGGCAGCCGCCTTCCGCGCTTCGGAGGTCTTGGCCGTGGCTTTCTTGGTGGCAGCCTTTTTCGTCGGCGTTTTTTCCGCCGCCGCCTTCTTGCCGGACGTCGCCGCGACCGGCGGCGCGGCGCTACGGCCCGCTGTTCCCGAACGCGCCTGACCAGCGGGGCGCCGGCCCGTGCCGGGCGTTTCGTCCCGCGCCAGCACGAAATCGATCTTGTTGCTTTCCAGATCGGCGCGCACCAGGCGGACGCGGACGCGGTCGCCAAGGCGGTAACGCTGGCCGCTTCGCTCGCCGAGCATCTGGTGCTTGATGTTGTCGAACTGGAAATAATCCTCGCCCAGATCCGAGACATGCACCAGGCCCTCGATGTAGATGGCGTCGAGGGCGACGAAGATGCCGAAGCCGGTGACGGCCGAGATAGTGCCATCGAACACTTCGCCGATGCGCTCTTTCATGAAGAAGCACTTGAGCCAGTTTTCGACATCGCGGCTGGCTTCGTCGGCCCGCCGCTCGCTGGCCGAGCATTGCAGGCCGATGTCGTCCCAAGCGCCGACCGGCGTGTATTTTTCGCCGGCCAGCGCGGCCTTGATCGCCCGGTGCACCAGGAGGTCGGGATAGCGCCGGATGGGCGAGGTGAAATGCGTGTAGTGCTCGTAGGCCAGGCCGAAGTGGCCGACATTGTCGGGGCTGTACATGGCCTGTTTCAGGGAGCGCAGCATGACGGTCTGCAACAACTGGAAATCCGGGCGCGGCTTGACCTTTTCCAGCAGCGCCGCGTAGTCCTTGGCGCGCGGGTCGTCGCCGCCGCCGAGGGCAAGACCAAATTCGCCGAGGAAGGCGCGCAGGTTTTTCAATTTTTCCGGGGACGGCCCGGCATGCACGCGGTAGAGGCAGGTCTGCCGGCGCGCGGCGAGAAAGTCGGAGGCGCAGACATTGGCCGCCAGCATGCATTCCTCGATCAGCCGGTGGGCGTCGTTGCGCACGACCGGCACGATGCTTTCGATCTTGCCCTCGTCGTTGAACAGCATTTGCGTTTCGCTCGTCTCGAAGTCGATGGCGCCGCGCGCCGCGCGCGCTTTGCGCAGGGCCTGGAAGAGCTTGTGCAGATTGCCGAGATGCGGCAGCAGCGCCTGATGCGTTTCGCTTTGCGGCTTCGCCTCGCCGGACAACCAGGACCAGACCTGGCCGTAGGTCAGGCGGGCGTGCGAGCGGAATACCGCCGGATAGAAGCGATAAGCGCCGACTTCACCGCCAGCGCCGATGTTCATGTCGCAGACCAGGGCCAGGCGCTCGACCTCCGGGTTGAGCGAGCAGATGCCGTTGGAGAGCTTTTCCGGCAGCATGGGAATGACCCGGCGCGGGAAATAGACGGAATTGCCGCGCGCCAGCGCCTCCTTGTCCAGCGCCATGCCCGGCCGCACGTAATGCGACACGTCGGCGATGGCGACGATCAGGCGCCAGCCGCGCCCCTTCTTTTCGCAATAAACGGCGTCGTCGAAATCGCGCGCCGTTTCGCCGTCGATGGTTACCAGCGGCAGCGCCCGCAAATCCTCGCGCCCATCCCGGTCGGCCTTCCTGACCTTGTCCGGCAGCGCCTTGTTCTCGGCCAGCGCCGCTGGCGAAAACTCGAAAGGCAGGTCGTGCTTGCGCAGCGCGATCTCGATCTCCATGCCCGGATCGGCGTAATTGCCCAGCACCTCGACAATGCGCCCGATCGGCTGGGAAAACTTGCTCGGCTGCTCGATGATCTCGACCATCACCACCTGGCCGGATTCGGCCTTGAATTTGCTCTTTTTCTCCGGCGGCACCAGGATATCCTGGGCGATGCGCCGATTCTCCGGCACCACGAAGGCCACGCCATGCTCGACGAAAACACGCCCGACGACGCGCGTGTTGGCTCTTTCCGTCACCTCGACGATGCCGCCTTCGGGCCGCCCCTTGCGGTCGATGCCGGTAATCCGAACCAGGGCGCGATCACCGTGCAGCACTTTGCCCATCTGGTGCTGGTCGAGAAAAATGTCGGCGCTGCCATCATCGGGAATCAAGAAGCCATAGCCATCGCGATGGCCCATGATCTTGCCGGCAGTCAGGCTGGCCCGCTCGGGCAGGATGTAAGCGCCCTTGCGGTTGCGCAGCAATTGCCCCTCGCGCTCCATGGCGCCAAGCCGACGCTGGAAGGCCTCGCGCTCGCCCGCGGCGATGTCGAGCCGGTCGCTCAATTCGGCAAAGCCAAGCGGCCGCCCCTCGTCGGCCAGAATCTGCGCCACGTACTCGCGTGACGGCAGCGGATGTTCATAGCGGGCGCGCTCGCGCTCGAAGAAGGGATCGGCCCGGCGGACCTTCGATGCTTTCTTTTTACTTGACACTTATTCTTCTTTCTCTAAAATAGCGGCTCTTCGCACCTGTGCCCAGGTGGCGGAATTGGTAGACGCACTAGTTTCAGGTACTAGCGGGTAACTCCGTGGGGGTTCGAGTCCCTTTCTGGGCACCATCAATTCAGCGGGAGTGGATACTAACATCGTTCCGCAACTGTTACGCAAAACAACCCGGCCTTGTGCCGGGTTTTTTGTTGCCATGCGGCAAGAAGCGCATTCCCGGCCAACGCACGCCATCGCTTCATCCACGGCGCACAAGTTCCTGCTGCCATTGATAATTTCTGCCTGCCGGAATGCCCTTGGTTTGACAAGTTTTCCAAATTTCAGCGACACTAAAGTATTAAACAAGGCGTTGAGGGAGGGAAACATGAACGTAACACTGAAAGTAGCGGCAGCCTTGACCGTGGCGGCAGTAGTCGCCGGGTGTGCCATTCCAAAGCAGGAGCCGACATCGGTGGCTACGGGCTGCTACCCCTACACCGTGGCTATCTCGGAGCTTTCGTACGGAGAGAACGATAGCAAGAGGATGTCCGATGATACGTGGACGGCGGCATGTGACAACAATACCTACAAGTGCAAGCAATCGAGGGGCGGCAAGGTCGAGTGCACGCGGGTGGAAGACAAGAAAAAGCTCGCCGACAAGTCATCCTCTCCCATTACGGTGAAGGATCTCGGACTTGGCGCCAAACCCTGTGGCGTATCCGAGCGGATTGCAGCAACGGCATTCTATGCCAAGGTATCCGGCAGGCGCTCACTGGGGCAGTTGCTTGAGGACGTGGACAACCAGGAAGACGAGATGTCCGCCCCCTACCCTGATATTGCCCGGGATATTGTTCGGGCCGGATATGGCGCCTTGTCTGTGGCAGAAGCGAAAGCAGAGGCAATGGGCTACTGCGTGTTGATGGCGGATCAGGCGCAGTAAAGCCAGCCGCGTTTAGCGGCAGTGCCTTGTACCGCCGGCCGATGCCGGCGGTTGTCTGCCGCGAAACGCAAGGCGGATCACTTGAAGGGATGATCCCTGAGAATGGTCTCGTCGCGTTCCGGGCCGGTGGAGACGATGGCGATCGGCACTTCGCACAGTTGTTCGAGGCGGTTGAGATAGGCCTGGGCGTTGGCCGGCAGATCCTGCCAGCGTTTGACGCGGAAGGTCGAGTCTTGCCAGCCGGGCAGGGTTTCGTAAATCGGCTGGCAACGGGCGACGTCGTCGGCGCCGATGGGCAGCAGATCTATGGTCTTGCCGTCGAGCTGGTAGCCGGTGCAGATCTTGATTTCCTTGAGGCCGTCGAGCACGTCGAGCTTGGTGATGCACAGGCCGGTAAGGCCGTTGATGCGCGCCGAGCGACGCAGCAGGGCGGCGTCGAACCAGCCGCAACGGCGCTTGCGTCCCGTCACCGTGCCGAATTCCTTGCCGACGCTGAACATCTGGTGGCCCGGCGTGCCTTCCGTTTCGATATCCAGTTCGCTCGGGAAGGGGCCGCCGCCGACGCGCGTGCAGTAAGCCTTGGTGATGCCCAGCACGTAGTGCAGCAGGCCCGGCCCGATGCCGGCGCCGGCCGCCGCCTGACCGGCAACGCAGTTGGACGAGGTAACGAAGGGATAGGTACCGTGGTCGATGTCCAGCAGGGTGCCCTGAGCGCCCTCAAAGAGCAGGCTGCGACCGGCTTTGTTGGCGTCGTACAGGGCCGCCGAGACATCGGCGACCATCGGTTTGATCACTTCGGCATCAGCCATGGCCTGGTCGTAGACCGACTGGAAGTCGACCGGATCGGCCTTGAAGTACTGGGTCAGCACGAAATTATGGTAATCGAGGACTTCCTTCAGCTTCCCGGCGAAACGCTCCGGGTGGAACAGGTCGTAGACGCGCAGGCCGCGCCGCGCCACCTTGTCCTCGTAGGTCGGGCCGATGCCCTTGCCGGTTGTGCCGATCTTCTGGTCGCTGCCCTTGGCGTTTTCGCGCGCTTTGTCGATGGCCGCATGGTGCGCCAGAATCAGCGGGCAGCCCGGGCTGATTTTCAGGCGCGAGCGGACGTCGATGCCGCCCTTTTCCAATTCGGCGATTTCACCGAGCAGGTGATGGATGTCGAGCACCACGCCGTTGCCGATATAGCAGTCGACGCCTTCGCGGACGATGCCCGAGGGCACCAGATTGAGCTTGTAGACCCGCTCGCCGACGACCAGCGTATGGCCGGCGTTGTGCCCGCCCTGGAAGCGAACCACGCCTTGCGCGTGGTCGGTCAGCCAGTCGACGATCTTCCCCTTACCTTCGTCGCCCCACTGGGTGCCGACGACGATGACATTCTTGGCCATATCTTTAACCCTCTGCTTCGATAATCCAGTGTTCGCCGGCGCGGACCAGCCTGCGGTCGCAACGCGGTCCCTCGCAGGCCGTTTCGCCCGGCAGCAGTTCGACGACTATTTCGCCCGCGGCGCGCAGGGCGGCGATACGCACCGCCAGCGCCGGGTCGCCGTCGGTGGGGGCGAGAATGGCGCCCGCTTCACTTGTCGACGGGAGCAGGCGGGCAAGCTCACGCAAATCCAGCGAAAAGCCGGTGGCCGGGCGCGCCCGGCCAAAGGCGCGACCAGCGCCGTCGTAGCGCCCGCCGAGCGCGATGGCCGCCGGGTAGGCGGGGCAATAGGCGGCGAAAACGACGCCATTGTGATAGTGATAGCCGCGCAGGTCGGAAAGATCGACGGAGAGCGGCAATTCCGGCGCCGCGGCGAAAATGCGGCGCAGGCCGTCGAGCGCCTCGGCGATGGCCGGCAGGGCGGGCAGTTCGCGCTCCGCCTTGGCAATCGTCTCGACACCGCCGTAAAGTTGCGGCAAGGCCAGCAGCGCCGCCCGCCACGGCTCGGCGACAGCGGCGCAGGCTTCATTCAGCCCCGGCACGTCCTTGGCTTGGAGCAAGTTGAGCAGGTCTTCCTCGGCTTCCGGCGAGAGGCCGGCGGCTTCCCCCAGGGCGCGGAAAATGCCGACATGGCCGAGATCGACGCGGGCCAGCGGTAACTCGATGGCGGCAAAGGCGTCGGCCAGCAGACGGATGACGGCGAGATCGGCCGCGATGCCGGCATAACCGTACAATTCGGCGCCGATCTGCAAGGGCTCGCGGCTGGCGCAAACGCTGGCCGGCAGGGTGTGCAGGACGCTGCCGCAATAGCACAACCGGGTCACGCCCTCACGGTTGAGCAGGTGCGCGTCGAGGCGGGCCGCCTGCGGCGTGATGTCGGCGCGCACGCCGAGAGTGCGGCCCGACAACTGATCGACCAGTTGAAAGGTGCGCAGCTTCAAATCCTGACCGGCGCCGGTCAGCAACGATTCGAGATATTCGAGCATGGGCGGCATCACATACTCGAAGCCGCGCGCCTTGAAATGATCGAGCAGCCGGCGGCGCAGGCTCTCGATGCGTGCGGCTTCGGCCGGCAACGCATCGGCGATGTATTCGGGCAACAGCCAGTTCATAAAAAAATCAGGATGAGGGTCAGGCCGATCAGCATCGAGGTCAGGCCGATGAAGCGAATCTGCCCGTCCGAAAATTGAACGAGACGACGAAAGGTTTCACGCCAGGCGGCCGGGGCGATGAAAGGCATCGCCCCTTCCAGCACCAGCATCAACGCGAATGCCAGCAGCAGCGTCGAGGTCATCGGGAATTATCGCGGCCGCCGCTCTTCATGTACTTGAAGAAATCGGAGCTGGGATCGACCAGCAGCATGTCGCCCTTGTCGCTGAAACTGCTCCGGTAGGCTTCGAGACTGCGGTAAAAGGCGTAGAACTCGGGATTCTGGTTGAAGGCGGCGGCATAGATGGCGGTCGCCTTGCCGTCGCCCTCGCCCTTGATCTTCTGGGCGTCGCGGTAGGCTTCGGCGACGATCACCTCGCGCTGGCGGTCGGCGTCGGCGCGGATTTTCTCGGCTTCGGCGGCGCCTTCCGCGCGCAGTTCGTTGGCGACGCGCTTGCGCTCGGCCTCCATGCGGCGATACACCGTTTCGCTGACCTCGGTCGGTAATTCGACGCGCTTCAGGCGCACGTCGACGATTTCCACCCCGATGCGGCGGGCGTCGATATCGGCCTTGACGCGCATTTCTTCCATGATCTTGTCGCGCTCGCCGGAAACCACGTCATGCACGGTGCGCTTGCCGAATTCCTCGCGCAGCCCGGCATTCACCGTCTGGTTCAGGCGTATGCGCGCGCGCGCCTCGTCGCCATTGACCGAGATGTAGAACAGCTTGGGATCGATGACGCGCCATTTGATGAAGAAATCGACCAGCACGTTCTTCTTCTCGGAAGTGATGAAACGTTCCGGCTCGTTGTTGTCCAGCGTGATGATGCGCTTCTCGAAATAGTACACATTCTGGATCAGGGGAATCTTGAAGTGCAGGCCCGCCGCATCGACCGGGCGCTTGACCTCGCCCAGTTGTAAAACCAGCGCCCACTGCCGCTGATCGACGGTAAAAATGGTCATGGCCAGCACCACCAGCACGGCGGCGACGACGAAACCCAGTATGTTCAGACGCGAACTCATTAGCGGCTCTCCCGATCACGCGAGCGCAACGAGCTCGACAATTTTCCAGTCTCCACACCCAATGGCCGCTCGATTTGCGGCGGCGCATCGACCGCCAGCGGCGGCGCGCTGCGGCCCGGCAAGCTCATGACCTCGCCGGACGACGACAGGGCGGGAAGTCCCGCTGCCGCCTGCATCAGCTTGTCGAGCGGCAGATAGAGCAGGTTGCCCTGGCCCTTGGCATCAATCAGCACCTTGGTGGTATTGGCGTAAATCTGCTGCATGGTTTCCAGATACAGGCGCTGGCGCGTCACTTCCGGCGCCTTGGCGTATTCGCTGCGAATCTGGCTGAAGCGCGCGGCATCGCCCTCGGCGGTGGCAATCACGCGCTGCCGGTAGCCCTCGGCCTCCTGAAGCAGACGGGCCGCCGTGCCCCTGGCGCGCGGAATCACGTCGTTGGCATGGGCCTGACCTTCGTTGACCTGCCGCTCGCGATCCTGGCCGGCCTTCACCGCGTCATCGAAAGCCGCCTGCACCTGTTCCGGCGGCTGGGCGTTCTGCATCGTCACCTTGGAAATCTGGATGCCGCTCTTGTAGCGGTCGAGAATCTCCTGCATCAACTGGGCGGCGTGCGTGGCGATCTGCTCGCGGCCCTCGAAAAGCACGAAATTCATCTGGCTCTTGCCGACAATTTCGCGCACCGCCGACTCGGCGGCGCCCATCACCGCATCGTCGGGATCGCGGTTTTCAAACAGATACTTCTCTGGATCGTTGAGTATCCATTGCACGGCGAACTGAATATTGATGATGTTCTCGTCATCGGTCAGCATCAGCGCCTCTTTCAGCACCTTGTTGTTCTGATTGCCGCGATAGCCGATTTCCAGGGTACGCACGCCGGACAGATTGACCAACTCGTTCGACTGGATGGGATAGGGCAAGCGCCAGCGCAGGCCGGGCTCGGTCGTTTCCTTGAATTTGCCGAATTGCAGCACGATACCGCGCTGCGAGGCATCGACGATGTAAAAGCCGGAAGCCAGCCAGAGCACGACGATCAGGCCGAGCAGCAGCCAGATGCCGCCGCCGATGAATTTGGGATTGAGATTGACATGGGGCAGATGCGGTCCATCGCCGCCGCCGTTACCGCCGCCGCCCTTCTTGCCGAAGGCGGCGTTGAGCTTGCGGTTGAAATCGCGCCACAGCTCTTCCAGATCCGGCGGGCCGTCGCTGGGCCGGCGACCGCCATTGGGTTTGTTGCCGTCGCCGCCACCGCCCCATTGGGGATCGTTGAGCGACATGAAAATACCGAGTGTTGGAATCATGGGTAGCGGGAATCTTCCGTCAGATGAAATCGTGTTGGGCCTCGCGCTCCGCCGCGGACAGTTCCTTGCGGCGGGCCTCGGACTTGAGCCTGGCATATTCGGCCAGCGACTCGCGCAGCAATTCGAGGCCGGCTCCCGAGCGCGCACTGAGGCGAACGCGCGTGATATTACCATACTCGTCGCGCTCGACGCCCGCCGCCGTCCCGGTCAGGTCGATCTTGTTCCACACCACCAGTTGCCGCAGCGAGCCGGCGCCGATCTCGGCGAGCACCTTGTCCACCTCGGCCATCTGCTCGGCGCGGGCATGGTTGGCGCTATCGACGACATGCAAGAGGAGATCGGCATCGCTCGCCGCCTCCAGCGTCGCGTGGAAGGCATCGACCAGAGCGTGCGGCAAATCGCGGATGAAACCGACGGTATCCGAGAGCACGATATTGCCGCCGTCGGCCACCCACAACTTGCGTGAAGTCGTGTCGAGCGTGGCGAACAACTGGTTGGCGGCATAGACGCCAGCATGGGTCAGGGCGTTGAAGAGCGTGGACTTGCCGGCATTGGTGTAGCCGACGATGGACACATTGAGCACGTCGCCGCGCATGCGCGCCTTCCTCTGCACGCCGCGCTGGCGCGTCAGGCGGGAAAGGCGCTCCTTGAGCAGCTTGACGCGGTTACCGAGCAGACGGCGGTCGGTTTCCAACTGCTTTTCGCCGGGGCCGCGCAGGCCGATACCGCCGCGCTGGCGCTCAAGGTGCGTCCAGCCGCGCACCAGGCGGGTAGACAAATGCTCCAACTGCGCCAGTTCGACTTGCAGCTTGCCCTCGGCGCTGGCGGCGCGCAGCGCGAAAATGTCGAGAATCAGGCTGGTGCGGTCGATCACCCGGCACTGGAGTTCGCGTTCCAGATTGCGCTGCTGGGCCGGCGACAGCTCATGGTTGAAAATGACCAGATCGGCATCGCCCGCTGCCAGCATGGCGGCGATTTCTTCCACCTTGCCCCGACCGGCGAAGCTCTTGGCGTCGGGCGCGTGGCGCCGGCCGCCGACCTCGGCGACGACAATACCGCCGGCCGATTCCGTGAGCAGGCGCAACTCCTCCAGCCGATCGGCCAGGTCGGACTGGCCGAAGTCGAGCTGAACGATCACCGCGCGTTCACCGGCGGCAGGACGCTCCATCATGATTCGGGAAGAAACCGCGGCCCGCGGCGACGGCGGGCCTCGTCAGCGGCGACTATTGCTCGGTCGCCGGCTCGGACTGTTGCAGATTGACCGGACGGGCCGGCACGACCGTCGAAATGGCGTGCTTGTAGACCATCTGGGTCACCGTGTTTTTCAACAACACGACATACTGATCGAAGGACTCGACCTGGCCCTGCAACTTGATGCCATTGACCAGATAGATCGAGACGGGGATGTGCTCGCGGCGCAAGGCGTTGAGGAAGGGGTCTTGTAGCAGTTGCCCTTTGTTGCTCATGGTGTGGACTCCATGTGTTTTTTATGAACTGATTAATGTACTCAAAATCGTCTGGGCTTGCCAAAGAATTTGGCTTATTTCCCGTCCTTGTCGGCGAAGGGATTCTTGCTGGTGACGAACTGGATGCGCAGCGGCGTGCCTTGCAGCTTGAAGGCTTCGCGGAAGGTGTGTTCGAGATAGCGGCGATAGCTGTCGCCGATCTGGTCCACCGCGTTGCCGTGGATGACGATGATCGGCGGGTTGGAGCCGCCCTGGTGGGCATAGCGTGGCTTGGGCCGGAACAGGCCGTGCTTGGGCGGCGCCTGTTTGGCGACGGCGTCGGCCAGCACGCGCGAGAGGCGCGGCGTCGAGAGCTTTTTCATGGCCGCCGCATAGGCCGCGTCCACGGCGCGGAAGAGCGCCTTCAGGCCGTTGTTTTCAAGCGCCGAAATGAAGTGGAAGGCGGCGAAGTCGAGGAATTTGAGCTTGCGTTGCAGGATTTGCCGGGTCTGCTCGCGGGCGTAGGCGTCGAGGCCGTCCCACTTGTTGACCGCGACCACCAGCGCCCGCCCGGACTGGACGATGAAATCGGCGATGTGGGCGTCCTGCTCGGAAACATCGGCCTGGGCGTCAACCATGAGGATGACGACATGGGCATCCTCGATGGCCTGCAAGGTCTTGATCACCGAGAATTTCTCGATCGACTCGAAAACCTTGCCGCGCCGACGCATGCCGGCGGTGTCGATGAGCTTGTAGTGGCGCCCGTCGCGCTCGAAGTCGATGGCGATGGCATCGCGCGTGGTGCCCGGCGCATCGAAGGCGATCACCCGCTCTTCGCCGAGCAGGGTGTTGATGAGCGTGGATTTGCCAACATTGGGCCGGCCAGCGATGGCGACGCGCACCGCCGTCGCTGTTTCCTCGTCCGTTTCTGCCTCGGGAAAATCGGCCAGCGCCAAGTCGACCAGGCCGCGGACGCCCTCGCCGTGCGCCGCCGAAATGGCATTCGGCTCGCCCAGGCCGAGTTGGTGGAAATCGGCCTCGATGATGCCGCGATTCATGCCCTCGGCCTTGTTGACGGCGACAAAGACCGGCCGCCCGGCGCGCCGCAGCTTGTTGGCGATTTCCATATCGTGCGGGGTCAGGCCGGCGCGGCCATCGACCACGAAAATGACGGCGTCGGCTTCGGCGATGGCCTGCTCGGTCTGCCGCGCCATTTCGCGCAGGATGCCGTCCTTGACCAGCGGCTCGAAACCGCCGGTGTCGACAACCAGATGGGGCTTATCGCCGAGCCGGCCGTGGCCGTAGTGACGGTCGCGGGTCAGCCCCGGCTGATCGGCGACGATGGCGTCGCGCGAGCGGGTCAGCCGGTTGAAGAGGGTCGATTTGCCGACATTGGGCCGGCCGACCAGAACGAGGGTCGGTTTCACTGTGCCTCGAAAGCTCTGATGTCGCCATCGGCGGTCTGTACCAGGAAGCCGCCGCCAAAGGGCAGGAGGGCGCCGTTGCGCACTGGCGAGCCGTCGGTCTTGACGCGGGCGGCGAAGCTGCCGTCCTCGCGCGTCAGGAAATGCACGATGCCCTCGCTGTCGGCCACGGCCAGCAGGCCACGGCGCACCGCCGGACGGGAAACGCCGCGCTTGAGCAGTTTGTCCTGCTTCCACAGGCTGCTGCCGCTCAGGCGGTCGAGGGCGTGCACCGCGCCCTGGTCGTCGGTGACGAACAGGTAGCGGCCATCGAGCGCCAAGCCGTTGGCCGACGACAGATCGCGCGACCAGACCAGCGCCCCGCCCTGCCCCATGTCGAAGCAGGCGATCTTGCCCTGGAAGGCGACGGCGCAAATCTGCCGGCCATCGACGGCGGGCGGCGCGACGACATCGGCGACGCGGTCGAGTTCGGTCGCTCCCTTGGGCTGGGCGACCGTGCCTTCCCAGAGCTGGGCGCCGTTTTGCAGTGCCAGGGCAACCAGCTTCCCGCCGGGGAAGCCAACGAAAAGGTAACGGTCGGCAAATACCGGCGAGCCGGCGCCACGAACCGCCAAGGTCGGCGTCGGCCGCTGATAGACCCACTTGCGCTCGCCGTCGATGGCATCGAACAGGAAGACGCGGTTGTCGCCGCTGCGCACGGCGACGCCATCGTCACCGACCACCGGTGCGGCCAGCACTTCGCTGCTGGCCTTGGCCTGCCACAGCGGCTTGCCATCGGCGGCGGCAAAGGCCAGCACGTCGCCCTTTTCCGTGCCGACGACGACCAGGCGGTTGTTGGCGCCGACGCCGGCGGACAGTTTCTGGCCAGCGTCGATCTTCCACACCGTCTGGCCGTTCTCGATGCGACTGACTGAGCCTTTGCGCCCGGCGACGAAGACCACGTCGTCGACCACTGCCGGCGTGAAGCTGTAATTCTCGGCCTTGCCGATGCTGGCCGACCACAGGCTCCTGACCTCGGCGCTCGTCTTGATCTCGGTCAGCTTGGTCATCTTGGGAGCGGAACTGGAAAAGGGATTGAGCGCGTCCAGGGTGGAGCAGCCGCCGAGCAACAAGCCGGCGGCAAGGAGCGGAAGGTAGCGGAGCATCGGGCGGGCGCTCATCAGGCGGCCTCGCCCAGGCTGTCGATCTTCTGTTGCAGCAATTCGTGGCCGAGGCTGGCCTCCATCTGGTCGAGGGCGGCGCGGTAGGCGGCGCGCGCTTCCTCTTTCTTGCCCTGGGCGAACAGCACGTCGCCGCGCAATTCCTGGAAGCGGCCGGCAAAGGCCGGCGCCGGTGCGATGTCGAGTTGCTTGATGGCCGCGTCGTACTCCTTTTCGTCGAGCAGCACGGCGGCGAGGCGGTAACGGGCGAGGTCGCGCACTTCGTCGCGGCCATTTTCCGCCGCCCAGGTCAACTGCATGCGGGCCGTTTTCAGGTCGCCAGCGGCGAAGGACTGGCGGGCGGCCAAGAGGGCGCCGAACGGCGCATAGCTGGTGCCGGCGTATTTATCCGCCAGTTCGCCCGCCATCGCCTTGATCTTCTGGGCGTCGCCGACGGCAACCGCCTCTTCGAGCGCGGCAAAGACCGCCGAAGCCTCTGCCGCCTGCTTGTTCTGATACCAGTTCCAGCCCTGCCAACTGGCCATGCTGAACGCCGCCGCCGCCAACAGGCCGGTCACGAGATTGCCGTACATCTTCCACCAGGTTTTCAACTGGTCGATCTGTTCCTGTTCTTCGAGATCGTAATGCGCCATGTTTATTCCTCGTCGTCCGAATCAATTAAATGCCCGATGATGGCCTCCGCCAGATCATCGACTTTCAGTTGCCGCTGGGCGCTGCCCTCTTGGCGTAGATTTTTCAGTTGCGCCGCGCCGCTCGCCGCCTCGTCGTCGCCGATGATGACGGCAAAGGCCGCGCCGCTGGCGTCGGCCTTTTTCAGCTGCGACTTGAAGGCGCCGCCGCCGCAGTGCAGCAGTACATCCAGCCCTTGGTCGCGCAGCCCCTCGGCAACGCGGAAGGCGTGCCGCGCGGCGGCCTCGCCCTGATGCGCGAGATAGACGTCGGGCGCGGGCGGCGCTGGTTCGCCGCCGGCTTCGCGGATAAGCGCGATCAGGCGTTCGACGCCCAGGGCAAAGCCGCAGGCCGGCGTCGGCTTGCCGCCCAGTTGTTCGACCAGACCGTCGTAACGACCGCCGGCACAGACCGTGCCCTGGGCGCCGAGTTTGTCGGTAACCCATTCAAAAACGGTCAGGTTGTAGTAATCGAGGCCGCGCACCAGACGCGGGTTGATGGTAAAGGGAATTCCGGCGTCGCGCAGCAGACGCTGGACGCCTTCGAAATGGGCCAGCGACTCGGCGCCGAGATGGTCGATCAGGCGCGGCGCGGCGGCGCACAATGCCTGCATCGCCGGATTCTTGCTGTCGAGAATGCGCAGCGGGTTGGTGGCGAGGCGGCGGCGGGAGTCCTCGTCCAGTTGGTCGCCGTGCTGCTCGAAATAAGCGACCAGCGCTTCCCGGTGCCGCGCCCGCTCCTCCGGCTGGCCGAGGCTGTTGAGTTGCAATTCGATGCCGTCGAGGCCGAGATCGGCCCACAGCCGGGCGCCCATGAGGATCAGCTCGGCGTCGATATCCGGGCCGGCGAAGCCGAAGGCTTCGACGCCGACCTGATGAAACTGCCGGTACCGCCCTTTTTGCGGCCGCTCGTGGCGGAACATCGGGCCGATGTAATAAAGGCGCTGCGTCTGCCGCGCCGCCAGATTGTGCTCGATCAGCGCCCGCACGCAGCCGGCCGTGCCTTCCGGGCGCAGGGTCAGCGCCTCGCCGTTGAGGCTGTCGATGAAGGAATACATTTCCTTCTCGACGATGTCGGTGACTTCGCCGATGGCGCGCTTGAAGAGCGGCGTCGGCTCGACGACGGGCAGGCGGATGGGGCGGTAACCGTAAGCCTTCAGGCAGCCGCGCACGGCTTCCTCGAACAGTTCCCAAAAAGCGGCCTCGGCGGGCAGGATGTCGTTCATCCCGCGCACGGCCTGTAAAGCTTGACTCATGCTTGGATCTTTTTCTTGTAAGTGCGCCGGACGTAGCGCTCGATGATGTCCTTGAATTCGCTGGCGATGTTGTCGCCCTTCAGCGTCACCGTCTTGACGCCATCCTCGAATACCGGCGCCGACGGCGCTTCGCCGGTGCCCGGCAGGGAGATGCCGATATTGGCGTGCTTCGACTCGCCGGGGCCATTGACGATACAGCCCATGACGGCCAGCGTCATGTTCTCGACGCCGTCGTGGTAGAGCTTCCATTCCGCCATACGGGCGCGGACGAAATCCTGCACCTCGCCGGCCAGTTCCTGGAAAAAGCTGCTGCTCGTCCGGCCGCACCCGGGGCAGGCCGTGACCATCGGCGTGAAGGCGCGCAGGCCCATGGTTTGCAGGATTTCCTGGGCGACGATGACTTCCTGGGCGCGCGAGCCGTTCGGCTCCGGCGTCAGCGAGACGCGGATGGTGTCGCCGATGCCTTCCTGCAAGAGCACGGCCAGCGCCGCCGTCGAGGCAACGATGCCCTTGGAGCCCATGCCGGCCTCGGTCAGGCCAAGGTGCAGCGCGTAGTCGGAAGAACGCGCCAAGTCACGGTAGATGGCGATCAAATCCTGCACGCTGGAAACCTTGCAGGAAAGGATGATCTTTTCCCCGGCCAGACCCAGTTGCTCGGCCCGGGCCGCCGATTCGAGCGCCGAAGCGACCATGGCGCGGCGCATCAGGCAGGTCGCGTCAAGCGGCTCGGCGCGGCGGCTGTTCTCGTCCATGAGGCGGGCCAACAGATCGGGATCGAGGCTGCCCCAATTGACGCCGATGCGCACCGGCTTGCCGTAGCGGCAAGCCAGTTCGATCAGTTGCGCGAACTGTTCGTCCTTTTTCTGGCCAAAGCCGACATTGCCGGGATTGATCCGGTACTTGGCCAGCGCCTCGGCGCAGGCCGGCGCGTCGCTCAACAGGCGATGGCCGTTGTAATGGAAATCGCCGATCAGCGGCACGTCGCAATTCATGCGGTCGAGGTGTTCGCGGATTTTCGGCACGGCGGCGGCGGCTTCCGGCGAATTGACGGTGACGCGCACCAGTTCCGAACCGGCGCGAGCCAGTTCGGCACACTGCATGGCGGTGGCGAGAACATCGGCGGTATCGGTATTGGTCATCGACTGGATGACCACCGGCGCGTCGCCGCCGAGCCGCACATGGGCGATGGCGGTGGCGCGGGTCGGGCGCTTGCCGGCGGCACTCATGGCGGGGCTTACTCCAAAACCAGACGGGCGACGACGCCACGGGTATGGGGCGCCAGATCCACGCTCTTGCCTCGCCAGCTCAGGCGCACGCCCGGCGCGTAGCCGATCACCAGCGACAGGGGCGCGGGGCCGCCCAGGGCTTGCTCGCTACCGGCGGGCATGTGCTGGGAAAAGACCAGATTGTCGGCGCGGTCGCGCACTTCGACCCACGACTCCTGGCTCACGGTCAGACGCAAAAGCACGGTCGCCGCCGTAGCGGGGGTACTCGGCGCGCTCGCCGACGTGGCGGCCGGCACTTCTGCCGGCGCAGCGGCATCCGGCTCCGGCACGGTTTCTTCCGCCACGGGCGACGGCACGATCCGCGGCTCCGACGGAAATGCCACCTCGACCGGCGCTTCCTGGCGGCTCAGCGAATTGAGCAAATTCTGGGCGCTTTCGCGCAGGGCCGACAGATCGCCGGGCAGCAGAAAATAAGCCAGCGCCGCCAGCAGTAGCAACAGCCCGCCAGCCGCCACGACCAGACGGTCGCGCCGCGCCGCGCTGCTGGCCTGCGGCAGTTCCCTGCCGCGCGGCGCGGGGGGCAGCGCCAGCGTCGCCGGCTTGTCCAGCACGGCGTCGAGACCGGCCATCAGCGGCGCGCCGTCGAGACCAAGCAGGCGGGCGTAATTGCGCACGAAGCCGCGAACGAAGGTCGGCCCCGGCAAGGCCTGCCAGTTGCCGTTTTCCAGCGCCTCAACCTGACGCGATCCGAGTTTCAGCGCCTGCGCCACATCGCCGATACTCAAGCCGCGCCCCTGACGGACAGCAGCCAGTTGCTCGCCGACCGTCGGCGGGGGCGGCGCGGCGGCCTCCTCGGCGACCGGTAGGCTGGTTTCCGCTTCGCTCATTCGAAATTGCCCTTGAGGAATTCCTGATATTCCGGCGAGGTCGGGTAACGGCCGCGCAACTGCGCGGCAAAGCCGCTCTCGGCCGCCCTGTTGCCCTGCTTGCGTTCGAGCCGGATGGCCAGCCACAGCGCCTCGGGCGTCGGCGAGGCCATCTGCTTCAGGACTTCGTTCAGATAGACGCGCGATTCGTCGAGATTGCCGCGCAGATAGAAAAGCCGGGCCAGTTGCAGGCGGGCGTTGAGGCCGCCGTCGTGCGACAGTTGCAAGGCTTGCAGGAGGTAATGCTGGGCGCCGTCCAGATCGCCGGATTTCAGGGCACAGGTGCCGGCATTGGCGTAGGCGACCTCCGGCGTCTCGTAGAGCGGGCTTTTCAGGGCATTGAGGAAATAGGTGATGGACTGGCGGGCCTTGCCGGTATCGCACAGGAACCAGCCATAATTGTTATTCACCTCGGGATCGTCGGGCGCAAGTTTCAGCGCGCGCTGGAAATCCTCCTCGGCCTTGTCGTATTCCTTGAGCGCGCCATACACCAAGCCGCGCACGCTGTAGGCCGGATGAAAACCGGACTCGGCCTTGAGCGCGGTCGCCAGATGGTCGAGCGCGGCCGCCGGATTGCCCGCCTGAAAGTAGGCGGCGCCCAGTTCGGTATGAATTTTCGCCCGACTGCGCGAGTCGCCGTAATCCTGCGCCGACACCGCAAGCGCGCCAAGCGCCGCGCCCAACATGACGGCCAGGCGGCCCAGTTTCATCCACACTTTCATACCTATGCCACCTCCTCGAACAGAATCGTCTTGTTAGCCGTCCGCCGCGTCCGGTCCCGCACCTGACCGGCCAGTTGGCCGCAGGCGGCGGCGATGTCGTCACCGCGCGTCTTGCGCGTCGTGGTGACGATGCCGGCCTGCATCAGGATATCGGCGAAGCGGCGCACCCGCTCTCCGGGCGAACGCCGGTAGGGCGAGCCTGGGAAGGGATTGAAGGGTATCAGGTTGAACTTGCAGGGTAGCGTCCCGACCAGCGCCCGCAATTGGCGGGCCTGGGCATCGCTGTCGTTGACGCCGTCGAGCATGACGTATTCGAAGGTGACGAAATCGCGCGGCGCTTTTTCCAGATAGCGCCGACAGGCGGCCATCAGTTCGGCCAGCGGATATTTCCGGTTGATCGGCACCAGTTCGTCGCGCAGGCGGTCGTCGGGGGCGTGCAGCGACACCGCCAGGGCCACCGGGCATTCGTCGCGCAGGCGATCCATGAGCGGCACCAGACCGGAGGTCGACAGCGTGACCCGGCGGCGCGACAGGCCGTAAGCGTTGTCGTCGAGCATCAGTTTCATGGCGGCGACGGCGTTGTCGAAATTGGCCAACGGCTCGCCCATGCCCATCAGCACGACATTGGAAACGGCCCGCTCGTCGCCATGCGTGACGCCGAGCGCCTGATTGACCTGCCACAACTGGCCGATGATCTCGGCGACACCCAGATTGCGGTTGAAGCCCTGCTTGCCGGTCGAACAGAAGGCGCAATCGAGGGCGCAGCCGGCCTGGGTGGAAACGCACAGCGTGCCGCGGTCGTCCTCGGGAATGAACACCGTTTCGACGGCATTGCCATTGCCGACGTCGATCAGGAACTTGCGCGTGCCGTCGTCCGACAGGCTGTCGGAGACGATCGCTGGCGGTTGCACGACCGCCAGCGCCTTGAGCTTGTCGCGCAGGCTCTTGGCGATGTCGGTCATGGCGTCGAAATCGGCGACGCCAGCGCGATGCATCCAGCGCAGCACCTGGCGGGCGCGGAAGGGCTTTTCGCCCTGCGCGGCGAACCAGGCGGTCAGGCCGCCGGCATCGAGATCGAGAAGATTTTGCATCGAAACCCGGAGCGGGAGCAGGCTTTCGGCCAGCCGCCCGCTCCGCATGGCCGCGTTCAGCGGCCGGCGTAAACGTTCATGCCGGGGAAGAAGAAGGCGACTTCCACGGCGGCGGTTTCGGCGGCATCGGAGCCATGCACGGCATTGGCGTCGATCGACTCGGCGAAATCGGCGCGGATGGTGCCCTTGTCGGCCTTCTTCGGGTCGGTGGCGCCCATCAGGTCACGGTTCTTGGCGATGGCGCTTTCGCCTTCCAGCACCTGGATCATCACCGGGCCGGAGATCATGAAGGCCACCAAATCCTTGAAGAAGGGGCGCTCCCTATGCACGGCATAGAACTGCCCCGCTTCCTGCTCGGACAGCCAGGCCATGCGGGCGGCGACGACCTTCAGGCCGGCGCCCTCGAAACGGGCGTAAATCTGGCCGATGACGTTCTTGGCGACGGCGTCGGGTTTGATGATGGACAGGGTGCGTTCGATAGCCATTCTGATTACTCCATAAAAAGCAGGGCTTTGGAAAACAGATTATTTTACCCGATTCGCCGCCACAGCGCCGCCGGGGCCGCGCTCAACCGCCGTCGGCGGCGCGCAAGGGCTCGCGCAACAGGGCGAAATCGCGCGGCGCGACGTATTGCAGCAACTCCTTGCCGTCGCCATCGACAACCACGTCGAGCCCCCGCTCCGGATAGAGCAGATGCACCCGCTTCTCGGACACCTGCAAACGCTCCTGCGGCGGGCCGAAGCGCTGAATGATCGCGTCCTCGTCGAGATTGACCGTCGGGATCACCGCCAGCGCCTTGACCGGCGCTTGCTCCAGTTGCGCCAGATCGTCCGGATGCAGGGTGATTTTGCGCGTCGTGCTTTCCATGTGCTCGGCCTTCAGCGCCCGTTCGCGCATGGCGGCGACCGTTTCCGGCGGCACATCGAGCGTCACCACCATGCGCGCCAGCACGAAGCCGAGCTTGATCTGACTGTAGTACGCCTCGACCGCGCCGATCTCGCCCGGCTGGGCGATGATCGCCACTTCCAGATCGTCGCCCAGCGCCGCCCGCACCTCGGCCAGCGTGCTGCGCCCCGGTTGCAGGCCGAACACCGTGCTGCCGCCCTGGCCATCGACCTCGATCTGCCACGGCAGGTTGCGCTCAGGATCGCCGCCGCCCCCTCCCGTCGGAATTAAAAAGGGAAGAATCAGGGCGGCGAGGATGAAGCCAATCAGGTAAAGCGCGAATTTCATGACGGGGCGGCAATGATGCGAGAAGGCGATTGTGCCACAAGGAACCCGCCAGCCAAGCAGACGCCGCCAAGCCGGGGGCGCTTCCCTAAGCACCGGTTTTTCGCTAGCATCTGAAAGATGTATATAACCATTTTCCGACCGCAGCCCACCGAATCCCTACCCATGAGGCAAGCATGAGCGAACGCATTCATTATGTTACCGACGACAGCTTCGAGGCCGACGTGCTGCAAGCGCAGCAGCCCGTACTCGTCGATTATTGGGCCGAGTGGTGCGGCCCATGCAAGATGATCTCCCCCATCCTCGACGAAATCGCCGCCGAGTATGCCGGCAAGATCAAGGTGGCCAAGGTCAATATCGACGACAATCAGGCGACGCCGGCCAAGTTCGGCATTCGCGGCATTCCGACCCTGATGCTGTTCAAGAACGGCAATGTCGAGGCGACCAAGGTGGGCGCCCTGACCAAGTCGCAACTTGTCGCTTTCATTGACAGCAACCTGTAATCTCCGTAGTCTCCCGGCTTGGCGGTGCGCTTCGCGCCGCCAGGACGACGCGATCGGCCTCGGGGCCAGCGTCATTTCCCCGCATCATTACCCTCTTTTCCCAAGCAGCCATAGCGCCGGCCCCCGTTGACCGGGCCGTTGCCAGCGCAAGTTTTGGCGCCCCACTTTCCATGCAACTTTCCGAACTGAAGACCCTGCACGTCAGCAAACTGCTCGACATGGCGACCGAACTCGCCATCGAGAGCGCCAACCGCATGCGCAAGCAGGAACTGATTTACGCCATCCTCAAGGCCAAGGCCAAGAATGGCGACACCATCTACGGCGACGGCACGCTCGAAGTGCTGCCCGACGGCTACGGCTTCCTCCGCTCGGCGGATACCTCCTATCTGGCCAATCCCGACGACATCTATGTCTCGCCGTCGCAAATCCGCCGCTTCAACCTGCGCACCGGCGACACCATCGAGGGCGAGATCCGCACGCCGAAGGACGGGGAACGCTACGTCGCCCTGACCAAGCTCGACACCATCAACGGTTTCCCGCCGGAAGCCAACAAGAACAAGATCATGTTCGAGAACCTGACGCCGTTGCATCCGACGTGTCATCTCAAGCTCGAACGCGACATCAAGTCGGACGAGAACATCACCAGCCGGGTGATCGACATGATTTCCCCGATCGGCGCCGGCCAGCGCGGCCTCCTGGTTTCCCCGCCGAAATCCGGCAAGACCGTGATGCTGCAAAACATCGCCCACGCCATCACCGCCAATCATCCGGACGTCGTGCTGATCGTGCTGCTTATCGACGAGCGGCCGGAAGAAGTCACCGAAATGACCCGCACCGTCAAGGGCGAGGTCGTCGCCTCGACTTTCGACGAGCCGGCCACGCGCCACGTCGCCGTCGCCGAAATGGTCATCGAGAAGGCCAAGCGCCTGGTCGAGCACAAGAAGGATGTGGTTATCCTGCTCGATTCCATCACCCGCCTGGCGCGCGCCTACAACACCGTGCAGCCGGCTTCCGGCAAGGTGCTGACCGGCGGCGTGGACGCCAACGCCCTGCAAAAGCCCAAGCGTTTCTTCGGCGCCGCCCGCAATATCGAGGAAGGCGGCTCGCTGACCATTATCGCCACGGCGCTGATCGACACCGGCAGCCGCATGGACGAAGTGATTTACGAGGAATTCAAGGGCACCGGCAACTCGGAAATCCACCTCGACCGGCGCATGGCCGAAAAGCGCATGTACCCGGCGATCAACGTCAATCGCTCCGGCACCCGCCGCGAGGAACTGCTGTTGAAGCCCGACGTGCTGCAAAAAATGTGGGTGCTCAGAAAGCTGTGTTACCCGATGGACGACCTCGAAGCCATGGAATTCCTGCTCGACAAGGTCAAATCGACCAAGGGCAACGCCGAATTCTTCGACGCCATGCGCCGCGGCTGAGAATCCGCATCGCCGCAAAAAGCAATTGCATTCAATCCGTTATTCAACGATAATCGCGCGCTTCCCAGATCGGCCACAACCGCCGGTCGCTCGCTTAAAGGACATATGATGAAAACCGACATCCACCCCGACTATGCCGAGATCCAGGTCACCTGCTCCTGCGGCAACAGCTTCGCCACCCGTTCGACCATGAAAAAGCCGCTGCACATCGAAGTGTGCTCGCTCTGCCATCCCTTCTACACCGGCAAGCAGAAAATCGTCGATACCGCTGGCCGCGTCGAGAAATTCAACCAGAAATTCGGCGCCATGCGCGGCAAGTCCGCCGCCTGAGCTAACGGATAGCCCACATGAAAGGCAGCCGACCGGCTGCCTTTTTTATGCATCCCGCCGCCATGCCCGATCTCCTCTCCACGCTCCGCCGCGGTCTGCGTCTGCCGCCGGCCGGCTGGACGCTGGCCGCCATGCTCGCCTTCTACGTGCTGGCCGGCCTGTTCGGTCGCGACCCGTGGAAGGGCGAGGACGCCATCCACATCGGCACCGCGTGGCACATGCTGCATGTCGGCAACTGGCTGACGCCCGAAATCGCCGGCCGCGCCTTCCACGAACCGCCGCTGTACTACTGGAGCGCCGCCCTCTGCGGCCATCTGTTCGGCTGGCTGCTGCCGGCCCACGAGGCGCTGCGTCTGGCCAGCGGCTTCTGGGTGGCCCTCGCCTTGGTCAGCCTGTACTACGCCGGCCGCGAACTCTACGGCCGGGACAGCGCCGCCGCCAGCCCGCTGCTGCTCGCCGGCTGCCTCGGCCTGATTCTCCACGCCCACGACGCCCAGCCCGTGCTGATCGGCGTCGCCGCCTACAGCGGCGCCCTGGGCGCCTTCGCCGTCAGCGACCGGCGGCCGCGTCTGGCCGCTCTGCTCTACGGCCTGGCCCTGGCCGCTTGCCTGCTCGGCGTCGGCATTGCGGCGACGCTGCCGCTGCTCGCCATCCTGCCGCTGGTCGCGTGGCAGTCGTCCCGGCGCGGCCAAGCCCTGCAAACCCTGCTCAGCGGCCTTGCCATCGCCGCCCTGCTCGCCGCTCCCTGGCTGCTGGCCCTGTCGTCGCAACAGCCGGCACGTTTCCACGCCTGGCTGGCGACGGAACTGGCGCCATTGGCGACGCCCTTCTCGCTGCCCGGCGCCGGGCGCTTCCTCTCCATGCTGCCGTGGCTCGCCTTCCCGGCGCTGCCGCTGGCCCTGTGGACGCTATGGTCGCGCCGGCAACTCCTGGCGGCGTCGGCGCAATGGCTGCCGCTGGTCTTCCTGCTACTGACCCTGCTCATGCTGGCGCTGGCCTACCGCCCACGCGAAGTGCCCGCCCTGCTGCTGCTGCCGCCGCTGGCTCTGCTGGCAACGCCGGGGGCGCTGATGCTGCGGCGCGGTGCGGCCAACGCCTTCGACTGGTTCGCCATGATGACCTTCAGCCTGTTCGCCGCCCTCGTCTGGCTGGCATGGTCGGCGATGGCGCTCGGCTGGCCGCAGCAGTTGGCGCAGCGACTGGTCGTCCTGCGCCCCGGCTTCGTCGGCGAATTCGACCTCAGCGACCTTCTCGTCGGCCTCGCCGTAACGCTGTGGTGGATCTGGCTGATCGTCACCGCCCCGCGTTCCCCCTACCGCAGCCTGACCCACTGGACGCTCGGCTTCACCACCCTGTGGCTGCTGGCGACCACGCTCATCCTGCCCTGGTTCGACTATGGCAAGAGCTACCGCCCGGTGGCCGAAGCCGTCGCCGCCGCCCTGCCGAAAGGCCACGGCTGCCTCGCCGAGCGCGGCCTGAGCGACGGCCAGCGCGCCTCGCTCGCCTATTTCTCGCACATCGAACCCGCCGCCCACGACAGCCCGGCCGGAAAAGCCTGCGACTGGCTGCTACTGGTCGGCAACACCCAAGCCGAACGCACGCCACCCGCCGGCAACTGGAAACTGGTCTGGCAAGGCATCCGCCCCGGCGACCGGAAGGAAAAGTTTCTGCTTTTCCGGCGCTGAATCACGCGGCGCAATCCGGGCATTTCCGCCCCCCGGATTGCGCCGTGCTTATCCGGGCTGCGCTCGCTTGTGATTGACCAGAATGCGACAACTATTTCAGATAACCCCAGGACTGCAATCGGCTCTGCGCATAGCTGGCGGCCTGGCCTTGGCGCGTACGGCGCAGATAGGCGGTGTACTGGCTGGCCGCCTCCTGGCGCTTGCCCATGCCTTCGAGCGACACGCCCTTGAGGAAGGTGATGCCGGCATCGCCGGGTAGCATCCGGTCGTAAGCATCGAGGTTGGCATAAGCCTTGGCCGGGTCGCGCTGGGCCAGCGCCAGCACGCCGCTCAGTTTGTGCGCCTGGGCTTCCTGCGGATAAATCTGCTTGGCCGTCTCGGCATAGTTCAGGGCCTGCGCATTCTTATTCTGGGCCTGCAGGGACTGCGCCATTAGCAGGTTGGCGGCGTAATCGCGCGGCGTCTTTTGCAGCGCCGCGCGGTACTGCTCCTCGGCCTTCGGATACTGTTTGCCGGCCATTGCCAAGTCGCCTTTCTGGCAGGCGTCGATGGTCGGC
>WREP01000029.1 GCA_009779265.1 Betaproteobacteria bacterium
ACCCAGTCTCCGCCAGACTCAGTTGCTTCATTGCTTTCTTCATGTCGCGTATCGCAATAATGACAATGGCGTTATTTTATCAGATCGGGCTGTGTGGTGGCGGGTTGTGCAGAGGTTCCTTAGTCATTGACCCGCTAGTGTAGTGCTGCATTCTGTTTGGAGCTTAAGCGATTATTTGCACGGATGACCTTTTGCAGGATGTCGCGAGCGCTTTTGGTCCAGATGAACGGCTTGGGTTGTGTGTTGTGGTGGGCGATATATTCGTCAATGGCGGCAACGAGTTCGGGGACGCTGGTTAACACCCCGCGGCGCAGTCGCTCTGTGGTGATGTCACGGAAGAAGCGTTCGACCATGTTCAGCCAGGAGGCCGAGGTGGGTGTGAAATGCATGACGAAGCGCGGGTGCTGGGTCAGCCATTCTTGCACGGCGGGATGTTTGTGCGTGGCGTAGTTGTCGGCGATCAGGTGCAGCGTTTTGTCCTTGGGCGTTTCGCGGTCGACTTTCTTCAGAAACTTCAGCCACTCGGCGTAGGTGTGCCGTTGCTGGCATTGGCCGATGACTTGACCATCGAGCACGTTGAGCGCGGCAAACAGCGTTGTCGTGCCGTTGCGCTTGTAGTCATGGGTCATGGTGGCTGATCGTCCCTTTTTCAGGGGTAATCCGGGTTGCGTGCGATCAAGCGCCTGAACCTGGCTTTTCTCGTCGCAACACAGCACCAGCGCGTGTTCGGGCGGCGCCATGTAGAGGCCAACGATGTCTTCGAGTTTCTCGACGAACTTCGGATCGCGCGAAACCTTGAAACCCCGCACGACATGCGGCTTGAGTCCCGCCGCCTGCCAATGCCGCGCGATGGTGGTTGCGTGGACTCCCAGTTTCGCCGCCATCTTGCGCGTACTCCAGTGGGTCGCCGCTTCGGGTTGGGTCTGGGTGGTCAGTTCCACCAGTTGCGCACGATCCACCTTCCTCGGCGGTGCGCCTCGCGGCAAATCGCGCTCAATTCCGCCAAACCGCATCTGCGCATAGCGCCCACGCCAGCGAGCTACTTGAATCCGCCCGATACCCAATTGCTCCGCAATCTGTTGATTCAGCATCCCCTCGGCTGCCAGTAGCACGATGCGGGCGCGTTGCAACAACCTGACGCTTGTCAGCCTCGAGGCCGCCAACTTGGTCAATGCCTCTCGCTCGTCATCGGTCAATACAATCTCCGACGCAACTCGCATTCGACTCTCCACTTGGCATGCACAACGCATTGTAGCAGCAAGCGCCAATTAAGTCGTTTTAAGAATGCAGCACTACACTAGCGCCGAAGCGAATGGGCCATTCCCGAAATTCGGGATGCATGTCGCCAGTTGGCCGGCCAAGGCGGGGGCGACCAGCCAGAATCTTCACCCCGTCGTGGATTGCCCGCACGCGCGGCTGGCGGCGCCGGCATGAGGGGCCAAGCAATAGCCGGCGGCAATGGCTATTCCAGGCTCGCCGATCAAGGCGCGCTTTCAGGGCAATCCCCTACAATGGCCGCATGAGCACGATTCCCCGTATCGAATGGCAGGAAACCGGCCGTTCCCTATCCGCCCGCTGGCGCTCCGAGGCTGGCTTGCCGCCGCCGCTTGGCGTTGAGATTGGCGGCGACCGGCTGGGCGCGGAGGCGCTTTGGGCGATGCTGCTGGCTGGCCGCTATGTGTTGTGGCGCGGCGATTGGGTGCATGGCCGGCATTTGCTGCAAGCCTTGACGCGCCGCGCCGACCGGTATTTTTCGGCGACTGGCGGCCAGCCCGAATGCCTGCCAAACGAAGCCTTTGCCCGCCATCGCCAGCGCCAAGGCGAACGGGCGGCCTTGCTTGGGCGCTTGCTGGTGCCGGTCAATGGCGATTACAAGTTGCCGTTGCGCCGCGCCCAGGATGTTCGCGCGGCTTGCCGCGCGGCGTGGGGCGAGCCAGATGGCGAGGCGGCGGTGGTTTCCCTGCGCGAATTGCTGGCCGTGGTCAGCGCCCACGAGTGGCGCAAGAAGGGGGTACCGGTGCCGGCTTTGTCGGGGCGCATTCATCCGCATTACGGGGTGTTTTCGCCGCTGCGCGGCGAGTATGTCGATCTGGTGGCAGAGGCGCCGCTACCGGCGGATTGCACCCTGGCTTTCGACATCGGTGCCGGTTCCGGCGTGCTGGCGGCGCTGCTGGCGCGGCGCGGCGTTGCCCGCGTCGTCGCCACCGATTGCGACGCGCGGGCGCTGGCCTGCGCCCGCGAGAATATCGAACGGCTGGGGCTGGCCGCGCAGGTCGAGGTGTTGGAAGCTGATCTGTTTCCGCCCGGCCAGGCGCCGCTGGTGCTGTGCAATCCGCCCTGGCTGCCGGCGACGCCGAGTGCGCCCATCGAATATGCCGTGTACGACCCCGATTCGCGCATGTTGCGCGGCTTTTTAGCCAGCCTGGCGGCGCATCTGACGCCGGGCGGCGAGGGCTGGCTGATTCTTTCCGACCTCGCCGAACATCTCGGTCTGCGTAGCCGCCAGCAATTGCTCGACTGGATCGCCGCCGCCGGTCTGGTGGTGCGCGAGCGCATCGACACCACGCCGCGCCACGGCAAGGCCAGCGACCGCAACGATCCGCTGCACGCCGCGCGGGCCGCCGAGGTGACTTCGCTGTGGCGGCTGGAGGTGGCGCAGAGGCTTCCTTAGGGCGAATGATTATTCACCCCTACCCGAAGGCAGACGGGGAATTACCTTTTTTTACAAAGCAGAAATAGCCCACAAACGATTGTCGGCTCTAATTCCAAGGCATGACAAATAGCCAATGGGCATCTGAAATGAAGAGGATTACCTGGGTTTTCTGGATTTTTCTGCTCGCCCTGAGCGGCCTGTGGCTGTTGGCCGATACCCTGTGGCCGGCGCAGCCGGGCTATTTCCCCCTGCGCACGGTATGGGTGCAATACAGCGGCGTGCTCGTCATGGGCGTGATGTCGCTGGCCATGCTGCTGGCGGCCCGCCCGGGATGGCTGGAACCGCACCTGAAGGGGCTGGACAAGATGTATCGCCTGCACAAATGGCTGGGCATCTCCGCTCTGGTCATCGGCATCGTTCATTGGTGGTGGGCCAAGGGCACCAAATGGGCTGTCGGCTGGGGCTGGCTGGTACGCCCGGAACGCAAGTCTGGCGGTTCCGGCGTGGACCTCGGCCTGATTGAGGGAACGCTGCGCCAATGGCGCGGACTGGCTGAAGGCATGGGCGAATGGGCCTTCTACCTGGCGCTGATATTGCTCGTGCTGGCCCTCATCAAACGCTTCCCCTACCGCCCCTTCGTCAAAACGCACAAACTACTGGCCGTGGTTTATCTGGTGCAGGTATTTCACACCATCGTGCTGACCCAGTTCGCCTACTGGTCGCAACCCGTGGGCTGGGCGCTGGCGGCGCTGACACTGGCCGGCACGGTAGCGGCGATGCTGGTGCTGTTCAACCGCGTCGGCGCACGGCGCGTCGCGCACGGCAGCATCGAGACGCTGCAAGCCTGGCCGGCGCTGAACGCGCTGACCACCACCGTCAAGCTCGACGGGCACTGGGCCGATCACCAGCCGGGGCAGTTCGCCTTCGTCACCACCGATCCGCAAGAGGGCGCGCACCCCTACACCATCGCCTCGGCGTGGGATGCGCAGGCGCAGCGTCTCAGCTTCATCACCAAGGCGCTCGGCGACTACACGCGCACCCTGCCCGAGCGCCTGCGCATCGGCGACCGCGTGAAAATCGAGGGGCCATATGGCTGCTTCACTTTCGCCGACGAGCAGCCGCGCCAGATCTGGATCGGCGCCGGCATCGGTATCACCCCCTTCATTGCCCGCATGAAACATCTGGCGCGGGACAAAAATCGTGGCGCTCAGTCCATCGACTTGTTCCACGCGACAGCCGATCACGACCCCGCCTTCCTCGCCAGCCTGCGCGCCGACGCCGAGGCTGCCGGCGTCCGCCTGCACCTCTTCATCGACAGCCAGGACGGCCTTTTGAGCGGCGAACGCCTGCGCGCCTTGGTTCCCGAATGGCAGCAGGCCAGCCTCTGGTTCTGCGGCCCCAGCGCCTTCGCCCAGGCGCTACGCGCCGACCTGACGGCGCACGGCCTGTCCGCCGGGGCGTTTCATCAGGAGTTGTTCGAGATGCGCTGAAATCCTCGACAGTCAACCCGGAAGCGGCTGGATCGGCAGTGTGTTCGTCACACTGCCGCCAGCCGTTTCGCGTTACCGCTTACATGCTGCGCCGATACTGCCCGCCGACTTCGTAGAGCGCCGTGCTGATCTGACCGAGGGAGCAGTATTTGACCGCCTCGATCAGCACCGCGAAGACGTTGCCGCCGAGCAGCGAGGTGGCAGTAAGGAAACGGGCCTTGTTCTTTGGCTTGCACGGGGACAATTTCTTGGCCACGGACAAACCTGTCATGGCGCCGGCCTCAACGGAATAAAACACTTATGCTAGGCTGCGTTGCGCTCTCCGGCTATGCCGATACATCGGCTTTTTGCCGCGCCCTTGTCGAATGCGCCGGCATGGCCCGCATACTTGTCATCAATGACTGAAGAAAAAAGCAACCGCGAAATGAATCCGTCCCGAACGATCCGCAAGCTGCTCGCCGCGCTGGCCCTGCTGCTCGCCGGCAATGTCTGGAGCGCCGGCCTGCTGGAACAGGAAATCCAGTTTTCCGAAGCCGACATTCAGGCCCAGATAGACAAGAACGGTAAAGTGCGCAAAAGCTACGGCAAGGGCAGCATCGTCATCGCCCTCGACGCGCCGCCGCGCATCCGCCTCGGCGAACCGGAAGGGCAAGCGACCATCACCGCCCGCCTCGACATCGCCCTGCTCGACCAACCCGCCGTGCCGGTGGATGTAGTCAGCACCGCCGGCCTGCGCTACGACGAGCCGGGCAAAGCGTTCTACCTCGACCAGCCGACGATTCGCTCGGTGCACTCGGCGGCGCTGCCGCCAGAAGCCGAACCCCTGGCGCGGCAGGCCATCGGCCGCTTGCTCACCCGCTACTTCCGCGACAAGCCGATCTACGTGCTGCGTGAGGACGGCTCCATGCAGGAACGGACCGCCCGCTGGCTGCTGCGCTCCATCCGCATCGAAGCGGGGCGCGTCGTGGCGGTGCTGTCGCCGCTGTAAGCGCTTACTTGGCTGATTTGAAATGAGATTTACGATACCCCTCCCCGACCCTCCCCTTCGGGCTTTGCCTGAAAGGGAGGGAGCCGCAACCTGCGCGCACCGCAGGTTTTCTCCCTCACTTGCGCCGTAGGCGCAGGGGAGGGGCGGGGAGGAGTGTTTTCGGCGCGACTTGCGGCCACGAAGCGATTACTGCGCTACCAATCCTACAAATTCTCAGCGTATTTCCAGCAAGCTTTCATCCCAAGCAGCGTGTTTCTCCAAGCCAAGCAGATTGGCTGTGGTCGCCGCCAGGTTGGATAGGCCGGCCCCCGGCACTTGCTTCAGGCCGAGCCTGCCGCCGCTGACCTTGTCGTAGAGGATTAGCGGCACCGGGTTCAGGGTGTGCGCTGTTTTGGCCTTGCAGGAGCCGTCCGGGTTGCGCTGCGGCGTCCCGGTTTTCTTGTCCAGCTCGTACATTTCGTCGGCATTGCCATGGTCGGCGGTGATGAGGGCGACGCCGCCGGCCGCATCGACAGCCCGCAACAGGCGGGCCAGCGCCAGATCGACGGCCTCGATGGCCATGGTCGCGGCGCGGAAGTGGCCGGTATGGCCGACCATGTCGCCATTGGCGAAATTGCAACGGAGGGTGCGGTACTGGCCGGATTGCAGGGCGGCGATCATGGCGTCGGCGATTTCGGCGGCCTTCATCCACGGCCGCTGCTCGAAGGGCACGACATCGCTTGGCACTTCCTGCCAGGTTTCGCCCGCGAACTTGCCGGAGCGGTTGCCGTTCCAGAAATAGGTCACATGGCCGAATTTCTGCGTCTCGGAGCAGGCGAACTGGCGGATGCCGGAACGGCTGAACCACTCGCCCATGGTGTTAGCGATGGCCGGCGGCGCGACCAGGAAGCGGGCCGGCAGCTTGAGGTCGCCGTCGTATTGCAGCATGCCGGCGTAAGTGACTTTGGGCGCGCGCACCCGGTCGAAGGGCGCGAAATCCGCTTCTTCGAAGGCGCGGCTGATCTCGATGGCGCGGTCGCCACGGAAATTGAAAAAGACCACGGCATCGCCATCGGCAATGGCACCGATCGGCTGGCCGCCTTCGGCGATGACAAAGGCCGGCAAATCCTGGTCGATGGTGCCGGGGTTTTGTTGGCGCAGCCCCTCGACCGCCGCCGTGGCATTGGCGAATTGCGGCCCCTCGCCCAGCACATGGGTATGCCAGCCCTGCTCGACCATGCTCCAGTTGGCCTCGTAGCGATCCATGGTGATGCGCTGGCGGCCGCCGCCGGAGGCAATGCGGGCATCGAAGCCGGCATCCGCCACGTCGGCGAGAAAAGCCTCGAACGGCGTCACGTAGTCGAGGGCGCTGGTTTCCGGCACATCGCGGCCATCGAGCAGAATGTGAATGCGCACCCTCGCCACGCCCTCGGCCTTGGCCTGGACGATCATCGCCTTGAGGTGGTCGATGTGGCTATGCACATTGCCGTCGGAAAAGAGGCCGATGAAGTGCAGCGCACCGCTCTTGCCGGCGGCGGCGATCTCCTGCCAGGCCGCTCCCTGCCAGATGCTGCCGTCGGCAATGGCGTCGGCCACCAGCGCCGCCCCCTGGGCATAAACCTGACCAGCGCCGATGGCGTTGTGGCCGACCTCGGAATTGCCCATGTCCTCGTCCGACGGCATGCCGACGGCGGTGCCGTGGGCGCGCAGGGAAATGTTCGGACAGTTGGCGAAAAGGCTATCGAGCGTCGGCTTGACGGCGGCGGCGATGGCGCTGCCGACATCCGATTTGGGCAAACCGTAACCGTCCATGATGACGGTGACGACCGGGCCGGCGATACCGGCGAAGGAGGAGAGTTTCTCTAGCATGGCGAATTCCGGCGGGGTTTGGACGGCAGCCCGGCGTGCGCCGGGCCGATGCATCATTCTACTCTCGCGGCGCCGCCCCGATGCGATCGGGCGCGGCGCTCACGCCGCACTTGTCGCGGCCGGCGCAGGCGAAAAGCCGCCGCGCAGCGCCACCGCCAGCGCGCACACCGCCAGCGCCCAGACGATGACCGCCCCCGAAGGCAGGTCGAACAGGGCCGACAGCGCCAGCCCCAACGCATAACCCGCGGCGCCGATACCGTAGGCGATGGCCTGCCGCCGCCAGCCGCTCCAACGCCGCGTCGCCAGCGCCGGGATGATGAGGCTGGAAAACACCAGATAGACGCCGACCAGTTGCACCGAGGCCGTCACCGCGACCGCGAACGCGGCGTAGAAGCCGAAGCGCCCGGCGCGCTGCATCATGCCGCTGCCCATCAGCGCCAGCAGCAGCGCCGACAGGCCGGCCAGCCAGTAGAGTTGCGTGGCATTGACCCACAAAATCTGGCCGACCAGCAGGTCTTTCAGATGCTCGCCGCCATGCGGATTGCCGGCCAGCACCAGGATGCCGGCGCAGGCGGCGAGGATGAACATGACGCCGATCAGCGCCTCCTGCTGCTCGGCGGCGCGGCGCTCGCTCCAGGTCAGCAGCGCCGCGCCCAGCAGCGCCGTGCCGAGCGCCGCCGCCTGCACCGCAACGCCGCCTTCGGGCAGGCCCAGCGCAGCAGCGGCGATGACGCCGAAACCGGCGATCTGCGCGATGGCGAGGTCGATGAAGACAATGCCGCGTTGCAGCACCTGCATGCCCAGCGGCACGTGCGTGGCCAGCACCAGCAGCCCGGCCAGCAGCGCCGGCCCGAGGATGCCCCAGTCGAGCGCGCTCCAGTTCATGGCTGGCCTCCGGCGGCGGCCAGCAGGCGGGCCAGGGTGTCGTCGAAGAGGCCGAATAAATCCTTGGCCGCTTCCGTGCCGCCGACGGTAAAGGGTACTTTTACCGCCGCCAGGCCGACGTTGCGACTTAGCCACTCGGACGGGCGCGCATCCTGATAGGCGGCGTACAGCACCATGCGCGCCGGCATGCTTTTCAGGGCCGTCTGCACCGCCTGCAAGTGCGCGGCGGTCGGCTCGACGCCGGGCTTGGGTTCGAGCACCGCCACTTCCTGCATGCCCAGCCAGTCGTAGAGATAGACGAAAGCCTTGTGCTGCGACACCACGGCCAGCCCCTTGAGCGGGGCGGCCTGCGCTTCCCAGCGCGTCATCGCCTGCTGCCAGCGGCGGCTGAAATCGGCCTGGCGCTGCGCGTAGTCGGCGGCATGGGGCGGGTCGATCTGCGCCAGGCGCGCCGCCAGCGCGACGGCCACCAGGGCGATATTGCGCGGATCGGTCTGGATGTGCGGGTTGCCGGCCGCGTGCACGTCGCCCTGGGCGCGGTCGAGCCGGGTCGGCACATCGAGCTTGCGCACGTAATCGGCGGCGGCAAAGTTGCCGCTCTGGCCAGCCTGCACCCTGGCGTTGCCCGAGTGCGCCAGCAGCACCGGCAGCCAACCGATTTCCAGCTCGGCGCCGGTGCAGACCAGCAGATCGGCATTGCGGGCGCGCGCGATCAGGCTGGGCTTGGCCTGGATCTGGTGCGGGTCCTGCAAGGCCGAGGTGGCGACCGAGACCTCCACCAGCGGGCCGCCCAGCTCCTGCGCCAGAGCGCCCCATTCCGGCTCGCAGGCAAGCACGCGCAGCGCCGCCTGGGCGGGCAGGCAGAAGGCGGCCAGCAGGGCCGCGCCCAGCGCGGCGAGGCATTTGCGGTTCATGGATGAACGATGCAAGGACATGAAAAGCGCCTCCAGAACGGTCAATAGCTGTGCGCGCCATGCGCGCCCAGGCTCATCTGGTATTGTAGGAATACCTGATTGTCCTTCCCAGCCGGACTTGAGCGGTCTTGCGCGAATTGCAAGCGCAGGCGCGAAAACTCGCTCGGGCGGTAGTCCAGCATCAGGCTGTTTTTTCGCGGGTGATGGCCGGCCAAGGCAAACGGCCCGCTGTCGTCGCCGCGCAGCCGCTCGGCGCGCAGGCCGACGCGCCAGCGCGGCATGAACTGATAGACGCCTTGCAGATACCAGCCCGATTGCGCCGGGCGATAGCCGGCCACGCCGCCACTCTCGTCCATCAGGTCGCCATCGCGCCGGCTGCGCAGGTATTCGCCTTGCAGCGTGAAACTGGTGCGCGCGGCATTGCCGTTGGGCGCCCATTTCCACACCGCATCGGCGATCCAGACGCGGGTGCGGCCGCTGAATTCGCCGCTCGTCTCGTCGCCCGCCGCGTCCAGCCCTTGCAGAGTCTGGCCCGACGCCTTCGCATCAAGCACCGAGACGCCAGCCCGCCACGAGTGGCTGTCGCCGATGTCGCCGCCGGTATGCGCGCTCAGGGCCACCATGCCAGCGCCGTTGCGGCTGTCGCCGTTGCCGGGAAAGCTCAGGCCACGGCCCAGTTCCAGGCCGATTTCGATAAAGGCATCGGTCGGCGCCAGCCACTTCAACTGCACGCCGTCGTCGGTGTACTGCCGGCCCAGCATGGCCTGGTAGGCCAGCGGCGCATCGACAAAATCCCAGGCGTGCGCGTGCTGCGCATTCAGGTAGCCAACGCTTGAATAAAAGCGCCCGGCCTTGAGCGTCAGGCCGTGCCCCAAACCAGTGGTCTGGATGTAGGCGCCTTCGACCGACACCGAATTATCCGGCGCCAGCGCGATGTAGGCCGCCCCCTGGAACCAGGGGTCGATGCTGGCGGTAAAGCCCAGCTCCGTCTCGGCCAGCGAGAAACCGCGCCTGCCCGGCCCGATCTCGGCATCCGGCGGCAGCGCGAAGCCGCCAATGGCGTAGCGATCCGGGTCGCGCGAGGTGCGCGCGTAAAGGCCCGACAAGATCAGCGAAACCGCCGGGTTGAAGGCGTTGGCCCCGCCTACTGCCGCTGGCAGCGGGGCCGGCGCGGCCGGCGAAACGTCCGCTGACGCAGCGGCGACGGGCGCGGGCGCTGACGCCGCGCTCTGGCCCGCCGCTTCCGCCGCCTGCAAACGCCGCTCCAGCGCCTGCAAGCGTGTTTCGTAGCTGGCGCGCAGCGCGTCGATGTCTTGGCGCAGGCGCTGGATTTCCGCGGCATCGGCGGTTTGGGCCTGCGCGGGCGGCGGCAGCGCCAGCGCAAGGAAAGAAAAGGCAGCAACGAGCCCCAGGCTCGCGGGTGGGTTTTTGTGCATGTTCGGCACCATGAAAACGAATGGCGAATGGCCCGCATCCTGGCCAATCGGTGCGGCGCTTGCCGGGCTGGCCGGATGGTCTGCGCAGCGAAGCCGGACAGGGCGCCAATTCGGGGCGGCACAGGCCGGCCGCAATGCGGCTACGGCAAGGATGGGGGGAGAAGAAAAGCGCTCAGGCCGCCACAGGCGGCGCGCGGCTGCGATAAGCCCGTAGCGCGAGCGCCATCGGCGCGGCGATCGCCGCCAGGGGAAGGCGCGCCGCTTTCGCGTCGAGAAGAACAAAAGCCTGTGCCGCCGCCGGCAAGCCGCCGCCGTCGATGCTCGCCGCCGCCAGGCACAGGGCGCAAGCCTCGCCATGCGGCACGCTGCCGCGCGGCTGCGTCCGCTCATCCCATTCACCAAAATGCGAAAGCTCATGCCCGAGCGCCAGCGACTGCGTCAGCGGCAGCAACAACAGCAGCCCGAGCAACCAGCCGAGGCTGATCCGGCGCGAGCGGTGGAAGATGGCGGGGAACATGAGGCGCAGGCGTTCGGCGGTCAAACAGAAAATATTGTGCGCCGCTGGCGCCAAGCCGGCACCCCGGGCAGGCCGCTCATGGCAAGCGCAATGGCCGGGCGACCGGCGACGGAAGAAAGCTTCTCTGGCATGGGTAAATTTCGGCGGGATGCGGGCAGGTTGGGCAGAGCGCGGAGAAACCCGTCAACTTCCTTGCGGCGACGGGTTTCGCGGGCTCTGTCAGGCTCACTCATCCTCATCCTGCAACTGGAACTTGCTCGCCATTTGTTGCTGCACGTTGGGCGGGACGGCGGCGTAGCGGGCGAATTCGAGGCTGTAGCTGCCCTGGCCGCCGGTCAGCGATTTCAGGCGCGACTCGTAATCGCTCAGTTCGGCCAGCGGCACTTCGCCGCTGATGGCCGCCAGGCCGTGGCCGCGTCCGTCGGTGCCGGTGATGTGGCCGCGGCGGCTGGAGAGGTCGCCGGTGAGGTCGCCAATGGCGCTTTCCGGCACCACGATCTCGATATTGACAATCGGCTCCAGCACGATGGGCCGGGCGTTGCGGATGGCTTCAATGACCGCCTTGCGGCCGGCGATGGTGAAGGCCACGTCCTTGCCGTCCACCGGGTGCGTCTTGCCGTCGTATACCGTGACCTGCAAATCCTCGACCGCATAGCCGGCGACGACGCCGCCTTCCAGACCCTGGCGCACGCCCTTCTCGACGGCGGCCATGAAGACGCCGGGAATGACGCCGCCCTTGACGGCGTCGATGAATTCAAAGCCTTCGCCGCGCTCCTTCGGCGCAATGCGCAGATGCACTTCGCCAAACTGGCCGGCGCCGCCCGACTGTTTCTTGTGCCGGTACATGGCTTCGGAGGGAGCGGTGATGGTTTCGCGGTAGGGAATGCGCGGCGGCTTGGTGTCGATTTCCAGCTTGTACTGGCTGGCCATTTTTTCCAGCTTGGCTTTCAGGTGAATTTCGCCGAGGCCACGGATGACCGTTTCGTTGCTGCTCGGATGGCGTTCGATGACGAAGGTGGGGTCTTCCATGGCCAGCTTGCCGAGGATGTCGAACAAGCGCTGCTCGTCGCCCTTTTTGCGGGTTTCCACGGCCAGCCCGGACATGGGTTTGGGAAAGCCGAGCGGCTTCAAGTGAATGTGGTCTTCGTCGTGCGAGTCGTGCAGCACGCTGTCGAAGGCGATTTCGTCAATCTTGGCGATGGCGCCGATATCGCCCGGCAGCAATTCGTCGACCTCGACCGTTTCCTTGCCTTGCAGGCGGTACAGGTGGGCGACCTTGAAGGGCCGCTTGCCGTCGCCGACGAACAGTTGCATGTCCTTCTTCATCGTGCCCTGATGCACGCGGAAAATGCCGATCTTGCCTAGGTAGGGATCGACCACCACCTTGAAGACGTGCGCCAGCACATGCAGGCCGGCATCCGGCGCGGCGGCGAAGGCGACGGGATCGGCGCCCGGTTCGCCTTTGTAGAAGGGCGGCGGATTGCCTTCCGTCGGGTTCGGTGCAAGCGAAGCCAGAACGTGCAGCAATTGCGGAATGCCAGCGCCGGTGCGCGCCGAGGTAAACAGAATGGGGATCAGATGGCCGGCGCGCAGCGCCTTCTCGAAGGGCGCGTGCAGGGCGTCCACACTCGGGTCGGCGCCGTCTTCGAGATACTGGGCGAGCAGGTCTTCATCTTCCTCGACGATCTGGTCGATGAGCGCCCGGTGGGCAGCGGAAACCGAGGCGAAATCGGCATCGCCGGCATCGTGTTCGAGCACTTCGACGACATCCGCGCCGCCGTGCGCCGGCAGGTCGAGGATCATGCATTCCTTGCCGAAACGTTCGCGGATCTCGGCCACCAGGGCGGGCAGGTCGAGGTTTTCAGCATCTATCTTGTTGATGACAATCATCCGGCACAGCTTGCGCTCGGCGGCGTAGCGCATCATGCGCTCGCTCATCAGTTCGATGCCGTTCTGGGCATTGATGACGATAAGCGCGGTATCGACGCCCGCCAGCGCGGCAATGGCCTGGCCGGAAAAATCGGGATAGCCCGGGGTGTCGATCAGATGGATGTGGGTCTCTTCATGGTCAAAACCGACCACCGCCGAGTACAGCGAATGGCCGGCTTCCTTTTCCTGGGGGTCGAAATCGCTGACGGTGCTGCCCCGCTCGATGCTGCCACGTGTCGCAATGGCGCCGCTGGCATGGAGCAGCGCCTCGCTCAGCGCAGTCTTGCCAGCGGCACCGTGACCAACCAGGGCAACGGAACGGAGCGTCTCGATTGTGTTGTTCGACATCTTGTTCTCCCGGAACGTTAAGGAATCATGAGCCAATCATTGAATGCCGCCCGCCATGCGCGCGACGAAAAACGGGCCAGCGCCGTAGAGCAGGCCGACCGCGACAGCCACCAGTAATATGCCGCCGAGCAACTGTTTGCCCGGCTTGGCGAAATCCCGCCAGTGCCAGGCGGCGAACCACAGCGGCCCGAGTAGCGGCAAGAGCATCGCCGGCAGCCAGTAGCGCCAGCCGAAATCGAAGGCAGCCGGCAGCGTGCCGAGATAGCCGACCAGCACCAGCGCACCGCCGACGGCCAACATGATGGCGACGGTCAAAATAAAGACGAGAAACCAGGTGTCCATCATTTCTTAAGCTTTTGTGGGCGCTGCCAGCCGTTCACCGTCGTCTGTCTCGGGCGCGACACGGTCAGCGCCCCGGCGGGCGCGTCCCGGGTCAGCGTCGTGCCGGCGCCGAGCGTGGCGCCGCGGCCGACGCGCACCGGCGCCACGAGTTGGCTGTCGGAGCCGATAAAAACATCGTCCTCGATCACCGTCTTGAATTTGTTGGCGCCGTCGTAATTGCAGGTGATGGTGCCGGCGCCGACATTGACCCGCTGGCCGATCTCGGCGTCGCCGATGTAGGCCAGGTGGTTGGCCTTGGACTGGGCGCCGATGACGCTTTTCTTGATCTCGACGAAATTGCCGACATGCACCTCCGGCCCCAGTTCGGTGCCGGGGCGCAGGCGGGCGTAGGGGCCGAGCACGCCGTCCGGGCCGATCACCGCGTCCTCGAAATGGCAGAAAGCGGCGATGCGCGTGCCAGCGCCGACCTTGACATTTTTCAGCACACAGTAGGGGCCGATTTCCACGGCGTCGGCCAGTTCGACCCGGCCCTCGAAAACGCAGCCGACGTCGATGGCGACATCGCGCCCGTGTTTGAGTTCGCCACGAATGTCGATACGCGCCGGATCGGCCAGACGCACGCCAGCGACCAGCAGTTGATCGGCCAGATTGCGCTGGTGCTGGCGTTCCAGTTCGGCCAACTGCACCTTGCTGTTGACCCCGAGCACCTCCCACGCGCCTTCCGGCTGCGCGGTATGCACCGGCAAGCCCTCAGCGACGGCCAGCGCGACGATGTCGGTCAGGTAATACTCGCCCTGGGCGTTGTCGCTCTTCAAGGCGCCCAGCCAGTCGGCCAGGCGGGCGGTCGGCATGACCATGATGCCGGTATTGATCTCGCCGATCGCCTTCTCGGACTCCGTCGCATCCTTCTGCTCGACGATGCGCCGCACCTGGCCCGTGGCGTCGCGAACGATGCGACCGTAGCCGGTCGGGTCGGCGAGATCGACGGTGAGGATGGCCAGGCCATCCTTGCCGGCTTGCAGCAGGCGCTTCAAGGTCGCCGTCGTGGTCAGTGGCACGTCGCCATAAAGCACCAGGGTCTGGGCGGCCGGGCCGAGTTGCGCCAGCGCCTGCGCGACGGCATGGCCGGTGCCCAGTTGCTGCGCCTGCTCGGCCCAAGCGATATCGGGCGCCGCCAGCGAGGCGCGGACGGCATCGCCGCCGTGGCCGTAGACGACCACCAGTTTCTCCGGCGCCAGCCCGCGCGCGGTGTCGATGACATGCTGCGCCAGGGGCTTGCCGGCAATCGGATGCAGCACCTTGGGCAAATTGGAATACATGCGCTTGCCCTGGCCGGCAGCGAGGATGACGATATTCATAAGCACGTTTCTTTGTCGGGCGCGGACCCGGAAAGAGAGCCGCGCTTCAGCCGACCTGTGTTTCCCCTTGAGTGCGCCATTGTCACACGATTGCCCCGGGCTGTCGAAGCGGGATGCGGCGTTGCCGCATAAAGGTCCAGGAAGGGGTGCGTAGGGGCGAATAATTATTCGCCCCTACCTGAATCAGAGCCGCAGGCTCGGTTGAGCGAAGCGACAAGGCCGAAGGCCGCAGGACAGCCAAAGGCTGGTCCCGCGTAGCGGGATGCGGCAAAGCCGCACAAACCCAGCAAATTGCCGGGATTACGCTGCGCCTCATCCCAGCCTGCGGTCTTATCGGGAAGCGTACCGGAATCAGCGCGGCAGGGCGGTCGATCCCATGAGGAAGGCATCGACCTCGCGGGCCGCCTGGCGGCCTTCGCGGATGGCCCAGACGACCAGCGACTGGCCGCGGCGGACATCGCCAGCGGCAAAGACCTTGGCTACATTGGTCCGGTAGCAACCCTCGCCCTCGGTCGCCGCCCTGGCGTTGCCGCGGGCATCCTTGTCCACGCCGAAGGCGTCGAGCAGGGCGGCGACCGGGTGGGTGAAGCCCATGGCGAGAAAAACGGCTTCGCACGGTAATTCAAATTCCGACCCGGCGATTTCCGTCATCTTGCCGCCTTGCCAGTCGACGCGCACGGCTTGCAGCGCCTTGACCTTGCCCGCGCCGTCGGCGATGAAGGCCTTGGTGGCAACGGCAAATTCGCGGACACAGCCTTCCTCGTGCGAGGACGAGGTGCGCAGCTTGGCCGGCCAGTAGGGCCAGGCCAGCGCGTCTTTTTCCGGCGGCATCGGCAGTAGTTCGAACTGGGTCACGCCAGCAGCGCCCTGACGATTGGCGGTACCGACGCAATCGGAGCCGGTATCGCCGCCGCCGATGACGACGACGCGCTTGCCCCTGACGTCGATCGGGTTCTTGCCGCCCTGCTGCACCTCCTTGTTCTGCGGAATGAGGAATTCCAGCGCGGCGTGGATGCCCTGCAACTCGCGGCCCGGCACCGGCAGATCGCGCGGCGCCTCCGCGCCGGCAGCGAGGATCACCGCATCGAAATCCTTCTGCAAAGCATCGGCAGCGACAAATTCAACGGCGTCGTTGGCGATGCCGGCCGGCACGGAATTCTCGCCAACGATGACGCGGGTCTTGAAGACCACGCCCTCGGCTTCCATCTGGGCGACGCGGCGGTCGATCACGGTTTTTTCCAGCTTGAAGTCGGGAATGCCGTAGCCGAGCAGGCCGCCGACGCGGTCATTCTTCTCGAACACCGTCACGGCGTGGCCGGCGCGCGCCAGTTGCTGGGCGGCGGCCAGCCCGGCCGGGCCGGAGCCGACGATGGCAACCTTCTTGCCGCTACGGCTTTTCGCCGGCTGCGGCAAAACCCAACCCATCTCCCAGCCCTTGTCGATAATGCAGCGCTCGATCGACTTGATGCCCACCGGCGCGGCGTTGATGCCGAGCGTGCAGGCGGCTTCGCAGGGCGCCGGGCAAATGCGGCTGGTGAACTCGGGAAAGTTGTTGGTCGAGTGCAGCACGTCCAGCGCCTGTTTCCAGTTGCCCCGGTACACCAGATCGTTCCAGTCAGGAATGATGTTATTGACCGGGCAGCCGTTGTTGCAAAAGGGAATGCCGCAATCCATGCAGCGCGCGCCCTGCGTCTTGGCGTCGGCGTCGTTCAGGGCATGGACGAATTCCCGGTAATTCTGCACGCGGCGCTCGACCGGGTCGCTGCTTTCGTACAGGCGTTCGTACTCGATAAAACCAGTGGGCTTGCCCATCAGGCGGCCTCCTTCTTTGCAGCGGCGGCCAGTTCGGCGAGCGCGCGCTTGTATTCATGCGGATAGACTTTGACGAACTTGTCGCGGCAGGCGTCCCAGTCGGCGAGAATGCGCCGGGCGGTATGGCTGCCGGTGGCCTCGGCGTGACGGACGAGCAGTTCCTTGAGCTGGCTTTCGTCGGCCTGACCGCGGTGCAGCGGTTCGTCGGCGGCGTGGCGGGCGGCCGGCAGCACCTTTTCCATGGCCACCTGGGCGAGATTGCAGCGCCGCCTGAAGCCGCCGTCCTCGTCGAACACGTAGGCGATGCCGCCGGACATGCCGGCGGCGAAGTTGCGCCCGGTCGGGCCGAGCACGACCACGGTGCCGCCGGTCATGTACTCGCAACCGTGATCGCCGACCCCCTCGACAACAGCGGTGGCGCCGGAGTTGCGGACGCAGAAGCGCTCGCCGCCGACGCCGGCGAAGAAGCACTCGCCCTCGGTCGCGCCGTACATCACGGTATTGCCGCAAATGATGTTGTGCTGCGTGTCGCCGCGAAAATCCGGGCTCGGTTTGATGACGATGCGCCCGCCCGACAAGCCCTTGCCGACGTAATCGTTGCCCTCGCCGGTCAATTCCAGCGTCACGCCGCGCGCCAGGAAAGCGCCGAAGGACTGGCCGGCGGTGCCATTCAGTTTGACGTGGATGGTGTCGTCCGGCAGGCCAACATGGCCGTAGCGGCGGGCGACCTCGCCCGAGAGCATGGCGCCGCAACTGCGGTTGACGTTGCCGATGGCGGTTTCGATCTGCACCTTGGCGCCCTTTTCCAGCGCCTTTTTGGCCTGCGCGATCAACTGGCGATCGAGCGCCTTGCCGAGGCCGTGATCCTGCCCTTCGACATGGCGGCGCGGCACATCAACCGGCGCTGCCGGCTGGTGGAAGATGCGCGAGAAATCAAGGCCCTTCGCCTTCCAGTGGGCGATGCCGGCGCGCATGTCGAGCAGGTCGGCGCGGCCGATCAGATCGTCGAAGCGGCGGACGCCCAGTTCGGCCATGATCTCGCGCACTTCCTCGGCGACGAAGAAAAAGTAATTGACGACATGCTCGGGCTGGCCGGTGAAGCGTCGGCGCAGTTCGGGGTCTTGCGTGGCGACGCCGACTGGGCAGGTGTTGAGGTGGCACTTGCGCATCATGATGCAGCCCTCGACCACCAGCGGCGCGGTGGCGAAGCCGAATTCGTCGGCGCCGAGCAGGGCGCCGACAACCACGTCACGGCCGGTCTTGATCTGGCCGTCGACCTGGACGCGGATGCGCGACCGCAGGCGGTTCAACACCAGGGTCTGCTGCGTTTCGGCCAGCCCCAGTTCCCACGGCGCGCCCGCGTGCTTGATCGAGGAGATCGGCGAAGCGCCGGTGCCGCCGTCGAAGCCGGCGATCACGACATGATCGGCCTTGGCCTTGGCAACGCCAGCGGCGACGGTGCCGACGCCGACTTCGGAAACCAGCTTGACGGAAATGCCGGCGCGGTCGTTGGCGTTTTTCAGGTCATGGATCAGTTGCGCCAGATCCTCGATGGAGTAGATGTCGTGATGCGGCGGCGGCGAGATGAGGCCGACGCCCGGCACCGAATGGCGGAGAAAGCCGATGTACTCGGATACCTTGTGCCCCGGCAACTGGCCGCCCTCGCCCGGCTTGGCGCCCTGGGCCATCTTGATCTGGATCTGCTCGGCATTGACCAGATATTCGGCGGTCACGCCGAAGCGGCCAGAGGCGACCTGCTTGATCGCCGAGCGCAGCGAGTCGCCTTCCTTGAATTCGTAATCGCGCTCGACGCGCCCGGCGCCGATGACTTCCGACAATTTCTGGCCGGCCTTCAGCGGCTGGAAGCGTCTGGCGTCCTCGCCGCCCTCGCCGGTGTTGGATTTGCCGCCGATGCGGTTCATGGCCAGCGCCAGCGTGGTGTGCGCCTCGGTCGAAATGGAGCCGAGCGACATGGCGCCGGTGACAAAACGCTTGACGATTTCCTTGGCCGGCTCGACTTCAGCCAACGGCACGGGCGCGGCCTGCGGCCTGATGGCGAACAGGCCGCGCAGGGTCAGGTGGCGCCGGGTCTGGTCGTTGATCAGTTGGGCGTACTCCTTGTAAGTCTCGTAGCGGCCGGCACGGGTGGCGTGTTGCAGCTTGGCGATGGCATCCGGCGTCCACAGATGATCCTCGCCGCGCACGCGATAGGCGTACTCGCCGCCGGCATCGAGCATGCCGGCCAGCAGCGGATCGGCGGAGAAGGCGGCGCGGTGCAGGCGGATGGCTTCCTCGGCCACCTCGAAGACGCCGATACCTTCGATGCGGGATGGCGTGCCGGTGAAATACTTGTCGACGAAATCCTTTTGCAGCCCGATAGCTTCGAAAATCTGGGCGCCGGTGTAGGACATGTAGGTCGAAATGCCCATCTTGGACATGACCTTGTTGAGGCCCTTGCCAATCGCCTTGACGAAATTCTTGATGTACTTGTCGGTTTTTTCAGCATTGCCGCCAGCCAGCGCGGCGATGCTTTCCAGCGCCAGCCAGGGATGCACGGCCTCGGCGCCGTAGCCGCCGAGCAGCGCGAAGTGATGCACCTCGCGCGCCGAGCCGGTGTCGACGACCAAGCCGGCGCTGGTGCGCAGACCCTGCCTGACCAGATGCTGGTGGATGGCCGAGGTGGCCAGCAGCGCCGGAATGGCGACCCGCTCGGCACTGATCCGGCGATCGGAAACGATGAGCATGTTGGCCCCGGAACGCACGGCATCCTCGGCATCGGCCGCCAGCGAGGCAAGACGCGCCTCGATGCCCTCCTTGCCCCAGGCCAGCGGATAGCAGATGTCCAGCTCGAAGGAGCGGAACTTGCCCGAGGTGTGGCGCTCAATGTGGCGCAATTTCTCGATGTCGGCGACGGTCAGCACCGGCTGCGCGACTTCGAGGCGGATCGGCGGATTGATGTCGCTGGTATTGAGCAGATTCGGCTTCGGCCCGATAAAGGACACCAGCGACATGACCAGTTCCTCGCGGATCGGGTCGATCGGCGGATTGGTCACCTGCGCGAACAACTGCTGGAAGTAGTCGTACAGCGTCCTGTTCTTCTTCGACAGCACCGGCAGGGCGGCATCGGTACCCATCGAGCCGGTCGCCTCCTCGCCGTTCAGCAGCATCGGTTCGAGGATGACTTTGATGTCCTCCTGGGTGAAACCGAAAGCCTGCTGGCGGTCGAGCAGGGAAGCAGTGGAATCGGTGGCGGGCGGCTCGCCGGGGGACGCCACTTCGTCGAGCTTGATGCGGATCTTGTCGATCCATTCGCGGTAGGGCTTGGCGTTGGCCAGGGAATCCTTGATTTCCTTGTCGTCGATAATGCGGCCCTGCTCCATGTCGATCAGGAACATCTTGCCCGGTTGCAGACGCCACTTCTTGACGATCTTCTTGTCCGCAATCGGCAGCACGCCGGATTCGGAAGCCATCACCACCAGATCGTCGTCGGTGACCAGATAGCGCGCCGGACGCAGGCCGTTGCGGTCGAGGGTCGCGCCGATCTGGCGGCCGTCGGTGAACACCACGGCGGCCGGGCCGTCCCACGGCTCCATCATCGCCGCGTGGTATTCGTAGAAGGCGCGGCGGTTCTCGTCCATATCCGCGTGCTTTTCCCAGGCTTCGGGAATCATTAGCATCATGGCCTGCGCCAGCGAGTAGCCGCCGCCCAGAACCAGCAGTTCGAGGGCATTGTCGAACGAGGCCGAGTCGGACTGGCCGGGATAGTGCAGCGGCCAGACCTTGTCCAGATCCTTGCCGAGAATGGGCGAAAAAATTGCCTGCTCGCGCGCCTTGAACCAGTTGACGTTGCCGCGCAAGGTGTTGATCTCGCCGTTGTGGGCAATGTAACGGAAGGGATGCGCCAGATCCCAGGTCGGGAAGGTGTTGGTCGAAAAACGCTGGTGCACCAGGGCCAGGGCCGAAACGGCGCGCTTGTCCTGCAAGTCGGTGAAATACACGCCGACCTGGTCGGCCAGCAACAGGCCCTTGTAATTGACGGTGCGGGCGGAGAAGGACGGCACGTAGAATTCCTGACCGTGCTTGAGCTTCAGCGACATGATGGCATTGGCGGCGCGGCGGCGGATGATGTACAACTTGCGCTCCAGCGCGTCGGTGACGAAAACGTCCGGGCCGCGGCCGACGAAAACCTGGCGGATGACCGGCTCCGTGGCTCCGACCACCGGCGACATCGGCATGTCGCGATTGACCGGCACCTCGCGCCAGCCGAGGAGCACCTGCCCCTCGGCCTTGACCGAACGCTCGATTTCCTCGATGCAGGCGTGGCGCGAGGCGGCTTCCTGCGGCAGAAAGATCATGCCGACGCCATACTCGCCGACCGGCGGCAACGTCACGCCCTGGCGGGCCATTTCCTCGCGATAAAGCTGGTCGGGAATCTGGATCAGGATGCCGGCCCCATCGCCCTGCAAGGGATCGGCGCCGACAGCGCCGCGGTGATCCAGGTTTTTCAGGATCAGCAAGCCCTGCTCGACGATGCCATGACTTTTTTGCCCTTTGACATGGGCCACGAAACCCACGCCGCAAGCATCATGTTCATTGGCCGGGTCGTATAAACCCTGGCGCTCGGGTACTGCCGCTTCCATCACAGACTTTCCTTCCACTGAATTGGCCGGCTTGGCATCACAATGCGCGCGGCCGGAAAAAGCCGGGCCGCGTCAGTCGACGCCCCGACAGGTACAAAATTGTTATTTTATATCCCGATCAGGCGTAACGCGCCTCGATCGCCGCAGCGATAGCCGCTTCGTCGGCGACATCCGTCACAACGGCACGGCCGATGCCTTGTAGCAACACCAGACGCAATTTGCCGTCCTGCACTTTTTTGTCGTGCCGCATCCATGCGAGATAGCGGTCGGCGCCGAGGCGCGGCGCCCGCACCGGCAGGCCGGCGCGGACGAAAAGCCGTTCGATGCGGTGCACGGCATCCGCCGTCAACCAGCCCAAACGCGCCGACAATTCGGCGGCGATCAGCGTGCCCGCCGCCACCGCCTCGCCGTGCAGCCAGACGCCGTAGCCGAGGCCGGTTTCAATGGCATGGCCGAAGGTGTGGCCGAGATTGAGCAGCGCCCGCTCGCCCGTCTCGCGCTCGTCGGCGGCAACGACCGCCGCCTTGCTGGCGCAGGAACAGGCCACGGCATACGCCAGCGCCGCCTTGTCGCGAGCCAGCAGGGCGTCGAGATGATTTTCCAGCCAGACGAAGAAAGCGGCATCGCGGATCAGGCCATACTTGATGACTTCCGCCAGGCCCGCCGCCAGTTCGCGTTCGGGCAGGGTATCGAGGGTGTTCAGATCGGCCAGCACCAGGCGCGGCTGGTAGAAGGCGCCGATCATGTTCTTGCCGAGCGGATGGTTGATCGCGGTCTTGCCGCCGACGGAGGAATCGACCTGCGCCAACAGGGTGGTCGGCACCTGGATGAAGGGCATGCCGCGCTGATAGCAGGCGGCGGCGAAACCGCCCATGTCGCCGATGACGCCGCCGCCCAGCGCGATGAGCGACGTGCTGCGCTCGCAGTGCGCGCCGAGCAGGGCGTCGAAAATGCGGTTAAGCGTCTCCCAGGTCTTGTATTGCTCGCCATCCGGCAAGATCACCGGCTGCGCCGCAACGCCGGCCCGCGTCAGGGTGTCCGTCAAGGTTTGCAGATAGAGCGGCGCAACCGTCGCATTGGTGACGACAACCGCCTTTTTCTGCTTGAGATAAGGGCCGAGCAAGGCCTCATCGGCCAGCAGGCCGCAGCCGATATGGATCGGATAGGAGCGCTCGCCGAGCGCGACATTCAGGGTTTGCATCATTCTCAATCTATCTGGTCGAATTCCCGGAGCAGGAGGTTGACGATACCGCTGGCCACCAGCTGCGCGCCCTCGACGACAAAATGCGCGGTCTCGCGATACAGCGGGTCGCGCTCGACATGCAGGGCCTCAAGGCGCGCTAGGGGATCGGCCACCTGCAACAGCGGACGATTGCGGTCATGGCGCGTGCGCTCGTACAACATGGCCGGCGGCACGTTAAGGTAGACGACCCAGCCGCTGGCGCGCAAGCGCTGGCGATTCTCCGCCAGGATCACGGCGCCGCCCCCGGTCGCCATCACAATGTCCGATTCCTGCGTCAGTTCGCCGATGATCTGCGCCTCGCGCTGGCGAAAGCCCGCCTCGCCCTCGATCTCGAAAATAGTGGGAATAACGACCCCGGTGCGAGCCACGATTTCCTGGTCGGAATCGACGAAGCGCCACCCGAGGCGTCGGGCCAATTGCCTGCCAATCGTCGTCTTGCCAGCCCCCATCAGGCCGACCAGGTAAATATTCCGCACTTTTTCCACGCACCGATTTTATCCGAGTCCCCGGCGTGGACAAAAAAAGGGCCGGCAAAGCCGGCCCCTCTTGCTCGTCCGCAATCACTCATTCCAGACGCAGTTTGTCCGACACGATGCGCGGCGTGATGAAGATCAGCAGTTCGCGGCGTTCGCCCACATCGTTCTTGTTTTTGAACAGCCAGCCGAGGAAGGGGATATCGCCGAGCAAGGGCACCTTCTCGACCATCACCTGGCTATTGGTCACGAACACGCCGCCAATGACGACGGTACCGCCATTCTCGACTACAACATCGGTCTCGACCGTCGAGCTCTTGATCGGCGGATTTTCCATGACGGCCTTGGTCCAGTCCGGTTCTTCCTTCTTGACTATCAGCGCCATCCGCACCGTGCCTTCCGGCGTAATCTGCGGCGTCACCTCCAGCGAAAGCTTGGCCGACTTGAATTCGACGGTGGTCGTCCCCATCATCCCGACGCCGGATTGCTGCGAGATGTACGGCACTTCGGTGCCATCCTCGATCTTGGCCTTGACATTGTTGGCGGTGAGCACGCGCGGGCTGGAAATGATCTTGCCGCCGCCGTCCGATTCCAGCGCCGCCAGTTCGAGATTCAGAATGCGGGTAAAACTGGCATTGAACAGGGTCATCATCAAATTGCCGCCGGACGACGAGAAAGACGGCAAGTTGACGCCAGCCGTCGAATTATTGGTGATGATTGGACCTGACACACTCTTGACAGCGCCAGTATCATCTATATATGTTGGTCGCGCGCTGCCGCCTTGAGTATAGACGCCCGTCCCGCCAAGCTGGACACGCTTGGCATCAATGAAGTTGAGCTTCACGCCGATATTGCGGTTGAACTGATCGCTGGCCTCGACTATCCGGGCTTCGATCATCACCTGCCGCGAGCCGATATCAACGGCCTTGATGAAGGCCCGGATTTCCTCCAGCTTGCTCGGAATGTCGGTAACGAAGAGCAGATTGGACTGAGTATCCGCGATCGTACTGCCGCGCTTGCTCAACAAGCGCATGGCGGTAACGCCCCCAGGCGTACCGGCGCCAGCGGGAGGTATGCCGGCGCCGGCGGCGCCGCGCGGCGGCAGGCCAATCAGCAAGCGGGCAATGCTATCGGCGCGCTGATAGTTCAAGACGAACTGCTCGGATTGCAACGGCTCCAGTTCATTGATCTGCTGCCTGGCTTCGAATTCCAGCTTCTCGCGGGTTGCCAGTTCGTCGCGCGGGGCAATCATGATGATATTGCCCTTTTTGCGCATATCCAGCCCCTTTTGCTGGAAGATGATGTCGATCACCTGATCGGCCTGCACGTCCTTGAGCACCAGGGTGGTCGTGCCGGTCACCGTCTCGCTGATCACCGCGTTAAAGCCCAGCTCCTCGGCCATCAGGCGCAACAGCGCCCGGACATCGCCATTCTGGTAATTGATGCTGACGCGCGGCCCCTGGTAGCCAACCTTGGAGCCCTGCACCAGTTTGTTCGGATCCTCGACGATGCGCTTGACTTCGATTACGAACTGGTTGTCGCTCTGATAGGCATTGTGTTCCCACAAGCCATTCGGGCTGATGGTCATGCGCACATTGTCACCCATGGCGCGGGTTTCGACGCTGGTCACCGGTGTGGCGAAATCGGTCACATCCAGGCGGCGGCGCAGATGCTCGGGCACCGTGGTCTTGATGAAATCGACGATCAGCTTGGGCCCCTGCTGGCGAATGTCGATGCCCGTCCCGGCATCGCTGAGATCGACGACGACCCTGCCCTCGCCATCCTTGCCCCGGCGAAAAATTACGTCGCGCAGGGCGTGCCGTTCGCCGAGCAGGCTTTCCTCGGCAAAACGGCTTACCCGCTCGGCTGGCGAGGCGCCGACCCGGTCGATCGACGTCAGGGTGACATACAGGGACTTGCCATCGAGGCGGGTCGAATAATTCATGTTGCGAACCAGGTTCAGCACCAGCCGGGTCCGGTCGCCGACCTGCACCAGGTTCAGACTGCGCAAATCACCTTCGTTCAGCACCTGGCTGTTTTTGCCCAGGGCATTGACGGTGGCCGGAAAGTCGAGCGCCACGCGCGCCGGGTTGGCGACGCTGAAAGCGGCCGGCGGCGCCGCCAGCGCCTGCCTGAGATCAATGCGCACGGCAATGTCGCTGCCCTGCTGCGCCGCACTGATCGCCTCGATGGCATTAGCTTCTTCCTGCGCCCGTGCCGGCGCGCTCAGAAACAGGCAGGCGGTAGCCGCGAGTAGTGCTGTTCGGATCATTTTCATTTGCTGCTTCCCTCCTTGCTCTGCAGGTACAGCGAGCTCTCGCGCTCGCCCCAGTCACCGGCAGAATCCTGAATCAATTCGCGCAATTGGATTTCCTTGTCGGTAATCCGGGTCACCATGCCAAAATCGAGGCCCAGATAGTCGCCGGCCCTGATCTGCTTGATCTTGTCATCGACCTGGATCACCGCCAGCGGCTGGTTGTTGACGTTCATATAGCCGATCATTTTCAGGGATTCGAGCGGATATTTTTCCAGCAGGCTGTTGCGCAACTCGCGCGCATCGAAATCGGGCCCTTCCCCCGTTGCCTTCTGCTTGGAAACCGGCTCAAGCTTCTCCGGTTTGAACGGGTCCACGCTGCCATCGACATCGTAGGGTACCGGCTCGTAGGGTGTTACCTCGGGTATGGGCGGCACGTTGCCGCGCAGATTGGCCGAATTGTCGGCCATCCATTGCCGCAACTCCGCCTGTTCCTCACCGGAGCAGGCGCCCAACAACGCGCACAGGGCGACGATAGGCATAATCCGCTTCACTTCTTCGCTCCTTTGTCCGCCCCTGCCGCCTTCTTCTGATTGGCGATCTCCCCCTCATCCAGGTAGCGGAAAGTTTTGATCGTTGCATCCAGCGCCAGCAGGCCGCCGTCCTTCAGCGGCGTCATTGTGACGTTATTGAGCGTGACGATGCGCGGCAACTTGGCGATATCGGCGGCAAACGCGCCGACATCGTGATAGGCGCCATTGACCTTGACCGCCACCGGCAACTCGGCATAGAAATCCCTGATCTGCTCCTGGCTGGGCCGGAACAGCTCGAACTGCAAGCCGCGCCCGAGACCCGCCTGGTTCACCTCGATCAGCAGGGCGTCGATTTCCGATTTATCCGGCAATTGTTTGAGCAGCGCACCAAAGGAACGATCGATTTCGGCAAGCTGCTCGCGATAGATATCCAGATTGACGGCCTGTTTTTTCTTGTCCAGATACTGCTGCTTCAGCGTAACTTCTTCCCGTTCCTGGGTATCCAGGTCGCTTAACTGATCGCTCCAGAAAAACCACCAACCCGCGATCAGGACGGCAACAAAAATCCCGGCCAACAAGGCAATTTTCGGCGCCCGCGGCCAGACGCCCGGATCATTCGGATTCAGGTTGCGAAATTCAGCGGCCAGCGCCTGAAAATCGAATTGCCGACCCTTGATCTCTGGCGCTTTCATTTCTTCTTCTCCCCATCGTCGGGCTTGACTCTGGTCAGGGCGAAGTTCATGCCGAACTCGTTGACGCGCCGGCCGTTGAGTACGACGGCCTTGGACTCGATCAGGCGCGGTTGCTCAAGCCAGGACGAAGCGTCGAGATTGCGCATCAGAGCCGAAATCCGGGCATTGGACTGGGCATAACCGGTAACATTGACATTGAGCCCGTTCTGTTTCAGCGATTTCAGGTAAACGCCTTCCGGTACCTGCTTGACCAATTCGCCGAGCAGATAAACCGTTTCACCCCGGTCACGCTGCAAATCCTCGACCACCCGCTTGCGCGCCAGCAACTCCTGCGTCTGCTCCTTGAGGCGTTTGATCTCGTCGAGCTCCTTGTCGAGCACGGCGATTTCCTTTTTCAGGAACTCGTTGCGCCCGTTCTGATTGTCAATCGCCGAATCAATGACGGTATACACGGCGTATACCACCAAGGCTGCGAGCACGAAGAGCAGGAGCATGAGAACGTAGAACCGCTCGCGCCGGGCTTTTTTCGCCGCTTCCCGATGCGGCAGGAGGTTGATGCGAATCATGATGGATCGAACCTCCGCAGAGCCAGGCCGCAGGCCACCATCAGCGACGAGGAATCGGCCAGCAGGTTTCTCGCCCTGACCTCCTTGGACAGCACCATGCTGGCAAAGGGATTGGCAATCAGGGTATTGACCTGGGTACGCGTCGCCACGACCTCGTCGATGCCGGGGATGACGGCGCAACCGCCGGCGAGGACGATATGATCGACCTGGTTGAATTGCGTCGAGGTGAAGAAGAACTGCAAAGTACGGGAAACCTCCAGGGCCAGATTTTCCATGAAGGGATTGAGCAACTCGGTGGCGTAGCCTTCCGGCAGGTTGCCAGCCCGCTTGGCGGCCTCGGCTTCCTCGAAGCTCATGCCGTAGTGGCGGCAAATTTCCTGGGTCAGTTGGGCGCCGCCGAAGACCTGCTCACGGGCATAAATCTGCTGGCCGTTGCGCATCACGGTCAGATCCATCACATTGGCTCCGGCGTCGATCAGGGCGACCACCTGATCCCGGCCCGCATCGTGCAACTGGCGCTCGATCAATTCATAGGCCGCCAGCGTCGCCAGTGACTGGACGTCGATCACCACCGCCTTCAGGCCGGCAGCGTCGGCCACGGCCATATAGTCTTCGACACGCTCTTTCTTGGAGGCGGCAAGGAGGACTTCGAGTTCGTCGGGTAGCGACGGCGATGGCCCGATCACCTGAAAATCGAGATTGACCTCGTCAATGGCGAAGGGGATGTACTGGTTGGCTTCCGCCTCGACCTGGGCTTCCAGCTCATCGTCGCGCAAGCCGGCTGGCACGATGATCTTCTTGGTAATCACCGCCGAGGCCGGCAGCGCCATGGCCACGTTGCGCGTCGAGGTATTGAGGCGCCTCCAGGCCCGGCGCACGCAATCGACGACGCCTTCCAGGCTGGCAATATTGCCATCGGAGACCGCGTCTTTCGGCAACACCTCAATGGCGTAGCGTTCGACGCGATAGCCGTCCCTCCCGTTGGCCGCCAACTCCACCATCTTGACGGCGGAGGAACTGATGTCCAGTCCGAGCAAGGGGCGCGCCTTGGGGTTAAACAACGCAGAGATATCGAAGCCCACCCAAACCCCCAAAAAGTCCTTACAGAATACGAAGTTAGCAAAGCTACCAATAATTCTCTTTAGATGCTAGCAGCAACTATAAGGTATGTAAAGCATTTTTATGGGTACCAAAACACTCGGCGTATAATTCGCGCCACGCTATTTCGCATGGTTTTGTCATCTTGTCTCCCCTGCCATTGGCCTTGCGCCTCATCCTCTATCCCATCATCTTTGTGTCCGGCCTGGTGGCCGCTGGCGTAGCCATCGCCCTGATCGTCCTGATCCTCGCCTATCCCAAACTGCCGTCGCTGGAAGTTTTGACCGATTACCGGCCAAAAATCCCGCTCCGCGTCTATACCGCCGATGGCTACCTGATCGGCGAATTCGGCGAGGAGCGCCGCGCCGTGGTGGCCATCGACGACGTGCCGCCGCTGATGAAGCAGGCCATCCTGGCCGCCGAGGACGAGGGCTTTTATCGCCACGGCGGCGTCGACTACAAGGGCATTCTGCGCGCCTTCACCAACAACCTGCTTGGCCGCAAGCGTCAGGGCGCCTCGACCATCACCCAGCAGGTCGCCCGCAATTTTTTCCTGACCCGGGAGCAAACCTACCTCCGCAAACTGTATGAAGCCCTGCTCTCCTTCAAGATCGAAAGCAATCTGAGCAAGAATCAGATTTTTGAGCTTTACCTCAACCAGATCTATCTCGGCCAGCGCGCCTACGGTTTCGCCGCCGCCGCCCAGATCTATTTCGGCAAACCGCTCAAGGACATCACCATCGCCGAGGCGGCGATGCTGGCCGGTTTGCCGCAAGGGCCGTCGATCTCCAACCCGGTGGTCAACCCGCCGCGCGCCCGGCAGCGCCAGCAATATGTGTTGCGGCGGCTGCTGGAACTGGGCCACATCAGCGCCGAACAGCACGAAGCGGCGCTCAAGGAGCCACTGGTCATCAAGCGCGAACTGGTGGAATTTCCGGTGCACGCCGAGTTTGCCGCCGAGATGGCGCGTCAGTTGGCGGCCGAACAATTCCCGGAAGACGTCTACACGCGCGGCATGAAGGTCTATACGACGCTCCTCAAGAGCGAGCAGGAAGCCGCCTACAACGCCCTGCGCAAGGGCGTCATGGATTACGACCGCCGCCACGGCTACCGCGGCGCCGAAGCCTTCCTTAACATGGCCCAGTTCAAGGACGACCAGGACGAAGGTCTGGACGAAGCCTTGCAGGACATCCACGATGCCGGCGATCTGATCCCGGCCCTGGTGCTGGCCGCCAGCCCGAGCCAGATCAAGCTCTATCGCAAGGGCGGTGAAATGGTGACCCTGGAAGGCGAGACGCTGAAATTCGCGGTCCGCATGCTCGACGACAGGGCGCCGCCCAACAAGCGCCTGCGCCGCGGCGCCGTCATCCGTCTGGTAAAGGACGACAAGGGCCAATGGCAGATCAGCCAGTTGCCCGAGGTGGAATCGGCTTTCGTTTCTCTGTCGCCGCAGGACGGCGCGATCCGCGCCCTGGTCGGCGGTTTCGACTTCAACCGCAACAAGTTCAACCACGTCACCCAGGCCTGGCGCCAGCCGGGCTCCAGCTTCAAGCCCTTCATCTATTCCGCCGCCCTGGAAAAAGGCTACGGCCCGGGCAGCATCATCGACGACAGCCCGCTGGTCGTTCCCGCCAGCGAAACCGGCTCGCAGACTTGGGAACCGCGCAATTACGACGGCAAGTACGAAGGCCCGATGGCCTTGCGGACGGCGCTGGCCAAATCGAAGAACCTGGTTTCGGTGCGCCTGTTGCAGTCCATCGGCACCCACTACACCCAGGATTACACCAGCCGTTTCGGCTTCGACGCCGCCCGCCACCCGCCCTACCTGACCATGGCCCTGGGCGCCGGCTCGGTCACGCCGTGGCAGATGGTCTCGGCCTATGCGGTGTTCGCCAACGGCGGCTACAAGCCGAACCCCTACATCGTGCGCGAAATCCGCGACGAGAAGGATCGAATCGTCGCCCGCGCCGCCAATGCCGAAGCACAGCGCACGATCGATGCGCGCAATGCCTTCGTGATGGACAGCATGCTACGCGACGTCACGCTCTACGGCACCGCCGCCCGCGCCTCGACGGCACTGAAGCGGCGGGATCTGGCCGGCAAGACCGGCACCACCAACGACTATCTCGACGCCTGGTTCTGCGGCTACCAGATGACCGTCGTCGGCTGCGCCTGGATCGGCTTCGACCAGCCGCGCAAGCTCGGCAACAACGAAACCGGCGGCGTCGCGGCGCTGCCCATCTGGGTCGGCTACATGCAGCGCTCGCTCAAGGATATCCCGGAACAACTGCCGACCCGGCCGGACGGTTTGATCGCTTTCGGTGAGGGGCGCGAGCGCAATTACGTCTATGCCGAGAACATGGGCCAGATACCCGACGAGGAAGAAGCGCCAACAATCCCCTCGACGACCGACCTGAACCTGCCGCCCAGCGATTGACTAGAGCGTAACCGGCTCGCCGGCCTGCTGGCTGACGAGCTGCGACAGCTTGGCGAACAGTTCGGCCTTGTCCCGCGTATCGCGCCAGACGGCGCCATCCCAGTGGAAATGAAAGCCGCCAGCGCGGGCGGCGACCCAGATTTCGCGCGCCGCGCCGTGGCGATTGACGACGATCCTGCTGTCGTCGGCAAATTCGATTTCCAGCACGCCGCCGCTCGCCTGCTCACAATCGACGCCAGCGGCATCAAGCGCCGCTTCGATGCGGCGCAGCGCCGCCTCGGCCAGATCACTGAATTCCTTATCCTGCATCGTGATATTATTTTTTGTTCGCCACCAGCGCCCCGCCCATGTCCCGAATCGCCGCCTTGCTGATTGTTTTGACCCTTGCCGCCTGCGGCACCAAGGGGCCGCTCGAACTGCCGCCCGGCCCGGCGCCGCAACCTTTGCTAGGTGGCAGCAAAGCCGCCGACAAACCCGCTGCGGCGGATGTTAGCACGCCCGCCAACCCGACTTCCGAGTATTCCGACCAATGACCGCCTTCGCCCTGAAAAACGGCGTCCTGCACGCCGAAGCCCTTCCCCTGCCGGCCATCGCCGAACAGTTCGCCACGCCCGCCTATGTGTATTCCCGCGCCACGCTGGAAGGCGCGCTGCGCGAATTTCACGACGTCCTCGCCGCCCACCCGGCCGGCGCCGACGCGCTGGTCTGCTACGCCGTCAAGGCCAATGGCAATCTCGCCATCCTCGACCTGTTCGCCCGTCTCGGCGCTGGCTTCGACATCGTTTCCGGCGGCGAATTGCAACGCGTCCTGGCCGCTGGCGGCGACCCGCGCAAGGTCGTTTTTTCCGGCGTCGGCAAGACGGCCGGCGAAATGCGCCAAGCACTGGAAGCCGGCATTCTCTGCTTCAACATCGAGTCGATTCCCGAGCTTGAGCGCCTGAACGAAGTCGCCGGCCAGCTTGGCACCAAGGCGCCGGTCAGCCTGCGCGTCAATCCCAACGTCGATCCGAAAACCCATCCTTACATCTCGACCGGCCTCAAGGCCGCCAAGTTCGGCGTCGCCTACGACGACGCCCTGGCCCTCTATCGCCGCGCCGCCGCTCTGCCGAACATCGCGGTGACCGGCATCGACTGCCATATCGGCTCGCAATTGCTCGATCCCGCGCCCTTCACCGAGGCTCTCGACCGCATCCTGGTTCTGGTCGACCAATTGGCGGCGGCCGGCATCGCCCTCCGTCACATCGACCTCGGCGGCGGTCTCGGCATCCAGTACCGAGACGAGCAAACGCAACCGACCGTCGCCGCCTATCTCAATCCGCTGCTCGACAAGCTCGCCGGGCGCGGCCTCAAGGTGGTGCTCGAACCGGGCCGCCGCCTGGTCGGCAACGCCGGCCTGCTGCTGACCCGCGTCGAATTTCTCAAGCATGGCGAGACCAAGGATTTCGCCATCATCGACGCGGCCATGAACGACCTGATGCGCCCGGCGCTGTACGAAGCCTGGCACGACATTCTGCCGGTGACGCCGCGTCCGGACAGCCCGCGCCCTTACGACGTGGTCGGTCCGATCTGCGAAACCGGCGATTTTCTCGGCCAGAACCGGCCGCTGGCCGTCGAGCCGGGCGACCTGCTGGCGGTGATGTCGGCCGGCGCCTACGGCATGGCCATGGCCTCGAATTACAACAGCCGGCCGCGCGCCGCCGAAGTGATGGTCGACGGCGATCAGGCGCACCTCATCCGCCGACGCGAAACCATCGAAGACCTGTACGCCGGCGAAACCCCGCTGCCGCGCTGAACCAGCGCCGCTTCAGCGGCGCTTACAGCACGTAGCGCGACAAATCCTCGTCAGCCGCCAGATCGCCGAGGCGGGCATCGACATAGGCGGCATCGACGCGCAAGACGTCGAGGCCGGCCTTGCCGGCTTCGAACGAGACTTCTTCGAGCAGCTTTTCCATGACCGTGTGCAGGCGGCGGGCGCCGATGTTCTCGGTCTTTTCGTTCACCTGGAAGGCGAT
>WREP01000030.1 GCA_009779265.1 Betaproteobacteria bacterium
CCGATTCCCGATTCCCGATTCCCGATTCCCGATTCCCGATTCCCGATTCCCGATTCCCGATTCCCGATTCCCGATTCCCGATTCTTGGGTTGCCATATTTTTCATCCTGTTTGCTATTTGTATTGCCAGGCAAGCGGCTTTGTGTTTTGTTCCGTTTGGATGGCGAAGGTGGCGAAGCCCACAAAAGGCAGCTTCACGAGTGCGGGCATTGTACTGGCTCAAGAGCAGGTCGCCGCCGGCAAATGGCGATCAAACCAGGCGGTGATGTACGGCGTCGTGTCCTCGCCCGCCAGCAGCGTTTGTTCGTCGCATGTGGCGCGCAGGCGCGTTTGGGCGCGGTGGAAGGCGGCGGGGCCGAAGCTGTCGTCGGCGTCGAAGAGCATGAGCAGCGGCGCGGTCATGAATTTCAGCGCCTGTAGTCCGGCGCGGTCGATCAGGCCGCCGTGGCAGACCAGCACGCGGGCCTGTTGATCGCGCCGGGCGGCGATGCGGATTGCCGCCGGGGTCGCGTCGCCAGCGGCGAAGAGGGCTAGCGGTAGTTCCTCGGTGTCGCCGTCGTTGGCGAGCAGGCCGAGGATGGCGAGCAGGCGCTGGCAGAGGCGCGGGATGTTTTGCGCGGCGTCGGCGAAGTTCAGTTCGCGGGTGGTCAGCAGTCCCATGCTCAGGGTGGCGTAGCCGCTTGCGGTCAGGCCGGCGGCGACGATTTCGTCGCGCGGGGTGCGCTGGATGCGGGCGAGCAGCGCCAGCCCGCGCGCTTGTTCCGGGCAGTCGAGATAGCCGTGCAGGGTGCCGCTGGGGGTGTTCAGGGTGATATGGCGGTTCATGCGATTGGGCGCTTCATGCGGCGAGGCGGATGGGGATGCGGCGCGCGCCGAAGGCGAGTCCGTCGCGCCCGAGACGCGGGCCGAAATGGCCGGCCAGCGGCGTTTGGCAATGCGGGCAGCGGCCGTCGGCGGTGAGTTCGTAGCGGCGGATGGCGTAGCCGTCGCGGACGATCAGCGCCGCCTGGCATTGCCGGCAGAAGGTGGCGCCGCCTTCGCTGCCGCGCAGGTTGCCGAGGTAGACGTGACGCAGTCCGGCGGCGAGGGCGATTTGCCGGGCCTGGCGCAGGGTCGCTGGCGGCGTTGGCGGCAGGTCGGTCATTTTCCAGTCGGGGTGGAAGGCGGTGAGGTGGAGCGGCACTTCCGGCCCCAGTTCGCGCTCGATCCAGGCGGCCAATTCGGCGATTTCCGCCGGGCTGTCGTTGTGGCCGGGAATCAGGAGGGTGGTGATTTCCAGCCAGCAGTCCGTTTCATGGCGAATCCAGGCGAGCATGTCGAGTACCGGCGTCAGCCGGCCGGCGCACAGTTTTTGGTAGAAATGCTCGGTGAAGGCTTTGAGGTCGACATTGGCCGCGTCCATCGCCGCGAAAAATTCGCGCGCCGGCTGGGGATGGATGTAGGCGGCGGTGACGGCGACGTTATGGATGCCCTCGGCGCGGCAGGCGAGGGCGGTGTCGATGGCGTATTCGGCGAAGATGACCGGGTCGTTGTAGGTGTAGGCGACGGCGGCGGCGCCGTGACGGCGGGCGGCGGCGGCGATGGCGGTGGGGCTGGCGCTGTCCATCAGGCGATCCATGTCTTTCGCCCTGGAAATGTCCCAGTTCTGGCAGAAGCGGCAGGCCAGGTTGCAGCCAGCGGTGCCGAAGGAGAGGATGCTGCTGCCGGGGTAAAAATGCCAAAGCGGCTTTTTTTCGATGGGGTCGAGGCAGAAGCCGGAGGAGCGGCCATAGGTGGTCAGCCGCATCGTGCCGTCAACCATGCGGCGGACGAAGCAGGTGCCGCGCTGGCCTTCGTGCAGTTGGCAGTCGCGCGGGCAGAGGTCGCACTGGATGCGCCCGTCGTCGAGCTTATGCCACCAGCGGCCGGGGTGATCGGAATCGGCCGGATTCATGGTTCGGCCTCCCGCCATTTTTCGACCGTGTAGCATTCCAGGCGCAGGTCGTCAGCCCAGTAATCGGCGGGCAGCCCGGCCTTGCGCTTGAGATGGGCGAGGAAGGCGGCGGGTTGCGGCAGTTGTTCCCAGACTTGCGGCAGGAAGGTGGCGCGGCGGCGACCGGCGCTGAGAATGACACCGTCGATGTGCGGCCGCAGCAGCGCCAGCGCCTCGGCCTCGTCGCGGCAGGGCAGAGGTTCGGCGGGCGACAGCAACGAGACTTCGACGCGGATGTCGGCGAATTCCCCGGCGGTCAGCGGTTTGAAGCGCGGGTCGCGGAAGGCGGCGGCGCGGGCATTGGCCGCCACGTCATCGGCCAGCGGGCGCCAGGCGGTGAGGTTGCCGATGCAGCCGCGCAGCGCGCCGCGCTGGGTGAGGGTGACGAAAGTGGCCCCCGGCTCATGCCATCCGGCGTGCTCGGCGACCGGCTGCGGCGCGAGGCCGAAGCTTTCGCCAATGGCGTTGCGGGCGAGGCGCAGCAGACTGTTACCCAGTTCATTCATGATCGTGCGGGTCGAAGGCGAAGGCGGCGTAGCCGACGACGCGCTCGCGGTCGCCGGCGGTGTCGCCGGAATTGCAGGCGGCGAGCAGGCGCGCGTGCAGCCCATGATGGCGGGCGGCCAGCAGGAGGCCGTTGATCGGATAGGCGCCGCAGGCTTGCTGCGGGTGGATGCGGGCATCGAGGGCGAGGATGCGGCGGCAGGTGTCGCCATCGACCTGGCGGGCGGTGGCGTCGGGCAGGTAGTGCGAGAGATCGGAGCTGATGACCAGCAGCGTCTCGCCGCCGCCCCACAGGCGTTCGAGTACGGCGGCCACGTCTTCCGGCGCGGCGTGGCCGACGGCCAGCGGAATCAGCGTGAAGTCGTCGAGGCAGCGTTGCAGGAAGGGCAGGTGCACTTCCAGCGAATGTTCCAGGGCGTGCGCCGCGTCGTTGCGGCAGATTGGCGGCAATTCGTCGAGGGCGGCCAGGGCCGGCAGATCGAGGGGAATGCTGCCGAGCGGCGTGGCGAAAGCCTGCGCCGTGGGCAGGGCGATGCCGTGAACGGCGACGCGGTGGCACGGGCCGAGCAGCGCGACGCGGCGGATTCGCTGCCGCCACGGCGCCAGCGCGGCATAGGCGGCAGCGGCGGCGGGGCCGGAGTAGATGTAGCCGGCGTGCGGCGCGATGATCGCCTTCGGCTGCTCCGCCGAGGCGCTCGCCGGGACGGCGGCGAGCAGGGCGTCGACGGTGGCGGCGAGCGCCGTCGCGGCGGCCGGATAGAACATGCCGGCGACGGCGGGCGGGCGGGTGGCGGCGGTATTCATGGCGTCACACGATGAGGAGGCCGATGCCCAGGCCGAGGCCGATGGCGACCAGACCGGGCAGCGCCTGGCGGGCCAGGGGCTTGCCGCCGATGCTGATGACCAAGCTGATCTTGAAAGCCAGATTGGCCAGGAGCGCCAGGGCAACGGCGATGACCGCCGGGGCGGCGAGCAGGCGTTCGAGGTTGAAGATGCGCAGCGTGGACAGCACGCTGGCGTCGGCATCGGTGACGCCGGAAACGAAGGCAACGGCGTAGAGGCCGCTGCTGCCGAAAATATCCTGCAAGCAGGCGGCGGCGAGCAGGACGACGGCGTAGATGAGGCCGAAGGAAAGGGCCGTTTTCAGCTCGGTCGGGTTCTTGACATCGGGCAGCGGCAGGTCGCCCGCTTCGTTGAGCACTTTCCAGCCGTGTAGCGTGGTCAGCACGCCGGGGATGATGCCGCAGGCGAAGACGATGGCGATCGGGCGCAGCAGCCCCGGCGCGAGCAAACCGGCAATGATGCCGAGACGAAGCATGACCATGACATTGGCGATGAGAATGACGAGCGATGACATGCGCGTCAGCTCGGGATGCTCGGCGGCGTGGCGGGAGAACATCATGGTCGTCGCCGTGGACGAGGCCAGCCCGCCAAAAATGCCGAGCACGGCGGCGCCGTGGCGGGCGCCGATGATGCGCAGGGCGAGATAGCCGGACAGCGCCAGACCGGAAATCAGCACCACCAGCCACCACACCTGGCGCGGGTTGATCGCGGCATAGGGGCCGAAATCGCGATCCGGCAGGATGGGCAGAATGACCAGCGAGAGCACGCCAAATTGCAGGATGGAATTGAGATCCTTCGGCGTCATCCGCTGGCTGATCTGTTTCAGTTCGGCCTTGAAATAAAGCAGCACGGTGGTGGTGATGGCCAGCATCACGGCCAGCATCGAATAACCCATCCACACCGCCGCGCCGAGGGCGTAGGTGACGATGATGGCGGCTTCCGTGGTAAAGCCGCGAAACTGCTCCTCCTGCTGCGACGAGAAATTGGAGGCGATCATCGTCGCCGCGACCACCACCAGACCGACCGCGACCAGCCAGGGCGCGCCGCTTTTCTCGCCGAGCATGGCGAACAGGCAGCCGAGCATGGCGACCAGCGAGAAGGTACGCAGGCCGGCCGCCGAATCCAGGCGCCGCTCGCGCTCCATGCCTATCAGGAGGCCAATGCCAAGCGTCGTGGCGAAAGCCTCGACCGGGGCAGCCAGTTCAGGGGCGACGAAACTCATGTTTTTCCTCTCACCGCGCATCATTTTCTGGTTGTTCGTTAAAATTAAGCGATGCCACGTCATTTCGCAATCGTCCCCGCTGCCGGCAGCGGTTCCCGCTTCGGCGCGGAAAAGCCAAAACAATACCTCGACCTGCTTGGCCGCCCACTGATTTATCATACGCTTTCCGCATTGCTTGCCTGCCCCGCCATCGAACGGGTGTGGGTGGTGCTGGCGCCGGACGACCCGTGGTGGCGCCGTTACAACTGGACGGAACTCGGCCACAGGCTGGAAACCGTCGCCTGCGGCGGCGCCACGCGGGCCGAGAGCGTCGGCAACGGCCTCTGCGCCGCAGCCATGGTTGCCGCCGACGACGACTGGATTCTGGTGCACGACGCCGCCCGGCCCTGTCTCGACCCAAGAATGCTGACGGCCCTGCTGACGGAATTGGCGGATGACCCGGTCGGCGGCCTGCTCGCCGTGCCGGTCGCCGACACCGTGAAGCAGGCCGATGCGGACGGGCGGGTGGCCGCCACCCTGCCGCGCGACGGTCTGTGGCAGGCGCAGACGCCGCAGATGTTCCGCCACGGCCTGTTGCGCGTGGCGCTGGAAAATAACCGCGCCGTTACCGACGAGGCTGGCGCTATCGAGGCCATGGGCCTGGCGCCAAAACTGGTGCGCGGCGGGGCCAGCAATCTGAAAGTTACCTGGCCGGCCGATCTGGCGCTGGCCGCCATGATCCTGAGGGCGCGCAAATGCATATCCGGGTAGGGCAGGGCTACGATGTGCACAAGCTGGTCGCGGGCCGCCGGCTGATTCTCGGCGGCGTCGAAATCCCGCATCCAACCGGGCTGCTCGGCCATTCCGACGCCGACGCGCTGCTGCATGCGATTACCGACGCCCTGCTTGGCGCTGCCGCCCTCGGCGACATTGGCCGGCATTTTCCCGATAGCGACCCGCGTTACAAAGACGCCGACAGCCGCGTTCTGCTGCGCGCCGCCGTCGCGCTGTTGGCCGAGCGCGGCTGGCGGCCGGTCAATGTCGACGCCACGCTGATCGCGCAAAAACCCAAACTGGCACCCCACGCCGCCGCCATGGCCGGCAACATCGCCGCCGACCTCGGCATCGCCGTCGACTGCGTCAATATCAAGGGCAAGACCAACGAAAACCTCGGCTACCTGGGCCGCGAAGAAGCCATCGAGGCGCAGGCGGTAGTGCTGGTCGAGCGCCGTGACTGAAAACGGCGACGCCGCCACGCGGCGGCTGTTTTTCGCCCTGTGGCCGCCGGCTGAACTGGCGGCCGGCCTCGACGCCATCGCCAGCGCGGCGGCGCAGCGTTTCGGCGGCAAGGCCAGCCGCCGCGAGAAGTTGCATCTGACCCTGGCTTTTCTCGGCGAGCAGTCCGTCGCCATCCTGCCGGCGCTGCACGATGCCGCGCGGCGGGTCGCCGCCGCGCCCTTCGATCTCGTGGTCGACCGGCTCGGCCTCTGGCGTCACAACCGCCTGCTGTGGGCGGGCTGCGCCCCGTCGCCCGGCCTCGATGCGCTGGCCGCCCAACTCGGCGCGGCTTTGGCGAGCGCCGGAATAACCTGGACCGAGCGGCAGCGCGCCTTCAAGCCGCACCTGACGCTGGCGCGCAAACTGCCGGCGGCGACGCCGGCCGCCGAGATTACCGCTATTTCCTGCGCCGGCCTGCCGGCATGGCCGTGTACTCGCTTCGTGCTGGCCGCCTCGCAGCCCTCGGCCGCCGGCTCCCTCTACAGCCCGCTGGCCGAATTCCCGCTTACGGCGGTCGTCGCAAAGTAAAGGGGGACGGTTTTCGCGGGCAAGGTCAGTCGGTGACCATGATCTCCCGCCAGTTGATCAGCTTGGCCGCGGCGCTGGCAGGGTTTTTCAACGGGTTGCCGCTGATTCCGCCGCCGCCATTGCCGCCGTACAGACCGATTTTGCCGTTATTGCTCAGGAAGCCCAGCTCGGTGATCGGGCTGTCGATGGATACGAAAGCAGTGCCCGACGCCAGTACCGATTCGCCGGTGGCGAAGTCCAGCGCGTAAATCCTGCCGGTTCCCAGTGGCTGGCAAGGGTCTGTGGAAGGCAGGAGCGTGGCAAAACCCACCTGGCCTGCATTGCTCACCGGGTTCGCGACCATGCGCCAGGCCAGGCCGCCGGCTTGGGCGTCCAGGCCGAAGTCGTGATACCAGCCGCTGCCGGAAATGACGGGGGGCGAGGTGGGGTTGGCAATCGCGGTGAGGTCGTTGCGCGTGAAGTCTCTCGTGTTCGCGGCGAACGCCTTGCTCGTGCCGTCCTGGATGGCATAAAAGCTCTGCTCGCTGGTCGACGGGATGTCGCTGGCGTCGAGCATTTTCCCGGTGCCAAACAGCACATAGCGCTTGCGCTGGAGCGGATGGATTTCCGCCAGCGGCGCCGTCGTGATCGGCTGGGCTTGGCCCGCCGCGTTGGTAGCGGTGAACAGCAGCGTGGGCGTGGGATAGCTGCCCGTACCCGTGCCCGTGATGTCGAAGCGCCACAGTTGCCCGTTCAGGTCGCCCACGTAGACGGCATCGGCGGTGCCGTCGCTGTAGTCCTGGAAATAGGCGGCGGCTTGCGTCAGGCCCGGTGCGGTCGAGGGCGTTGGCACGGGGGCCTCGAGCAGTTCGCCGGTCTTGGGATTGACGAAGTAGAGATAACCGACGCTATCGGCACTGTTGTAGCCCGAGGTAAGGATCAGGGTCCAGCCGTATTTGCGGGTTTTGACCATGAGCGGCGCGCCGTAGCTGAAGCCCATGGTCGGATGGCTGAATTCCCAGAGCACTTTGCCGGCAACGGCGGCCTCGCTGGTCATGGCGGCGGGGTTGGTGATGTCGATGGCGTAAAAGCTCTTGCCGCCCTTGCCCAGGCCGCCGACGACTATGCTGCGCCAGTCGGGGGTGGTGTCGATCGCGCCATCGACGCGGCTGAAATCGACATCGAAGACTTTGGGCGTGGCATCGACGTAAAAGCGATGCGCATAGTCGGGGTTGCCGAGCGCCGCCAGGCCGTCCGCGCCGGCATTGCCCCTGGGGCCGGTAAAGACGGCGCTGGGCACATAGGCGAAAATTTCCTGACCGGCGCTGGCGCCGTTCAGCGCGCCGTTCAGCACATGCAGCATGCCGTCGTTGGCCGCCGCCAGCAGCATCGGCGTGCGCGTGCGCTGGGCGCTCTTGAAGGCGGCGTAGCCGGGATTGGCCGTGTTGGAATAAAGCTGCGAAGGCGGCCCGGCGAAAGTGATCTTGGCATTGACGATGTCGCCGAGCAGGCGGGTTCGCGCCCGGTAAGCCTTGCTTCTGCCGGTTGCCGTGGAGTCTTGCTCATGCGTGCGGTCGCCCCGCAGATAGTTGAGGTAGTCGTCGGCGTCGTTGCCGCGGTAGGGGGTATTCAGTGCTGATTTCTGGGCGTGCGTTATGGAAGTGGCGCGGAACGGCACGCCAGCCTTGCCGTTCCAGGTAAGCACGCGGCGCGACGTATCCCAGCCGGTGTTGCCGAACTGGGTCGACAGCGTGGCGTCCGTGCTCCAGCTCTCGACCATCGCGGGCGGGTTGCCCAAGGTCAGCGTGCCGGCCGCAATCGTGCCGGTCCATCCTTGGGCATCGTAGCGGGCGGTATACGAAGCCACGCCGGCGCCCGGCACCTCCAGACTGGCCGGCGAGAGCGCCGTCGTATACGCCGCGACAGAGCTGGCGATGCTGGCGAAAGCCTGCGTCAATCCTGCTACCATGGCATTGGCATCGTTGGCCGGGAAGTAATTGTCGGGCAGTTTGGTGTCTTCTGTTACCGCCTTGCCTTGGTCGATGGCCGACGGGGATACGGTGGAATAGGACCTGCCGTTTCTGTTCCACTGACCCGGCGTCAGGGACGCGCCCAGGGTGTAGCCGCTGGGAACGTCGAAGCCGCCGTATTTTGCGGCCAGCCAATACGGGTTCTTGTTGTACAGCTTCTGGCCTTCCATTACATCCACCCAGTAGGTCGAGATGGTCTGGGTTCCAGCGAGGTCTGAGCGGATATCGTTGACGTGCGCGCCGTAGGCGAGGCCGGCAATATATGCGGAAGCCCCATTGTTCGTATCGTTCGAACGGCTATGCCAACGGCCTCCGCGGTGGCCCAAGCCTTCGAGCGCCTCGATTTTGGTTGTCCACTCGTGCGACTTGTTGATGGGGTCGCCGGTGGCGGTGACTTCCGCTGGCAGCGCGCGGTTCTTTGCATCCAGGGAGCCTCTGCCGCCCGTGTTGGAATCGAGGTGAGTAAGGACATCGCCGATGCCGAGGATAATGTTTTTCTGGCAACGGTAGCTGATCGGGTCCATGCCATCCCAGCTTGTCGGCGCCGGAAAGCCGTCGAGCTTGGTGGCGTTGAGTCCCGAAGTCCACTCCAAAACGTTTCCCTGATTGCGGAAGTAGCGAATGACGGCGTAGTACAACTCGCTTACATTGTCGTACTGCTTGTAGTTCTTGCCATCCTGTCCGAACCTGTTGAGATAGTTCATCACCCCGCTGCGGTTCACGCCGCTGCCGGCGGCAAGCGCCCTGTCGGGATTGGGGTCCATGATGCCGGTCGCGGCGTCCCATTCGGCCCTGGTGTTTTCGGCGGGCGCGGCCAGCGGAAGCGGATAGGTCGGGCCGATGAAACCCATGCGGGCGCGCATCACGCCGCCTTGCCGCGTGTTTGCGGAGTCGTTCAAGTAGGAAAAGGCGCTGTAGCGAACCTTGTCGGCATACTTTTGCAGCAGCCCTTCGGGCTTGTAGCTGTTGCCGTACTTGACGCAGTTTTCCTCCAGGCCGACGGCAGGATCGCAAACCTTGACACGGATGTAGAGGCGATAGTTGTTCTCAGGAGCGGTCTGATTCCGCCAATCCTGGATGTTGCCTGTCAGGTTGCCCTTGCATGTGAATATCAGCGCGTTCCCCTGGTTGGCGATGCGTGTCTTGAAACAGTCGTTGCGTCTCTGGTCGTTGCTCCCCCAGTTGAATTGGGTGACCGTGTCCGTATTGAGGGACAGCTTGTGACCATCTGCGCCACTGGTGCCGCGATCGGGAAACTCGATTGCTCCGCCTTGATTTGAGGGGAACCACGCCTTTTCCAGAATGGTCAGGCCCACCTCATCCACCGCCCGATAACCGCCGGTCAAGGCCCAGCGGAATGGGTCGATGGCGGGCATGGTGGCCCAGTTCATGAAATTGCCGCTCCAGCCCCAGGTAGAGATGTGGTTACAGGAATGAATCATTCCCGCGCCGCTCCCCAAGACCTTTCCGACCGGATAGAAGTAGCTTTGCGCGGGGGCCGCCGAATTGAACTGGTAGAGATAGCACTTGTTGGGATCGAAATAACCCAGGTAAGTCTGGGCGTCGTCGTAATTGCCGAGGTTGGCGACGCTGATGGCGGTCGGGTATTCCACCGAGAGCGCCAGCGCCAGATTGGCCGGCACCTTGTTGTCGAAGAGCGGGCCGTCGGCCAAGGGCGTTGCCGCGCCGCTAGCGACGCCGCTCAGGGTGAGCGAGAGCGCGGCCAGCCAGAACAAGGCGCGCCGCTTGCCGCGACAGGAAAACATGGGTGCCATTGACTTATTCCGGTTTGGAGAAAGAGGTTTGCAGGAATACTTGTGTGCCGCGCGGCCCGGTGACGCGCACGCTCAGGCGGTACAGCGGCTCCCGGCGCGGCACAAGCCCTCCGGGCTGGCTGCCGCCGGTGACCGTGCTGCTGTCTACCGCCCAGATGCAGCCGCCGACGCCTTGATCGGTGGCCGCGCCTTCCGCATCGCAGAGGCGATCCACGACGTAGCGCAGCTTGGCGCCGCCGTCGGCGTCGAGGTCCGGGGCGGTCGCCACGCTGGCGTGGGCGCTGTCGATCAAGGCCAGCGGAATGCCCCGGCCGTTCTCTGGCAATTTCGTGGCGCTGTAGTTGAGGGCCGGCGCGCTTGTCGCCGTCGCGGTCGACGCGAAGAGCGCCCCGCCGTCGGCGAATTTTGCCATTACGGTGGCTACGGCGTGCTCGCCCTGATTGACCAGGTCGCGCTTGAAGGCGATGTTGCCGGCATTGGACAGGGTCGAGTTGAACGAACGCACGGCCGCCATGCTGCCCACCAGGAGGATGAGCAGCGCAATGAGGGCGTAAAGGAGAACGATGCCCCGCTGTTGGCGCGCGGCCCGAGGGAGAGGGAAAGGCGGACTCATGGCGGCGATGGGGGAGGAAAGGCAAGCAGCGCATTGCGCAGGGGCACGACGGAATCGATGATCTGGTAGCGGTAGCGCCGCTCATCGTCCGTCAGGGTGATGCTTCGCGTGGCATCGTCCATGTCGGCAAAGAGCTCGATCTTGCCGGCGACGGATACCGCGGCTTGGGCGATAGGCTCTTTGTCGGCGGCCGCGCCGCGGAGTACGAGGGCGAAGCGGATCGCCAGAATCTGCCGGATTCTGGCCGGATCGGCGGCGAGCGCGGCGATGTCATAGTCGTCGCTCGGATCGACCCAGGCATCGACCCGCCCGTCGCCATCGGTGTCGATGCCGTAGAGGGCGTAGAGCCCGGCGACGCCATCGGCGATGGCCTGTACGCCATTACCGCCACCCATTTGCAGCATGTCGATGCTGACCAGCGTGCGATTGGCGTCGACGCCGTAGAGCGTGAACTGCGGGTGATTTTCTGTCGAGCCGATGATGCTCAGATAGGCTTCGCCGCTGGCGGCCATGGCGGAAAGCGACTGGTTTTTCGAAGTCTGGGTGTAATAAGCCCCGCCGAATTTCAGCAACTCGGTGGCCGAATCGCCGGAAAAGTCACTGGCGACCTGTCCGATCAGGCACTCCGAGGCGCTTTTTTGCGTGATCAGCACGATGTCGTCGGCCATGATTTGCAGCGTGCCGTCGAGCCGCACCTCGGCCGCATCGTCGCCATCCGAGAGGATCGGACGCGGCGCGTCGCCCGCCGCCGCGTTGCCGGCCAGCACCATGATCACGTCCGAATCCGCGTCCGTGGCGCCTTTCTTGATCAGCACCGGCGCGACGCGCGGCGCTTGCGGAAAGGCCGCGAAAGGCGTCGGCCACGCGGCGCTGCGGGGCAGGATGGGCGTTTTCGCCTTGCTGGCCGCCAGTTCGCAGCCATAGCCGCCGACGCGCCAGGTTTGCGCCAGCCCCGAGCCGGCGCTGCGCAAGACGCGATCCAGCAGCAGGGCGGCATAGGCGCCAGACTGCTCGCGGTCGTTGATGGAAGTCGTGGCGCGCTGCTGGTTCTCGCCGACGACCAGCGCCGTCATTACTCCCAGGGTGAGTATCAGGCCGATCGTCATGGCGACCATCAACTCGATGAGCGTCATGCCCTGCTGGCGCACATTCACCTTCATGGCAGCACGACCGACGTCGTGTAGCGCGATGCTTGATCGCTCTCCCGCCGCGCCGGCGCTTTCCACTGGATCGTGATTACCGCCGATTGGTTGGTGGCGGTCACCGAGCCATTGCCGTTCGGCAAGCCGCCGGCCTGCATGTCGGCGACCTTGGTTTGCCACGCGCTCAGTACGCTGCCATCGACCTTGGTCGAGCCGGAAATCCACATGGCGCTGGCCATCTCGTTGGCCAGCAGCGCGGCGCGATTGCGGTCCTGCGCGTCGGAGGAAATGGTGATGGCGCGCGCCTGCAAGGCCACGAAGCCGAGCAGGCCGATGGAAAAAAGAATCAGGGCGACAAGGACTTCAATCAGCATGAAGCCGCCTTGCGCGCGCGAATTCCTGGAAGAAGAAATCGGCCGGGTCATGACGGGCATCCATCCGGGCGACTGCTGGAAAGCGTTCGGGCCGGATCGCACAGACGGACTTGCCCGCCCGGCGCCACCGTCACTTTGAGCGGCTTGTTGGCGCCGGCCATGTCCAGCGTGAAACTGACGAGGCCGGGGTGGGCCGCGCACGCCGTGTCGGTAAACGACAGGTTGCTGTTGGCAACCAGGCGGCCGGCGGAGTTGAAACATAGAACGCCCGCCTCGCCCGAGATATTGAAGCCGCTGGCCGCATCCGTGACGGCGCCGGCTTCGATGACGGCGCTCTCCTCGTTGCTCAGCAAGGGCAGCGCCACGATGGCCCAGCGCGTGCCGGCGGCATCGGGAGTCAGTTCGTCGGCGGCATCCGTCGTCGCGTTGGTCAGCACGAAGGCGACCTGGCGGCTGCGCCGCACGGCCTCGGCCTGCGCTGTGCGCAAGGCGTTCTGCAACTCGGCGGCGGCGGCGCGTACCGTGGCATTGCGCGTCCAGGTCGTGAAGGACGGTATCGCGGCCAGAAGCAACAGGCTCATCAGCGCGACCACCGTCATCAGTTCGACCAGACTGAAGCCGCCCGGCGCCCGCGGCGGCGGCAGCGGATGGGTCAGCACGATTGACCCTTGCGCAGCATCCAGCCGGCTTCGCAGGTGTTGTATCCCGAGCCGCTTGGTACGCCGGTCGTTTGGCGGGTGTTCCGCTGGTCGATCGTATATTTGAAACCGTTCACCGGGCCTTGGCCCGTGGCGGTGATGGTGTAGGCCGTTGCGGTCGGGGTCGCGCAAACCAGCGCGAAATTGCCCATGACCGTTTTCTCCAGGCAAGGCGGCTCAATGGCGCCGACGCTCTCGTAAGTCCGGTTATCCTGGAAATAGCGCTCCATGTCGGCGCGCAGGGTGGCCAGTCCCGTGGCCGCATCGACCAGATGCCCCCGGACGATGTGGTCGCGGTAACTGGGGTAGGCGATGGAAGCCAGGATGCCGATGATGGCAACAGTCACCATCACCTCGATGAGCGTGAAGCCGGCCTGTCGGCCGCCCGCGAATGCGCGCCACGCGCCTGCCGGTTGAATCCGGCGCCCAAGTAGCATGGGTTTGCAACTTTTCATTGCCACTGCCTTTCAAAGGGCGGCCTGCTCAGCGCCTTTCTCTGTCTTTGCGCCACCTGCCCGGGAAATGGCGCAAAATAATAAAGGTCGCCCTTGCATCCGTAAATTTATTAGATGGGTTAATTATTTTATTTTAACAGTATTATCATGATTTTAGAAGATATTTTTTCACAATCATAAATTCGATGTTATTAAATAATTTACTATATATAATAAAATTCTCAACTGATGCATTTCAGCGTCGAAATCAGCGAAGCCATGGCCGGGCAAGGCTTGCCATCGTTCTTGATTTCCGCATGTCATGTCCGAGGCCATGATGCGCTTCGCTTTCCTTGGGCAGCATGGCAGGATTGGACAAGGCTCCGCCCCATCCGGCGCTGGTGTGGCGAAGCCTTGTGGTGTGGCGCTTTGTGCTGGCCTATGCCGTCGCCGGATGGCGTCGCGGCCTGCGGTGCGGGCGTTTAGCGGCGCGGCAGGATCAGGCGGGCGATCAGGCCGCCGTCGGGGTTGGGCAGCAAGTCGAGGCGGCCGCCGTGCAGGCGGGCGACGCGGTCGACGATGGCCAGGCCAAGGCCGGTGCCGCCAGCGCCGCTGCGCGCTGCTTCGAGGCGGGTGAAGGGGCGCTTCAGGCGCTCGATTTCGGCGGGCGGGATGCCGGGGCCGCGGTCGATCACGTCGATGCTTACGGTTTCGGCATCGGCTGCCGCTTGCAGCCAGACTTCGCCGCCGCCGTATTTGCTGGCATTGTCGATCAGATTGGTCAGGGCGCGCGTCAGGGCCTTGGGCCGCAGTTGGAGGCGTGGCAGTTCGCTTGGGGTCAGGCGTAGCCGGCAGCCGGCGGCCTGCCGGCGCTCGGCGATATCGCGCAGTAGCGCGGAGAGGTCGGTGTCCAGTGGCGCTTCGCCGGATTCGTGGCGGGCGTAGTCCATGAATTGCGAAATTACCGCTTCCATTTCCTCGATGTCGGCGATCACGCCCTGGCGTGCGTTTTCGTCGGCCAGACTCATCTCGGCTTCGAGGCGCAGGCGGGTGAGCGGCGTGCGCAGGTCGTGCGAGATGCCGGCCAGCACTTCCGAGCGATCCCGCTCGTGACGTTCGAGGCTGCTGGCCATGGCGTTAAAGGCGCCGGCCAGGCGGCGCATTTCCTCGGCGCCGCTTTCCGCCAGCGGCGGCGGCGTCTGGCCGTGGCCGACGGTGGCGGCGGCAGCGGCCATGGCCCGCAGCGGGCGGCTGATGCGCGAGGCGATCAGCCAGGCGACGATCAGCGTCAGCAGCACGGCGAGCGCGCCCCAACCGAGCAGATGCCCGGCGACATTGCGCGTCGCCCGCTCGCGCGGCAGGATCAGCCAGAATTCGTCCTCGTCCCCTTCGTCGAGGCGAAAGCTGATCCAGAAACCGGGTTCGTCATTGACCGCGGCGGCGACGCGGGTTTGCGGCCCGAGCCGGGCCGCCAGTTCGCGCTGGAGCAGGCGGTGGGAGCGGCTGTCAAAGAGGGGCAGCAGGCGGTCGTCGGCTTCCGCCGGCAGGAGGCGGATGCCTTCGCGCGAGCCGAGTTCCTGGAAGAGGCGTGGCCGCTTGTCGGCGGCGGCGGCGAGCAGCGAAGCGCGCACCAGATTGACCGCCGAGGCCGCCAGTTGCGCCGTGTCGCGGGCGCGCGGCTCGGCGTCGAGATAGCGGTAGAGGCTGAACCAGACGGCGGTAGTGAGCAGGATGAGCAGCGCCAGCAGCAGGAAGGTGCGCGCCAGGAGCGAGCGCGGCAGCATCCTGGAAAGGGCGTTCATTCCGTTTTCATTTCAATCGAGTACGCGAAGGCGAAGCGCAGACAGTACTGTAGTACGGCCAGCGAAGCCGACAAAGTAATCGGTTGAAAGGGAAATGGAATCATGCGTCGCGCTTGTCGCCGTCCGGGATAAAGACGTAGCCGAAGCCCCAGACGGTTTGCAGGTAGCGCGGCTGCGCCGGGTCGTTCTCGATCAGCTTGCGCAGGCGGGAAATCTGCACGTCGATGGCGCGGTCGAACGGCCCCTGCTCGCGGCCACGGGCCAGGGTCATCAGCTTGTCGCGCGACAGCGGCTGGCGCGGATGGCGCAGCAACACCTTGAGCACGGCGAATTCGCCGGTGGTCAGCGGTTGCGCCTCGCCGTCGCGGTGCAGCGTGCGGGCGACCAGATCGACCTCGACATTGCCGAAGCGGACGCTTCCCGCGTCGTCTTCCGGCGCGCCCGGCGGGCGGTGATCCTGGCGGCGCAGCACAGCATGGATGCGGGCCAGCAGTTCGCGCGGATTGAAGGGCTTGGGCAGATAATCGTCGGCGCCCATTTCCAGGCCGACGATGCGGTCGACGTCGTCGCCCTTGGCCGTCAACATGATGATCGGCGTCTGGTCGCCGGTGCCGCGCAGGCGGCGGCAGATCGACAGGCCGTCCTCGCCGGGCAGCATCAGGTCGAGGACGATGAGGTGAAAATGTTCGCGGCCGCGCAGCTTGTCCATCTGTCTGCCGTCGGCGGCGGCCTTGACCTCGAAGCCCTGCTCGCCGAGATAACGGGTCAGCAGATCGCGCAGGCGGACGTCGTCATCGACGACCAGAAGTTTTTGTGTGCTTTCGTTCATGCGCCAAGGGTAATGAAATACGGCCGGAGCGCCGCCGCCAATGGTAACAACGAATTGCCGTCCGACCGAGGGAAACATATCCTTACATTTGCTGCCCGCTACGCGCCCGATGCCGGCGGACAATGACCGCATCCTTTCGCCCCGCGCACCGCCATGAAATTTCGCCTGTTCCTGCCGCTCTTGCTGTTCGCCCTGTTCGGCGGCGCGGCGCCGGCTGCCGCCGACGATGATCGTGGCTTCAGCGAGAAGCGCGAATCAAAGTGGTGCGAACTGGCGCCGGACGAGCGCCGCCAGATGCGCCGGCAAATGCGCGAGCACTGGCACGAGAAACACGCCGCGGACGGCGATGAAGATCAACGCTGGCAGCGCATGGATTCGGACGAGCGCAAACGCCTGCGCGACGAGATGCGCAAGCACCACAAAAAGCACGACGATAAGCGCGACGACAAGCGCCGGGGCGACTGCCGCGACTGACGGCGTCGCAGAGGCGCGGGCCTCCGGTAAAATGCCGTCCCATGCTGATTCTCGCCCTGGAAACCTCGACGGAGCTTGGCTCCTGCGCCCTCTGGCGCGATGGCGTCGTGCTTGAACGCCGCTGTCCGGCCGGACAGGCGCATTCGGCGACCCTGCTGCCGCTGATCCGCGAACTGCTCGGCGAAGCCGGCGTCGGCGTCGCGGCGCTCGATGCCATCGCCTTCGGCGCCGGTCCCGGCGCCTTCACCGGCCTGCGCATCGCCTGCGGCGCGGCCCAGGGGCTGGCGGTGGCGGCGGATCGGCCCGTGCTGCCGGTGACCAGCCTGGAGGCAATGGCGCTGCAAGCCGGCGACGGCCAGGTACTGGCCCTGCTCGATGCGCGCATGGGCGAAGTCTATATCGGCCGCTATCAAGTGGCCGGCGGCGACTGCCGCTTGCAGGGCGAGATCCATGTGCTGCCGCCGGCCGCGCTGCCCCTGCCTGAAACGGGCGGCTGGCGAGCCTGCGGCAACGCCCCGGCGGCCTATCCGGTGCTGGATGAGCGTTTGCGGGCAGCCAGCATCGCCATTCTGCCCGGCATCCTGCCGACGGCGGCGGCGGTGGCCGCGCTGGCGGCACCGCGCGTGGCGCGCGGCGAGGGTATCGACGCGGCGCTGGCGGCGCCGCTATATGTCCGCGACAAGGTGGCCAAGACGGTTGCCGAGCGCTTAAGCGAAGGCGGCCGGGCGTGATTCCATTCCCATCTCAACCGATTACTTTGTCGACTGCCGTACTACAGTACTGTCTGCGCTTCGTCTTCGCGTACTCGATTGATCTGGAAATGGAATGAGCACTCTGACGCTGGCGGCGGAATTCTTCCCGATGAACGAGCGCGATCTCGACGCGGTGGCGGCGCTGGAAGCGTCGGTGCAGAAATTTCCGTGGTCGCGCGGCAATTTTGCCGATTCGCTGCTCGCCGGCCATGGCGCCTGGGTCTTGCGCCGGGGCGGCGAGTTGATCGGTTTTTCCGTCATCATGCGGGTGATCGACGAGGCGCATCTTCTCAACATCGGCGTCGCCGCCCGTTACCAGGGCTGCGGCCACGGCGCCCGGCTGCTGCGTCAGGCGATGGACAATGCCCGGCTGGCCGGCGCCAGCCGCCTGTTTCTCGAAGTGCGGCCATCGAACGAGCGGGCGGTGGAACTGTACCGCCATTTCGGCTTTCGCCAGATCGCCCGGCGCAAGGCGTATTACCCGGCCGCCGAGGGGCGCGAGGACGCGCTGGTTTTCGACAAGGAGTTGACATGAGCCTGAGCCGCGAACAGATGCTGGCGGAAATGGGCATCGTCCCGCTGTGGGTGCCGCGCCAACCGGCCGTGGCGGCCGAGGACGCCGCGCCGCCCGCCGCTGCTGCCGCCGGGCTCGCGGTGGAGCCGGCGGGCGTGGTGGAAAAAACGGTGGCAAATGCGCTGCCAGAAGCGGTGGCAGAAGCGGCGGAAGGCGCGCACGGGGATTGGCAGGAATTGGCCGCCGCTGTCGCCGCCTGCCGTCTTTGTCCGCTCTGCCAGCAACGGCAGCAGGCCGTGCTCGGCGTCGGCGACCGCCGGCCGGACTGGCTGTTCATCGGCGAGGGTCCGGGCGCCGAGGAGGACGCCCGCGGCGAGCCATTCGTCGGTCAGGCCGGCAAGCTGCTCGACAACATGCTGGCGGCGCTCGACATGGCGCGCGGCCAGCGGGTCTACATCGGCAATGCCGTCAAATGCCGGCCGCCCGGCAACCGCACGCCGGAAGCGGCGGAAATCGCCGCCTGCCGGCCCTGGCTGGAACGCCAGATCGCCCTGCTGCAACCGAAAATCATCGTCCTGCTCGGCAAGGTGGCGGTGCACAGCGTGCTACATGAGGACAGATCGCTCGCCTCCCTGCGCGGCCGCCGCCTCGAACATGGCGGAATTCCGCTCGTCGTCACTTACCACCCGGCCTATCTGCTGCGCAACCTGCCGGACAAGGCCAAAGCCTGGGAAGATTTGCTTTTTGCCCGCCGGGTTTTGCGCGACAGCCTTGCCTGAACGGGCCGGCGATGGGTGGATATCATGCTCAATATCAACCATAATGACCATATTGATCGTATTGGTTGAGGGTTGCTCATGATCACCGAAGTTAACGCCGTGACCTTCCGCCAGAATCTCGGCGAAATGCTGAATCTGGTGCAGTACCGCAACGACAGCATTGTCATCAACAAGGATGGCAAGCCGGTGGCGGCGCTGGTGGATGCCGAATTGTTTGCGCGCATCCGCCGCCTGCGCGACCGCTTCGACGCTCTGAGCGCGCGCCTTGCCGGCGCTTATGCCGGCGTGCCCGAGGACGAAGGGCTGGCCGAGATCGACGCCATTGTCGCCGATGAACGGAAGTTACGCTGATGCCGGCTTTGCGCGTGGTGTTGGACACCAATGTTCTGGTGTCGGGGCTGGCCTATCCCGGCAGCGTGCCGGGGCGCATCGTCGGCGTTTGGCGTCAGGGCGGGCTGGAGGTGGTGTTGTCGCGTTACATTCTTGACGAGATGGTCAGGGTGCTGCCGCGTCTCTCCAAGGCGGCCTTGAGCGCGGCGGAAATCCGCGATCTGGCGGACAGTTTCATGTTTCTGGCCGACATCGTGGAGCCAGCGGCGCAAGCGGATGCCGCTTTGCGGGATGCGGCGGATCAGCCGGTGCTGGCAACCTGGGCGGCGGCGCAGGCCGATTATCTGATTACCGGCGACAAGGATTTGCTGGCGCTGTCAGGCAGCTATCCCATCATCACGCCGGCGGCGTTTTGGGCGCTGCACGGAAGTTAAGCCTCGCTGGCCGCGGCTTCTCAGTGATGTAGCAAGTCGTCGAGATAGCGGGTGTCGTCCCGTTCGCGCTGGTTGTTCAGGTGGCGGATGCGGATGAGGGTCATCAGGGCGCTGATGAAAAGGCCGAACAGGGTGAGGATGAGGTAGATCGACAAGTCCAGCCGGATCATCAGGTAGTACAGCCCGGTCATGACCAGAATCGACAGGTTTTCGTTGAAATTCTGCACGGCGATGGAGTGGCCGGCGCCCATGAGGATGTGGCCGCGGTGTTGCAGGAGGGCGTTCATCGGCACGACGAAAAAGCCGGACAGCGCGCCGATGAGGATGAGCAGCGGCACGGCCAGCCCCAGGTGGTGCACGAAATTCATCAGCAGCACGACGCCGCCGACGGCGATGCCGAGCGGAATGACCTTGACCGATTGGCGCAGCGTGACGAGGCGGGCGGCGATCACGGCGCCGATGGCGACGCCGATGGCGACGACGCCCTGGAGCATCGAGGATTTCGAAAGATCGAAGCCGAGCGCCGCGTCCGCCCACATGATGACGATGAATTGCAGCGTCGCGGCGACGCCCCAGAAGAGCGTGGTGACGGCCAGCGAAATCTGGCCCAGACGGTCGCGCCAGAGCAGTGCGAGGCAGTGATTGAATTCGTGCAGCAGGTAGAGGGGATTTTTTTTCAGCGGTTTGTGGTCGACGCCGGTATTGGGCACGTAGAGGTTGAAGACGGCGGCGACGAGGTAGAGCAGGGCGATGACGGCGACGGCCATTTCGCCGCCGGTGTCGATCAGCGGCAGGCCGAGGTCGAGCAGGGGCTGGACGACGGCAGGCTCGATGAGGGCGCCGCCGATGACGACGCCGAGGATGATGGCGCCGACGGTCAGGCCCTCGATCCAGCCATTGGCGACGACGAGCAGGCGGTGCGGCAGGTATTCGGTGAGGATGCCGTACTTGGCCGGGGAATAGGCGGCGGCGCCGAGGCCGACGATGGCGTAGGCGAGGAGCGGGTGCGCGCCGAAGAACATCGTGGCGCAGCCGACGATCTTGACGGTGTTGCTGATGAGCATGACCCGTCCCTTGGGCATGGAGTCGGCAAAGGCGCCGACGAAGGCGGCCAGGGCGACGTAGGAGACGGTGAAAACGGTTTTCAGCAGCGGCTCGTACTCGGTCGGCGCCTGCATTTCGCGCAGGGCGGCGATGGCGGCGATGAGCAGGGCGTTGTCGGCCAGCGCGGAAAAAAACTGCGCGGCCATGATGATGTAGAAGCCGAATGGCACGTCGAAAACGGTCTCTTTTTGAGTCTGGTCGAGGTTTATACCATGCTTTGCGCCAGCCGCAAGGCTTGTCGGCAAGAGTGAAATCCTGCCGGCCAGGCGGCGGGCGGCGGTGGAATATGGTTGAATAGCGCCCGCAGACACGAGGAGAATCATGATGGCGGAACGACGCTTGCAGATCTTTCATGCCGTGGCCGAACACCTGAGCTTCACCCGCGCGGCGGAGGCATTGTTCATGACGCAGCCGGCGGTGACCTTGCAGATCAAGCATCTGGAAGCGGAGTACGGCACGCGCCTGTTCGAGCGCCGGCCCGGCGGCATTTCGCTGACGCCGGCGGGCGAGTTGATGCACTCTTACGCCGGGGACATCCTCAAGCTTTCGCGGGAGATGGAAACCCGCCTCGGCGAGATGACCGGGGAGATGCGCGGACTCTTGCGGGTCGGGGCGAGCGCCTCGGTGGTCGATTTTCTGCCGCGCGCGCTCGGCGAATTCAACGCCCTCTATCCGCAGGTTCGCATCCGCCTGAGCGTCGCCAATTCGGAAAATATCGAAAACCGGGTCGGCGCGCATTCGCTCGACGTGGGTCTGCTCGGCGCGCCGGCCAAGCTTGCCGGTCTGGTCTGCCGCGAATGCGGTGGCGATGAACTGGTGGTCATCTGCACGCCGGATTATCCGCTGGCGGCGCTGCCTGAGGTGACGCCGAAGCTCTTGGTCGATTACGAATTCATTTCGCAGGAACCCGGCTCGGGCGGCCGCGCCATGATCGAAGCCTGGTTCAGCGCCCAGCAGGTCGAGCCGCGCCTCCTGAAAACGCAAATGGAACTGGGCAGCCTGGAGGCGCTGAAAGGCATGGTCGCCACCGGCCTGGGCTTTGCCATCGTGCCGCGCGTGGTGGTGGACAAGGAAGTGCGCCTCGGCGAACTGGTCGCCGTCGCGCTGCAGCCGGCGCTGCGCAGCACGCTGCGCCTGATTTATCCGCAGGATCGTTTCCAGTCGCGCCTGGTGGCCACTTTCGTCGAATTCGCCGCCGGCATGCTCAGGGAGGCCGCCATATGATGGGCCGCCGTCCGCTCCGCGCCCGCATCGACCCGGCCGCCATCCGCGCCAATTACCGGCTGGCGCAAACGCGTTCGCCGGGCGCGGGCATCTGGGCGGTGATCAAGGCCGACGCCTACGGCCACGGCCAATGGCGGGCCGTCGAGGCGCTGCGCGGCGAGGCCGACGGTTTCGCCCTGCTCGAATGCGAAAACGCCGTGGCCCTGCGCGAAGCCGGCGTGAGCCAGCCGATCCTGCTGCTCGAAGGCATTTTCGCCGCCGCCGAGGTGACCGCCGTCGTCGAGTACCGGCTGACGACGGTGGTGCATTGCGCCGAGCAGCTCGAATGGCTGATCGCCGGCCAGCGCCCGGAACAGCCGCTGCGCCTGTATCTGAAACTGAACAGCGGCATGAACCGCCTCGGCTTCACGGCGGCCACCCTGCCGCGCGCCTGGGAATTGCTGCGCCGCCTGCCGCGAGCGGAAGTCACGCTGATGACGCATTTCGCCGACGCCGACGGCGAGCGCGGCATCGACTGGCAACTAGAACGCTTTCGCGCCCTGGCCGGCGACTGGCGGGGGCCGCTCAGCCTCGCCAATTCGGCGGCCATCCTGCGCCATCCGGCGGCGCACGGCGGCTGGACGCGGCCCGGCATCATGCTCTACGGCGCCAGCCCGTTCGCTGACCAGAGCGCGGCGGCGCTCGGCCTCGCCCCGGCGATGACGCTGGAAAGCCGCATCATCGCCGTGCAGGACATCGCCGCCGGCGAGCGCGTCGGCTACGGCGGCATTTTCACCGCGCCGCGGCCAATGCGCGTCGGCATCGTCGCCTGCGGCTACGCCGACGGCTACCCGCGCCACGCGCCGAACGGCACGCCGCTGGCCGTCGCCGGCCAGTGCACCAGCACCGTCGGCCGGGTGTCGATGGATCTTCTGGCCTGCGATGTGACCGATATTCCCGCCGCCGGCCCCGGATCGCCGGTGACCCTGTGGGGCGAAGGCGAGGGCGGCACCGTGCCGGCCGACGAGGTGGCGGCGGCGGCCGGCACCATCGCCTACGAACTGTTCTGCGCCCTGGCCCCGCGCGTGCCGGTCGTACTCGGAAAAATCTGATGGCCAGGGCGAAATCCATCTACGTCTGTAGCGCCTGCGGCGCCAGCAGCCCGAAGTGGCAGGGCCAGTGTCCCGGCTGCGGGGCGTGGAACACCTTGCTCGAAAGCGTTGCCGAGAAGCCTTCCGAACATCGTTTCGCCTCGCTGGCGCCGGGCGCCCGGTTGTTGAACCTGGCCGACATCGAGGCGCGCGAGATCGACCGCCTCGCCTCCGGCGTCGGCGAACTCGACCGCGCCCTCGGCGGCGGCCTGGTTGCCGGCGGCGTCGTGCTGATCGGCGGCGATCCCGGCATCGGCAAGAGCACCCTGCTGTTGCAGGCGCTGGCCCACCTCTCGGCGGCGGGGCGCAAGGCGCTTTATGTCAGCGGTGAGGAATCCGCCGAGCAGGTCGCCCTGCGCGCCCGCCGCCTCGGCCTTGATACCCGCCGCCTGCCGCTCCTGGCCGAAATCAATCTCGAACGCATCCTCGCCGTCTTGCAGGCCGAACGGCCCGAAGTGGCGGTCATCGACTCGATCCAGACCCTGTGGTCGGAGGCCCTGAGCAGCGCCCCCGGCTCGGTCGCCCAGGTGCGCGAATGCTCGGCGCAACTCACCCGGCTGGCCAAGGAAAGCGGCGTCGCCATCGTCCTCGTCGGCCATGTGACCAAGGAAGGCGCGCTGGCCGGGCCGCGCGTGCTCGAACACATCGTCGATACCGTGCTCTATTTCGAGGGCGACACGCATTCCAGCTTCCGCCTCGTGCGGGCGGTCAAAAACCGCTTCGGCGCGGTCAACGAACTGGGCGTTTTCGCCATGACCGAAACCGGGCTGAAAGGCGTCAGCAACCCGTCGGCGCTGTTCCTCTCGCAACACGGTCAGGAAGTGCCCGGCTCCTGCGTGATGGTGACGCAGGAAGGCACGCGGCCGCTCCTGGTCGAAATCCAGGCGCTGGTCGACGGCGCTCACGGCAACCCGCGCCGGCTCACCGTCGGACTCGACGCCCAGCGCCTCGCCATGCTGCTGGCCGTGCTGCACCGCCACGCCGGCATCGGCTGCTTCGATCAGGATGTTTTCGTCAATGCCGTCGGCGGCGTCAAAATCGCCGAGCCGGCAGCCGATCTGGCGGTGCTCATCGCCATCGCCTCGTCGCTGAAAAACCGCGCCCTGCCGCCCAAACTGGTGGTTTTTGGCGAAATCGGCCTGGCTGGCGAATCCGCCCCGCCCCGCGCGGCCAGGAGCGCCTGCGCGAAGCCGCCAAACTCGGCTTTACCCAGGCACTGATCCCCGAAGCCAACCAACCGAAACGCCCCATCCCCGGCATGACGACCATCGCCGTGCGGCGGGTCGAGGAAGCGGTGGCGAGGTTGCGGGAACTGGATTGAGCGGCACTGATTGAAATTCAGGCCAAACCACATATGCCCTATATCATCGGTTTCGTAAAACCTGTTCAAATTGCCGATTCCGAGCGGTACATCAACGATTGCTGTATCGGTGGAGATATTGTTCTCGATTGGCTGTTGCCGACACTCCGTGAACGATACGGTGGCGACCTTCAGTCGAGTCAGGAAGATTGGGGCTGGTTTGTCTGGTTTGAGCAGTCGGGCGTCAAACTGGCGGTCGATGTCCACACCGACGACAGCAAGCGTGGAGAGTTTCGGCTTCATCTCACATCGCGCAAGCCGCGATTTCTGCTTGGCGCGAAGATTCAGGACGCGCCAGAGCTGGAGCAACTGCGGGATCTGGTGCTGTCCCGATTGCAGTCATGGCCGGTGGAACGCTTCAATATCGAACAGGTGGATGAGAAATACATGCCGATTTGAAATGCGTCGGTGTTCATCACGCTTCATAAAAAGGATCAACCATGCTCACCCAATTGCTCGAATTATCCCCCTGCATCACCACAGCCAAGGTCAGCTTTATGTTCAGCATTTCGGCGCGAGGGTTACTTTCGATTGCGGGTGGTACGTCAATCTCCAATTGGGCGCGGGGGCCGCTCTGCAATTCATGGCGCCTCAAGGCGATCAGCCGGCCTGCAAGCCGGCTGGTCTGACGTACAACCTTTGCGTCGCTGAAGTCGATGCCGAATTCGCGGCGCTGACTGCTGCCGGGCTGGTTCCGCTCATGCCTCTCGAAGATCATCCGTGGGGAGATCGCGGCTTTGCCGTGCAAGAACCCAATGGCATCGTTCTCTATATCTATTCTGAACGCGAGCCAAGCCCTGAGTTCAAGCAGTACTACAAATCCTGAGCGGGTGGCAAAGTCGCCAGTTGAAATCCCCATGCCCCAGCCATTGAGAAAACGCCCATGATCGCCCTGGCCTGGCGGCTGCTGGGGCGGGAGTTGCGCTCGGGCGAATTGCGCCTTTTGTTCGCCGCGCTTGCGCTCGCCGTGGCGGCGGTGACTGCCGTCGGCTTTTTCGCCGACCGCGTGCATGGTGCGCTCGAACGCGGGGCGCGGCAGTTGCTGGGCGGCGATCTGGCGCTCAGCGCCGAGCATCCGCTGCCCGACGCCTATCGCGAAGAAGCGGCGCGGCGGCGGGTCGAGGTGGCGGAAACCCTGAGCTTCCCGAGCATGGTCGGTTTTGCCGGCGCGGTGCAACTGGCCGACATCAAGGCGGTCAGCGCCGCTTATCCCTTGCGCGGCAGCTTGTCGGCGGCATCCCGTCTGGGCGAGGCCGGCGCGCCGGTCGATGGCGGGCCGCGGGCGGGCACGGTCTGGCTCGACGAGCGCCTGGCGACGGCACTGCGGGCGACGCCCGGCGATGTCGTCATGGTCGGCCGGGCCTCGTTGCGGGTGGCGGCCATCCTGACGCTGGAACCGGATCGCGGCATCGGCTTTTTCAACCTCGGGCCGCGCCTTTTGCTGCACCTCGACGACATTCCGGCCAGCGGCCTCGTGCAATTCGGTTCGCGCCTGCGCTACCGCCTGCTGCTGGCCGGCGAGGATAGCGCCATCGACGGTCTGCGCGGCTGGCTGCAAACGCGGCTGACGCCCGGCGAGCGCCTCGAAGACATGAGCAACGCCCGGCCGGAAATCCGCAACGCCCTGGAACGGGCCGAGCGTTTCCTCGGCCTGGCGACGCTGCTTACCGTGATCCTCGCCGCCGTCGCCGTGGCCCTGGCGGCGCGCCGTTACCTGCAACGCCATCTCGACGCCTGCGCCGTGATGCGCTGCCTGGGCATGACCCAGAAGCGCCTGCTCGGCCTGCATGCCCTGCTGTTCTTCTGGCTGGCGCTGGTCGCGGCGGTGGCGGGCAGTCTGCTCGGGCTGGCCGCACATTTCCTGCTCGTCGAGGGCTTGCGCGGCTTGTTGACCGTGCCTCTGCCGCCCCCCGGCTGGCGGCCGCTCGGCCACGGCGCGGCGGTGGCGGCGGTGCTGCTGTTTGGTTTTGCCCTGCCGCCGCTGCTGCAATTAGCCAAGGTGCCGACCCTGCGCGTGCTGCGCCGCGAACTCGGGCCGCCCCGGTTGTCGCGCCTCGGTGGCTATCTGCTCGGCTGCCTGCTGCTCGGCGGCTTGATCGTCGCCGTCGCCGGCAATGTCCGTCTCGGCATGCTGGCGCTTGCCGGATTCGCCGGGGCGCTGGCGCTTTTCTGGCTGCTCGCCCGCCTGCTGCTGGCCGGCGTTTCCCGCCTGCGCGGCATCGGCGGACCGGGCTGGCGGCAGGGCCTCGCCAGCCTCGCCCGGCAGGCGCCGGCCGCCAGTCTGCAAATCGTTGCGCTGGCGGTTGGCATCATGGCCCTGCTGCTGCTTACCGTCACCCGCGGTGAATTGCTCGCCGCCTGGACCCGCTCCCTGCCTGCGGATGCGCCCAACCGCTTCGTCATCAACATCCAGCCCGAGCAGCGGGCCGAGGTGGCGCAAGTCCTGACCGCCGCCGGGGTGGAGGCCGAACTGGCGCCGATGGTGCGCGCCCGCCTCCTGCGCATCGCCGGGCGGTCGGTGGCGGCGGCCAGCTATCCCGATGACGAGCGCGCCCAGCGCCTGATCGAGCGCGAATTCAATCTCTCCTGGCGCGCCGCGCTGCCGCCCGCCAACCGCATCACCGCCGGGCGCTGGTTCGCGCCGCAGGAAAACGGGCAGGCTCTCGCCTCGGTCGAGGAAGGGCTGGCCCGTACCCTCGGCATCGCCCTCGGCGATGAACTCGTCTTCTCCGTCGCCGGCAACGAGCGGACGGTGCGCGTCAGTAGCCTGCGCAAACTGGACTGGGACTCGATGCGCGTCAATTTCTTCGTCCTCACGCCGCCGGGCGTCATCGACGACCTGCCGGCCAGCTACATCACCAGCTTCCACCTGCCGCCCTCCGAAACCCGGCTCGGCGTCGAACTGGTCGGCCGCTTCCCGAACCTGACGGTGATCGACATCACCGCCGTCATCGCGCAACTGAACGCGGTCATGGAACAGGTGGCCGGGGCGGTGCGCTTCGTTTTCCTGTTCACCCTGCTGGCCGGCGGCATCGTGCTCTATGCGGCGCTACTCACACTGCTCGACGAGCGCCGCCACGCCCTCGCGGTGATGCGCGCCCTCGGCGCCCGCCGCCGGCAACTGGCGGCGGCGCTACTGGCCGAACTGGCAATCATCGGCGGCAGCGCCGGCCTCTTGGCAGCCGGCGGCGCGTTGCTGGTCGGCCAGATAATCGCCTGGCAGATATTCCAACTGGAACTCGCCCCGGCCCTGTGGCTGCCGCCGCTGGCCGCGCTGGGCGGCGCGCTGGCCGCCATCGCCGCCGGCTGGTGGGCCGTCCGCCGCCTGCTGGCGATCCCGCCGCTGGCGGTGCTGCGGAGCGGGGAGTGAGCGGTCGGGTAAAATCCGCTAATCCCTTCTATCCCGCCAAAGCGTATGACTCGCCTTCCAACAGAGCAATCATTCGAGATTTGGAGTAAGCGGCTAGCAAATAAAAAAGGACGCGATGACCGAAGCTGAACTCCTGCAACTGCTGGCGCACGGCGAAGACAGTCGCCGCCAGTTCAAGCGCGACGCCACCAACGCCGACAGTCTGGCCGCCGAGTTGGTTGCTTTTGCCAACAGTGGCGGCGGCCAGTTGTTTCTCGGCGTGGCCGACGATGGCTCGGTCGCGGGGCTGGATGCCACCGCTGTGCGGCGCTTGAATCAGTTGCTCGGCAACGCCGCCACGCAGAACGTGCGGCCGTCGGTGCATCCGCAGACCGAGAACGTGATGACCACGCAGGGCATCGTGATCGTGGTCGATGTGCCCGATGGCATCGCCAAGCCCTATGTCGATCATCAGGGCCGCATCTGGGTCAAGCAAGGGGCGGACAAGCGCCATGTCACGTCGCGGGAGGAATTGCAGCGCATGTTCCAACGCTCCGGTCTGGTTCGCGCCGATCGGGTGCCGGTGGCGGGAGCGACGTCGGCTGATCTCGACGACAAGGCTTTTCAAGGCTACTTCACCCGCCGCTACGGCCAGAGCGACGAGTACGCCGAGCTTGCCGGTTTGCCGCTGGATCAAGTGCTGCACAACATCGGCCTGGGCGATGGCCGCGAGTTGAACCTGTCTGGCGTGGTGCTCTTTGGCCGTAACACGCAGCGCTGGTTTCCCGCCTTTCTGGTCGCCGCCGTGGCCTTCCCCGGCACCAAACTCGCCGATAACCGCTACCTGGATACGGAAAACATTTACGGAACGTTGCCGGAACTGTTCCGGGGCAGCCTCGCGTTCATCAAGCGCAATTTGCACCATGTGCAGCGCGGGCGCGGCTTCAATACGCCGGGCGAACTGGAAATTCCCGAGGGCGCATTGGTCGAGCTGCTGGTTAATGCGCTGGTCCACCGGGATTACTTCACCAGCGCCCCGATCCGCATCTTCGTGTTCGCCGACCGGGTGGAGATCATCAACCCCGGTGATCTGCCCGACAGCCTGAGCCTGGAGGAAATTCGGCAAGGCAAGGTCAATCGCCGCAATCCGACGCTGGCCGAACATGCGTTTCACCTGCTGCCGTATCGCGGCCTGGGAACGGGAATTACGCGCGCGCTGGAGGAATGGCCGCGGATCACGTTTGTCGATGAGCCGGGCGGAAATCAGTTCAAGGCGGTATGCCAGCGCCCGGCGCCGGAGTGGGAGAGTGCGACCGACCAAGTCACCCCTCAAGTCACCCCTCAAGTCACCCCTCAAGTCACCCCCGAAGTCGGGCGCTTGCTTGCCATGCTGGATGGAGAAATGGGGCGGGCCGACTTGCAGATCGTCCTGGGTTTGAGGGATTTGGTGAATTTCCGCGATGCTTACCTGCGCCCGGCGTTGGCGGCTGGATTCATCGAGATGACTATTCCAGACAAACCCAATAGCCGCCGGCAAAAATACCGTCTGACCGATCACGGGCGGCTGGCGTTGCAATCACTTTCAAAGAAGCCGCCAACGCCATGAGCGGGCAATGGTCAAAGATATGGAAATAGTCTGCCCCACTGAGCCGTTACATTGATGAATTCAAACAAACAACCCCCGCCCCTTTTCGGCTACCGCAAATTCTGGGCGCAGCGTTTTGGCGTTGCGCCTTTTCTGCCCATGTCCCGCCCCGAGATGGAGGCGCTGGGATGGGATTCCTGCGACATCATTCTGGTTACCGGCGACGCCTATGTCGATCATCCCAGTTTCGGCATGGCGCTGATTGGCAGGTTGCTGGAGGCGCAGGGTTTTCGCGTGGGCATCATCTGCCAGCCGGACTGGAATTCGGCTGCCGATTTTCGGCGTCTGGGCAAGCCCAATCTGTTTTTCGGCGTGACCGCCGGCAACATGGATTCGATGGTGAACCGCTACACCGCCGACCGCAAGATTCGCTCGGACGATGCCTACACGCCCAACGCCGAGGCGGACAAGCGGCCCGACCGCGCCGTTACCGTCTATGCCCAGCGCTGTCGCGAGGCTTTTCCCGGCGCGGCGGTGGTGATCGGCTCGATCGAGGCCAGTCTGCGCCGCATCGCCCATTACGATTATTGGTCGGACAAGGTGCGCCGCTCGGTGCTGGCCGATTCCAAGGCCGATTTGCTGGTTTTCGGTAATGCCGAGCGGGCGGTTGTCGAACTGGCGCACCGTCTGGCGCGCGGCGAGAAGATCGGCGACATCCGCGATCTGCGCGGCACTGCCTTCATGGCGCCGCGCGGCTGGCTGCCCGCCGGGGATTGGGATGAGGTGGATTCAACCGAGGTCGATACGCCGGGTGCGGTGCTGCGGCAGGTTGATCCTTATGGGGCGGGGGAGGGCGCTTCTTGTGCGGCGACGGGTGATGGCGGAGGGGCCGTCCTCGCTCCCCTCCCCCCTCGCGGGGGAGGGGCCGGGGGAGAGGGGGAGGTAGAGGCGGGTTTGAAACCTGTCCAAATACAAAGACACGAAAGGGTGGGTTTCAAACCTGCTCCTACAGAGGATGATCCGCCTCCCCCTCTCCCCAACCCCTCCCCCGCGAGGGGGGAGGGGCTTGAAGGGCGCGGGGCGAGGGGGCCAAGTGCAGCCGCCGCCTCCCGCCACCCCCGTTCCCGCACCGTTATCCGCCTGCCGGCTTACGAGGCGGTGCACGACGATCCGGTGCTTTATGCCCATGCTTCGCGCACCCTGCATCTTGAATCCAACCCGGGCAATGCCCGCGCCTTGCGGCAGGGGCATGGCGAGCGCGATGTCTGGCTGAATCCGCCGCCGCTGCCGCTTTCCAGCGAGGAACTCGACCGCATCTACGAACTGCCCTACGCCCGCCGGCCGCATCCGGGCTATGGCGAGGCCAAGATTCCGGCCTGGGAGATGATCCGCTTCTCGGTCAACATCATGCGCGGCTGTTTCGGCGGCTGCACCTTCTGCTCCATCACCGAGCACGAGGGGCGCATCATCCAGAGCCGTTCGGAAGATTCGGTTATCCGCGAAATCGAGGACATGCGCGACAAAACGCCCGGTTTCACCGGCATCGTCTCCGATCTCGGCGGGCCGACCGCCAACATGTTCCACCTGAAATGCAAGGACGAGAAAATCGAAGCGGCCTGCCGCCGGCTTTCCTGCGTCTGGCCCGACATCTGTGTGAACATGGGTACCGACCATGCGCCGCTGATTTCGCTCTACCGCCGGGCGCGCGCCCTCAAGGGGGTGAAGAAGGTGCTGATCGGCTCCGGCCTGCGCTACGACCTCGCCGTGCGCTCGCCCGAATACATCCGCGAACTGGTCACGCATCACGTCGGCGGCTATCTCAAAATCGCCCCGGAGCATACCGAGGAAGGCGTGCTGGCGAAAATGATGAAACCTGGCATCGCCGCCTACGACCGCTTCAAGCAATTGTTCGACCGCTTTTCCCGCGAGGCGGGCAAGGAACAGTACCTGATTCCGTACTTCATCGCCGCCCATCCGGGAAGCAGCGACGAGGACATGCTCAAGCTCGCCCAGTGGCTGAAGAAAAACAACTTCCGCCTCGATCAGGTGCAAACCTTTCTGCCGACGCCAATGGCGCTGGCGACGACGATGTACCACACGGAACAAAATCCGCTCAAAAAACTGCGCCGGCAGGGCGGCGAAGTCGTCGGGGCCGTGCGCGGCGGCCGCCAGCGCAAGCTGCACAAGGCTTTCCTGCGCTATCACGATGCCGAAAACTGGCCGCTGCTGCGCGAGGCGCTGAAGGCGATGGGCCGCGCCGACCTGATCGGCAATGGCAAGAAACATCTGGTGCCGGCCTGGCAACCGGCCGGCACTGGACAAGCCGCCAAGCCAGCGGCCAGCGTCCCCGCCCGGAACGACAGCCGGCCCGGCCGCTTTGCCGCGCCGGCCCGGCGCGAAGCCAAAACTTGCGCGCCAGCGGGCAAGCCGGCAAAGCGGCGGCCAAAGTGACATAAAATCGCCGGATGGAAACGACTACCTACGAAAAAATCGGCGGCGAGGCGACTGTCGCCCAATTGTGCGACTGCTTTTATGCCCGCATGGACAGCGCGCCGCAATTCGCCGAACTGCGCGCCATGCACCCGGCGGACCTGCAAAGCTCGCGCGACAAGCTGTTCATGTTCCTTTCCGGCTGGCTCGGCGGCCCCGACCTGTTCGTCGAGAAGTTCGGCCACCCCCGCCTGCGGGGACGGCACATGCCCTTCGCCATCGGCATCAAGGAGCGCGACCAGTGGGTGGCATGTATGGTGCTGGCGATGGAAGATGTCGGCATCGACCCGGCAATCCGCGCCAAGTTGCTGGAAAACTTCTTCAACACGGCCGACTTCATGCGCAATAAAGAGGGTTGAGGCTTTGCGCGGCAGGGCAAGCGCCTGGGCCGTCGTAATGAGCGAAAAGCAATAACAGCCGCCACGCCTGCGGTGCGCGGTTGCGCGGCCGCCGCGCGCGACGACCGCTCGTTTGAAGCGCCTGGCTTGGCTGTTCTCAATCCGTGGCTGGCCCCTTGCTATCCGCTCCGTCCTGAAGAGACTGTCGCGAAAGCCCGATACTCCCCTCCCCCCTCGCGGGGGAGGGCCGGGGGAGAGGGGGTGGCGGCAAGTGAGACGGCGGTTGGTTCGTCCATCGCACTTGCGTACGTCGCTTCGCGGGCAGGAGTGACGGGGAACGCCCCTTTCTTCGGTGAAGCTCCCCTCTCTCCCTCTGGGAGAGAGGTCGGGAGAGCAACTGTCTTTCAAGTCAAGCGTGATGAAGCGATTCATCCCAGGGTTTTCCGGTTCTGACCATGGCATTGAGGATGGTGAGGAGCTTGCGC
>WREP01000031.1 GCA_009779265.1 Betaproteobacteria bacterium
CAAGGGTCTTGACCCGAGGCGCGTCGCGCTCGGCAAGCGCCTGTTCCACGACCCCCGCCTGTCGGCCGATGCGACCATTTCCTGCGCCTCTTGCCACAATCTGGCGGCCGGCGGCGTCGACGGCCTGCGTTTTTCCATCGGTATCGGCGGCGCGGTCGGCAACATCAATGCGCCGACGGTGTTCAACAGCGCCTACAATCTGGCGCAGTTCTGGGACGGTCGGGCGGCAACGCTGGAGGAGCAGGCGGCCGGACCGATCCAGAATCCGATCGAGATGGGGGCCACCTGGCCGGAAGTGCTCAATCGCCTGAGCCAGGATGACGAATTGGTCGCCAGCTTCCACAGCATCTATCCGGATGGCCTGACGGCGGCCAATCTGCTGAACGCCATCGCCACCTTCGAACGCTCGCTGATCACCGTCAATTCCCGCTTCGACCGCTATCTGCGGGGCGACGAGGAGGCGCTGAGCGCGCTGGAAATGGAGGGCTACAGCCGCTTCCGCGAATACGGCTGCGTCAGTTGCCATCAGGGCATGCTGGTGGGCGGCAACATGTACCAGAAATTCGGCGTGCTGGGCAATTACTTTGCCGGTCGTCCCGCGAGCGCCAGCGATCTCGGCCGCTACAGCGTCACCCACCGCGAGGAAGATCGCTATGTGTTCAAGGTGCCGAGCTTGCGCAATGTCGCCCTGACGGCCCCCTATTTTCACGACGGTTCGGCGGCGACGCTGGAAGCGGCGGTGCTGGTGATGGGGCGCTACCAGCTTGGCCTCGACCTGCCGGAAAACGACGTCACGGCCATTGTCGCTTTCCTCACAAGCTTGACCGGCGAGCTGCCGCAGGACGACAAATGAACGCCGCCCTGGACATCCAGCGCAACGTCATGGTGCGCCGGCTCAGACGCGCGCTCGGCTTCGTCGCGCTGCTCGGCCTGCTGCTCTGGATTTTCGCCAACACCGAGCGGGTATCCATGCAGCCTTATTCTGCTTACTTGCAGTCGCTGCGCCAGGTGCGCCAGGCCGATGTCGAACTCGACGCCGCCGTGCTGGCCAGTTATTCCGATCTGCTGCACAACTATGATCCCCTGATTCGCCACATGGCCGACATCCATGCCGAGGAGGCCGGTTTGCGGGCGATTCCCGAGAGCATGTCGAACGCGACCCGCAGCCGCCAGCGCCTGCTGCTGGAGCGGTTGTTCGCCCGGCAGCGCGAGAAAACCGAGGAGATCGACCGCTTCATGCGCAGCGCCTCGGTGTTGCGTAATTCCCAGATCTATTTTCCGCGCGTCGCCGAAGCCGTGCTGAGAAGGGCCAATCACCAGTTACAGTCGGAACTCGAACCCTTTGTCCGCCACGTCATGGGTTTGTCCGCCGCCGGCACCCTGGTTGTCAGCAACGAGAAACTGCTGCTGGAACTAGAGAACTTGCGCCGGCTCCAGGGGCATGCCAGCGGCCCGGAGTCGATCGAGCCCTTGCTGGCCCATGCCGAACAAATTATCGAGAACCGGCCGCTGGTCGATAAGTGGGTCGAGAATATCCTGAGTCCCTCGACCTCCCTGCTGCTGGAGGAGGTGTTCCAGGTCTACCTCGGTGGTTACGAGGAAGTGCTGCGCAATGCCGGGCGCTATCGCCTAGTGCTCTATCTGGTGACCCTGCTGCTGGTCGCTTATGCCTTGTACGCCCTGATTCGTTTCGAGCGTGACCAGCGCGAGCTGGCGCGGGCGCACGACGACCTGAGCGCGCGCTATGCCGCGCAATTGGCGGCCGAACATCAGTTGCAACTGTATGCGACGGTGTTTACCAGCAGCAGCGAGGGCATGCTCATCACCGATGCCGAGGCGCGCATCATTGCCGCCAATCCGGCGGCTTCCGCGCTTTCCGGCTACTCGGGCGAGGAAATTATCGGGCAGACGCCGGCCATGTTCCGTTCCGGGCGGCATGACAACGAATTTTACCGCTTGATGTGGCAAGGCTTGCTCGGTCATGGCCGCTGGCAGGGCGAGGTTTGGAACCGGCACAAAGATGGCGGGATTTTCCCCGGCTGGCTGTCGATTTCCGCGATTCGCGACGGCGAGGGGGTCACGACCCACTACATCGGCATCCTTACCGACATTTCGGAACGCAAGGAGGCCGAGGCGCGCATTCAGCACATGGCCCAGCACGACCCGCTGACCGGCCTGCCCAACCGCATCCTGCTGGAAGACCGGGTCGGCCAGGCGATCCTCCTGTCGAAGCGCAGCGGCAAGCCCTTCGCGCTGGTCTTCATTGATCTCGACCGCTTCAAGAATATCAACGACACCCTTGGCCACGAGATCGGCGACCAGTTGCTGGTGCAGGCGGCGCAGCGCGGCCTGTCGGTGCTGCGCGACAGCGACACCCTGTCGCGCCAGGGCGGCGACGAATTCGTCGCCGTCCTGTTCGAGCTCGAACAGCGCCAGGATGCGAGCGTTGTCGTGCGCAAGCTGCTGGCGGCCCTGAACCAACCCTACCTGCTGGCCGGCCACGGGCTGACCGTTACCGGCAGCGCCGGCATCGCGGTTTACCCGGACGACGGGCAGAGTTTTTCCGAATTGCTGCGCAAGGCCGATGTGGCGATGTATCGAGCCAAGGAAAGAGGGCGCAACACGGCCAGTTTCTTTTCCGACGAAATCGACACCGTCTCGCTCGACCAACTGCTGCTGGAAAACGACCTGCACGGGGCGCTTGAGCGTGACGAACTGCGCCTGCACTATCAGCCCAAGGTCGATCCGGCCAGCGGCCGACTACTCGGCATGGAAGCCCTGCTGCGCTGGCAGCGCAACGCAACCGAGATGGTATCGCCCGCCATCGTCATTCCGATGGCCGAGGCCAATGGCCTGATCAACCCCTTCGGCGAATGGGCGATCCGCACCGTCTGCGCCCAGCAACGCGCCTGGCTGGATGCCGGCCTGGCGGTGGTGCCGGTGGCGGTCAATATCTCGGCGCAGCAGTTCGTCCACCAGAATTTGCCGCGCATCGTCGCCGGCATGCTCGCCGAGTACGCGCTGCCGGCGCGGCTGCTGGAACTGGAAATGACCGAATCGCAGTTGATGCGCAATGTCGAACGCGCTGCCGAAGCCCTGGAGGGTCTGCGCCAGATGAATATCAAGGTGGCCATCGACGATTTCGGCACCGGCTATTCCTCGCTCAGTTACCTCATGCAGCTTCCGGTGCAGGTGCTGAAAATCGACCGCGCCTTCGTCCGCGAAATCGACGCGGGCAACGAGCCGGCCCGGCTCGCTTCGGCCATCATCGCCATGGCGCACGAGCTTGATCTGGAGGTGGTCGCCGAAGGCGTCGAGACGGAAAAGCAGCGCAACTATCTGTGCCAGCACGGCTGCGATCAGTTGCAGGGCTACCTGTTCGGCAGGCCCGTTCCGGCGGACGAGGCGGGCAAGCTGCTTGCCAGCGGGGTGGCGGACTGATTGGGGTTGGGCCTCAGGACGGTCTTGCGGCAGGCGGGATTGCTAACGGTGTAGCTTGGCGCAAGATATCGCAATAAGATACAAGATGGCGCTGATGGGTTTGTCGCTTGACCATCTCGCCCGCATGCAGACGGTGTTGCTTGTGTGCTTCCTCTGCCCGCTGGGCGGGGCGAGGAAGCGGTGTGTCAGGAAGCTTTTTGGCCTGGAGCATTCTTCGAGTGCCTTGGCTACTCGACTTTGATCTATGCAAACTGAAAGGAGAATAAGCATGTCATTCTTAGATTTCCTGTTTGGCAGAAAGAGAAAAGATACGCAAGAGCAAGTCCTGGAGAAACCTGAGGAAGCCCCGAAGCATGCGCCAGGAACCCAGATTTCATATAGTCCCGATCTGGTTCCGCAACTGCATGAAGAGCACCAGAAACTGGTCGAAATATTTGGCATGATCAATACGGCATTTGCCAAAAACGATTTGCCATTGACCGCCAAGTTCATTGATGAATTTCGTCGTGACATACAAGCGCACCTTCTGACCGAGAATATCCGTTTTTACATTTACCTTGAACATTCTCTGGAAAAGGATTCTGAAAGCTTGTACCTGGTGCACAGTTTCCGCCAGGAAATGGATACGATCGGGAAGGCCGTGCTCGCGTTCTTGAGTCAATATAAGGATATTGGCACGCGCCCGGATTATGCTCTTCCGTTTGGCAGGGATTTGGAAGAAGTCGGCAAGATTCTCGTTGATCGCATCAGGCGCGAGGAAGAAACCTTGTATCCGCTGTATTTGCCGATTTATTGAGGCGCGCGGCGCGGATTGGGAATTTGCCAATCCGCCAGGCAAAATGTCTGGCCCTGACCCGCTCACTCAAGCGTTTTCAGGGAAAGGGCCAGCCTCGGCAAGCTTCACGCCCCAAGCCCATTATTTCCCGAAGAGTCCCCCGACCGCCTTCTTGGCGCTGTCTACCGCTGCGCCGACGCTGTTGCTTACGGCTTTGCCCACTGCTCGCATGGTTTGCGCATTCAGTTCGGAGATGATGGCCTTGGCCAGATTGGAGGCATCGACGCCGCCGGTTTTTTTGCCGATGTCGCGCAGTTCGATATCGGGCAGATTGATATCAGCATCCACCAGGCCGCTGTAACTGACCTTCGCGTTGCGGATACTGAGCAACTCGATGATCATCTTTTTCGAGTCGCCTTTGCTCTTGTCCTTGCTTCCGGATGTGCCGAGATATTGTTCGACGTTGCGCTGGATGGCATCGAGGTTGCTAAGGCCGCTGCCGCTCTTTTCATAGATGATGTGCGGGCCGTCCAGGGCGATCTTGCGGATCACCACGACATCCTTCGTCAGGCTGGATGTCTCCACGGCGAGCGCGATCTTGTCCGCCTTGAGCGCGTAGTCTGTCTTGAAGCCCTTGGGGTTGCCGAGTTTCAGGGCGTCAATCGAGCCTTCGCCATCGGTGGCGGAAATGGTGACCGCGCCAACGCTGACTTCGGCCTGGGTCATTTTCGGGCCAAATTCCTCGATGGCCAATTTCACCAGACGGCCGAACGGATTGCCGGAGAGGAAGAAGACGGCCACACCGACGATCAGCAGCGCCACGACAAGAAGCAACCATTTTTTCATGTTTTTCTACTCCTTATGGGTGAAATGAATGGTTTGAAGTTTGCCTGAAAACCCGATATTTCGCTGCTGTTTGTCATGAAAACGAAAAAGTCTACTGGCCGCGCAGGAAGAGCTTGTCGAGCTGATCCAGCGACAGTTCGCTCCAGGTCGGGCGGCCGTGGTTGCACTGGCCGGCGCGTTCAGTTTCTTCCATTTGCCGCAGCAGGGCGTTCATTTCTGGCGGCGTCAGTTGCCGCCGGGCGCGCACCGCGCCGTGGCAGGCCATGTTGGCCAGCAGTTCGTCGCGGCGCGCGGTGGAGAGCTGGCTGAGGCCGTGCTCGCGCAGTTCGTCGAGCAAGGCGCGCGCCAGCGCCGTCGGGTCGCCGGCCTGGAGCAGCGCCGGCACGCCGCGCACGGCGAGTTGATTAGGGCCCACGGCGGCGATCTGGAAGCCGAGTTCGGCCAACACCGCGGCGTGTTCCTCGGCTGCCGCGATGGCGAGCGGGTCGGCGCTGAACACGGCGGGGATGAGCAGCGCCTGGGTGGCGATCTGGCGGCTGTCGCAGGCCGCTTTCAGTTTTTCGTAAAGAATGCGCTCATGCGCCGCGTGCATGTCGACCAGTACCAGACCGCGGGCGTTCTGGGCCAGGATGTAGATGCCGTGCAGTTGCGCCAGGGCGTAGCCGAGCGGCGGCCCGCCCGCGTCGCTGGTCTCGGATGTGTGCGCGGCGGGGCGCGGCGCTTCGCCGCCGCCTTGCGCGGCGCGGGCGAATGCCAGGTAGGCGGTGGTTGCCGGTTCGGCGATGCCAAGCGCGCTCTGCTGGCGCGGTGGCTGCCAGGCGGCGGGGCGGGCGGTTTCTGGCGCTGAAATCGACCGGTCTTGCGGCGGGCTGGCGAAGCCGCCGACGGCGGGGCGGTCGACTGGCGTGGCCAGGGTGCGCTGCACGGCGTGGAAAACGAACTGGTGCATGGCCCGCGCGTCGCGGAAGCGGACTTCGGTCTTGGCCGGATGGACATTGACGTCGACCAGCGCCGGGTCGATGTCGATGAACAGACAGACCGCCGGCTGGCGGCTACCGTGCAGCACGTCGCGGTAGGCTTCGCGCAGGGCGTGGCCGATCACCTTGTCGCGCGCGAAGCGGCCATTGATGAAAATGTACTGGCCGTCCTTGGCCTCCCCGGCGCGGGTCGGGTCGATGGCGTAGCCGGCGATGGCGAGCGGGCCGGCGGCAGCATCGACGGCGCGGGCGGCGGCGAGAAAGTCGTCGCCGAGAATGTCGGCGATGCGCCGGGCGCGGTCGGCCGGGGCCAACTGGAAGAGGTTGCGGCCATTGTGGCTGAGGCTGAAGGCGACATCCGGGCGGGTCAGCGCCTGACGCTTGACGGCTTCGGCGCAGTGGGCGAACTCGGTGCCTTCGGCCTTGAGGAATTTGCGCCGGGCCGGGGTGTTGAAATAGAGATCGCGCATTTCGACCACGGTGCCGGCCATCAGCGCCGCCGGTTCCGGCTCGGCCCCGGCCACGCCCGCTAATTTCCAGGCGTGGGTGGCGCCGCGCTCGCGGCTGGTCAGGGTCAGGCGCGCCACCGCCGCCACCGAAGCCAGCGCCTCGCCGCGAAAGCCGAGGGTGCGGACCTGCTCCAGATCGTCGAGACTGGCGATTTTCGAGGTGGCGTGGCGGGTCAGGGCGAGCGCCAACTGCTCCTTGGCGATGCCGCAGCCGTCGTCGCTGACGCGGATCAGCTTGACGCCGCCTTCTTCGAGATGCACCTGAATCGCCCGGCTGCCGGCGTCGAGGCTGTTTTCCAGCAATTCCTTCAACACCGAGGCGGGTCTTTCGACCACTTCGCCAGCGGCAATCTGGCTGATGAGAAGGTCGGGCAAGCGGGCGATGGTCGGCATGCGCGGATTATAATGCGCCATCCTTCAAAGCCCCGGTCAGCGCATGGAACTCCTGAGCCAGTTCATCGACATCGTTCTCCACCTCGACGTACATCTGGCCCTGCTGGTTCAGCAATACGGCCTGTGGATTTACGCCATCCTGTTCGTTATCGTCTTTGCCGAAACCGGCTTTGTCGTCACGCCTTTCCTGCCCGGCGATTCGCTGCTCTTCGTGGCCGGCGCGCTGGCGGCGCTGGGCGAGGGCGGCATGGACATCGCCACGCTGATCCTCGTGCTGCTGCTGGCGGCGGCGCTCGGCAACACGCTCAATTACCACATTGGCCGCTACCTCGGGCCCAAGGTCTTCCACTGGGAGAATTCGCGTTTCTTCAACAAGGAGGCGCTGGTCAAGACCCATGCCTTTTATGAAAAGCACGGCGGCAAAACCCTGGTGATTTCGCGCTTCCTGCCTCTGTTCCGCACCTTCGCGCCCTTCGTCGCCGGCATCGGGACGATGCCCTACGCCAGGTTCCAGTTCTTCAACCTGACCGGCGCAGCCGGCTGGGTTGTCTCGCTCTGCCTGGCCGGTTACTGGCTGGGCAATCTGCCCTGGGTCAAGGCCAATCTGTCGCTGATCATTGTCGGCATCATCGTCGTTTCGCTGATCCCGGTCGGTATCGGCTACCTCAAGGGCCGGGCCGCCGCCTGATGCGCGCTCTGGCCCTTCTTCTCGCCCTGCTGCTGGCCGCTTGCGCCACCGAGATGGATCGGCGCGGCCGCACCGAGAACAAGGTCGACGTCAAATATCTGGCCAAGACCGAGATCGACCGCATCGCCGACGCCAACCGCGGGGAGGTCGTCGATGGCCTTCTGCTCATCGCCGACAAGCTGTATAAGCGCAATCCCAAGGAATGGCGCAAGGGCGGCCAGGCCAGCCGCGAGGCGGCGGTGGACAAGCTGCGCCGCCGCGAGTCCTGGCCGGAATTCGGCGGCCGCCGCGAAGGCGAGGCGGCGGCGCTGGCCTTTACCGAGGCTTATTCCGGCGATCGCGTCGCGGCCCTGATATACGGGCTACTGACCATGGTCGACGCGGCCTTCGAGAACAAGGAGGAGTTCTATCTGTTCGACAGCCTGAACGAAGCCAAGCTGTTCAACAGCGCCCGCAACATGGAAATCGCCATCTGGAAGCTGGGCAACGACCGCCTGGCCAGCGGTGAACTGTTCCTGCTCGCCAACGAACTGGACCCGGCCCGGCGCAATCTTTCCTTCGAGCGCGAATTCGGCCGCCTGACCGGCCTCCTTGATTTCATGGCCAGAATCGTTGCCGATCGCAATGGCCGCACCCTGTCCCGCCTGACCCAGTCGGCGGTCGGCGTTATCTTTCTTCCGGTGAGTTTTTTGAAATGAAACGTGTCGTCATCCTGATTTCCGGTCGTGGCAGCAATATGGAAGCCCTCATCGCCGCCCGCGACGCCGGCAAACTGCCGGTCGCCATCGCCGCCGTCATCAGCAACCGGCCCGAGGCTCGTGGTCTTGCCACCGCCGCCGCCGCCGGCATCGCCACCGCCGCGCTTGACCACAAGACATTCGCCAGCCGCGCCGCCTTCGATGCCGCGCTGGCCGAGGCCATCGACCGCCATGCGCCCGACCTTGTGGTGCTGGCCGGCTTCATGCGCATCCTCGGCGAAGATTTCGTCCGCCGTTACGAAGGCCGCCTGCTCAACATCCACCCCTCGCTGCTGCCCGCCTTCCCCGGCCTCGACACGCACCAGCGGGCGCTCGAAGCGGGCGTGCGGCTGCATGGCTGCACCGTGCATTTCGTCACCCCGGCGCTCGATCACGGCCCCATCGTCATCCAGGCCGCCGTGCCGGTGCAGGACGACGACAGCGAAGAAACCCTCGCCGCCCGCGTGCTGGCCCAGGAGCACATCATCTACCCGCAAGCCGTGCGCTGGTTCGCCGAAGGCCGTTTGCAACTGATCGAAGGCCGCGTGCGCGTGGCCGGGGCGGCGGGCGGAGAGGTGGCGTTGATCGCTCCGGCGGACGGCTGAGCCGTATGCTAAAATGCTATCATTGATGGCATAGCGGCGGAGGTGTTCCATGTCCAGTCTGATCGTTCGCGGTGTCGATGACGCTATCGTCAAGGCGCTCAAATCGCGCGCCGTCCGCCATGGCCGTAGCGCCGAGGCCGAGCATCGCGCGCTGCTGGCCGATGTCCTGCTGCAACCGCGCCGCCGCCCGCTGGCTGAAGTGTTGGCGGCTATGCCCGATGTCGGCGAGGACGCCGATTTTGCTCGTTTCCAGGAGAACGAGGCGGCGCGTGTATTTGCTTGATACCAATGTCGTCAGCGAGGCGCGCAAGGGCGGCGCGGCCAATGCGGGGGTGACGGCCTTCCTGCGCCAGTGCGCCGAGCAGGATGCACGTATCTGGCTGTCGGTGGTGACGGTGGGAGAATTGCGGCGCGGCGTCGATCTCATCCGCCATCGCGGCGACTTGCCGCAAGCGCGGCGTTTGGAGTTTTGGCTGGAAGATGTGCTGCGGGATTACAGCGATTGCATTCTCCCCTTCGATCTCGATGCTGCGCAGGTCTGGGGCCGGCTCCGCGCGCCGTGGCCGGAAAACGCGCTGGACAAGCAGATTGCCGCGATTGCGCTGATTCACGATTTGACCGTGGTCACACGCAATAGCAGCGATTTTGCCCATACCGGCGTGCGTTTGTTCAATCCCTTTACTTGATTGGTCGCCGCCATGCCCGTCGTCCTCTTCGTTGCCTTTGCGGGGTCGCTGCTGATTCACGGCGCGGCGCTGTTTGGTAGCGATTTTGAGCTGTTCGGCGAGGAGCCGGAGACGATGACGCTGCATGCCGAATTGCGCCTGCCGCCACCGCCGCCGGTCGAGGTATCGCCCCAGCCGGCGGCCAAACCGCCGGCCAGGCCACGGCCCAAGCCGTCGCCCAAACCGCCCGCCAAGCCGCAGGCGCCCGTGGTGGCAGCGGAAACGGAAAACGTCCCCGAGGCAGCCGGCGGCGACGAGGCGCAAGCGGCGGATGCCGCCCCGCCGGAGGCGGATGGCGAGGCAGTCGCCGCCGCCGCGCCGCCGCCGGAACCAGAGCCGGAGCCGGAGCCGGAGCCGCCCGCGCCGGTGCTGCCGGCCAGCGGCACGATCCGTTTTACCATCATCATGGGGGCGCAAGGTTTCAGGATCGGCCGCGCCGAGCACCACTGGGAATTCGCCGAGGATGGCGGCTACCGGCTGCGCGCGGTTAGCGAAACCAACGGTCTGGCCGCCTTGTTCCGGCCGGTGCGGGTAGAGACGGAGAGCCGTGGCCGGCTACTTGCCGGCGGCCTGCGCCCGGAGGTTTTCCGCAGCCGCCGCGAGGGCGGCGGGGACGAAGAGGGCGCTGACTTCGACTGGGCGGCGGGCGAGGTGCACATGCTGCGCAATGGCCGCACGCACCGGCTGACCACCGGCGCTCAGGATCTTTTGTCCCTGCCTTATCAACTGGCTTACCTTGGGCACCTGGCCGAAGGGGCGGGATTGAGCGTCGCCACCACCCGCAAGTTCGAGTGGCAGCGGCTCGACGCCCTGGGCGAGGAGGTGATCGAAGTGCCGGCGGGTAATTTTCGCACTCTGCATCTGCGGGCGGCGAGCGATAGCGCGACGGAAGTCTGGATCGCGCTCGATCATGGCGGCTTGCCGGTTAAAATTCGCTTTACCGACAAAAAAGGCGATAGTTTCGAGCAAGTCGCCACCGATCTGGGATTTTGATGACAGCCCGCTTTACCCCCGCCCTCTTTGCCCACGCCGAAGCCGTACTCGGCCTGTTACTGCAATTCGATCATCCCGCCGACGCCGTCGTTTCGCGCTATTTCCGCGAACACCGCGCATTGGGCCATGCCGACCGCGCCTTCGTCGCCGAAACCGTGTTTGCCGTGCTGCGGCGCGGGCGCAGCATCGAGGCGCGGTGCGCCGGCAAGCTCTCGCACCGCAACCGGCTACTCGTGGCGCTGGCGCTGCGCGGCTGGAGCCAGCGCGATCTGGCGCCGGTGCTCAAGGCCAGCGAGGTGGATTGGCTGGCCGCCGCCAAGGGCATGGCCGAGGGCGATCTGTCGCCGGCCGTGCGCTGCGATCTGCCGGACTGGCTGTACGCCCGGCTGGAGGCCCGCTTTGGCGCCGATGAGACGGCGGAACTGGCGGCGGCGCTCAACCAGCCGGCGCCGCTCGATCTGCGCGTCAATACGCTGAAAATGGATCGCGAGGCGCTGCTCGCCGGGCTGGCCGCCGACGGCATCGCCGCCAAACCGGGGGTGCTGTCGCCGCTGGCCGTGCGTCTTGCCGGCAAGCCGGCGCTGGCCCGGCATCCGCTTTTTCTCGCGGGCGCTTTCGAGGTGCAGGACGAGGGCAGCCAGTTGCTCGGCTATCTGCTCGATCCCAAGCGCGGCGAGATGGTTGTCGATTTTTGCGCCGGCGCTGGCGGCAAGACGCTGCTGCTTGGCGCGCTGATGCGCAATACCGGCCGCCTCTATGCCTTCGATGTGTCCGACAAGCGGCTGGCCAAGCTGAAGCCGCGCCTCGCCCGCTCCGGGCTTTCCAACGTCCATCCGGCGCGCATCGAGCATGAGCGCGACACGAAGATCAAGCGTCTGGCCGGCAAGGCCGACCGCGTGCTGGTCGATGCGCCCTGTTCCGGCCTCGGCACGCTGCGCCGCAATCCCGACCTGAAATGGCGGCAGAGCGAGGCTTCGGTGGCCGAACTGGCGGAAAAGCAGGCGGCCATCCTGAGCGCCGCGGCAAAGCTGGCGCGGCCCGGCGGGCGCGTCGTCTATGCCACGTGCAGCCTGCTGCGCGAGGAAAACGAGGCCGTCGTCGCGGCTTTTCTCGCCGCTCATCCCGATTTCGCGCTGCTTCCCGCCAGTGGCGTGCTGGCCCGCCACGGCATTGCGTTTGAGGGCGACATGCTCAATCTGCTGCCGCACCGTCAGCCGACCGACGGTTTCTTCGCCAGCATTCTGGAACGCCGATCATGAGCCACGATAATGCCCTGCAAGATCAGACCCTGAGCCTGCTGCGCGATCTCTGGGCGGACATCCAGGCGCCGGATTTCATCTGGCAACTGGCCGCCCTGGCCGTCTGCCTCGGTCTGGCCCTGCTCTTCGCCCGCTGGTGGCAGGGGCGCCATGCCGAGAACGCCGGTCGCTTCGGCCAGGCCAGTTCGCGTCTGGCCTTCCCGCTGGCCGGCCTGTTGCTGGCCGGGCTGGCGCTGCCGCTCTTGACTCCCTTCATCAAGGTCAACCTGCTCAAGCTGGCGCTGCCGCTGTTTGCCTCGCTGGCCCTCGTGCGCGCCGTCGTCTTCGTGCTTCGCCACGCCTTTCCCCGGGCGCTGTGGCTAACGACCTGGGAGCGCATCATCGCCACCCTGGTCTGGGGCTGGCTGGCGCTCTACATCACCGATCTCGCGCCCGCTTTCATCGAGGCGCTGGAGGGGGTGCAGTTTCCCCTCGGCAAGCAGCGCCTCGATTTGTGGATGATCCTGCACGGCTTGGTCACGGTTTTCCTCACCATCGTCGTCGCCCTGTGGATCGCCGGCCTGATCGAGCGCCGCCTGATGCGCGAGACGCATCTCGATTCCAGCCTGCGCATGGTCGGCATCCGCATTGCCAAGGCCCTGCTGACGATGCTGGCGATCATGGTCAGCTTGTCGCTGGTCGGCATCGACATGACCGCCCTCTCGGTCTTTACCGGCGCGCTCGGCGTCGGCTTGGGCTTCGGCTTGCAGAAAATTGCCAGCAACTACGTTTCCGGTTTCATCATCCTGCTCGACCGCTCGATCCGCATCGGCAACATCATCCAGGTCGGCGCCGAGGTCGGCGAAGTGCGCCAGATCACCACGCGCTACACCGTGCTGAAGCACGGCAGCGGGGCCGAGATCATCGTGCCCAACGAGACGCTGTTCAGCAGCACGGTGCAGAACCAGACCTATTCCGACCGCAAGCTGCGCCTGGCGACGACCATCGGCGTCGGCTACGGCAGCGATCTCGAACTGGCCATGCGCCTGATGGTCGAAGCCGCCAGGGCGCAGCCGCGCGTGCTGGCCGAGCCGCCGCCGCGCGTGATGCTGACGCAGTTCGCCGACAGCAGCATCAACCTCGAACTGGGCTTCTGGATCGCCGATCCCGAGAGCGGCAAGGGCAATGTGATATCCGACATCAATATTGCCATCTGGCGGGCCTTCAAGGTCCACGGCGTGGAAATACCCTTCCCGCAACGCGAGGTGCGCATCCTGAACGGGCATGTTTCACCGGCGGTCGACTGAGCGGCCTGGCCTCAAACGCTGCGCGCCAGGAATTCTTCGAGCTGCTCGGCCGATAGCGGGCGGCTGAACAGGTAGCCCTGCATCTCGTCGCAGCCAAGCCCGAGCAGGGTATCGCGCTGGATTTTGTTTTCGATGCCTTCGGCCTGCACACGCAGGTCGAAGCTGCGGGCGATGCCGATGATGGCTTGGATGATGGCGTCGGAGCCGAGGCCGATGTCACGGACGAAAACCTGGTCGATTTTGATGGTGCTGACGGAAAAGCGGCGCAAATAGTTGAGCGACGAGTACCGGGTGCCGAAATCGTCGATCGAGATGCCGACGTTGCTGTGCCGTAATTGCCGGGTCTTGGCGATGATGCTTTCGGCGTCTTTCATGAGCAGGCTTTCGGTGATCTCGATTTCCAGCAGGTTGGGCGGTACGCCGTGTCGCCGCAGCGGGCTGGCGATGCGTTCGAGCAGGTCGTCGCGCTCGAACTCGCGCGCCGACAGGTTGACGCCCATGCGTAGCGCGCCGTGGCCGTTCCGCCGTAGTCTGGCCAGTTGGCGGCAGGCGGCGTCGAGCACCCAGTTGCTGATGGCGACGATCAAGCCGGTTTCCTCGGCCAGCGGGATAAAGGTCTCGGGCGAGATCAGCCCTTGCGTTGGGTGCTGCCAGCGGACCAGGGCTTCGACGCCGGTGATCCGCTGCTGGCGCAAATCAATCTGCGGCTGGAAATCCAATGTGAACTGCCCGCCCTTATTGATCGCCTGACGCAAATCATTTTCCAGCGAAATGCGCTCGACGTGCTGGAGGTTCATCGTCGGGTGGAATTGCAGGAAGCCGTCCTTGCCCTGACCCTTGATCTGGTACATGGCGATGTCGGCGTTGTGGATCAATTCGCCCGGCGTCTTGCCGTCGTCGGGATAGACAGCGATGCCGATGCTGACGGTGGCGGTGAACTCGCGCTCGGCGATGGTAAATGGGCGTTTCAGCGAGTTCAGCATCTTGCGGGCAATGATACTGGCATCATTGGCGCTGCTGATGTCGGGTAGCAGCACGGTGAATTCGTCGCCGCCATGACGCGCCAGCGTGTCGCCGGAGCGCAGACAGTGGCGGATACGGTTGGCGAATTCCTTGAGCAGGCGGTCGCCTTCCTGGTGGCCGTAGGTGTCGTTGATGAGCTTGAAGCGGTCGATGTCGAGGAACATCACGCCCAGGCGCTGGGTGCGCCGGTTGGCCTGGGTGATCGACAGTTCCAGCCGGTCGAGGAAAAGGGTGCGGTTGGGCAGGCCGGTGAGCAGATCGTGGAAAGCCTGGAAGGCGATGGTTTCCTCGGCCCGCTTGCGCTCGGTGATGTCGCGGGCGATGCCGGAGGTGCCGATGAAATTCGGCTTGGCGTCGCTCTGGCCGTGGTCGTAGATGCCTTGGGAACTGAGGATGACGACAATCAACCGATTGTCGAAATTGTGCGCGACGTTATGCTTGTCGCGCAGGCGGATTTCAAAATTGCTCGTCGCGCGCTCGCCGATGCGCCGCTCGCCGAAGGCGTAACGGGCATGCTCGATATCATCCTCGTGGATGATCACGGAATAGTGCTGGCCGAGCAGTTCCTCGCGGGTGAAGCCGAGCAGCGATTCGACGCGGTTATTGATAAAGACGAAACGGCCGTCGCTGTCGAGCGTGTAGATCAGGTCCGGCGATTGCTCGACGAGAAAGCGGTGCATATTTTCCGACTGCTCCAGCAGCGCCGTCATCCGTGCGTGCTCCTGTTCCATGCGGCGCAGGCGCAGGGCGCGGTCGACGCTCTGGATCAGCTCGTCCGGGTCGCCGTGCTTGCGGATGAATTCAAAGGCGCCCTGACGCAGCGCCAGAATCGCCGAGTCGATGGAATCGGTGGCGCTGAACACGATCACCGAGGTGGTGATGTGGTTGCGTGTCAGCCATTCCATGATTTCCAGGCCGTTGATGTCGGGTAGATGCAGATCGAGGACGAGTACGTCGATGTCGTTCCGCTCCAGGCGGAGCAGCGTGTCGCGGCCGCTGGCGCATTCCTCGATGCAGCGCCCGGGAGCCGCCAGAAATTCACGGTAGGCCTGGCGCAGGCGGGCCTCGTCGTCGACGATCAGGAGGCGCCAGGTTTCGGGGATTTCGGGAACCAGCGCGAGCGGGCGGCTGATTTCGGGTAGCGCGCTCATTACTCCCGCCCTCCCTGCGCCAGCGCCGGTTCGGGCGGTGGCGGGTCGGCCTCCCCGGACTGCGGCGGCGTGTCGGCGCGCGGGATCAGCAGCGTGATGCGGGTACCCTGACCGAGCTGGCTCTGGCAGGTCAGCGTAATGCCCTGGCGGGCGGCCAGCGTGCCGACCATCGACAGGCCGATGCCGCGCGACGTCGCGCCGGTCGCCTCGGCTGGGCGGCGGATGGCGCGCATCGTCTCCTCCGACATGCCGGGGCCGGTGTCATCGAGGCACAACTGGATGTAGCCGCGGCTCCCGTGGGTGATATCGCTGGTGATGGCGATGCGCAGGCACTGGCCGTCGTCGAGGGCTTCCGAGGCGTTTTTCCACAGATTCACCAGAATCTGCTTGAGGCTGTCGCGGCAGCAATTGACCGTCAGCGCCGTGTCCGGCCGGGCTACTTCGAGGCCGATGCCGCGCGCCCGGAACAGAATGTCGCCGTAGAGCAGCAGCAATTCGTCGATCAGGCGGCCGAGATCGAGGCGCTGGCCATCACCCGTCGCCTTGGGCAGTTCGCTCATGCGGCAGACGATGTTGGCGACGCGGTCGATTTCCTCGCGCAGGATATCCAGTTCCTCACGCACGCCGCTTTCCTCGGGCAGCTTGCGGTCAAGGATTTTCAGATAACTCTTGATGACGCCGAGCGGATTGCCGGCTTCATGGACGATGCGCCGCGCCTGCCGCTTGAAGTGGCCGGTGGCGACCGCCTCGGCCTGGTGGCGGGAAGTCTTGGCCTCGTGCAGCGAAGTCAGGGCGGCGGCGATGCGGCCAAAATTGAGCAGCCACGGCAGGCGCCGGACCAGCCGCTGGTGCTGCGCCGGGGTCAGACCGCAGACCATGACGCCGGCCAACTGCTGGCGCGACAGCAGCGGAACGCAAAGCAGGCCCGGACAGCCCAAGGCGCGGGCAAACTGGATGTCGATCGGGGTCTCCGGCCCGTTGTCGCTGTCGTAGGAACTGCGGATGCACCAACTGTTGGCCGCCAGCGCCGGCAGCGAGAGGCTACCGGCCAGCGGCACCTCGATCTGACGGAACAGCGCCGGCTGGTTACCGACGCCGGCGCCGGAAAGCGCGGCGCCCTGCGGGTCGGGAAAGAGGAAGGCGATGCGGTTGAGATCGAACAGGATACGCGCCGATTCCCTCAGTGAGAGCAGGATTTCGGCATCGCTGTCGAGGGTGAACAGATCCTGCTGCAAGGGCTGCAACAGGGCCATGTTGCCGATGGTCGCCGCCAGTTCGTCGCGCGCCGCGTCCTTGTCCGCCGCCGGGACGAGGCGTAAGTCGGACCACAGCGGACGGGCAAAATCGCAGGCGGCGGCGTCGATGCCCAGTGCCTGCGCCAGATTCGCGGTATGGGTCAGCGCCTCCTCGCGCCAGGTCTCAGGATCGCCGGCATCGCCTATCAGGGCGGCGAGCAGCGTCCGCGCTTCGGGGGACAGAACGCCTTCCGCCGCCAGCGCGTGAGCCAGCCATACCACCCGGGGCAGCGGCGCGGCCGTTGCCATGGTATCGGCCGCGGCATGGTGGAACAGAAAGCCGTCGGCGAACGACGAGTCGAGTTGCCAGTGATCAGCCAGCCAGGCGCCGATTTCGCCGTGATGTGTGGCGACCTTGGCCAGTTCCCGGTCGACCAGCGTCGCCGTGTCGCCCTGCTCGGTCAGCAGCCGGGCATAAGGCTTGCCCAGCGCGGCGAGCAGCATCAGTTGCCCGATGTCGTGCAGCAGACCGACCAGATGGGCTTCCTCGGGATGCGCCAGGCTGGCAGCCCGGGCGATTTTGGCCGCCAGTTCGGCGACCAGCAGCGAATGTCCCCAGAAGTGGGCCAGATCGGCCGGCGTCATGGCAGCGCCGCGGTCGAACAGATGTTGCAGCGACAGGCAGGTGGCGATGGTGCGCACCAGCCGGGTGCCGAGCACGGCCAGGCAATGTTCCAGATTGTGCAGTTCGCCACGGCGGTGCAGCGCCGCCGAATTGGCGATGTTGAGCAGGCGCGTCGCCAGTCCCGGGTCCTGGGCGACCAGCGCCGACAACTCGCCGATGCTGGCCTGCTCGTCGTCGACCAGTTGCAACAGGCGCAGCAATACCTGCGGCGGCGAGGGAACGCGGGCGGCTTCGATGGCAAGCAGGACAGGCTCGGGCAATATCCGCATGGGGCTTCAGCCGATTACGCCGACACGGCGCGCGCTCGATGCGCGCTACGGAATCTCGTGCGGGCATCGGGATGGAATGCCCTGCCTTCCTTGGTCACCACTGAATGCGCCCCCTCGATCTTCCCACGACGGGCGCTGTTACCGGCGTGGTGCGTACAAATTTGATTTGGATGAAAACATCCTACTATCAGAAATGCGAGGATTCAATTAATTAAAAAATTAATTAAAATTGCTGATATCATTCGCCGCCATCCGCAAAAGGCAGAGTTGGAGCGGCCGACGCCCCGCCGTTCTGGCGCAAGCCCGTGCTGACCGGGAGTTGTCGATGCGAGGCAAAAAAAATCCCGCCACGCGGGCGGGAATTTTTTGGGGGTGCAGGGGGAAGGATTCAGGGTTTCTGCCGTTTTCTGCGCCACACGCGAATGGCCATGATGACGGCGCCAGCGGCAATGCCGGCCAGCAGCGCCTTCAGCGGTTCGGCATAGCCATACGCCAGCCACTCGATACCGGCGATGCCGACAAATACGCCGATACTTTCGGCAACCGGCAGGTCGTCGGCCAGCGCCATCAGGATTTTCGGCGGAGGGGAATGACGGCCAGCGCCGGCTGCTCCGGCAACCAGCCGAGCAGATAGAGGCGGGCGGTGGCGAGGAAGCGCTTGATGGTGATGTCGATCATTTCCAGGTTTTCCTCTCGGCGTGCTTGTCGATTCATGGATGGCATTCTAGGAAAGGCCGCCGCGCCGGTCTGTTGTACAAGCGCATGGCCCGCGTAACGGGACATGACGCTTTGTGACGCTTTGTAACAAGCACTCGTGGCGGCCCTATTGGTGGGCTTTCCAGCTCAGCGTGAAGCGCGCTCCGCCAAGCGGCGCGGCGCCGGCGGTGGCGGTGCCGCCGTGCAGTTCAAGCACGCGCCGGACGATGGGAAGGCCGAGGCCGTGGCCGCCGCTGGTGCGGTCGCGCGAGCGGTCGAGGCGGGCGAAGGCGGAAAAGATGTGCTCGCGTTCTTCCGGCGGAATGCCGATGCCGTCGTCGTCGATCCGAATCAGAATGTGCTCGCCGTCGAGTTCGGCGCTGACCAGGATTTTCCGGCTGGCGTACTTGAAGGCGTTGCGCATGAGATTGCGCAGCGCGTAGGGCATGGCCCGGCGGTCGAGGTCGACGTTGAGTTGAGGCGGCAGGCGGCTGGTGTCGACGTCGACTGCGAGCTGACGGCCAAGCAGGCGCACGGATTCGATCTGTTCGGCCAGCCAGTCGGCGAAGCGGACGCTGGTGAAGTGGGCTTCCGGCGCTTCGCGCTCGAAGCGGGCATAGGTCAGGCTGGTGTCGATGAGATGGTCGAGTTCGGCCAGATCGTCTTCCATCATGGTCCATAGCCGTTCGCGCTCGTCGCGTTGGTCGGTTTCGGCGAGCATTTCCAGCGCGAAGCGCAGGCGCGCGATCGGCGTGCGCAGTTCGTGCGAGATGCCGGAGGATAGCTCGCGTTGCGTTACCAGCAGTTGCTGCACCCGTTCGGCCATGCTGTTCATGGTGTCGGCCAGGGGCGAGAATAGTTGGCTGCGCGCCGGCGGCGAGCGGGCGTCGAAATTGCCGTCGCCGAGATCGCGGGCGGTCTGGCGGATGGCTTCGAGGTCACGCCAGACCGGGCGCACCCAGAACCATAGGGCAATGCCGAAAATCAGGCCGGTCAGGCTCCAGGTCAATAGACGCAGGCGGAGTTCCAGCGGCATGCGGTCGGTCTGCTCGGGATTGCGGCTGGCGCTCAATGGCCCGACCACCAGCACCTTGCTGCTGTTGCCCAGGCGGTGATACATGATGTCGGCGTCGTGGTCGATGGCGATGTCGCCGGCATCGAGCTTGTCGACCTGCTGCGGCTTGAGGATCAGGTCGAGGGTGATGCGTTCGACGATATCCAGGCGGTAGGCGAATTTTTCGTCCAGTTCCGCGATTTTGCGCGGCCAGGCATGGCGCGGCTGGCGAAACAGTTCATCCTCGATCAGGGTGATGGTGCCGCGCATGAAACGGCGGGCGTAGTCGTCAGTAATGCCGCGCTGCGCCGCCGAGATGACGAAATCGGCGGTGAAGGCAATGGCGACGAAGGAACCCATCGCCAGCAGATAGAAGTTGAAGAACAGCTTGGACAGGCTGTAGCGCCCGCCCCGCCAGCGCGGCAGCGAGACGCGAAAGAGCGAACGGGCGAGGCCGCCTTCACGGGCGCCTGCTTCGCCAGGCTCAGTTCCAGTCATGTTTGCTGAACAGGTAGCCCTTGCCGCGCACGGTCTTGATCCGCGTCGGATTTTCCGGATCGTCGTTGAGTTTCTTGCGCAGGCGCGAGATGCGTGCGTCGATGGAGCGGTCGAGGCCGTCGAAACCGATGCCGCGCAATTCCTGCAACAGATCGTCGCGCGACAGCACGTTGCCGGCATGGCTGGCGAGCAGCCAGAGCAGATCGAATTCGGCGGTGGTCAGGTCGATGACGCTGTCGGCCAGACTGGCGGTGCGCGTCGCCTGACTGATGCGGAACTGCCCGAACAGCAGCGATTCTTCGTTGCCGCCATCACTGACCGCCGGCAGGCGGCGCAGCAAGGCCTTGATGCGGGCGAGCAGGACGCGCGGCTGAACCGGCTTGGCAATGTAGTCGTCGGCGCCCATTTCCAGGCCGAGAATCTGGTCGAAATCCTCGTCGCGGGCGGTCAGCATCAAAATCACGCCACGATATTGCTTGCGCACCGAGCGGCAGACCTCGAAACCGTCCTTGCCCGGCAGCATCACATCGAGAATGACGAGATCGGGCTGCTCGGCCAGAATGCGCGCCTCGGCGCTGTCGCCACGCGGCTCGACGGCGACCTGGAAATCGTTCTTGGCCAGATATTCGGCGGTCAGTTCCGCCAGCTTGGCGTCGTCTTCAACGAGAAGGATGCGAGTGTTCATTTGCCTATCTTAACTTAAGCAGATGGGCGCGGGCAGTCCGGCAAGACAGGCGCATGAATTATGCGATTGCTCCAGCAGTGCAGCCGCAACGGCGCGGCCAGCAGAAGCGTAAAATGAAAACCCCGCCCGACTTACCCCTTTGCCGTCATGAATTTTTTTTCCCGCTTTCCCCTGCGCGCCTGGTTTGTCACCCTGGCCCTCGGCTGTTTCGGCCTCATCGCCTTCAGCCTGGGGCTGCAAGGCATGCTCCGGCTGGCCCCGTGTCCGCTCTGTATTTTCCAGCGCCTGCTTTATCTGGTGATCGGCATCCTCGCCCTGGCCGGCTTCCTGCTGCCGGCGGCGCGCCTGTTGTGGCAGGGCGCGATCGCCGCCACGGCCCTGCTCGGCGCCGGAACCGCTGCCTGGCAGACCTGGATGCAGCTCGCCCCCGGACTGGTCAATGAATGCAGCTACACCGACCCGAACCTGATCGAACGCCTGGTCGACTGGTTCGGCATGCGTTTCCCGATGTTCCTCGCCAGCGGTTTCTGCACCAGCGTCGAATGGTCCTTCCTCGGCCTGTCGATGGCCAACTGGTCGCTGCTCATCTTCCTCGCCATCCTCGCCTACGCCGTCCTGCTGCTGCGACGGGCGGGATGAGGCGGGAAGCACCGGCGAAATAACCAGCAAGCCGTTGCGGAGAATACCGCCTCTGCTGGAATCCGTGGCGAGGGAAGTTTTATTTCTCCATGGACTTGAGCGCCTTCTGGGCGTCCTCGTGCCCCTGTTTCGCCGCTTTACGATACCACTTCGCGGCCTCGGCATGATTTTTTGCCACACCTTCGCCTGAGTAGTACATCTCTCCAAGCTGAAATTGGGCATCCACATATCCCTGTTCCGCGGCCTTGCGAAACCAGATTGCGGCTTTGGCTTTATTCTCTGCTACGCCTTCGCCACCTTCGGTATAAATCCGCCCAAGGTAGTATGCGGCAAATATATTTCCCTGCTCCGCAGCCTTGCGAAGCCATTTTGCGGCTCCGGCCGTGTCATCATATGCTGGGCCGGCGCGATATTCATATTCCTTTTCCGCAGCCTTGCGAAACCATTTCATAGCCTCGGCATCATTCTTCGCTACGCCAAGGCCGTTGGCATACGCCACTCCAAGGTTGTTTTGGGCGTCAACACTCGCGTCGGGTTTCATTTCCGCCGCCTTACGGAACCACTTCACGGCTTCAACATGGTCCTGTACTACGCCTCGGCCTTTGGCATATCTTTCTCCAAGGTGGTTTTGAGAAAACGCATCTCCTTGTTCTGCCGCTTTGCGAAACCACTTTACGGCTTCGACATCACTGCGCGCTACGCCCTTGCCTTGGGAATACATCACTCCAAGCATATATTGAGCACGCCAATGCCCTTGCTCCGCCGCTTTGCGATACCACTTCGCGGCCTCGGCATCATTGTGCGCTACGCCCTTGCCTTGGGTATATATTTCTCCAAGCTCATGTTGAGCATTTACATTCCCCTGCTTCGCCGCCTTGAGAAACCACTTCACGGCCTCGGTATGATTCTGGATTCCGCACTCGTCACTGGAGTACATCCATCCAAGGCTGAGTTGGGCCTCCGCATCCCCTCGCTCCGCCGCACTTTTTACCGCCTCAAAATCCTGCGCCTGAACCATCAGGGCAAAGCTAAGAGCGATCAGCCCAACATAGCCGCGTAGCGCCCGATTCATATCATTCTCCCCTTCGATGACTCAGCAGCCGGCATTTTACTGGCATTCCTGCATCTCGATCACACCGCCTTTCATGCGAAAGACCTTGCTGCCCTCATGCGGGCTGGGCGGTATTGTGTATCTTGGCTCTAAAAGCTTTCAGGCAAAGAAAAACCCGCCAAAAGGCGGGTTTTCGAGAGCCGGGCGAGCCAAGCTTACTTCAGCTTGATTTCCTTGTAAGCCACGTGCTTGCGGGCCTTCGGGTCGTACTTCATCATCTCCAGCTTTTCGGGCGTCGTGCGCTTGTTCTTGGAGGTGGTGTAGAAGTGACCGGTGCCAGCCGTGGATTCCAGCTTGATTTTTTCGCGTCCGCCTTTGCTTGCCATTTTTCGTGTCCTTCCTTAATCAGACTTCACCGCGGGCGCGCAGGTCGGCGAGCACGGTGTCGATGCCGTTCTTGTCGATGAGGCGCAGGCCGGCGTTGGAAACGCGCAGACGCACGAAGCGATTCTCGCTTTCGACCCAGAAGCGGCGATACTGCAAATTCGGCAGGAAGCGGCGCTTCGTTTTGTTGTTGGCGTGGGAAACCTTGTTCCCAACCATCGGGGCTTTGCCCGTGACTTGGCAGACTCGCGCCATGATGGGTGCTCCAGAATTATTGAATAGAGGAAAGCCGATAAGTCTAACCTAAATTGTCCAATGTGTTCAAGGTGTTTTGCATGATTTTTATACCAGCCCCCGTTCGGCCAGGGAAAGCGGCGGGGCGTTGCCGGCGACGATGAAGTGGTCGAGCAGACGAACATCGACCAGGGCCAGGGCTTCCTTGAGGCCGCGCGTCAAGAGTTCGTCGGCGGCCGATGGCTCGGCGAGGCCGGAGGGGTGGTTGTGGGCGAGGATGACGGCGGCGGCATTGTGCATGAGCGCCGCCTTGACCACTTCGCGCGGGTAGACGGCGGTTTGGGTGAGCGTGCCGGTAAATAGTTCTTCGGCTTGCAAGAGGCGGTTCTGCGCGTCGAGCCAGAGAGCCATGAAGACTTCGCGCGGCCGGGCGGCGAGGTGGAGGCGCAGCCAGTCGCGGACGCGGGCCGGCGAGGCGAGGTTGTCGCGTTGTGTCATTTCCTGGTTCAGGGCGCGGCGGGCCAACTCGAAACTGGCCTTGAGCTGCGCCGCCTTGGCCTGGCCGATGCCGGAAACGCTGGCCAGTTCCTTGAGCGAGGCGTCGGCCAGGGCGTCGAGCCGGCCGCCGAAGCGGTCGAGCAGGTCGCGCGCCAGATCGACCGCGCTTTTGCCGCGCACGCCAACGCGCAGATAGATGGCCAGCAGTTCGGCATCGGAAAGGGCGGCCGGGCCGTGGGCCAGCAGGCGCTCGCGCGGGCGTTCGCCGGCCGGCCAGTCGCTGATTGCCATGGGGTTTCCAGTAGAATGGGGAAGTCCGCAAGTTTACTGGGAATGATGATGGAATTGAAGGGAATGCGCCTCGTGCTTGGCGTCACCGGCGGCATCGCGGCTTACAAGGCGGCTGAACTGACGCGCCTGTTGGTCAAACAGGGCGTCGAGGTACAGGTGGCGATGACCGCGGGCGCTGGCCATTTCGTCACCGCGACGACCTTCCAGGCGCTGTCCGGGCGGCCGGTATTCGCCGATCAGTGGGATGCGCGGATGCCCAATGCAATGAGCCATATCGACCTGTCGCGGCAGGCCGACCTGATCGTCGTCGCGCCGGCTTCCGCCGATTTCCTGGCGCGGGCGGCGCACGGCCTGGCCGACGATCTGCTGACGACCATGGTGCTGGCCCGCGACTGCCCGCTGCTGCTGGCGCCAGCGATGAACCGGCAGATGTGGCAAAACCCGGCGACGCAACGCAATGTCGCCCAATTGCGGGCCGACGGCGTCGGTATCCTCGGGCCGGCCAGCGGCGAGCAGGCGTGCGGCGAGGTCGGGGCGGGCCGCATGTTGGAGCCGGCGGAAATTGTCGATGCCGTGCAAGCCTTCTTCACGCCCAAGCGATTGGCCGGCAAAAAAGTGCTGCTGACGGCCGGGCCGACCTTTGAAGCCATCGACCCGGTGCGCGGCATCACCAACCTGTCGTCGGGGCGGATGGGCTATGCGCTCGCCCGCGCCGCGCAGCAGGCCGGCGCCGAGGTGATGCTGGTGTCCGGCCCGGTGGCCCTGCCGACGCCGGCCGGAGTCGAGCGCATCGACGTGCACAGCGCCCTTGAGATGCAGGCGGCGGTGATGGCGCGGGCGGCAGCCAGCGATATTTTCATCGCCGTCGCGGCGGTGGCCGATTACCGCGTCGCCAAGGCCGCCGAGCAAAAACTGAAGAAGGATCAGGGCGGCGTGCCAACGCTCGAACTGGTCGAAAACCCGGATATTCTCGCCGCCGTGGCGGCCCTGGAAAACGGGCCGTTCTGCGTCGGCTTCGCGGCCGAGAGCGAAAATCTGGAGGCGCATGCCCAGGCCAAGCGGCAGAAAAAGAAGCTGCCGCTGGTGGTCGGCAATCTGATCCAGGATGGCTTCGGCGGCGACGACAGCCGTCTGGCGTTGTTCGACGAGCATGGCGCGCACCCGCTGCCGCCGGCGAGCAAGGCGACGCTGGCGCGGCAACTGATCGAACATATCGCCAATTTGCTGAGGTCTTACTAATGCACCATATCGACGTCAAAATCCTCGACGAGCGCCTGCGCCAATCGCCGCCGCACTATGCCACCGCCGGCTCGGCCGGCCTCGATCTGCGCGCCTGCATCGCCGAACCGCTCAATCTGGCGCCCGGGCAGACGACGCTGGTGCCGACCGGCATGGCCATCCACCTCGCCGACCCCGGTCTGGCGGCGATGATCCGGCCGCGCTCCGGCCTTGGCCACAAGCACGGCATCGTGCTCGGCAACCTGGTCGGCCTGATTGATTCGGACTATCAGGGCGAATTGATGGTGTCGGTATGGAATCGCGGCCACGACAGCTTCACGCTCAACCCGCTGGAACGCATCGCGCAACTGGTGGTGGTGCCGGTATTGCAAGTCGGCTTCAACGTGGTCGACGAATTCACCGACAGCGAGCGCGGCGAAGGCGGTTTCGGCAGTACCGGCAAGGCTTGAGCGGTCGGAGCGTCATTGCCAGGCTGGATTGCTGCGCTCGCAATGACGCTTGTTCCCACGCCGCCCATGCCGCTATCAATGGCGGCCACCTTGACCGAAAGTCCCGCCCCGGTGATACTCCCAAGGCTAAGTTGTAAGCATGACGCAAGGGTGTTGGCGTATCGTCATTCGCCCATCGAAACAATTAACGAGCGAGGAAAGCATGTCCGCAAACAAGTCCACGATCATCTACACGCTTACCGACGAGGCGCCCATGCTGGCGACTTGCGCCTTTTTGCCGATCATCCGCGCTTTTGCCAAGCCGGTCGGCATTACGATCGAGAAGGCCGACATTTCCGTTTCCGCCCGCGTCATTGCCGAGTTCCCCGAATTCCTGAGCGAAGCGCAGCGTCTGCCGAACACGCTGGCCGAGCTTGGCAAGAAGTGCCTGCTGCCCGAGACCAATATCATCAAGCTGCCCAATATTTCAGCCTCGGTGGCGCAGTTGAAGGCCTGCGTCAAGGAGTTGCAGGACAAGGGCTACGCCATTCCCGATTATCCCGAGAATCCCGTCACCGACGAGGAGAAGGCGCTCAGGGCGCGCTTCGGCAAGTGTCTCGGCTCGGCTGTTAACCCGGTGCTGCGCGAGGGCAATTCCGACCGCCGGGCGCCGGGCGCCGTCAAGAATTACGCCAAGAAGCGCCCGCACTCGATGGGCGAGTGGAAGCCGTGGTCGCAGACCCATGTTTCGCATATGCACGTCGGTGATTTCTACCACGGCGAAAAATCCATGACCCTGGACAAGGCCCGTCGCGTGCGCATGGAACTGGTCGTCAAGGGCGGCAAGACCACCGTCTTGAAGCCCGAGGTCAAGCTCCTGGCAGGCGAGATCATTGATTCCATGTTCATGAGCAAGAAGGCGCTGTGCGATTTCTACGAGAAGGAACTGAATGATTGCCGCGAAGCCGGCATCCTCTTTTCGCTGCACGTCAAGGCGACGATGATGAAGGTTTCGCACCCGATCGTCTTCGGCCATTGCGTCAAGATCTACTACAAGGACGCCTTCGCCAAGCACGCCCAGACCTTCGCCGACTTGGGCATCAACGTCAATAACGGCATGGTCGATCTCTACGAGAAGATCAAGCAACTGCCGGAATCCAAGCAGGAGGAGATCATCCGCGACCTGCATGCCTGCCAGGAGCATCGTCCGGCGCTGGCCATGGTCGATTCGGCCAAGGGCATCACCAATTTCCATTCGCCCAACGACATCATCGTCGATGCCTCGATGCCGGCGATGATCCGCGTCGGCGGCAAGATGTGGGGCGCCGACGGCAAGCAGTACGACGCCAAGGCGGTCATGCCGGAATCGACCTTCGCCCGCATCTACCAGGAGATGATCAATTTCTGCAAATGGCATGGCAATTTCGATCCGCGCACCATGGGCACGGTCCCGAACGTCGGCCTGATGGCGCAGCAGGCCGAGGAATACGGCTCGCACGACAAGACCTTCGAGATCGCCGAGGACGGCATCGCCAACATCGTCGACATCGACACCGGCGAAGTCCTGCTGACGCAGAATGTCGAGCAGGGCGACATCTGGCGCATGTGCCAGGTCAAGGACGCGCCGATCCGCGACTGGGTCAAGCTGGCCGTCACCCGCGCCCGCAATTCCGGCATGCCGGCCCTGTTCTGGCTCGATCCCTACCGTCCGCACGAGAGCGAGCTGATCAAAAAAGTCCAGACCTACCTCAATGATCACGACACCACCGGCCTCGACATCCAGATCATGTCCCAGGTGCGCGCCATGCGTTACACGCTTGAGCGCGTCGCCCGCGGCCTCGATACCATCTCGGTTACCGGCAACATCCTGCGCGACTACCTGACCGACCTCTTCCCGATCATGGAACTGGGCACCTCAGCCAAGATGCTCTCCATCGTCCCGCTGATGAATGGCGGCGGCATGTACGAAACCGGCGCCGGCGGCTCGGCGCCCAAGCACGTGCAGCAACTGACCCAGGAAAACCACCTGCGCTGGGATTCGCTGGGCGAATTCCTGGCCCTGGCGGTGTCGCTGGAAGAACTGGGCATCAAGGAAAACAACGCTCAGGCCAAGTTGCTGGCCAAGACGCTCGATGCCGCCACCGGCAAGCTTCTGGACAACAACAAGTCGCCGTCGCCAAAAACAGGGCAACTGGATAATCGCGGCTCGCAGTTCTACCTGGCCATGTACTGGGCGCAGGAACTGGCGGCGCAGAAGGAGGACGCCGGACTGGCGGCCCACTTCGCCAAGCTGGCCAAGGCACTGGCCGACAACGAAGCCGCCATCGTCGCCGAAATGGCGGCGGTGCAGGGCAAGGCGGTCGATATCGGCGGCTATTACCGGGCCGACTCGGACAAGTGCAAGGCGGTGATGCGCCCAAGCGCGACCCTCAATGCCGCGCTGAAGGCCGCCAACGCCTGAAAAACCGCTGTCGGCAAGAACAGGGAGGCCGCTTTGGCCTCCCTTTTTTATCGCCTCCCGCCGGCAGAAAAATTTCTCCCGGAGAGGACGGGATGTCCGCTGGGCGTGCGAGAATCGCCGCACGACACAGCCGCTCACCACCTGCCCGATTCGCCGTGGATGCCCCGTTCAATCATCATCCCGTTGCCGTCTTCGATTCCGGCCTTGGCGGCCTGACGGTTCTGCGCGCCCTGCGCCAGCGCCTGCCGGATGAAGATTTCTTCTATTTTGCCGATACCCGTTTCCTGCCCTACGGCGACCGGGCGGAAGATTTCATCCGCCAGCGCGGCGAGCAAATCGCCGCGGCCCTGGCGCGGCGCGGCGCCAAGGCGCTGGTCATCGCCTGCAACACGGCGACGGCGGTGGCGGTGGAAAGCATCCGCGCCGCCAGCGCGCTACCCGTCGTTGCTCTCGAACCGGGCGTCAAGCCGGCCGCCGCGCTGACGCGATCCGGCGTGATCGGCGTCCTGGCCACGACACGCACCCTGCATAGCCAGCGTTTCCAGCGTCTGGTCGGCGACCATGCCAGCCAGTATCGCGTCATCGGTCAGGCTTGCCCGGGCCTGGCCGATGCGATCGAGCGGTGCGGACCCGACAGCCCGGAGGTCGAACGCCTGCTCGATCTCTTCGTTACGCCGCTGCTCGATACCGGCGCCGATGTCGTGGTGCTTGGCTGCACGCATTATCCGTGGGTGGCCGGGATGATCTCCAGTCGCCTGCCGGCGGGCGTGACCCTGCTCGATACCGGCGCGGCCGTCGCCCGCCAGCTCGAACACCGGCTCGAAACCGCCGGCCTGCGCGGCGGCGGCGGCCGCCTGACGGTAGCCAGCAGCGGCCTGCCGGCCGAGGTCGAAGCAACGGTCGGTCGCCTCTGGGGAACGATCCTGCCGGTCGACCACTGGGAGCCGGCGTGACGGATAGCGGCGGATCGGCGATACCCCGCGGCAAAAGACAACACGGATCGCGGCCTGCGCCTTGATTTGGCCCGCGCTTGCTGGAGCGCGGCGGCATTCCTGGATGGCTTCGCCGCTTCACGTGGCGTCGTCCGTTCCCGCTACACCGGGGCGGGCATCCTTCCGCCCCGCCTGGCTCAGTGTTCGCGCCCGTCGATGCGCGGCTGCGTCAGCAGCGGGATGACGCGCCAGGCAAGAACGCCGTAGACCAGCGCCCAAGTGCTGGCAGAGAGGTGGATCCAGCCCAGATAAGCGGCCGGAAACAGTTGCGGCAGGCCGACGCGGAACAACAGCGTGGCCAGCATGAGGTACAGCAGGAGCCGCTCGCTGCCGGCGAACGCCACCTTGCGCCCGGTATGGCCCTTGGCGATGCGGATCATCATGGCCGGCGCGATGCAGCCCATGACGCCGACGGTAAACAGGTGCACCGACAGCGAGCCGACCCAGACCAGATTGGCGAGATGGCCGCAGGCATCGACCAAAAGTTGCAACACGATAAGCAGATAGCCGATGTACATGATGCCGATGTCGATGCGGCGCAAGACCCGTTGCGGCTTCCAGAAGCAGAAGCGGATGGCGAGCAGGGCCGCCAGCGTCAGCGCCAGCGCGGCGGCGAGTGCAGACGGCAGGAGGAATTCGAGCGCCAGACAAAGGCCGAGCAGTTTGATGCTCATATCCAGCCAGGGCTGGCGCAGGATTTCCACCTGGAAGGCGGCTTTCATGAATTGCGTCAGCGTGCGTTCGAGCATGATCAGGAAAGCCAGCCGGAACAGGCCGATGCTCATCGCGCTGCCGGCGGCGAAATCGCCGGCCAGCAGCAGATGCTTGGCGACGATGAAGGCCGGCAGCATGAGCAGGAAAAAGCCGTTGTCGCTACGGTAGCTGTCGCGTTGGCGGTGGCGGATCAGTGTCCACAGCAGCATGGCGACGATGGCGACGAGAAACAGGCTGTTGGCCAGCAGGAAGAGGGGCAGCGGCCAGTGGCCGCCCAAGCTCATGCCCAGGCGCTCGACGATCCAGGCGGCGGTCAGCAGCAGCAGGGATGCGCCGTGATAACCGCGGATGCCGACCCAGTTCTTGGTCGAGGTCAGGAGAAAACCGCCGAGCACCGCCCAGCCGAAGCCGAAGAACATTTCGTGGGCGTGCCACTGGATCGGGCTGAAGGCCATGTCCGGCGCCGCCAGTTGACCGGCGAAGATCAGCGCCCAGACGGGCGGCAGGAGCAGGCCGGCGAGACAGGCGAGGGTGAAAAGGGGGCGGAAACCGACCAGCCAGAGCGGATGCGAAGTCAGACGCATGGGCAAACCTTTGAAAATCGTTGATCAAAACATCAAGTGTAGTCATGCCCGGCATCGGGAAATTTGATTTATCCCGGCGCCGGCAAGCGCCCGGGCCGACATTGACGTAAAATCATTAAATTGGCCCGATTAGATGGCTGGGAGCGCAAGCGCGACGGTTTCCTTAAGGACAAGAATGAAGCGTGTGGATGATTTCCGCTTGCGCCTTGGCAAGCACGAACTCGTGCCGATCATGATCGGCGGCATGGGGGTGGATATTTCGACAGCCGATCTGGCGCTGGAAGCGGCCCGCCTCGGCGGCGTCGGCCATATCTCGGATGCGATGATCAACACCGTCTCCGACCGCCGCTACGAAACCCGGCACGTCAAGGAAAAGCTGGCGCTCTACAAGCACAACGTGCTGAACGAGGACAAATCCCCGGTCAAGTTCGATCTCGGCCGTCTCGCCGAAGCGACCCGCCTGCACGTCGAGGCGACCATGCGGCGCAAGCGCGGCGACGGCCTGGTGCTGATCAACTGCATGGAAAAGCTGACCATGAACGCCCCGCGCGAGACGCTCCAAGTCCGCATGTCGGCGGCGCTCGATGCCGGTATCGACGGCATCACCCTGGCCGCTGGCCTGCATCTCGGCTCCTTCGGCCTGATCGAGGCACATCCGCGCTTTCGCGACGCCAAGCTGGGCATCATCGTCTCCTCGGTGCGCGCGCTGCAATTGTTCCTCAAGAAAAGCGCCCGCACCAACCGCCTGCCTGACTACATCGTCGTCGAAGGCCCGTTGGCCGGCGGCCACCTCGGCTTCGGCATGGATTGGAGCCAATACGATCTGGCGACCATCGTCGGCGAAATCCTGCGCTACCTGAAGGACGAGCAACTCGACATTCCGGTGATTCCGGCCGGTGGCATCTTTACCGGCTCCGATGCCGCCGCCTTCCTCGAACAGGGCGCCGCCGCCGTGCAGGTCGCCACCCGTTTTACGATCGCCGAGGAATGCGGCCTGCCGGCCGCAGCCAAGCAGGCATACTTCAAGGCCAAAGAAGAAGACATCGAAGTCAACCAGATTTCGCCGACCGGCTACCCGATGCGCATGCTCAAGTCCAGCCCCGGCATTGGCGACGGCATTCGTCCCAATTGCGAAGCCTACGGCTACCTGCTCGACGCCGCCGGCAAATGCGCCTACATCACCGCCTACAACCGCGAAGTGGCAGCGCATCCGGGCGTCCGCAAGGTCAAGGTGTGGGACAAGACCTGCCTGTGCACGCACATGCGCAATTTCGAAATCTGGACCTGCGGCCAACTCACCTGGCGCCTGAAAGACACCACCTACCGCTTGCCCGACGGCAGTTACCAGTTGCTGTCTGCCGAGCATATTTTCAAGGATTATCAATTCAGCACCGGGCAGCAGGTAATGCTGCCGGAGAAACAGGGATCTGAACGTCCCGCAGGAGAGCCGTGAATATCGAACTGACTGGTTTCCTGATTATTTTGGCGCTGATCGTGATTGCCGTCATAAAAGCAAAATGAGAGCCACCCGGCGCGGGCTATCCAATAAGTGCGGCTGGAAGATGGAGGCGTACCCCACGCTTCGGCCAAGGCGTTGAGAGGGCTGCGTAAGCGCCAGATATCCTGATTTGCCTTCCAGACAGAGATATGATCTGGGGTTATCCGGTTCGGTTACAATGATTAAGTTTTTTCAA